>CAVWAA010000015.1:0-159622 GCA_963752805.1 Binataceae bacterium (SeqCode)
GAGGTGTGGCGCACCCCAGCAGCAGCCCTGAGAGTAGCCGAAGGGTCACGTTTGTACGATCGGCGCACAGCGCCGTTCTGAGGTGCGCGACTAGCGCAGGCGAAGCGAGCTAACGAGTCTGCGAGGTGCGCATATAAAAGATCGGTCGCAAAAATGTTGAGCGTTTAGCCAATGACAGTTTCCGGTTCGCGGCGGACCCGCGTGGACACGAGGCCGAAAGCAGGCAGGCCACTTCGCTTTTTTCCAGTATCCGCATCGCGCGGTCACGATCATTACCACATGCGAGCGGTGTGTCGGACGAAGAACGATTGCGTTGGACCACGGGCGACACCATCTTCGCGGTCAACAATTCCCTCGCCCGAAGGTCTGCCCCAATTATGGCGCGAAGACCATATTGTCGATCAGCCGGGTTGCACCGAGGCGTGCCGCAACCGCCACCACCACCGGACGGTCGATGCGCTCGACGTTTTCGAGAGTGCTGGCATCGACCGCTTCGACGTATTCCACCTGGACCTCCGGGGTCTTCTCCAGCGAGCGGCGGGCGGCCTGCACCAGTTCCTGCGGGTCACGCGCACCCGTTCTGAAGGCCGCCTCGGCAGCCCGCAGCGCCTCGCTCAGCGCAAGAGCCTTCTCGCGATGGTCAGGACTGAGATAAGCATTGCGTGAACTCATCGCGAGGCCGTCGGGTTCACGGACGATCGGCACCGGCACAATTTCGATATCGAAGTTGAGATCCTGCACCATCCGCTCGATCGTGCGCAGTTGCTGGTAATCTTTCTCGCCAAACAGGGCGATGTGCGGCCTCACGATATTGAACAGCTTCGCTACCACCGTGGTAACGCCGCGGAAGTGGCCGGGGCGGCCTGCACCGCAAAGTCCCTGGGTCATCTCGGTCACCTCGACCCAGGTCTGCGAACCGCGCGGGTACATCACGTCAGGCTCGGGTGCGAACAGGACATCGACCGGCACCTCGCGCATCATTGCGCAATCGCCCTCGAAATTGCGGGGATAACGCGAGAAGTCTTCGTTGGGTCCGAACTGTGTGGGATTGACGAACAATGAACTGGCCAGCAGCGTGGCCCGCTTGCGCCCTTCCCGCATCAAGCTCAGATGGCCTTCATGCAGGAAGCCCATCGTCGGCACGAAGGCGATCGTGGCGCCGCGGCGGCGCGCGGCATCGGACCAACGTTGCATATCAGCGGGTAGGGCAATGATTTCCACAGCAGTTACTCATGCGTGCCTGACGCGCTGTCGCGCGACAGTCATGCGTCAGCAGCGGACGGATCAAAAGGGATCACGTTTCCAACCATCAGGCAATTTTGTTTCCGTAGCAATGCTGGGGTGCGGGAAAACTTCGCTCACGTACTTCGCGAATATAGCTGGCCGTCGCGGCGGCGGCCTCCTGCCACAACTTGGCGTATGGTTTGGCGAAGCGCGGCACAAATGCCTCGCTCAAACCCAAGACATCGTGCATGACCAACACCTGGCCGTCACACGATGCGCCGGCGCCAATCCCGATGGTCGGAATACTCAGTTTGCTCGTGATCTCGGCTGCGAGGTTGACAGGAATGCCTTCGAGTACGACCGAGAATGCGCCGGCATGTTCGACTGCCGCCGCATCGTCGAGCAGGCGCTCGCGGCATCCAGCCGCGCGGCCGGATTGGCGGCCTTGCACACGATGTCCGCCCATCCGGTGAATCGATTGAGGTGTGAGTCCGATATGGCCCATTACCGGGATATCGACGTCAACCAAACGGCGGATCGTCTCGGCCATCGTCGTGCCGCCTTCAAGCTTGACCGCCTCGGCGCCCTCCTTGATAAGGCGGCCGGCATTACGCAGCGCCTGTTCCGGGCTGACTTGATAGGTGAGAAACGGTAGATCGGCCACTACCAGAGCGCGCCTGCGCGCCCGCACCACCATCTTGAGATGATACAGCACATCGCTCAGCGTCACCGGCAGCGTGCTGTCAGCTCCCTGTACCACCATGCCAAGACTGTCGCCGACCAGCAGGACATCTATGCCGGCCTGGTCGAAAATTCGTGCGAACGGATAATCGTATGCCGTCAGCATCGCGATCGGCATTCCAGCGGCCTTCATACGTGGCAAGTCAGTTATACGGACTTTTTCCTGTGCCATGCTTCCCGTCCATCTGTACGACTAAAAAAAACGGGGTCGCCAATACCGGCAACCCCGCAAATGCTTGCGCGAGCCCAAGAGCGCTCAAGTCTCGTTCGGGGTCCCGGTCCTTTCAGTAAGGATCCAGGCACGAGCCCAAGCCAATTCAAATTGCGCCCTTAGCGGCGCGTTGCTTAAAATCATTTCGTCGGGGAGTTAACCACGACGGACAAAGATTCTTACCGCGAACAGCCAAAATAGTAAAGGCGGGAGAGCAGCCAGTCGGTCTCAGGGCCGGCCTAAGATGACCGGACTCCGGTCGGCGGTGCGGCGCCGGTAAAAATCGCCAGCCCGCTGGTGACGGGATTTCGGCCGATGTGCACCTTGACTCGATAAACCTGCTCAAGATTCGCGGCCGTCAAGACTTCGTCGAGCCGGGCGTAACGCTTGTTCTGTCATTCAGAAGCGGTACGCGAGGGCATATAATGGCCAGCATATTGGTGGTGGCCGATTACCACGACTGCCAGGCGGCCCTGTGCGCAATTTGCGGACTGAACCAGTGACCAGGAATGGCATCACAATCGACCGGGACACGCTTGCTGAGTTCTGCAGGCGCAACCACATTCGCAAGCTTTCGCTCTTCGGCTCAGTACTGAGAGATGATTTCCGGCCGCAAAGCGATGTTGATGTGCTCGTTGAGTTCGAGCCCGGTCATGTGCCAGGGTTGAGATTTTTCTACTTTGAAGCAGAGCTTTCCAAGCTTTTGGGCCGGAAGGTTGACTTGAACACACCCAATTTTCTGAGCCCGTACTTCCGAGACCGAGTTCTGGCTGAAGCGCAGGTCCAGTATGTCGCGCCATGAGGCCGCCGTGAGCTTGCGCCATATGATAGAAACTAGACCATGCAAAAGAGGAGCTAGCGATCGCTGACGGTCACACCCGCGCTGATTTCGATACTGACCGCAAGCTCAACCTCTCCCTTGTGCGGCTCCTCGAGATTGTTGGTGAGGGAGCAAGCCGAGTGCCGGCCGAAGAGCGTTCGAGGAACTCCGAGATACCATGGACCGAGATTATTGGTCTGAGGAACCGTCTGATTCACGCCTACGATTTTGTTGACCACGATATCCTTTGGCAGATCATCACCATCGATTTACCGCCCCTTGTAGCCGTGCTTGAAAAGACACTCGGAACCTAGACTCAGTGTTCTAACGGCGGCGGTGCGGCGCCGGTAAAAATCGCCAGACCCCCGGTGATGGGATTGCGGCCGATGTGCACCTTGACTCGATAAACCTGCTCAAGATTCGCGGCTGTCAAGACTTCGTCGGGAGGCCCGCACGCAATTGCTGCTCCGCTATTCAGGAGCAATACGCGATCGGCATACGATGCGGCTGCATTCAGGTCGTGCATCGTTGCAACGACCGCCAAGCCGTCCTGAGCGCATAGTTTGCGAAATTGAACCAGAATCTCGGCTGCATGCCGCAGGTCAAGAAACGCGGTAGGCTCATCGAGAAATATCACGCGCGGCTCCTGGGCCAGGGCTCGCGCCAGGAACACTCGTTTGCGCTCACCGCCGGAAAGTTCGTTAATCGGCCGATGAGCCAAATCCGACAGCTCGAACCGCTTCATCGCCGCGTACGCCGCCGCGAGATCATGACCAGTTTCGAGATGGAACGAGCCCAGATGCGGAGTGCGGCCCATCAACACAATCTCCAACACCGTAAAGCGGAACGCGACCTGGTTCTCCTGTGCCACCGTCGCTACGCGGCGCGCAAGTTCGCGGGGATGATAGCTGGCTAACGGACGTCCCAGCAGTTCGACGCTGCCACGCGAGGGCCGAAGTGAGCCGCCTGCTACTTTAAGCAGAGTCGATTTGCCCGCACCGTTGGGGCCGACAATCGCGAGGATCTCGCCCGGGACGAGTTCAAACGATAGACCATGCAGCACGGCTGCCGGCCCGTAGCCTGCGGTAATCTCCGAGACGGTGAGCGCCCGCGTTTCTGTTGCCCGGCTCACAATTCCAGTGACTTCCGTCCTTCGCGGCGCAATACATAAATGAAAAACGGCCCGCCGCAGAGCGCCGTGATCGCGCCGACCGGAAGTTCTGCTGGTGCGATCGCGATGCGCGCGAACAGGTCGGCGGCGACCGTGAACGCGGCGCCGGCGATAAAAGACGCGGGAAGCAGCAGGCGATGGTCCGCGCCCAACACCAGCCGCAGCATGTGCGGTACGATCAGGCCGACGAACGAAATGATTCCGCTAACCGACACCGCTGCCCCAATCATTATCGAAGTGACAAGAAAAATGGCGCGCCGGGCGCGCACTACATCGACACCCAGTTCCGCGGCTTCCTCATCACCCAGGCTGAGCACGTTCATGTCGCGGGCGAAGCCAAACAAGATCGCCGAACCGCCAAGTGCCGCTATCCCTACCATCGCGACCTCCCGCCAGGTTGGCGCCTCGAAACTGCCCATCAGCCAAAAAATGATGCTCTGGGTGAAGTAGAAATTGACCACACTGTTGACCAGCATGATCGACGCGCCCCAAAAGGCGTTAAAGATAACCCCGACCAACAGCAGGGTGAACGGTTCAAGGCGTCCTTCAAGCTGAGCCAGGCGATATACCGCAAGCGTTGACAGCAGCGACGCAGCAAACGCGCATAGCGGAACGAGCACGTCGGCCGCAGCCGCTCGCGCGAACAGCACCATGGCGAGGATTGCGCCAAACGCACCCCCGCCCGAAATGCCGAGGATACCACCTTCGGCGAGCGGGTTGCGTACGAGCGCTTGTAACGCGGCGCCGACCGCCGCCAGCACCGCACCCACGGCCGCGCCCATCAATACCCGCGGCAGCCGGGCGCCGAGCAGAATGGCGCGGTCGGGGCTGAAGGGCTCGCTTGTAGCCCGAAGTAGGTCGATGTGGACGCTGCCGAACGCGGTCGCGATTACCATGACGACGATGGTGATAGCGCTCAGTGCTCCGAGCGTCACAACCATTCGCGCCCGCGTCAGATGGGCGCCCGCAAAGTGTTGCGGTAGAGATTGCGCCGGACTGGAGAGCTGCGCGTCGTTAGACTGCCGAGCAACAGGTTGAAAGCGGCTCCCGGTGGGCATTGCGCCGGCTCTACTGCGATGCCTGTTGCCGGTCGTTGGCGAACGCTTCCGGATGGATCAGCCGTGCGAGCAGCTCAAGGGTTTGGGGTACGCGTGGTCCGGGACGAAGGGTGGGATCATCGGGGTAGCCGAACACATGCCGCTCATGAACCGCCGGAATGGACGGATACCTCGCCCAGAAGCGTGCCGGAGCATGCGGATCGGTGCCCATCTGCCCGTCGAGGATGACTTCGGGCCGGCTGGCAACAATGTATTCAATGCTCAGGCGCGGCCACGATTGGGTTGAGGCCTCAGCAATATTGCGGGCATGGGCGAGGGTGAGCAATTCATCCAGATAAGTGCCCGGCCCCACTGCAACTAATGGCTGATGCCCGACCACCATCAAAACCCGCCGGGGTTGAACCGCCGCGAGCCTCTCTTCCATCCCGCCCAGCCGGGACCGAATCTCCGCGACCAAGTCCCGCGCGGCGTGGGGCTGGCCAATTGCGGCGCCGATTTTTTTGATACTCACCTCAATCGCGGCCACTGAAGTATCGTCAACCATCAGGGTTCTGATCCCCATCGCCTGCAATGCGCGAATTCCGCGCAAATCGGCGGAAGTCAGCACTCCGATCACAATAGTTGGCCTGAGGGCAACAATCTCCTCAATGTTAGGTGTGAGAAAGCTACCAATCCTGGGCAGTCGACGCGCCTGCGGCGGATAGTCGCAATATTGGGAGATCCCGACCACTTCCGCGCCCGCCCCGAGGGCGAACAGAGTCTCTGTCACGGAGGGTGCTAGCGAAACTATTCGCCTGGTGCCGGTAGCAGTCGCGATGCGCGGCGCGCTGCATCCGATTGCGGCACTGGCGAACATCCCGGCGAGAAGGGCAGAGTAGGGGAGGGTCCATCGGTGGCGAGCGCTCTCAGGCCCTCTCACGATTTTTTTACTATTTCGTAGCCGAGTTCTTCAATCGCCAGAACGACATCCGCGAGCGCGGTTAAGTCCTGTATTTCTGCATGCCCCATCCGCACGCGGACAGCATAATTATACCCGTATGGATGTTTCGTTTTGCGGAAATTGAGTATTTCACGGGCCAACAAGACCGGATTGGCCTTTTTGGAAGGGGTCTCCATAAATCAACATGACCACTCGCGGCTAGTATTCTTTCTCTTCGCTACCCCACTAACACCCGCTGGTCAGGGCGTGGGTTAGTGGGGCAGCCTAGCGACTCTCAGCAGCGGCCGACACTCGTTCTCGCCCGTCTTGGGGGCAAGGGGTTACGAGGTTCCGCCACCAACCGCGAGCCGAATGAGATCCAGCCGTGCACATGATTTCTTGGCGAGCTTATCCATCTCAACAATATCGGCCACTATATAAACCCTTAGGTCAGCATGCTGACCTGGTTCTGCACCTCTTTGGTCGACACCATATGCCGCTTGAGATCGAGGTCTCCCGGGCTGAAACCCAGTGCGAGTCCTACGAACTGTGGCAGATGCAGGATCGGCAGATCGATTGCGGCGCCTTGCGCTTTGGCAGCACCCGCCTGTTGACCATCCAGGCTCAGATGGCACAGCGGGCACGGCGTCACCATGCAATCGGCGCCCTTCTGCTTTGCTTCGCCGGTGTGCTTGGCCGTCATAGCTTGTGAGTTTTCCAGATTAGCGGTCAAAATCGGAAAACCACAGCATTTCCCCTTACCGCTGAAGTCCGTAAGCTCTGCCCCCATTGCATCAATGAGGTCCTCAAGATAGTTCTTGCGGCCAGCGTATTCCTTGGTCGGCGTTACTACCTCGGGCGGGCGGCGCATAAAACATCCGTAGAAGGGCGAAACTTTAAGTCCTTTAAGGGGCCGCCTGACTTCGGCTTTGAGCTTGTCGATCCCGTAATCCTCGAACAGCACCCAGAGCAGATGTTTGACCTCGATAGTGCCCTTGTATTCCAAACCCTCTTCCGCAAGGTAGTCGCGGTTGATCTCCTCGCGGTATTCGGGTTCTTCTTTGAAGCGCAGGTTCGCCGCGCCCAGAACCCCCGTGCAGGTGCTGCAGATCGTCATCAGGGTTTCGCCCATGCGCTCGGCTTTGGCCAAGGTTCGCGCGTTGATTGGATCGGAAATGTACTTGGGCAAGACTCCCGCACCATTGCAGGCTACGTCCTTAAGCTCGTCAAGCTGGATTCCAAGCCGGCCAGCGACTTTAGTCGAGGCAGTATAGAGTTCCGGACAGCCTCCACGCGATACACAACCCGGATAAAAGGCGTATTTCATCGGTGCTTCTCCTCGGCTTTCTCGATGATGCGCCGGACCTGAGCGGCGCCCGGCGACTTATGATGCATGTAAGGGATCGGCGCCTTACCCCGCCGCAATGCGCGCGCCGCGATGGGAAGCAGCCGTAACAATCCCCTTATATTGGTCAGACCCTCGGACTCGACTGCCAGCTTTCCTTCATCGAGCACGCCGCTCTTTTTTATCGAATCAGCGAAGCTGTAATGGTGCCGTGCCGCCCGCGGGTTCTGGATTCCCAATTGGAAGGCCTTGTCGCGCAGATCCATTATTCGCTCAGTCGGACCGATTCCGCGTGGGCAGTGCTCACTCGCCTCAAAGCAGTGGACGCAATCCCACAAACCTTTCGCGTCCTCGACGAATTTGAAGCGCTTCCTGGTCATCGTGTCGCGCGGATCGAAAACGAAACGGTAAGCTTTGGTTAGCGCCGCCGGACCGATGAAGCCGAAATCAACCGGTAGTACTGTACAGCCTTCATCGCACAGCCCGCAGTAGTAACAACTCATCGCCTTGCGGACACCGGCCATTACCGAATCCGGCATGATACTTTCGCCGTTGGCCGGCGTCGCAGAAGGCTCCAGCCACGGTTGAATGCGATCAATCTTGTTCCACAGGAACGTGTCCCAGTCAGAAACCAGGTCCTTGACCACCGGCATATTGCGCACCGGGTCGACGGTGACTTCCGGCGCCTTTTGCGTCAACGATGATACGCGAGTGGTGCAGGAAAAGCAGGATTTGCCGTTTGCCCGTATAGTACATTCACCACAGTAACCCCGCAGGCAAGAGGCGCGGAACCCTAGCGTGCCATCGATTTCGTCGCGAATTTTAAGCAGGCCATCGAGTACAGTGGCATCGTTCCCGAGTTCCAGTTTGTAGTCGGAACGGCCAGGCTTGGTCCCCTCGCCAGGTTCCTTACGATATACTTTAAAAGTGACTTCCATTGCTTTTTCACCGACCTATTGAATATGCGCACCTCGCGTTCGCATCGACTGAAGCGGCAGCTCCGCTATTGTCATGTCCGCCACGGAACCCGCCCCGGCTAGGGCCGCGGCTCTGTCTTGTACGGTTCGAGTTGACCGCAGGGCGCGGAAAGCCCTGGCCTCTGGGACTGCCGCAGCACGCCCAACGCTGCTACGCAAGGGCAATTGGCTTCGTACCCACATTTGGTGAACCATCAATCTGATTGACTATAGTGTGACGATTCCATTGGCTATCGTCGCGTCTCGGAAAATCAGTCCGGTAATGCGCGCCCCGGCTTTCCGTCCGTGCCTGAGCAGTCATCGTAACCAGTTCGGCTATGTTCAATAACGAGCCGACTTCCAGGTAGCTGGTCAGTTCAGAATTATAGATTCGCGAGCTGTTCCTGAGGCGGATGCGCGCATAGCGCTCTTTGAGGGAACGCACCTGATCCAGCGCGGCCTGCAACGAGGAGCCGTCGCGAACCAGGCCAACGTGGTCGTTCATCAGTTTTCCCAGCTCGGCATGAAGCTTTAACGGTGAGTCGGAGCCAGCGGACGCCGCTGCGGGATCGGTGAACGAGGAGAGCCGGCGCTCTTCGTCGTTGAGGCGCGACATCAGGAGGTTTTTCTTTTGTTCGGTGCGAGCATACGAAGCGGCTGACTCACCGACCCTCTTTCCGAAGACCAATGCTTCAGTAAGTGTATTTCCAGCCAGACGCCCAGCCCCATTCAGTCCACTGCAGGCACATTCACCGACCGCAAATAATCCGTTGAGCGAAGTACGTCCGGCCGCGTCGGTCTCGATTCCGCCAATCGAGCGATGAGCCCCCGGATAGATCGGCACGGTCTGTTTGCTCGCGTCAATTCCGGCGACTGCCTGCACCAGTTCGCAAGTCTGCGGTAAAGTGGAAGCGAGCTTATCCTTGCCGAGCGGCCGCAAGTCGAGGAACGCGGAGCCGGAACCATTCTGGAGCGCCTGGTAAATCGCACGAGAGATTTTTTCCCGCGGCTCAAACTTTGCCTCG
Organism: Binataceae bacterium (SeqCode); assembly: GCA_963752805.1. Taxonomy (GTDB): domain Bacteria; phylum Desulfobacterota; class Binatia; order Binatales; family Binataceae; genus JAMXLL01. The sequence goes on from CAVWAA010000015.1 coordinate 9,471, forward strand.
ATAATAGCCTCCCCCTTTTGATTAACAATCTGGCCGCCCTCCGCCAGCGCCGCCTCAGTAATCAAGAGCCCAGGTCCTCCAGGGAAAACCGTGGGATGGAATTGGATCATCTCCATATCCATCAGCCGAGCCCCTGCCGAGTAGGCCAGGCTCTGGCCATCGCCGGTGGTTCCAATCGATGCGGTCGAGGGGACATAAAGACGAGTGAAGCCGCCGGTCGCGAGAATAACCGCACGCGCGGTCAGCAGGTCGAGCGTCCCGGTTCGAAGGCTTAACGCAGTGGCGCCGAGAGAGGCGGCATTGTCGAAGGTGAGCGAGGTGACGAAGCAATCGAGGAACGCCGGAATTCTCTCGCGCTGAAACTGCTCGTAAGCCACTTGTAGAACTAGATGGCCCGTAAGATCGTCAGCGTAACAAGTCCGGTTGTGCCGATTCGCACCGAAGCGCCGCCGGGCAAGTTTGCCGGCCGCGTCGCGATTAAACGGCACACCCATCCGGTCGAGCCAGATTATCTCATCGCGGGCTTCCGCCGCGAAGGTGTTGACGACTTGCGGATCGCTCAGGTTTTCGCCGACAGCCACGATGTCCTGAACAAAATCGGCAACAGAATCATCGCTTCCCAATGGCGCATTGAGACCACCGGCAGCGACGCCTGAGTTGGTCCGCAACGGATGCACCTTGGTGACCAGGGCCACGGATGCACCCGCGCGCTTCGCGGCGATCGCGGCGCGCAATCCCGCGACTCCCCCGCCGATAATTAAGACATCAAAATCTGGCACCTTGCTCTGACTCCCGATGATGTGGACTCTGCCGACATTGGAATATTTTTAATCCAACTTTGGCCAAACCTTCAAACCATCTGACGTTGGCCGAAGAGTTGGGCGATTGCTGGCGTGAGGGTTGCCCAGTCACCGACCAATCCTATATCAGCCCGCTCAAAAATCGAAGCGTCGGGGTCTTCATTGATGGCCACCACGGTGCCGGCACGCTTGATGCCGATCAGATGGTTTGGGGCGCTGCTGATTCAATGCGCGAAATAGAGCCCCGTATCAGATGTTACGGCTCATAAGCGAAAGAGGACGGTGATGCTGGTGGGCGAGTGCCGGCCCGCCGGCGATGGTCAGTGGCGCGATCGCCGCTGCCGTAGTTTTTCAAGACCTTCTTAATTCCTCGCGGTTTTCACGGGCAGGCTTCCTCCGTGAAAATTCGGAATCAGTTGGAACCGTCTAACCGCAGCGCGCGAAGTTGAACCGCTGCTGAAAAAGAGAGCATAGCGTTGGTGCGTGAGCCTTGTGGCTTACGCACCAACGCTGTCCGGGCGCCCTACGCGGCGCAACTCCCAGGATTCGATGCGCAGACGCTCGCCCGACCGAGGAGCGAACTCCCTTCGCTGATTAGCTGCTCTGCCTGCAGTTTATCGATCGGCTGTCCGTTGAACTCGGCATCTTCCAGCATCGCCTTGATCTGATCAGCCAGGACGTCGCGCTGGCTGGTCCACAAAGCGATTTGGTCCTCTAAGTAAGTGTAAGTCTGATCGTTGGGCGACGTGCTCTCGATGGCATAGGTCGAGACTGTCAGTGCGCTCTTGGCAAGCTCGCCGAATGGCGCTTCGAGCTGTTTGTAGATCTGGCCAAGGCGCAATAGTGTGGCCAAATTGGCCTGCAAGCTGCCCGGCAGGATATTGGAATCGATCAGCTCTACGATCACGCGTCCGTCGTGCTGGTAATCGTCGGTGAGCCCAAGTAGCGACACAATTGTCGGCCGGAGGTCCACATGGTCCGTGAAGAAATCGCTCGGATGGGTTATGCCCAGGTTCCTCACACCGGGACCGACGATCCCGATGAAGGTGCGCCCGATCTCAGGCTGAATATCGCCGTGGTTCCAAGAGTCGCCGGTAAAGACCGATGGAGTCGTGCTCCCGGTTGGAAAAAAGAAGAAGTTAGGGTTGCCGAAGAAGGTAAAGGTCGGCGAACGGTCGATATCGGCAGTCGTATTCATGTGAAGCAGCTTTTGCGTGATCGGATCGACGACCGCGCCTTGTAGCTGCGGACCCAGTCCATTCCCCAGCAGGCTCTCGCTAAGCCCAGTGTGTGGATTCACCGCGCTCAGGGAGGCCATCGTTTTCTCAAGCTGACGAACAGACGTATCGCTGGGGCCGGGTTGGTCGGGGACATAAACCGTCGCCGCATCGTCTTCATGATACGCAAACTGCGTTGAGTCACCCGCGGCGGCAACCACCAGGTTGAGATCAACGTCAACTTCGCCTACGCCATTGGTTCCGTAGGTGCAGTATACATCCGGCACGACCGTGCGACCGCCATTCGTGATTTTTGCTCCGTCGCAATTTGCCGGGCTCGGCGCGCCGGCGACATTGTGGTCGCCCTCGTCGGGCGTGAATACAAACAGAGTATTGCTCGCGTCGATACCGTCATTCTTCAAGCGGGTAAAGAACTGTCCCCACGCCCGGTTATAGTCCGCGAGTTGCTTGACGTAGGGCCTGTTCGCCGGGACCAAAGGTCGATTCGGCGCTGAGGCTGGCGCCTTCCTCATTGTCGTGAACATCGGAAATGTATGCAAAGACAACGGGAACTCCTTTTTCCAGCATGGTTGCAACCGCGCCAAGCGTTTGCGTTGCGAGTGGATCGAAGCCGGGAAAACCTACCAGCCCGGTACCGACATACCTTAAAATGTTGCCGTCGAGGTCTTTGAGCGGTGCACCGAAGGCCTTGTTAATATATTTAGCCCCGAACAGAGCCTTGAAGCCGGCATACCCGCCTGATTCGCTCGGCAGAACGTCCCTCGCTGCTCCGTTGGCGGGTATGCACAGAGGACTGCCGACCGCGCAGTGGATGGCTTCGCCGATGAAATCCGCGTTCTGATGATTCGAGTCTTCCTTGGCCTGGGAGCTGGTTTTGCCGAAGACTTTCTGTACGTCGAACGGAGAGCGCTCCAGCGCGATGTTCGCAGTTGAGAATGCGCCTACATCGCAGCCCGCGCGCGTGAACGGCACCCAGGGCGCCGGCACGTTATCGCCCGCGGGCGTCGTTAGTGCAAACGTATGGTCCGCAGTACCGGGCGTGATGTCCGACACCAGATCGGTCCAATAGAAAAACGACGAAGCATCGTAGATGCTCGCCAAGCCGCTTCCAGGACCAAAAACGAGGAAGTCGTTGGCAACGAATACGCCGTGGTCGTCCGAGTAAAGGCCGGTCTCGGTCGTCAGGATGTCATTCGCCGTGTGAGAGATCAGAACCGTATGATCGCCGGCATCGAGCGTGCCGTTTTGCTTGATGAAATTGAGCAGGTTTGGTTGCTGTTCGAGGTCGGAGGGGACTTGGGATTGTCGCGAGTGAAATGTTGGTTGTCGAACTCAATGTAGACGACATGCTTGATTTTTCCTGAGTGAGAATTGAGCTGGCAGGTCGCGCGCGCCGGCGTCGCTAGCCCAAGCGCGAGCAGCGCGTAGCCAAATGCGCGCCACAAGACATGGACGCGCCCTCTCGTCCGCTGCATGGATGAGTCCTCCAAATGATTTTGTTGCGTGCTCGATGGCGCATAATGCGCCATCCGCGTTCTCGAGTGGGAAATAGCGGCCCTAGATTACGCGCGTGCGATCGGCGCGGTTAACACTTGGTTTCGCTCGGATTAAGCGCGCGCTAAGAATTCGCGAGAGTAAAGACTTCCTCTTTTGACTGTTCGGTGGTCCCTGAACCACGCGCGCACGCCTGATAGAAAGGGTCCGATCTTTTGTCGCGCTGTTAAAGAGGGAAGAAGACTTGGATGCCGGTGGCCATAGCGTTCGAACAACGCCGAATCTAATCCCGCGTGGCGCCGACCGCTTGAGCTGACCGAAGACGAACTGTCCCAGTGAGTGGCTGGGGCGGGCTGGTGACGGTGATAAGTAAAGCGGACTCCGACCGCCATTGGATTATTTTTAATCCAACTTTGGCCAAACCTTCAAACCATCTGACGTTGGCGGAAGAGTTGGGCGATTGCTGGCGTCAGGGTTGCCCAGTCACCGACCAATCCTATATCAGCCCGCTCAAAAATCGAAGCGTCCGGGTCTTCATTGATAGCCACCACGGTGCCGGCGCGCTTGATGCCGATCAGATGGTTGGGGGCGCCGCTGATTCCAATCGCGAAATAGAGCCGCGGCTCGATGGTCTTGCCGGTTAACCCCACTTGCAACTGGCGCGGCATCCAGCCCTCGTCGGTCACGCGCCGAGTGGCGCATACCGGCGCATTAAGCGCGCGAGCCAGGTGCTTGACGCGTTCGATTCCGTCCGGCCCGCCTACTCCCATGCCGATTCCCACCACGACCTCCGCACCCTCCAACGGAACAATCGTTGGATCCAGGATCGAACGGGAGTTCAATACCCTGCTTCGGGCTAGGCCTACGGCTGGATGAACGATTTCTATTTCGGCGCTGCGCGAAGGAACCGGCTCGGCCAGCTCCATTACGCCGGAGCGCACCGTAGCCATCTGCGGATAAGTCTTGGAGAGAATCGGCGCCACGATATTTCCGCCAAAAGCCGGCTTAAGCGATACCAGCCGGCCCTCACCGTCGAGTTCGAGCCCGATCGCGTCGCCCGTCAAACCCAGCTTGAGCCTGGCGGCCAGGCGCGGACCCCAATCGCGGCCGCGTTCGCTTGCACAGAGGAGTAAGGCGAAAGGAGAGCGCTCCCGGACGAGGTTCGCCATCGCCTCGGCGACGGTTTCGGGCGCATAGCGCTCCAATTGCGGATGATCAAGCGCCAGAATTCGATCAGCGCCGTAGCTCGCCAGTAGCGAAACGTGCCGCGCGATGGAAGCTGGGAAGACCACCGCGAAAACCGCGCCGCCCAGACTCTGCGCCAGCTTATCGCCGCTCGAGAGCAATTCCAGGCTGCCGCGGGTGATTTCGCCCGCCATATTGGTTTCGCACGCGATCCAGATGTCGCTACCCGGCGTTGGCTTGCGCGCAACGGTCGCAACACGAGCACGCCGCGTGGATCGCGGGCTCAGCGCGTTCTTAAGCTCCAGAGCGCCGATAAGCTGCCGCGACGCCTCAAATGGGTCTGACGCTTCGATGAATTCGCAGTGGACCTTCGGTGCTTCCTGTGTGCGCACTTCCTGCACCCAGGTCGGTGAGCCGGCCAGGCCGAACTGCGACGCATCTGCGCCGAGTTCCGCCGCGCGTATGGCAATGATCGGTTTCGATTTCGCTTCCTCGCGTGCCTTGGGCCGAACGCCGATTGGCTTGATCAGTCTTTCCGCGCAGGTAATTAGCGCAGGAAGTCCACATTCAACTTCTTCGAGACCCTCGTCGCTTTCGCGCTCGGCCCGCAGCATCGCACCATCAAACTGGAGCTGGCAGACGCCGGTTATCTGCGGCACTTCCAGCAGTTCCGCGATTTCCGGACCGACCTGCCCGGTTTCGGCATCGAGCGAATATTTGCCGAGCAATACCAGGTCGAATCCCTCACGCTTGAGCCACAGCGCGAGCGTGCGGGCCGTCGCCAGCGTATCCGAGCCGGCAAACGTCCGGTCCTCCAGGTGAACGGCGCGGTCGATTCCCATCGCCAGGGCATCTGCGAGGGCTGAGCGCGCCTGCGGCGGCCCCATTGTGACGACCGTAGTCTCGGCGCCGAACTGCCGTTTCAGCGCGACTGCTTCAGCAATAGCGGTCAGGTCGTAGGCACCGATGATATTAATCCCGTCGCGCCTGATGGTCTTGGTAACGGGATCGAAGTTGGCGTCATCAATCAAAGGAATCTGCTTGATACAAACCGCAACTTTGCGCATTTTTCACCGACCAATTCGTCGCCTGCGGCTGCTCGGGGCAGGCTTTCGCATGTGCCGCCGCGCAGCCTGCCCTCGTTAAGGTTGTCGCGGCTCTGCCTCGCTTGAATTGAGACAACAATATTCGAGGTGCAAGTAGCACGGCGTTCCAATCCGAACCCAAGCTAATAGAGCAGAGAGCAGCTCCGCAACCGGGTACCGGGCCGCCGACGTTAACACCCTGTTGGCCTTTTGTGTCATATAAGGCTAGGTAATAGAGGTTCGCCCCGAGGAGAGGAAATCGCTGCGCGTTGTTCTTCATCTCGGCCGCGTTCGCTTATAAAGGCCGCCAGGGTTGCCGAAAAGGTTAGGATAGGTTAAGAGGAGAGTGACTTATGGCAGAAGGTCGAATTATTTCAGCGGATTCACATTTCGTCGAGCCCCCCAGGATGTGGGCTGAGCGGGTTGACAAAAAATTCCGGGAACGCGCGCCCCATACGGAGCGCAATATAAACGGCAAGGAAGGAGAGTTCTTCGTCTGCGAGAATATCAATCCGACTCCGGTGGCCGGGTTCTTTGGCGCCGGGGTGCCGAACGACAAAGTCGCCGAACATAATCGAAAGGGATTCGAGTCCGCCCCCGCCAGCGTTTGGGACCCAGCGGCACGCCTGAAGGACCAGGACCGCGACGGCGTTCAGGCGGAGGTTATCTACACCTCGATGGGCATGCCGCTATATGGCCTGGATGACGTCGAACTCAGAAAAGCCTGTTTCAGCGCTTACAACGACTGGGCGGTCGAGTACTGCAGCCACAATCCGAAACGGCTGCTGCCGCTCGGCCTAATCACCCTGGAAGACATCGACGCTGCGACCCATGAGCTGGTGAGAATTGCGAAGCAAGGGATGAAGGGCGCGATGATCTGGGCGGAGCCACCGGATGACCGGCCGTATAGCGATCCCGCTTACGACCCCTTCTGGGCCGCCGCGCAGGATATGAACATGCCGCTTTCGCTGCATATTCTGACCGGGCGCAAGGGGATGGGAATCGACTTTTTCAGCAGCAACATTCTGATTCAAGGCTCGACCCTGCATCATCAGGTGGAGCGTACAATAGCCGTGTTTACGTTGGGCGGAGTGCTCGAGCGCTTTCCGCGCCTGACGATCGTCTCAGCCGAAAACGACGTCGCCTGGATGGGCTATCTCCTGTGGCGTATGGACATGATCCACGACCGCCTCGGCGGGCTGGCTCCGACCAAGCTGAAGCTCAAACCGAGCGAGTACGTGAAGCGGCAGGTCTACACGACCTTCATCAATGAGCCGGTCTTCATTTCCGAGCTCCATCGTTGGGGCGCAGACAATATCATGTGGTCGTCTGACTATCCGCATCTGGCAGCGACCTTCCCGCGCTCGCAGGAGTTCGTCGAGAAGACGTTCAGCGGGCTGCCCGCCGAACAGCGCCGCAAAATAGTGCACGACACCGCCGCCCGCGTTTATGGTATCGCCGAGTAAGTTTCCGGTTTGACGGGGAGCTGCCTCGGCAGCTCCCCGAGAACGCACGGCGGAATCAGCAATAATGATCAATCAGAGCGACCTTCAAACGCTCCCGTTGATTCCTCCGCCACATAGATAGCTCACGGTTTGGCTCTGCCACTCCATAGTCCGCTGCTGTTCGCCCGCCACAATCAGCCGCGTTCCGCAAACCGCATCAGCGCCAAGAAAAGCGCTGTATTTATGTGTTCGCGGCCCTTGCGATTAAGTACACCTGCTTCGTTGGGCGACGGCACGCGGCGTCAGGTGGCGTTATTGGCTGCCCACGCATTGGCTCCGTCGATGGCGATGCCGACTGAACGCTCGAGGACGAGGCCGGCGAAGGGAGAGCCATCAAGCTCACGCGCCGTGAACAGGGCGCGAGGAGCGCCGGTTGTTTTATCGTGAACACCGCAAGGCTCACGGTGCTATCTTCCTTCCGTTCTCTTCACGCCCAGGATGTCGGACCTGCTTGGCCGTACGGATTGCCTGGGGCCTTAGAAAGCGCTCAATCAGCAACTTCAACATATCTGACGCGGCCTTCACGTCGAACCCGGGATCCCTAACAGTGCCGAGACGGTTCAGGCCGAAAATGATGCTGTGGACGACCGCCGCGACGATGTCTGGATCAAGCCCTGGATCTACCTGTCCGCACTCTTGACCTTCACGAAGCAAGCGGCTCAGCAGTTCCCGCACGCCGCGGTCCGCACGAGAAGCAATCTTGGCGATAGTCGGGTTACGGGCGCTTTCGGCCGTCATCTCGAGACCAAGCGAACTGCCGTGGGCCCGGACGTCCTTCAAGCGCCGGTCCAACCACCCGCAGATGGCGGTAATTAGATCTGCCTTTGGTGTCAGTTCGCCGACAACGGCTGCCGCCCGCTCCAGGCGCAATTCAAACAGGGCTTCTATGATCGCTTCCTTGCTGTCGAAATAGTGGTATAGGTGCCCCGGACTCATTCGCGCCGCCGCGCATATGTCGCCGATACTGGCGCCCCGGAAGCCATCTCGCCGGAAGCACCCCTCGGCGGCTTCCAGGATGTGCTGGCGCTTTTCGTCATATTTCGCCTGATCGACCTTCCGCATTGCTTCCCTCCGCGACGATTAGAGTATTCACTCTAGCATTCGCTTGACACCGTCGTCCAATCCCGTTAGTAAATTAGTTCGAGCGCTCAATCTATTAATCCCTCCGGTTAGGACTGTTCAAAAGGGAGTATTTAACGTGGATTTTCTGTATTCAGGCGATTTCGTTCATGCCCTTTCGAGTGAGGCTGTGGCCCTATACCGGCATCTGGGACCTGCGCCACATCACCTTGGCGGCCTGCTTCAGCAAGTCTTTGGTCTCTGCTGCAACGCACTCGGTCTTGGCAACGAATTACTCGCGCGCCGCGATCATCACCGACGGCATCCTCCTCGGCGTCTTGTTGGGTGGGGTCAGAAGACAACTGTGATTCGGAAACTTCAACTGGCAGGTGTTCTTTTAATCGCTGCGAGCGGGCTGACTGCCTGCGCCTCAGGTCAAAATCCGGTGGGAGAGCCGCACGGAGCTGTTGTCGCACCTGACGGTTCCGCGGCAAAGCAATCGCCGGCGGAAGAGGGCTACTCAGAAGAACGTGCCGATCCCTTGGAACCATTCAACCAAGCCATGCTCACCTTCAACCGCAAAGCTGATGATTGGGTATTGCACCCTGTCGCCGCCAAATGGGCCTACGTTATGCCCCAGCCAGCTCGCGCCAGCGTCAGTCGCTTTTTCAAGAATGTCGGTGTGATCCCGCGATTTGCGAATGACTTGTTTCAACTCCAGTTCAAGCAGGGGGGCACAGAAGTCGCGCGCTTCGGAATCAATAGCACCGTGGGTGTCGCTGGATTGTTCGATCCTGCTGACAAATGGTTTGGTCTCAAGCAGGAAGACAATGATTTCGGGCTAACGCTGGCAAAATACGGCGTGGGTGAAGGCCCATATATCGTACTGCCACTTTTAGGACCTTCCACCGTGCGTGACGCGCTCGGCCGCTTTGCGGACGGCGCGATGAATCCCGTGAATTACGTTGTCAGCCGGCGCTCCACTGTATGAAGCTGCTGCAACGGCCGTCGCTGCCGTCAATGCCCGTTCAGAGAACCTGGGCACGTTTGATGATGTAGACCGATACTCGATTGATCTTTACGGCGCCGTTCAGGACGCATACTTGCAGCAACGCAAGCAAAAGGAAAATAAGGTTCGCGCTGGACTTCTTCCTGCCCCGGGTTCGGCAGGTGATGATTAACGTTTTGAGCATGCGAGCAAGCTGTCTCCCGCGGCTACGGGCGGCGAGTAGAGGCGTTTCTGGCAATAGCTACGCTGGCGATCTCGTGTAGGCAAACCGTGCGCAAGGTGCTTGAGTACAGCGGTCCGCTCCGGATTACTTTCCCCGATCATGATGAACGACAATGATGCGGAAAAGCCCTGCGCACTGATGCCTTCGAGACCACATGCGCCGGACTCTCGGCGACGATGCTCGCGGGCCTTGGCCACGAACTTTGCACTTAAGTGGACTAGATAGGGCACGGCTGGTGAAGCTACAGGCCGCCAATGGCACAGAGCGTTGATTGCGTGAGCGCGATAGCCTCTTGTCACTGCATCCTTGTGACTGCGGCGGCCGTGTCAAAAACTACTTCGCAAATGTAATAAAAATGTCACCTATTGTCTGCGCGTGAGTCAGCCGAGAGTGCCATCAAGCTCCAAAGAATAATCGCTGAAACAGTTGGCCGGGAGTTCAGTAATCGGCATCCGAGTTGCGCTCGACCAATCTGCGTCGCGTGGAGGGCGCGAACACGAACCAAGATGAAACCACTTGCTATTATCCCTCGTGCCGCAGACGACATTGTAAGGGAGGTAGTTGCTTGATTGACACTGCGCGCGCTCTTCGACGCATTTGAGGACGATATTCGTTCAATCGCGTTCGAGCAGGCTCCGCGTGTTCTCGGATGGGAGGAATGGAGAAGGATCGACGCTGAGCACGCGATGGGATTGCTGCTCGACCTGATCTCGCGATTGCGCAAGAAGCGCAAGATCGGGACGTATGACGATAACGTGATGGCGGTCCTGTTCCTCGCAGCGCTAGCCGAAGCTGGCCTGCAGATAGCCTTGAATCGCAACAACGCGGAAAGATCTCGCGGCGCACTTTTCTGCGCCCCGATTTTTGGAGCCCCGCACTGCTGGAGAATCACCCGCAAAAACGCAGACGCGAGATTCTTCGATACCACTCGCGTTGCTCGCCGGTTCAGGATGACAGGCAAGCAGTACAGCGCAGAGAACCGCTCGCGGCTCACGGGTATACTGCTCTCGCTCTTGATCGCAAGGCTGGAGCGGCGTAGGTCGAGAGTACCGAGACTTTCAGACGGGGATTATTCATGGCTGAACTACCGAAACGAACATTGGGGCGAAGCGGACTCGAGGTCACAATCCTGGGCTTCGGCGCGATGGAATTGCGCGGCGCGCCTGGGGGACCGGAGATTACTGATCAGCAGGCGGAGAAAGTGCTCAACGCCGTCCTGGATGCCGGTATCAATTTTATCGATACCTCAATCGACTATGGACGCAGTGAAGAATTAATGGGCCGGTTCATTGCCCATCGCCGCTCGGAATACTTTCTCGCCTCCAAATGCGGTTGCGTGCCAGGTGCTGGCATGGGGGCTGAGCATATTCATACGGCCGAAAATATCCGGGCCGGGGTTGAACAGAGTCTGCGCCGGCTGAAGACCGATTATCTCGACCTGGTTCAATTCCATCGAAGTCTCACCCGCCGTCAATTCGAAGAACAGGGCGCGCTGGAAGCCGCATTGGCGCTGAAAAAAGCCGGCAAGGTGCGCCTGGTCGGCGTATCAGGAACCCTGCCGCAGCTTGCCGAACAAATCGACATGGGCGTGTTCGACGCGTTCCAGATCCCATATTCCGCCCTCCAGCGGGAACACGAAGAAATCATTGCGCGGGCGTCGGCGGCCGGTGCCGGTATTATCATCCGGGGCGGTGTCGCTCGCGGGGCGCCCACTGATTGGCAGCGGGCCTACTACATGTTGCCAGGAAGCAGCATGCGCGAGCGCTGGGAGCAGGCGCGCCTGGACGACCTGCTCGATGGTATGAACCGGGCCGAGTTCATGCTGCGCTTCACGCTGTCAAATCCGGATCTGGACACGACTATCGTAGGAACCAAGGACGCCGGCCATTTGCGCGACAATATCGCCGCCGCTCTGAAAGGGCCGCTGCCAGACAATGTGGTGCAGGAAGCGAAACGGCGCCTCGCCGCGGCTGGCTCCCGGCCACTATGAAACCTTGACTGTGGCGCATGAAGTTGGTGCAGGATTATCGCCATGACAACCAGTACTTAGCGGAATAGATTCGCGCAAGAATGTACTGGAAGAACAGGGACGCCTTTCCGCAGATGACCGCGGAAGAATCCGATCCTCCCCCTGACCAGGGGGAGGTTAGGTGGGGGTTGGCTGTGCGACCAACCGGCACATGCACGGGCAAGCAAGTTCATCGGGTGGCTCGCATGCTGCGCCGCAACGCGACTCCGGCCGAAAAGCGGCTCTGGAACTGCCTCCGCGCCGGTCAACTTGGCGGCTTCCAATTCCGTCGCCAGTTTCCGATCGGTGGATTTATCGTCGATTTCTGCTGCCGGGCGCGCCGCTTGGTGATCGAGCTCGACGGTTCGCAGCATGCGGATGCGGCAGGCGTGACTTGGGATCGAGAACGTACCGACCTAATTGCGGCGCGCGGATATCAAGTCGTCCGCTTCTGGAATGAAGATATCTTAACGAATCTCGATGGCGTGCTTGAAGAGATCTTCGTCGAACTCGGGCAACCCCCACCTAACCTCCCCCTGGTCAGGGGGAGGGACCGGCGCACGCCAACTCAGTAAGAGGAGGTTCTAACGCAGATTTATGTCAATAAGTACTAGTAAGATTCGGGTGGGCATTATCGGAGCGAATGTGCGCTATGGATGGGGCAGTAGCGCACACATCCCCGCGCTGAAGGGGTTACCGGACTTCGAAATCACCGCGGTCTGTACCAGCCGCCAGGAGACCGCGGATGAGACCGCGCGCCATTTCGGTATTCCATTCGCCTTCCACGATCCCGCAAGGCTCGTCCAGCATCCGAATGTGGACCTCGTGTCGATCTGCGTCCGGGTGCCGTTTCATCATGAATTGGCAATGGCCGCGCTCGAGGCGGGCAAGCATCTGTTCTGCGAATGGCCGCTGGCGGCAACCACCGACCAGGCGCGGCAGATGCTTGATCTGGCGGAGCGTAAAGGCGTCTGTCACATGGTGGGATTGCAAGCGCGCGGGGCGCCGGCACTCAATCGGGTCCGCGACCTTATCGCCGAAGGCTATATCGGCAAGCCCTTGTCGTCCACGATGATCGTAGCGACGCCGAATTGGGGTAGCGACTTCACCAGTTCGAGGGCTTATTTGGCCGATCGTTCGACCGGCGCTACCCTAATGACTATTCCAGGCGGTCACTCGATCGATGCGCTCTGTTTCTGCCTGGGAGAGTTCAAAGAACTATCCAGCTTCGTGGCGACGCTACGCCGGCAGGTCAAGAACGTGGATACGGGTGAAACCCTCCAGATGACCTCGCCTGACCAGGTGCTGCTCAATGGTGTCCTCGAAAACGGTACGCTTACCTCCGTCCATGTCAAAGGAGGTACCGCCAACGGGGTTGGATTCCTGTTCGAGATCCAGGGAACTGATGGTGACCTGATTATCGGGCCGGCCAGGCCGCGGCCGGGCAGCAGCGTGCAAATTTCGGAGCTGAGCATAGAGGGCTCTCGGGCAGGTAAAGCTTTGGAGGAGGTTGTGATACCGGAGAGCTATAGCTGGGTTCCGCCGGCAGTTCCCGCTGGTCCACCCTACAACGTCGGACAGTTGTTTGTGCGGATGGCCGAGGCTATTCGCGAGGGCAAACCTGCAGCGCCCGATTTTGCTCTCGCAGTCAGGCGCCACCATCTGCTGGATATTGTTCAGAAGGCTTCGGATACTGGACAGCGGCAAGTGCTATAGATTCGCAAGATTGAGCAATGAGTAATCTTCCAGGAGCTAAACGCTGACGGCCGAGCGCTAACGACTCTCGGCTTTAAAAGGCATTCCAAGATGGCAGGAAAACTAGAACACAAAGTAGCAATAGTGACTGCTGGCGGCTCGGGTATCGGCGCCGCCACGGTTCGCCGTTTCGCGCGCGAAGGCGCGGCGGTGGTGATCGCTGACCTGAGCGGCTCGCGAGCGGAGCAGGTTCGCGCTGAAGTGGCGGGAGCGGGCGGCCGCGCCGCCGCCATCAAGATGGATGTGGCCGACCCGCAGGCGGTCGAGGCGACGGTCAAGCTTGCGCTCGATTCGTTCGGCCGGCTCGACGTGCTCTTCAACAACGCTGGAATGGCCGAAGTATCATTGATACACGAAACTACCCTGGAGAGCTGGGAGCGCGTTATTGCGGTGACGCTCACAGGCACTTTCCTGGGACTGAAATACGCCATCCCAATCATGCGCCGGCAGGGTGGCGGCGCTGTCATCAATACCGCGTCGATTTCCGGCATCCACGGCGATTATGGGATGGCATCGTATAATGCGGCCAAGGCCGCGGTGATCAATCTGACCCGAGCCGCGGCGCTCGAGAATGCGAAGCACAAAATCCGCGTAAACTGTGTGTGTCCCGGCGCAATCAATACACGTGTCGCGCAAATCCTGGGCAAGGGCCGTGCGGACGAATTTCGCCGGGTGATGGGTACGGCGCATCCGATTGGCCGGATGGGCGAGCCGGACGAAATTGCCAACACGGTGAGCTTCCTCGCCTCAGACGAAGCGTCGTTTATCACCGGCGCCAGTTTCGTAGTCGATGGCGGAGTGACCGCAGGGACGGGGCTGCCGCGTATGCCGGGCGCAGAATAAGAGCTATCAGGAATCGATGGTGGCGATCGTCTTTTCGAGATCGGGGAGCCCGCGTGTACCCTTCAATCGTCCCCTTTATCATATGGTGTTCTAATCAGTTTTCGGCCAGCGCAACACTTCGCGTGCGCTTCGGCCGAGTAGCCATTCCTTGTCGCTTTCCGAAAGCCGGTCGGAGCATCGTATGCAAAATAATGACTCACCATAGGTGTGGTTATCGACCGTAACGGTGTAGTCACTGGCCCACATCAGCCGCTTTACCCCGAACGCATCGATTACGCGCCCGAGCTGCGCGATCAGGTCACGGTACGGGAATCGCTCGCGCGACAGCCTAGGCGCATGCCCCCATTTAACGGCAACGTTGGGATACTTCGCATACCCGATAAGCCGATCGATGGTAGCTTCCAGCGGATCCGGCTGGCCGCCGAGGCCCACCGCCATACCTACATGGTCGATGATAAACTGAATGCGGTCGAACTTCTCTACGTATCCGGTCACGGCCGCATGTTCACTGCCGGCGTAAATCATCACGGGCACATCATATTTGGCGGCGGCGGCCAGAATATGTTGATGTGCGCCCGACGGCAAAGCCTTAATATCCAAGCCGGAGGCGATGCGAATACAAAGCCGATTAGGCGCCTGGCGCAGGTGAGCAATTGGATCTTCGACCTCCTGATCGTTGGGGTCAAAGCGCACCACATAAGCAAAGCGGCCTGGAAAACGGCTGACCGCTTCTTCCGCGAATTTGTACGTGTAACGATTCACGCCATTGGGCAGTTTGGTGCGCTCGGGCGGCCAAACGTCGATTATTGCGGCTGCCACACCAAGCGCATCCATGATCGCGACCGATTGGTCGAGTCCCCGATGGTTTGCATGGACCTGCGCGTCGACAATTTCCATCACCTTGCTCCAGGGTCGAGGCTATTAACGAAAGTGGCAATAGCCAAGACCAACTCTGGACTGGAAGTCAAATGAATTCCGATACCGTCGGCGAAGATTCTGCCGCGGTGTGACATCCCCCGGCGGATTGCGTGCAGAACGGGCAAAGCTACGCGGGCGGGATCCCAAATATTTTTGCGGTTCGAACGCGCTTCGCGACGTTATGGGGGTAAGCGCGGCTATGTGCGGCTAACTGCGGTAAAGGGCGGTGGCAGAAAAACTCGCTTGGGAGGCGGAAGAATGACAGACTGCTGAATCCGTCCCTTTCAGTGCCATTTCCTCCTCTGCTATGCGGATGGAGCGGCGCCTGCACTACTGGCCCTCCGATGTGGGGCTTTGCCGGCCTGGCCGCGCCGATATCCCCCAGCTCAGCCGCCGATGAGATCAAAACAGATCAAACGCAGATCGTCCCGCGTCAGAATGACCGCTGGCTGATCATTCGCCGCCGGCGGACCGCCCGGCGCCTCTCCGAACTGTGCGTGCAGTTCATTAATCGCTTCCAGCAATATCTGGATTGCGCCGGTGCGCCGGAAGTCTCTGAAAGCGGCGCGCAGCCGCGTGATCTGCATCTGCCGCATTGGCATGCTGATAAACTTTATCGCTTCTACCGCGGCCGGGCGATCGACGTCCGGATGGCTCAGGTAACCCTGAATTGTAGTGGCGGCGGTCTGCTGAATCGGGTCGAGCGAACGCGGCGCGGCGCCGCGCGCTCTTTGTTCTTCTATCGAACTGAGGATGTTCTCAATCACCTTTTCCTGGAGGTCGAAGACGGCACTGAAAAGTTCGGCATCGACAACTCGCGGAGTGTCGCGATCGCAGGCGATTAGGTTGGCAATGAGATAACGATTATCAATAATCCCATCGCTCGCCTGTCTGTCAGCCCGACCAGGCGAGCGAGGCGTAAGCCGGAACGAGCGCGTGGAGGGATCAACGCGAAGCGATGCGTTGTCGCTCGCTGCGTTACTCTTAAGATCGACATATTTCCAGAAGTGGAGCTTCTCTCCATGTTCAGGACGGCTCTGGAAATAAAAAAACACGCCCTTCGCTCCCGGCCGGGCAAGTCCCGAATGAATTCCGTCCGGAATTTCTTCCAACGCGTCGCGAGCGCCGCCGGCGAGAAGTTCACGCAATTGCTTGAGCAGAAATTCGTTGCTCGCCAGCTCGGTGAACTGCTCTTCCTCTTCGATCACCGAACCATCTTCGTCGCGGATACGGCGCAGAGTATTGAAATTGCGCGGATGCACCGCCTCGCCGAGGATGCTCGCGTCGAGGAATCCGGTGACGTCAATCGCGGCGATTTTCTCCGACAGGCCCTCGACCAGGCGCAGCAGCCGCTCCAAGCCCTCATCCGGAAACATGTTGTAGATCATCAGCCGGTCGAATTCGGTCCCGATTCGATCGATGCGGCCCGCACGCTGGACCATGCGCGTTGGATTCCAGTGCAGATCGTAGTTGATCAAGTAACCGCAGTCCTGCAGATTCTGGCCCTCCGAGAGAACGTCGGTCGAAATCAGAACATCGATTTCCTTTTCGCTTCCGGTCAACTCAGGCCGCATCGTTCGACTTGGGCGCGAACAGCCGCACGATCCGGGAACGGTCTTTGGGACTCGCATCGCTGTCCATCCGCCGCACGTTGATGGTCCCGAGCTGCTTCTGAAATTTCGCTGCGTCAGGATTATCCAGGTCGCCGAGTTGAGTGTACAGGTAACGCGCGGTGTCTTTGTAATAGGTGAAGAGCAGGACCTTCCTGCCGCGCAATTCTGTGGCCAGTATCTCTTTCAAACCGGCGAGCTTGGCATCGTCCTGCACCCGAATTTTGCCGACGCGATTCCATATGTTGGAGAGAATGCGCTTGTCATCTGCGAGCGAGTCATGCAGGCGACGCAGGTCGTATTTCGAGGCGTCAACCGTTTCCATCCCGGTGACAGCTTCGCGCGCGTCCTCAGTGGCGTCGATCTCTCCAGCCCGCGAGCGGGGCGTCGCATCATCTTCTTCGTCCTCAGTGGTTAAAAAGCGCATAGCGCGGGTAAAGTCGGTGCTCTTGAGCACGCGTCCTTGCAGGATGTAGGACTCGAACGTCTCGATGAAGGCGAGCGCGCGGCGAATGCTAATGCGGAAAGCAGCCACGCTTGATTCGAAGCGCTTCAGATAGCGGCTCTTGAAAATTCCGACCAGGGCCTGCTCGCGTCCGGCCTCGAATTCGTCTATAGCGACGTCTTTTTTCTTGTAGGCTTCGAGGTTGTATTTTTTTCTATCTGTCTGGCTTCTTTGTTTTTTTTGTTTATACTTTTTTTTTTTTTGAGAGTTTTGTCGTTTCGGCGTGCGCGCTAGGTGATGTGCGCGCCGTACCTTGCGCGATCGCGTTACTAGCGCCTTCTATAATCGGTATCTAGCGACCTTTTTTCTCAGCCGCCATCGGCGGCGCGGTCCGCTGGCCGCCGGAGTTCGGCGTTATGCTTTCGAGGGTTCGGCGGAAACGATAGGCTTGGTGTCGGTCTCGATGATGTGCGCGCGGTCGGTTATCCGGTCGAGCAGGGCCTTGCACAGGCGGGCGTTGGGAATCACCTGGCTCCACTCCGAGAACGGCAGGTTGGTAGTCACGATCACCGCGCCTTCTCGGCCCGTTCGGCGATGACTTGGAACAGGAATTCTCGCTCCTTCGGCCAGTGGTACGTAACCGCTTCATCATCGCGATCAGTCGTAGCGCGCCCAGCGCGCCAGCACGCGCCCGAGTTGCAGCTGATGCTTGGCCTCGACCAGTTCGTTGATCAGCGCTGCGGCGGTAGCGAATCGCGCGGCGCTTCTGCCGGCAGGCGGCCACCGCCATCCGGTTAGCAGATGAGTTTTGCCGGTACCGCTGTCGCCTATAAAGATGATGGGCTCGGCCGTCGATATACGCCTGGGCAGCTCTGAAGCTGTGCGCTGAGACCTGGGGCATTGCGAGAAGTTGACTCTCCCAGGGTCTTCTCGCGGCAGACGCGCTTCGCGAATACGTCGCTCACCACCGCTGTTCGCGCTCCTCGAGTTCGGCCGCAGCAGCGCTTCGAGATAACTCGTGCGTGCGCCGCTCGCGCACCGCTTGCTCTGCAGTTGGGCCCTGCGCGGCGACGGCGGCAACTGCAGCAGCTTGCACTGTTGGCGGATGGTGGCTGCTTCCGGACGGCTTGCGCTTCATGGCGCCACCTCCCGGCTGAGCAGCCTCGTAGCCGTCATCACTGGCAGCGGCGTTCGAAGCGCGAAGCTCGCCCACCTCGCTGAGTGTCTGCGCGCGTGAGCCAGCTCCGGAGCTACACTAGATGCGGATCGCGGCGCATCCGCACTAGCCGACTGTGCTCTCCGCGGCCCGCGCTGCCGTGTCCGTGCTGTTTGACCGGGCTAACCGAAACACTGCCGCGTGCCGCTCTGTCCGTGCCGACGAACGCTCTGCAACGCCGATCGCCGGACGTCGCGCGCCAAGCGGCGAGCGGCTAGCCCGGCCAGCGCGCCCGGCGCGCTCCAAACGTCGAGATAGTGCTCAGTCGAGCACTGCTGATAGAGACGTAGCAGCGCTCGAGCGGGAGATGAAGCGGCCACAACGCGGACTGCCACGTAGCTCGGGAGAAGCCGCACCGCGAAGGAGGGCCGGGCAGACCGGACCGAAAAGATAGGTCCGGACCGGCACGCAGCGTAGCCATCACGCGCGGGAAAGAGACCCGCCCCTAGAAGGTGCCGGCCGGGAAAGAATGCGCGAGCTCGGCGATGAACGCCGAGCCGACCGGCGGCTGAGACCAGAGAGCGGCGCCGCCGGGAGAGAGGCGACAGCAGCTGCGAGAGGAAGTGCGCGAGATAGCGGGCGCGGTACGGCACGAGTGGTGCGCGGAAGTAGGGGGCTCGCCAATCGCGCCTCGTGTGCTCGTAAGGGTGAAACGGGGAAGGCGAGTGAGAGCGGAAGGCAGAAGGAGAGGTTGCTGGGGCGGAAGCGGCGCAAGATCTTGCGCAACGCGGCTCAGATGTGAAAGAAGAGAGGAAAAGGAAAGTAGGGGAAGGGTGGGTGAGAGGAGGAAGAGAGGGTGGAGAGTGAAGGAGAGAGAGGGGGGGGGGGGGGGGGGAGGGGGGGGGGGGGGGGGGGGGGGGGGGGGGGGGGGGAGGGAGGAGGGGGGGGGGGGGGGGGAGAGAGGGGGGGGGGGGGGGGGGGGTGGGGGGGGGGGGGGGGGTGGGTGGGGGGGGGGGGGGGGGGGGGGGGGGGGTGGGGGGGGGGGGGGGGGGGGGGGGGGGGGGGGGGTGGGGGGGGGTGTGGGGGGGGGGTGGGGGGGGGGGGGGGGGGGGGGGGGGGGGGGTGGCGCGAGTGCGAGGCGTTCGATGCCGGAGACGATCTCTTCGTAGATGCCTGCGTAGGTGGATTCCAGATCGTAACGGATTGTCTTCAGGCGGCGCTGCGGGAAATGGACTCTTTTTCCGCCGATGGTCGCTTCGGGATAGGTGCTCTTGATGAAGCCTCGCGTGCGCCGGATTACAATTTCTTCCAGCAGATTGAACAAGGCGAAAACGCCGTCACGCAGCCGGAGCGAACGGCGTGCCGCGAGAAAATATCTATACAGGTCACCGATTCCGCTCGCCGCGAAATAGCTACGGTCGCCACCGGTAACCAGTGAGAGCTGATTGTACAGATCCATCAAATCATTGTTGATCGGCGTCGCCGTGAGCAGGATAACTTTCTTGTGCGCGCCGTCCCGGCCACGGCCGCCGTGCGCGCCGAGCAGGCTTTCGAGCGCGCTGTAGCGCTGCGCCGCCTGATTGCGGAAGTTATGCGATTCGTCGATCAGCACTACGTCGGCATCGCCCCACGCGGCGGGGTCGAACTCCTCGCGCCCCAACTCCTCTTGCGAGAGCACGCTGGCCGGAATCGTGGCCTCACGCAGCTCGGCCTCCCACATGTCACGCAGACTCGCCGGACATACGACGACCGCTTTTTGGCGCATATGGTAGGCAAAGTCTTCGAGCAGCTTCTTGCCAATCCAGGTCTTGCCGAGGCCGACCGAGTCGGCGATCATCACGCCGTCGAAGCGGGCCAGAATCTTGCGCGCTTTCTTGACCGCATCCTCCTGGAACTCCGCCAACTCGATCGCCGAACGAGTCAGTTGGGGCTGTTCTTCGCCCAGTTCATCTTTGAAGTACTCGTAAAGCGCCTTGATATAGACCTGGTACGGCGTGTACTCCTTGCGGCCGAACTTGGAAGCGTCGAGCAGGTCGATTAGCTCCTGCTTGAAATCGCGGCTGTCGGCCCATTGGCGCTCATACCATGACTCCAGGTCGATGATGGCACGGGCGCCGACTTCGCTTTTGAGTAGTTGGCGATTTTCGAGCGTAATACGCTCGCCCAGGCGCGAGTCGCTGAGCCACGAAACTGCGCGCGCTGCGTCGGCGTCGTCGGCGTCGGCCTTATCGAGCAAGACCTTATGGACGAGATTGAGTTCCCGGTTCGAGGTGAGGCCAGGGACGGTAAAATTGGAAGAGCCGACCACCGCCAGGATTGGCTGGAAGCGGTCGAAGATCATCTGCTGCCCGGGCCGGTCGGAATAGAAGAGCCAGCACTTCGCATGGAGGAAGCCGTTATCATGGAGGCGCACGCGCACCGAGTCGCGGCGTAAATACGCAATCAGGTCTTCGACCAGGCGAAGAGTCTTCTCGTCGAAAGGCAGCGCTTCAAGGTCGCGACGTAACAACCCTTTGACGACGCCGGCATCTGGCCTCAATCCGATTTGATCGCCCGAAGTAGGCTCAGCACCCAGGATCAGCCGCAAATTCCCGAGCCCAAGCAGACCGTCTCGGAGCAAGCCGAAGCCCGGCGCAGTAAAATAGGCGGTAGCGACATCGAGCGATCTGGCCGCGTGCTCGCGCAACAATGCGCCGAGCACGTCGGCCATCCGATGGGTCTGGTTATCGATTACGTAGGGAACGCGCATCGATACCCTGTTCCATTCCACGGCCTGGGTTTTCGGGTGGTTGGTTTCATTGCCGCCTGCGCTCATGCGGCGGGAGCCTCGCGCGGCTGGCGCAAGTCGATGGTCACGTGAATCTCGTCATAGGGTACGCTCGGTGCCTGCGCCCGCCCCTTGCCGGTTCGCGAGGCGAGGCTGACCAGCCCGAGTCTCTCAAGCAGAGCGATATCGGTGCTCACGTTCTTATAATCACGTCCCACAAGCTCGGCCAGTTCGTAGATCGACGCCGGCCGATGCCGGATGATTGCAACCAGGAGTTCCAGGCGCTTTTCGGTTAAGATCCGCCGAAGCTCTTCGACGCTTTCGAAATAAAGCCCAGGCTTCTCCGGCGCGAGGTCGCCGCGCGCGACCCGCCGCATCGCGTTGCGAAGCACCTGGGACCGCTTGGCGCTGCTGCGGATGCCAATGTTAAGCCGGCGTGCGCTCATAGTATTCCCTCCAGAATAAGAGCCACGTCCCGAAAGAAATCATCGAGCAAGGTGTCCTCGTCCACGAAACGGTAGGCGATCTGGGTGTCGCGCACGTGGCGGTGATGCGACTTGCCACGGTGAACGTCATATAGCAGGACCACCTCACCGCTCTCGAGGTCCACCAGGCATAGCGAGTAGCGGATTCCTTCCGGGAGGTCAGGGCTGGGCAGGAACGTCGAGATTCTGACTTCCTGCAGATAGCGCCCGCCTCCGATTACGTCCCGCGCCTCAAGGATCACCGGTGGCACGAGGTATTATGGCGCATAGAACCATAACAGACAACTAACCTGTCAATGGCTGATAATCAGACTCTCAGAAAATGTGCGATCTACCCGGGAGTTGCACCGCAAGTGTCCCATGACGCGAGCGACCGTACGCAATTAGGTCTCCGAGCAGTCCCTCCCGGAGGAGACCGAAACCCGCACAGAGGAAATAAGCGGTAGCATTATCAAGCGAACTGCCTGAGTGCTCGCGCAACAATGCGCCGAGCACGTCGGCCATCCGATGGGTCTGATTATCAATGACATAAGGAATGCGGATGTCGCTGTCGCTCATTTCATTGTCGGAACCTCAAAGCATGCGTGCATTATTAGTAGGACAGGCGTCCTTGCCTGTCGAGAACGCGCGAGCGTCTTGGCTCGCGCCACCTTTTTAAGATTGCTCACCGCTCCAGCGGCCATACCCAAGGGTAATTCTCCATCTCTGGCCAGCGCTTCCATGGATTGGCGATGATGTAGTCGCGCTTTTGCACCAATTCCTTGTCATCGCGAATGATCCGATCGAAGTACTCGTCCTGCCAGACGCGGCCGAAGCGCCGTTTCCCACGCTGCATCTGATGGGCGGTGAAGGACTTCCAGGAATGGAGGATGCTCTCCAGCTCATAGTTGGCAAGCGGTGTTATTAAAGCGTGCACGTGATCATCCATCACTACATATGCAGCTAATTCATAGCGGTGACCATCGAATTTCCTGATTGCGCCCGCTACCAGGTCACGTTCGCTCCGGTCAGGTTCCTGTTGTCCCCAAGCGAGCCGCCAGGTTACGAAGTACGTGGCGTGGTCTTGCCTCCAATGAGGAAGATTTCTGCGATAACAGGGTTCAGTAGTTTCTCAGCGGTGGCGCGAGCGAAGACGCTCGCGCGTCATCGACAGGCAGGGACGCCTGTCCCACTAACAGGAGATCGGCAACGGATGGCATGTCTACAAGGCAGAGTTCGATGTCCCGCTTGATGTTCACCGTCCCCGATCGTGTCGTACTAGTGAGGTGAATTGCATGGATCGCAGTTACGGTTCAGATGCAGCTTTGGAATTCGCACCGGTTCGCTTTGAGGCTGTAATCGCCTGGCCTCTTCTATAGCGCGAGATTGTTCGTCAGTCAGGCCGTACAAATGATATACAACTCGGTCAATTAGAGTATCTGTCGCTGCCATTCGACTCTTCAACGGGAGCAGAACCTCGAGGGAACCGTGGTACGCGTCGCGAATCTTTTCGCGGTTGTTACTAGCTGAGCTGCGTAGCTTTCCTCCCGGTGCTCGCTCGATCACGGACCAGATCCGTTCGAAGGACAAGTGTGGTTCCGCCTTCTGATAATCGCCGCGGAAGTTCTTCAAAGTCATATTTCCGAGCATTTTCTGAATGGAAGTCGCTGCTTCGCGAGGTTGAAGCGCGCTTCCTATTACGTCCAGGAAGGCCTTGGTTTTATGACCGCAGAATTTATGTAATTTTACCATCTCTCCCGCGAGATGGCCAACGAAGGCGGAGAGTCGCGCTATGTGATCAGAACAGCTGATAGGTCCTGGCAAGCGTGCGGCCTTAGCCCAAGCAGCCGCCTGTTCCGATGTTTTGCGCTCAACCTCATGCATCAAAGTCTGATACGTTTCGACTAGGTCGCGATCCGCCAGAGTGTTGTCTGAACTTTCCAGCTTGGGGAACGGGAGTGCCCCAACCAAATAGGCTGGCAAACTGTTGTTCGTACTGGCCGTTGTGACGAACCAATCGATGAGTGAGCTATTAAAAATCCCGAGAAGAGTCATGGGCGGACACTTATAGTCTTTGAAGTAGCAGATCTTGTGTCCGCATACATGGCCGGCCGGTAAATAAGCAGCTATTACTCTCCGCCAGTTATCGATAGCGGCGCACTCCTGATAAACCACTCGCGGCTGCTTGAAGTCAAAAGCCTTCGAGCCTTCTGTGGCGTCTCGCTGAGGTAAGCCTCCTTCTTGCAGAGATACATGGGCGTCGCCTTGCTTCGCCTCGTCGACTAGCTCGTAACGTTGCAGACGTGCGAGCCGCGCATGAATAAGCGGTATCGGTCGGCGTCTGCGGTAGATGATGAGCCCTTTCCGAAACGCCGTCATTGAAGACAATCTCGCCCTGGAACGCTCGGCAGTAGCTCCGAATTCAGCCAACCTGCCTATCTGATCATTCCCGGCTAGTTCCTGACGCTAAGTTCCAGCCTTCGCCCGAGGTAAGTCGGGATTGACCAGTAATCGCGGTTCCAAAGCGCTCGATAGTTGGGACATCTGCAGCGGTAGCTCCCAGCACCTAGCATCGATTTCCCCGCCCGGATGTACTCGAACAGACGAGAGTCTGCCGAAGCTAATCCCGGCCCCAGAATGTATACACATGTGGGTAGTTTCGCTTCTCGGAAGATCCTTGCGTTCGGGATCGTCCTTTTGAGGAAAAACCTCGATCGATACGATACCGATGGTCCTTCAGGAACCAGTGCCTCAGATCACGTGTGAACTTGTCCGCAAGCAGCGACATGGGCACGATAAAGCCTTGCTGCCCGCCTTCACGGAGCAAGCTAACGGCTCGGCAATAACGAAGAAATGATACCAGTTTAGCCGGCTCGATCCTGGTGCGAAATAAGGCGTGTGACTCTTGAGGAAATAGGTTTCCTCGACCTCGCGAAGTAGGGCGGTAACACTGACAGTTCGTCAAACGGTGGATTGCCGACAACTGCGTCGAAGCCGGCGCCTTCGAGCCGTTCGACCGTGCGTTCGGTACCTGGACGAGGCCCGTAGAAGACCTCGGGAAATTCAAGCTCCCAATGAAAGAAGCGTCTCTGCTCGGCCGATTCCAGAGCTGTTTCGAGCTATTCGCTGCTCCGCCGGAGGTATCGCACTCAGTGCTTTCTGCAGCGCTGCGGCGGTGCGCGCCTTGATAAACGCGTCGGCCTGACGCGTTTTGAGAAAGGCAATTACAGGAGGATCGACCGTGGTGCCCTTCACCCGTGGCGCTTTCTTAGATGCGTTGCCGAACCATTGACTCGTGTACACGTCGAGAATTCGTTTGAAGGGCGCCAGCGCTTCTGAGGCCTTGCGGTATTCGTTTTTGGATTCGTCCACCTGCTCTGTGGTTACATCGGACAGCTCGCCGACGTGGCGCATTAGCTCGGTTGCGAGCATCAGGCCTGCAAACCAACTTCCGAACAACGAACCTTGCCGTAATTCGTCCTGCACTTCCTGCACCGACACGCCAATCAACGAGTTGCCGCAGCGCATGTGGTGATCGAGGAAGGAGAGCGGGGCGCCCAAAGTGAAGCAGTGGAGCCAGAGCGAGACCTTGGCCAGCTCCACTGCCATCGGATTCAGATCGACACCGTAGATACAGCGCTTCAGCACGTGGCGCTTGAGCAGGTTGACATCGGTCAGGCGCCGCGGATCGATCAAGATTCCCTGCTCCTCCATTTCGTCCAGGATAGTGCTCCGCACGGATTCAAGATGGGCGGTGACCGGGTTCCAGGGAAACGAGTTCAGAAAGGCGAGTGCCTTGTCCGTTACATAGTTGACCGTCTCAACCAGGAAATGCCCAGAGCCCATCGCCGGGTCGAGAACCGTAATGTTGAATAGGTCGTTGACCAGTTTGTACCATTGGTTTTCGACCGCCGGACCAGACTCGTATTTTTTCGGATTCTCGCCCTTGGCCTTGGCCGATTTGACGCGCTCGCGATGCCATTGCTCGGCCTCGCGCAGCTTCGGGCGCATCGCCTCGAACTTCTCGGCGACGATCGGCCCGACGGCGTTTTCGACTATGTACTCGACTATATGATCGGGGGTGTAATATGAACCCGTCGCCTTGCGCTCGCCCTTGTCGTTTTCGAGATAGAGTTGCCCCTTTTTGACGATCCGGCCCTGGCTCTCGGCGCGTTCGCGTTCCCGCTCGCCGAGTTCCTTGAAACTGACGTAAACGTCGCGGCGCTTCTCTTTGACGACGGCTTTCTTCTCATCGGCGACACGCAGCTTGAACTCCAGCAGGCCCTCGTAAATGGAGCCGAGTTGGCGGACGCCGAGCGATTTGAAGTCGATCGGGACCAGCTTGTGCTGCCTCGGGTCCTCGTCGCGCGCCAGCAGGTCAAGCGCATGGGCCAGGTGCGGATCGGGCAATTTGTTTTCGTTCAGGAAGCGGGCGCCCGCAACCTCGGCGCTTGCATCGTCCTTATCTATTTTCGATAGAAAGAGTCCGCCATTGTAACGTGGCACATTCAAATTGGAATCACCGCGGTCAATCACGGCGAAGAGCCCCGTCAACCGGTCGAAAAGAGCATAGCTGTCGGCGCGATAGCGCTCTCGCAGCCTTTCGCCTTCCTGGTCGCGGATCGGGCCCGCCGCAACTTCGATTTCGCTCTTGAGCTTTGTCAGGCTGGCATCGAAGTAGTCGCGAGTTTCCTTCACCGGCAACAGGTCGCGAGCTTCGGCATAGAGCAGGAATAGCAGGCGATAGAGGAGCGTCAGTACCCCCTGGAAAATGGCGTCGAGCCGTTCCTGCGGTAGCACGGCATCGCGTCCCTCTTTGTGGCGAATATGTGCGACGAAGCCCTCAGCCAGAATCTGAAAAATGTGCTCGAAGACGCGATCTTTCAGGTTTTCGCCGAGGCGCGCGGCGAACTCGCGGCTGCCCGTGAACAGCCTATCCAGCAAGGAAACCCGCTTGCCGTCGCGAGCTGACGCTGTCGCCTCGAATGATTGCCGGCGAAACAGGAGCCAGAAATAGCGAAACGCATCGCCGGGTTCGGCGGCAAACGTTACGCTCTGACCGAGCGCATCGGCGAGGTCAACCTCATAGTAGTTGCTCGCGCGTGAGGTCGCCTTGGGCGAGTAGAGGCGCCACAGCCGGCCGTTGGTCATCACGATCCATGGCGCCTCGGCTCTCTCAAGTAAGCTCACCACCCGTTGTCCCGGATTATGCCCCGGAGTTTCCGCATCGCGGGTCTCGTCCTTGCCGTCGAGAAATCGGCCCCACGGATAGGCGAGGCAAACCGCCAGTGGTTTATCGCCGGCTTTGTGATTGAGCGGATAGAGGCGGTAGTCGGGTTCTTCGGGCGTGTCGTCCTTTCTTCCGCGCCCCAATTCGAAGCCCAGTTGACCAAAGATCGGTTCGAGCAATTCGAGCCTCAGCGGTTCCTTGAGCGCTGGGGTGATTTTGGCGGCGGCCTGATAAATCTGACGCATCTGCCCGTAGGCCGGCTTTGGCTCTTCGTTCCATTCCGGGAAATCGTCCGAATTGGCGAGCCGCTCCGTGAGAAAGTAATCGGAGAAGAGCGCGCGATTGTTGAAATACTCTTCCGACCAGTAAGCCAGGCTATAGGCCGCAACCAGCTTTTCGTATTGGGCAAAGGCGTCGACTTCGGTCCAGGTGAAGCGTCCCAACACGCGAAGCTGGATACGCTCAGGTTTGTGGCGGTCAACGCTGAAGGGGATGGGGCGGAGCTTAACCTGGGGCTTCGCAATGCCGCCCTCCTGGTCAACGGGGGTATGCTTTTCGACCAGGACAAAATCGATGCGATCGAAATTGGCTGTCAGCACCAGCAGAAAGTTGCCGGCGCGATTTCGGAAGGTGCTCGCGAGCGCGCGGGCGTCCGCTACCGTGAGGGAAACGAGCTGAAACAGGTAAACCTGAAGGAAGCCTTCGTTGTCGGCAATCAGCTCGATCCGGCGGATGCGCCGCAGCGTGCTTTCATTGCTGATGCCCAGGTTTCCCGGCGTCTGGACGGTTCGTGCGTTAGTATTGTAGCGGAGCCGCCCGAAGAAGGCGGCGATTGCATCCGCGTTGCTGAGGATCTGAACATCCTCGGCTCGCAATTCGAGATCATGCTGCTCGATGGCCGCTTACCTCTCTGCTCCGTAGATCGGCATTATTGCGGCCGAACACAGTCCGATCGGGCCGCGTCTGATGCCGTTTGGCCTGGTTAGACGTTTTAATGCAATTATGCGGCGACCTTCGGGTTAAAAACCAGTGCCTCTCCAGGAAGAAACGCGTCGACTAGCGACTTCAATCGGCAACATGGCAGCCATATAATCTCGCGCCACCACGACCCGTCGCATCGGCGTCTAGTGGTTCCTGATCGTAGTTAACTTGCCAAGGGCACACTCCGCTCGATCATCCGGCAAGCAGGTCTCACGGTGGAGCAGTTCGCGGTATTGTTATAGGAATGACTTTCCTGGCCACCAGTGCAACTTGAATTTATCAGCGGACAGCCTGGCGTGCCATCCACCGACCGCCCAGTAGATCACCCTGTGGCCGCATGACGCTTCTTGTCAATTTCGTTTCCGGCAAGCTCAGCAGGAGAACTCTTCTGTTCGTGTTGATCCCGCTCATTTTCGTCTGTTATTTCGGGACGCTTATAACTGCAATCTGGTTATTCCCCGCGGCCTACAATTGGCGGCACAAGTCAATCTCGAAGCTGCTCTACCCTCAGAACAACCCCGAGTTTCATTTCATTCCCTCTTTCGGCATCGCCGTGACCGGGCTTCTTATGATTCCGTTCGCTGGTTACGTAGGCCGGCGATTCCGCGCCGTTTCCTCCACTGCCGCTCGCATTGGCGCCGGCACACTCGCCGCAAGTGCGGTTTGTCTGATCCTTGCCGGTTTGATTGTCTCGCACACTTCTGGCGGAGCCTCCGCCCTGCCAAGCCTTCATGAAATATTCGCGCGCACCTCAGCGTTTGCCATCGGTGCAAGCATGCTGGCTTTCTATGGCTGTGCACTGAAAGCATATTTCAGCCGCGGCGGGGGAAGGACATTGCTTGTGTCATGGACGATCCTGACATTGCCGGCAGTCTTCTTGGTCGTTTTGAGACTCCTAACAGATGCGCAATTCGAATGGTCCAACCCGATGTATCTTGCATTGAAGAGTCCCGCCCTATGGCATCTGGGATTCTGGGAATGGATTGGCTCTGGGGCAGTGTTCCTTTTTTTACTGAGCGCGCCCCTTTTGTTACCGGAGCGCCCTGGTCTGTAGCAGGACGAAGCCGTAGCACTCGCCGGGCTTTGATGTGATCAAGCGCAAATCTATTTGTCCGCAATGGTCAACGACCCAAGCGCAACGTCGCGGACCCTATTGGTTGGAGTTGCTCTTGCGCTTATTGTCCGGCTGGTCGGCTGCGCCAGTGTTCGGGGAAGCTGCAGGGCGAAGCTCGAATGAACCCCGCTCCACTTACAGGCTAGCAACCGAAATGTATTACGTGTGCTATTCTAAAGCACTCGCCCGGATAGTGTGCCCTGGTATTCGTTATGGTCGAAGACGATCTCGCCGCCGACGATCGTGTAGGCAAAGCCCTCTGAGCGTTCGATAATGCGCGGCCGGCCACCGGGAAGATCATTGATCCATTCCTGCGGGCATAATTTGACTCGCTCGGGATCAAACAACACCACGTCGCCATCCATCCCGACCGCAATGCGTCCCTTGGTCTGAAAACCGAAAAATTCCGCGGGCTCAGCGGTCAAGCGCCTCACCGCTTGCGGCAGGGTTAACACTCGGCGCTTTTGCACCCACTCCTGGAGCATGTAGCTGGGCACTCCCGCGTTGCATAGTTGATCGATGTGGGCTCCGGCATCGGATAGCCCAACGAGTACGTGAGGCGCCTGCACTACCTTCGACATCAGCCGGGCATCTGAGTTGCCGGCCAGGAACCGAAATCCGGTCTCGAGGTCTTCGTCAACCGCGAGGTCGAGCATCGCATCGATCGGGTCTTTATGCAGCGCCGCCGCCATCTCAGGGATCGTCTGGTTGAGGAAGCCCTGATTCTCCGCGTGGTTGACACGGCCGACTTCGACCCTCTCCCAATCGCCCCTGAAGATCACTCCGAGCCCTCGCTGAGTTTCATCTCTAAAGGCCCTGCGGAACTCCGATGATCGGTAAAGCGCGAGTTGCTCTTCCTGGCTGCGGTTGAAAGCCGCCTTCCAGCAGGGATAGGCGGCAAACATAAATGGTTCGCGAAGGGTGATAAATATTTTAGTCGGACGGCACGCGCTCTGAGTTCTGAGTCGCAGGCCGCTGCGCAGCGCTGGCTCGATGCGCGCCGAGAGGCGCTCCAGCAGGTCGTCGGGCGAGCCGGCAACATATGCGAAGGGAGTCCAGGTGACAGGACGTTGGCTCTCCCCGGCAATGTAGACGAGTGTTTGGTAAGACTCGTCGGTAATCAGTCCCTGCTGATCGCGGGGAAGATTCAGTTGGATGACGCCGCGGCCCGCGTCGCGCACCGCTCGCGCCAGCGCGCCAAGCTCCTCATGGGTAGCGAGCCGGCTGGCCAATGGACGGCCCTGATATCCAATGTGTTGCTTGGCGAGGCTCAGCGAAAAACCGTAGCCTCCCGCTGCAATTGCTTCACCCAGCAGATGCGCCATCACCTCGCTTTCGTCCGTGGTTGCGGCACGCTGGGTCGAGGCGTCCCCCATCACGTAAAAGCGCAGCGCAGAAAGCGGCACCATCATCGCGACATTCAGCGCGATACCACGCCGCTTGATGGCCGCGACGTATTCCGGAAAGCTCTCCCATTCCCAGGCCACACCGTTGAGCAGCAGGTCGTAGGACATCGCCTCGACGTTGACCAGATCCCACGCCATCACAGGCCTTTCCGAGGGGCGGCACGGCGCAACGCCAACTCCGCAGTTGCCCATCAGCACGGTGGTGACTCCGTGCCAGCATGAGGGAGTAAACAAGGGATCCCATGAGACCTGCGCATCAAAATGGGTATGGATATCGATGAAACCTGGAGCAAGCGCTAATCCGCCGGCATCGATTTCGCGCTTGCCATGCAAGATGGTTCCGTCAACTGCCGCTATTTTCCCCTCTGATATCGCTACGCTTCCGGGACGAGCAGCCGCACCCATGCCGTCGTAAATCATGGCATTCTTGATAACCAGGTCGTAATTCATGGTCGCCTCTCCATTTTTTGAAGACCTACCGGCTCTGTGCCCCGATTCAATTCCAAATTAGTAATTTAAAATTTCGAGTTCTTCCTCGACCGAGAGGAGCCAGTCCCAACGAGTCGATAAAGTTCACGACCTCGCGCAAAGCCGAGTCAACGAAAGCGCGGTCACTGCCGACCTGGCAGATCCCCAACTCGGCACGTTGCCACATGTCATGGCCGTCGGATTCCGCAATCGAAACGTTAAATTTGTTGCGCACGCGATCTTTAATCGCACGGAGAACCTGGCGCTTGCCTTTCAGTGAATGGTTTTCGGGCAGGAAAAGGGTAAGCCTGAGCACGCCTACAACCATCGCCGGACACTCTCTCTTATCGCGCGGACGTTTGCACGTACCACACTAGCCAATGTTAACGGCGGCAGAAAAGAGGCCGACTCCGGACGGAAAGTCCAATCTTCTCGCCAATTCGACTCGCACGGCTGACGATTGAGCGCTTGCAACGTCTTTGAAGCGCCGCTCCACCGCGTCGAAGGCAAAGGCACGATTCTGAAACCGTGACCCCTCGCAGGATTCATCTCGCCGGACGACGTGTCGTGGACCTCAAGGGACCGGCGGAGTCATGCTGTCAGCAGTAGGGACTGGCGCATCTGCGCAATGTTCGACGCGCCAGGAGAGGGGATGGACTGCCCCGTCGGCGCGAGGTGAAGGCTCCCATGGGGTCCGTGTTCCAGTCGAATTGGAAGCCGGCGATTGACGACGACGATCGGCGTGTTTCGAACGAAGTCGGACTGGCAGCCGCTCAAGGAGGCTGCGAAGCGGATAGCATTGCCGAAGATCGCGCGATTTTCGAAGGCCACGCCGCGGCTGGCATCCAAGGTATCCGGCCGGGACCAGCAATTCCCTCAGGATCCTACCGAGCGACGTAGTTCATTATCCTGATGCTGATCGCAGAGGCACTGAGCCCGTCGGTAGCGCTGACGCCGCCGAGAAGAAGCGAGACTGAATCGAGTGGACTTGCGGGCGCTGTCCGCACTAAACAGGGGAAAAGGAACGACCCGGGAGGCGATGGTCGCGCCTCGACGCACTTCGACGGTTAGTGGTTAAAGGCCCAGCTTTTCCCCGTCATGCGCGTGACCGATAGCTTGGCGGAGACGACGATCCTGGCGCAGTTGAAAATCACCCTTAGAGCGAGGATTACCTAACGCGTAAGTCTACCGACGGGACAATCTCACCAGTCAAACGGCCGGCCCGAGCCGGGAAGATGCAGTTTGAGCGTGTGGTCTACGCTATTGCCCCGAGGAAGAATCAATGAACAGAAAGCCACGAATCAAGGAATACCACGAACCCGCGGGCGGATGGGGAGCGGCGAAAGCAACAGCCGCTGCACTTCTCGAGCAGAGGGTGCTCCTCAAGGGTGGTGCTGCGCTCTATTTTATGAACAAGCCTGGTGGCTTTAAATGCCCGAGTTGCGCATGGCCTGACCCTGCCCCAGGGCACTGCGACTCATTGGTCTTTTGCGAGAACGGCGCAAAGGCTTTGGCGTGGGAGGCGACCGCCAAGCGCGTGACGCCTGAATTCTTTGCCCAGCATTCGGTAACCCAGCTTGCCGGACGCTCCGACTACTGGCTCGAGGAACAGGGTCGGATCACCCATCCAATGGTCTACGATGCGGGTACGGACCATTATGTACCAATCGACTGGACAAAAGCGTTTGCTCTGATCGGCGAGGAACTCCGGGCTTTGTCCCATCCGACCCAAGCCGAGTTTTACACTTCCGGTCGATCTAGCAACGAAGCGGCATTCCTCTACCAATTGTTTGCCAGGGAGTTCGGAGCGAACAACTTTCCGGACTGCTCAAACTATTGCCACGAGCCGACGAGTCAGGGATTGCCCCCCGCGATCGGAGTTGGCAAGGGCACGTGCCTGCTTGAGGACTTCGCTCACGCCGATGCGATTTTCGTTATTGGGCAAAATACCGGCACCAACAGCCCTCGGATGATGACCGAACTACACGACGCCGCGCGCCGTGGCGCTCGAATCGTTGTCTTTAATCCGCTGCGGGAGCGGGCGCTCGAGCGCTTTCAGGCCCCGCAGAGACTGCTCGAGATGGCGACCATGACCTCGACGCCGATCGCCACACACTACTACCAGTTGAAGGTTGGCGGCGACGTTGCTGCCCTCAAGGGAGTGATGAAGGCCGCCATCGAAGCCGACGATCATGCCTTTCGCGAGGATCAGCCGCGCGTGCTGGATATCGACTTTATTGAAGGGCACACAGCCGGGTTCGAGGCCTTGTGCACAGACCTGCGGGCAACCCCGTGGCCTGCAATCGAGAGGCAATCTGGTCTCTCTCGCGCACAACTCGAAGAGGCGGCGCACGTTTACCTTGAGGCTGATCGTGTCATGGTCTGCTATGGCATGGGGATAACCCAACACTTTCGGGGCACCCAAAACGTGCAGCAGATCGTAAACCTGCTGCTCTTGCGCGGAAACATCGGTAGGCCAGGCGCGGGAATTGTCCCCGTGCGGGGCCACTCGAACGTTCAGGGTGATCGCA
This sequence comes from Binataceae bacterium (SeqCode), assembly GCA_963752805.1. Classification (GTDB taxonomy): domain Bacteria; phylum Desulfobacterota; class Binatia; order Binatales; family Binataceae; genus JAMXLL01. The sequence continues at coordinate 42,765 of CAVWAA010000015.1, forward strand.
CCGTAGGCATAACGGAGCGACCCAGCAGCGAATTCCTGGACCGATTACAAAAAGTGTTCGGCTTCAACCCACCGCGGGAGCATGGACACGATGTAGTGCACGCCCTAGAAGCGATGGTGCGGGGCGACGCCAAGGTCTTCATTGGCTTAGGCGGCAATTTCGTAGCCGCGTCTCCCGACACACCAGTGATCAGTAACGCATTCCGAAAGCTTAAGCTCACAGTGAATCTGGCTACGAAGCTCAACCGAACTCACATCGTCCATGGCCACAACGCTTTGATTCTACCATGCTTGGCACGCTCTGAAGTGGATCGCGGGCCGGACGGCGCGGTGCAGGAGGTTACGATCGAGGATTCGATGTCGATGGTGCAGGCATCACGGGGATTGCTTGTCCCGGCGAGCCATCACCTCCGTTCGGAGCCTTGGATTGTTGCGCACATGGCGCGCGCCACGCTTGGCGACAAATCGGTTGTTCCCTGGGAGTGGCTGGCGGAAGATTATTCGCGTATTCGAGACAAGATCGAAGCGGTCTTCCCTATCTTCCAGGGATTTAACGCGCGCATCAAAGTATCCGGCGGCTTTCATCTAGCCAACCCCGCACGCGAGCGGATCTGGAAGACTCCGAACGGCAAGGCGAATTTCATCGTCTTTCCAGGCCTCGATGAAGACGAGCATCAAGACAATCCAGACGCGCTTTGGCTGAGCACGATTCGCAGCCACGATCAGTACAACACGACTATTTACACTAATAATGATCGCTATCGGGGTGTTTACAATCAACGCGACGTTCTGTTCCTGAACGCTAATGAGATGAAAAAGCGCGGGCTGGCACTCGAAGACCGGGTGGACATTCACACGCTATCCTCAGACGGAATCGAACGCGTGATACGTGGTTTCAAGGTCGTAGGCTACGTGATGCCTGACGGATGTTGTGCGGCGTACTATCCCGAAGCAAATCCGCTGCTGCCGCTATACGCGTACGACCCTCTTTCAGGTACACCGAGTGCGAAGGCAATCCCGGTCGTACTGAAGCGGCCGTCGAACGCCACCGCCGAACGGCCTCCAACGACGAGAATGACACAATGACGCTAGACACAATCATGCTATCGCGCCTGCAATTTGCTTTCACAATCGGCTACCACATCATGTGGCCGGCCTATTCGATCGGTATAGCCGGGTTTATCGTCTTGTTGAATGGGTTATGGTTGCGTACCGGAAAGACCGTCTATCGGGACCTGATGCGATTCTGGATCCGGCTTTTCGCGCTCGGGTTCGTCATGGGAGTCGTCACAGGAGTAGTTCTGTCCTATGAGATCGGCGCCAACTGGAGCGGCTTCGCGCGCGTGACCGGCAACGTCACAGGCCCGCTTTTTATGTACGAGGCGCTAACGGCATTTTTCCTCGAGGGCGGTTTTATCGGAATCGTTCTATTCGGCGAAGCACGGGTTGGGCGGCGGGTCCATTTTTTTGCTTGTTCTATGGTGGCACTCGGCACTCTGCTCAGCGCGTTTTGGGTCTTGGCCGCAAATAGCTGGATGCAAACGCCGCAAGGAGCCGCACTGGGAAAGGACAAGGTATTTCACGTCGGTCACTGGACGGACGTGATCTTCAACCCCTCGTTTCCCTATCGCTTCGCGCACATGGTCTGCGCGAGTTATATTACCGGCATTTTTGTCGTTGCTGGCGTCTCAGCGATCTTCCTGCTCCGCAAAAGCAACCGCGAGTTCGCTGAGACCGGGCTCTCGCTGGCCATGTGGATTGCGCTGTTCCTTGTGCCACTCCAAATGTTCCTGGGCGACCAGCACGGACAAAATACGAGAAATTATCAGCCGATGAAGTTGGCTGCCATCGAAGCTCGTTGGGATACGGCAAGCAGCGTGCCGCTAACCCTATTTGCGTGGCCAGATCAAAAAGCCGCCACTAACCTCTTGCCTATCGATATTCCGCATCTGGGCAGCCTCATCCTGACGCACAGCTGGAACGGCGAAATACGAGGGCTTAAGCAGGTTCCGTCGCGGGACCGACCCTACGTGCCAATTGTGTTCTTTGCGTTTCGCGCTATGGTCGGGATCGGGATGATATTGCTGGCCCTGTCGATCTACGGCGCTTACCTGAGATGGCGCGGCCAACTGTTCATTAGAAGATGGTTCCTTATAGCACTGGTTATCGCGATGCCGTTCAGTTTTATCGCCATAATTTCTGGGTGGATCGTCACAGAGGCGGGCCGCCAACCATGGGTCGTATATGGCGTTATGCGGACCGCTGATGCTGCTTCGCCGCTGGTGGCCGCGAAGGTTGGCTTGACAGCTATACTATTCACCATCGTCTACGCATCCTTGCTGGCCGGCTTTCTCTGGTTTTTCCTGCGAACCATCATTCAAGGCCCCGAGTTGAGTGTGCTGTCCGACTTGCGGCCACCCTCCGCTCGCGGCCGTATGCGCGCGACGCCTGAACTGCTCAAACGGGCACCATGATGCTGCTGACTTATCTGGCCTTTGCGCTCATTGCTCTCGCGATATTGCTGTACGTGTTGATGGACGGCTGGGACCTTGGAGTCGGTATCTTGTTCCCGATAGCTGCACGAGAGCAGGAACGCGACGAGATGATGGAGTCGATTGCGCCTTTTTGGGATGGCAACGAAACTTGGCTGGTCTTCGGCGGGGTGACATTGTTCGCCGCGTTTCCCTCGGTCTATGCTTTGACGCTGCAGGTTATGTATCTGCCGGTTATGGTGATGTTGTTTGCACTGGTGTTTCGTGGAATTTCGTTTGAATTTCGCTCGCATTCAAAAGATTCCAAGAGGCTTTGGAACTGGGCCTTCGCACTTGGCTCTATCATAGCCGCGTTCTCGCAGGGAATCATGCTCGGAGAGCTCGTCCAGGGAGTCCAGCTTCAACACGGACCGTATGGGCAGACATTCACTATCACGCTTATTTCCACTTCTTTGCGGAATGGCCATGGTGTCCGGTTACGCTCTATTAGGTTCCGCGTGGCTGGTTTATAAGACCGACGGTGCTACGCAAACCTTTGGTCGCGAAGTGAGTAGAGCTGCTTGGCTACTTACTATGGCGCTTTTCACCGTCGCTTGCGTGTGGACGCCCCTCAGTGTGGCCGAGGTGGCCAGGCGCTGGTTCACATTGCCGGGTTTGTTACTTTTCGCGGCACTCGCAGTGGCGCTGGTTGCCGCTTCCGCCGCCTTCTGGCGCTCGATCTGGAGCTCGCAAAGTGACGCGCGCCTGTTGCAGCTGGCAATCACCATGACGGTCTTGGCGTTTATCGGGTTTGCCGGAACTATCTGGCCCTACGCGATCCCCTATCGCATCTCCATCGTCGAAGGCGCGGGCGACCTAGCCTCCATCAAGTTCGCTCTAGTTGGGATCGTTGTCGTTTTGCCTGTCGTGCTTACCTATCAGCTGTATGCCTATCGTGTATTCGGGGGCAAGGCGCGCCACGCAGGGGCCTCGTATGAGACATCGATGCCATCGCGTCCAGGTATTCATGCGCGCCGCACCCATGAACATGAACCGCGTCTGCATCTCACCTGATCAAGTCAGGTGTGGACGCACATCTGGCGTGGACCTTTCCTGTGATCGGCAGTGCAAGTGTGACTGCAATGAAAAACTCCCACGGCGTGCTAATCGAAATGGTAGCTACGCACCTGGGGCTTAACCTCAGCCTCGCCAAGGGTGTGACGATCGCGCTGGAGAAATAGCCTGTAAGATCCGACCGTTGGATTACCCTACGTGGGATCACCGCCCAAGAGCACCCAATCCTCTATTTAGCCAAGCCGGGATCGTCGCTCTTGACGCAGCGTGCGAAAACCATCTGAAGCGCGAAGGCGCGCGTTCCTCTCTTAATAGTACCGATTGGTGCTGTCGCTGTGTGCTGGTACTTGGATTGTGCTGACGACAGAGACTTCCTGCATTCCTCTGCGGTGTTGAATGTCTGATAGGTCTTCCAACTTGTCAGGGGAGCTTCGGTATCGATCTTGTAAGGAGTCTCGACCAGCGGCGGCACCATCAAATACCAGCCAACCAAGGCGAGCGCGACGATGTGATTGGGCTTCATGACTAGTCTCGATTAAAGCTCATCTGTTCTTCGATTGCACTTGTTTTTTGAATCCACGCGCGGTAGACGAATCATCTACTCAGAGGGTGAAACGCGACAAAACTCTCCGGCAACAAGCTTGTAGCGCGATTCTTCACGCCAGTGCAGCTAAGGATTCGCGACTACGTCGATGGGAAAGGGGCACGCGCCAGAGAGTGCGGTCCACTCTTCCTTACGTCCCTCTTTTCTGTCGCTCATCCTTACATCACATCTTATGGAAGTGCACCAGGACGGGAACGATAAACACCCCGCAGCCCATTCCCGATGGCGCTCCGACCAAGCCCGCGGTAAGCGCAAGCGCGAGCAGCTCAGCAATTTGCCTTACCGCAACTGTAGTTTGACGGCCTCTATGACATGCTCAGGCGTGAAGCCAAATTTATTCTGCAAGGACTTTAACGGGGCGGACGCGCCGAAGAAGTGCATGCCCAGACTCGTGCCGTTTTCTCCTACGTAGCGCTCCCAGCCGAAGGTAGTGCCTTCTTCGACCGACACCCGAGCCTTCACCGCTGGCGGCAGCACGCTCTCGCGATAAGTTTGATCCTGGGCTTCAAACAATCGCCAGCAAGGCATGCTGACCACGCGCGCCCTTATACCATCGTGCACGAGTTGCTCGTAGGCTTGGACGCATAGAGAGACCTCACTGCCGGTCGCGAGCAAAAGGACGTCCGGCTTTCCATTCGGGGCGTCTGCCAGGACATAAGCCCCGCGCCCAAGCCCGCTTGCCGGGGCGTATCTCGCTCGGTCCAAAGTCGGCAAGGCCTGCCGGGTCAGGATCAGAGCCACCGGCGAGTGGCGCTGCCTCATGATGAGCTTCCAGGCCTCCACGACCTCGTTTGCGTCACAAGGACGGATCAGCAACATTCCAGGCAGAGACCGCAAGTTAGCCAGCTGCTCGATTGGCTGGTGCGTCGGACCGTCCTCTCCGACGCCAATCGAATCGTGGGTGAAGATGTGTATGACAGGCAGCTCCATGAGGGCGCTGAGGCGAATAGCGCCGCGCGCATAGTCGCTGAAGATAAAAAAACCTGAGCCATACGGTCTCACCTTGGCGAGGCTCATTCCATTCAAGACCGCCGCCATCGCGTGCTCGCGGACACCGAAGTGCAGATTTCGGCCGTCATAACTGTGCGCTTGAAAATCGCCGGCGCTATCGAAAGCGAGCCGGGTCTTGGTGGATGGGGTCAAATCTGCCGACCCGCCTAGGAGCCACGGCACCCTTTTCGCGACCGCATTCAGTACCTGACTCGAAGAGTCACGTGAAGCCATACCCTTCGCGTCAGCAGGAAACATGGGCAAGTCTTTGTCCCAACCCTCGGGCAACTCGCGCTTCTGCATCCGTTCAATCTCATCCGCGAGTCGGGGGAATTGCTGTTTATATTCTCGAAAGTGAGATTCCCATGTAATTCTTAATTCGTGACCCCTTTTGCCGACACCTTGCGCAAAGTGCTCGCGTATTCCTTCGGGCACCAGGAACTTCGCGTCCTCCGGCCATCCGTATGCCCGCTTGGTCAACTTGATCTCTTCTTCGCCGAGCGCTTCACCGTGGGCGGCCGGGCTGTCTTCTTTATGCGGAGAGCCGTACCCAATATGGCTGTCTACGATGATGAGAGTGGGGCGGTCGGACGTTTTCTTGAACATGCCGAAGGCCCGCTCCAGCATGCTCAGGTCGTTGGCATCGCCCACGCGTTCGACGTTCCAGCCATACGACAGGAAGCGGCAGGCAACGTCGTCGCGAAAGGCGATGTTGGTGTGGCCCTCGATGGTCACGTGGTTGTTGTCGTAAATCCAGCAGAGGTTATCGAGCTGGAGATGGCCGGCGAGCGAAGCCGCTTCGTTCGAGATGCCTTCCATCATGCAACCGTCGCCGCATAGTGCGTACACATCTGCGGTAAAGAGGTCGAAGCCGGGTCGGTTGTATCTGGCGGCGAGCCATTTGTTTGCGATCGCCATGCCGACGCTCGTAGCGACGCCCTGGCCCAGCGGACCCGCCGTGGTCTCAACACCGGAGGTCCAGTGATATTCGGGATGCCCGGGGCAGCGGCTACCTAGTTGGCGGAAGGTCTTGATGTCATCGAGGGAAACGGAAGCCTTGCCGACAATCTCGTAATCGGGGTCCACTGCCTTGACGCCGGTGAGGTGCAGCATCGAATAGAGCAACATCGAAGCATGCCCGGCAGAGAGCACGAAGCGGTCGCGATTCGGCCATATGGGCTCGTCGGGGTCAAACCGGAGAAAACGCTGCCACAGACAATACACTACCGGTGCCATTGCCATCGGGGTGCCGGGATGCCCCGAGTTGGCTTGCTGAACAGCGTCGATGCATAAGGTGCGAATGGTATTGATGGCCAATTGAGCGATTGGTTTGTCTGTCATTCGCCTTTCTCCCTTAGTTGCGTCTACAGACATTGCTTGAGATGTCTGGGCTGCGAGCGGAACTGTTCCAGCGTGGGGCGGACCCGGAATCTTACCTAGCCCGAGACGATGGGGTTATCCCAGCCTCCACCGGGCACGACGTTTGGGTTGACTTCTACCGGGCCCCACGTGCCGGCGCCGTATTCGTAGAGAGGGGTGTTCGCTTTGAGCACTGGATCGACTATTCGCCATGCTTCTTCCACATAATCCTCGCGGGCGAACAGGGTGGCATCTCCTTTCATCGCGTCTCCCAGGATCCGCTCGTAAGCATCCATCTCGCCCGCCGCGGGATGGCGGCTCACGAACATTTCCACTGATCGGCCGACCAACTCTTCATCAGGAGCTAAAACCATCATGTTCAGTGCGATCGTTGCGTCAGGGCTAATCCGCAAGCGTATGTGGTTCGGTGTCACACCCGCAGAGGAGTAAACTTCGGGTGGCCGGCGCAGCCGAACTAGAATTTCGGTGCAGGTTACGGGCAAACATTTTCCCGCTCGTAGATAGAAGGGAACATCCTGCCACCGCCACGAATTAACCGCCAATTGCAGCGCCGCAAAAGTCTCTACTTTCGAGTCTGACGAGACACCCTTTTCGGTGCGGTAACCACGGAACTGGCCGCGGATGACCTTTCTTGGATCGAGCGGCGCAATGGCTTTAAGCACCTTTACCTTTTCGTCGCGAATCGATTCGCTATCGGTTCTGACCGGTGGCTCCATAGTCAGATTTGCGAGGACCTGAAACAGATGGTTTTCGATCACGTCGCGGATGGCGCCGGTCTTATCATAGAAAGCGCCGCGGCCCTGGATCCCGAAATTCTCCGCCATCGTGATCTGTACGCTCTCGACATAATTGCGATTCCAGAACGGCTCCAGAAACGAATTCGCAAAGCGGAAGTACACAATGTTATTGACCGGCTGCTTGCCGAGGTAATGGTCAATGCGAAAGATCGCGGACTCGCTGAAAGTTCCGAGCAGGATCTGGTTAAGCTCTCGGGCAGATTTGAGGTCTGTCCCAAACGGCTTTTCGACAATCACGCGAGCATTCCTGGCGCAACCGGACTTTCCCAGGTGTTCAACTACCAGTCCGAACAGCATCGGCGGAATAGCGAGGTAATGTGCCGGCCGCTCAGCGGAGCCCAGTGTCTTGCGGATCGCCTGATATGTTGCCGGCTCTTGGTAATCGCCGTCAACATAGCGCAGCAAGCCGGCCAGCCGGTCAAATGCCGCAGTATCGACGCCGCCGTGTTTTTCAAGGCTGTCGCGGGCTCGTGCGCGAAGTTGCTCGAGGTTCCAGCCGGATTTGGCAACGCCGATGACGGGGACGCCGAGATGGCCGCGCTTCACCATCGCGTGCAACGACGGGAAGATCTTTTTGTAGGCCAGATCACCTGTTGCACCGAAGAAGACCAAGGCATCGGAATCAAAGTCGCTCATGCTGCCCTCATGACTGCGATGCTACTTTCGGGCGGGCTTCTCGAGATGTCCGCCGAACTCGTAACGCATCGCTGACAGTAGCTTGTCTGCAAAATCCGCCTGGCCGCGTGAAGTGAAGCGTTGGTAGAGAGCGCTCGAGAGAACCGGCACCGGAACCGCCTCGTCGATGGCGGCCTTGATGGTCCATCGCCCTTCGCCCGAATCCGATACTCGACCGCCATATTTCGAGAGAGCCGGATCGTTGACCAGCGCGGCCGCCGTCAGGTCCAGCAGCCAGGATGCGATCACACTGCCTCGCCGCCACACCTCCGTGATTTGAGCCAGATTGAAATCGTATTGGTAGTTTTCCGGGTTGCGCAGCGGTGTCGTCTCCGCATCGATCTCATCTTCGCGCTTGCCGGCGTTGGCGTTTTGCAACACCCCAAGTCCTTCTGCGTAGGCTGCCATGAGCCCGTACTCGATGCCGTTGTGGACCATCTTGACGAAATGGCCGGCGCCATTTGGGCCGCAATGCAGATAGCCTTGCCCGGCGGTGCCTGCCATCTTTTCGTGCCCCGGAGTAGGAGGTATATCGCCTGGACCCGGCGCGAGCGTCTTGAAGATTGGATCGAGGTGCTGTACTGCTTGCGGCTTTCCGCCGATCATCATGCAGTACCCACGTTCAAGACCCCACACACCGCCGCTTGTCCCGACGTCCACATAATCGATCTGTTGGGAAAGAAGTTGGTTTGCGCGCCGGATGTCGTCAACGTAATAGGAGTTGCCGCCGTCGATAAGGATGTCACCGGGCTCAAGGTTGGATACAAGTTCAGCGATAGTGCTGTCGACCGCTGCGGCCGGAACCATCAGCCAGATCGCTCTCGGTTTTTCGAGCCTCTTAACCAGGTTCGCGAGTGAGGAGGACCCAACCGCTTGCTCTTGAGCTAATTCCTGCACTGTCGCCGCAGACATGTCGAAGACCACACACTGATGACCTGCCCGGATGAGCCGCCGCACCATGTTGGCGCCCATTCGCCCGAGTCCAATCATTCCGAGTTGCATAGTTTATTTCCTCGCTGAGTTACGTAATTAACGATCTATTTGATGGTGGCGTTGGTTCCAGAGAGGCTACTTTGCCCAGGCGGCGTAGGTGCCGTTCAGCCCGACTGAACTGGTGCGACAGAAACGTCTCAACCAGGTCCCAGGCCACGGCTGGTCCCACAGTCCGGCCGCCCATGCAGATGATATTCATGTCGTCGTCCTGCACCCCCTGGCGGGCGGAGAAGTGGTCGTGAACCAGCCCGGCACGGACACCCGGGACCTTATTAGCACACACCGAAGCGCCAACCCCGCTACCGCAGATTGCGACGCCGCGAGCCACTTCTCCGGCGGCCACCGCGCGGGCGAGCGGGATCACCATATCTGGATAATCGTCAGCGGGGTTGAGGTCCTGAGCGCCGAAATCGACTATCTCATGCCCCGCGGCGCGAAGCTTGATGACCAGCTCTTCCTTTAGACTAAATCCGCCGTGATCAGTCGCAATTCCGACGCGCATGTTTCGCCTTCCTGAGTGTTGGCCGCTTTCACGGCAGCAGCCGCTGCTTTCGCTCATTGGTTATCCGGTCCGCGCTTGCTCAAATAGGTCGACAAACTCGCGGTACCGCAGTGCAATCTCGTTAACGGCGGCCTCGCGCGTGATCCTTTTCTCCCGCCATTCGACCAGCGGTCCCCAGAAATCGGTCCGGCCAACGGCGAAGCCTATAAAGCCCGGAACGCCGGCTGCGGTCGTCAGCCATTCACGCACTTTTTTGTCGTCCTCCCCGCGGCCGAGAATGATGCACCCGACTTTGTTTCGGCCGCCATGGCGAGCGGCCGCAACTATCCGCTCGCAGTCCTCGCGGTGATCGAGACCTTCGATCTTCCACACGTCGGGTTCGACCTGCGCATCCTGAAGCTCTTCAATGGTATGGACCATGAGCCGAGGGCGAATCTTCGAGTCGTAAGCTTTCCTGTCACCTCCGACCTGCGCCAACTGTGCCTTCTCCGCGGGAACCAGCAGCTCGAACATGAACAGACTACGACTTTTGCTGTGCAGGTAATCGGACAACCGCTTGAGTCGATCTGATTGTCTCCGGTTGAGAGCTTGGTTGCCCTCCGGGTTGTATCGCACCAGCACTTTGCAGAATGTTGGTTGGAAGGCCTCGATGTGGCTGGGGAAGTCTTCGCCGTACTCGAAATCGAACTCATCCTGTCCGCTCTTTTCGGCAGGGCAAGCGATCGTAAAACCGTCGGCCTTGGCTTGCCGCAGAATTGCACCGCCGAACTGCTCGTCGACCAGGATTCCTGCCTTTTCCTTGGGCACCCCCGCCACAACGGCCGCCTTGAAGCCTTCGTAGATCACCTGTTTCGCGTCAGCGATCTGTGCCGTCTGTTGCGGAGTCAGCGCGCCCTTCCAGCCGAACATGCCCGTCTCGAACGAGCCGCGGTGATCGAACGGCAGGATATACAGAGGCCGGTCAAATCCTAGACTCATCCTGGGGTCTCCTTGAGTTTGCGGTAGCGGCGAATCAGGGTATTCGTCGAACTGTCGTGGCGCAGATCGGGCTCATCCTTGCCCTCAAGTTCGGGGATGATGCGCTGGGCCAAGAGCTTGCCCAGCTCGACGCCCCATTGATCGAATGAGTCGATGTTCCAGATAGCGCCCTGGGTGAAGACGCTGTGCTCGTAAAGCGCAACCAATTTACCCAGTGCTGCCGGTGTCAGTTGATCGATCAGGATAGTGTTGGATGGCCGGTTGCCCTCGAACACCCGGTGAGGCACGAGCCAATCAGGCGTGCCCTCCGCCTTTACCTGCTGCTGGGTTTTGCCGAACGCCAGAGCTTCCGTTTGGGCGAAGACATTCGCCAGCAGCATATCGTGATGACGCCCCACGGGATTAAGCGAGCGGCTGAATGCTATGAAGTCAGCCGGGATGAGCTTCGTCCCCTGGTGGATCAGTTGGTAGAAAGAGTGCTGGCCGTTGGTTCCAGGCTCTCCCCAGTAGATGGGGCCGGTCTGATAGTCTACTGCGCTGCCCTCGGTTGTGACGTGCTTGCCATTGCTCTCCATCGTCAACTGCTGCAGATAGGCAGGGAATCGCTTCAGGTACTGTTCATATGGGAAGACCCCAATCGTCTGCGCGCCAAAGAAGTTGTTGTACCAGACGGACAGCAGGCCCATGAGGACGGGCAGATTGCGCTCAAATGGCGCCGTGCGAAAGTGCTCGTCCATCTGGTGGAAGCCGTCCAACATCGTCCTGAAGTTGTCGGCGCCGATCGCCACCATCGTCGAGAGCCCGATCGCAGAGTCCATCGAGTAGCGTCCGCCGACCCAGTCCCAGAAAGCGAACATGTTCGCTGTATCGATCCCGAACTTCGCAACCTCTTCCGCGTTAGTCGATACCGCGACAAAATGTTTCGCGACCGATTTTTCGTCGTTCCCCAGCCCTGCCATCGACCAAAGCCGGGCCGTCTGTGCATTGGTCATTGTTTCCAGCGTCGTGAAGGTCTTCGAAGATACAATGAAGAGCGTCTCGGCCGGATCGAGGTCGCGTGTCGCCTCAACGAAATCGGTGCCATCCACGTTGGAAACGAAGCGAAACGTCAGGGCGCGGTCGCTGTAGTGCCGCAGCGCTTCGTATGCCATCACCGGTCCGAGATCGGAGCCGCCAATGCCGATATTGACGATGTTGCGGATGGCTTTACCGGTGTGACCCTTCCACTCGCCGCGCCGGACGCGGTTGGAAAAAGCGGCCATTTTGTCCAGCACAGCATGAACGTCAGGCACCACGTTGTGGCCGTCGACGATAATCGATGCCCCTTTCGGGGCGCGCAGGGCCATATGCAGAACAGCTCGCCGTTCGGTGACATTAATCTTCTCGCCGCGGAACATCGCATCGCGCCGCTCGCGCGACGCCTCGCTCGTTGGCGAGCTGCACGAGCAGTCGAACGGTTTCATCGGTAATGCGGTTTTTGGAGAAGTCCAGGTACATGTCGGCGCCTTCGGCAGTGAAGTGCGCGCCGCGGGTGGCATCCTCCGCGAATAGCTGCCGTAAGTGGACGTCTTTAATTTTTTCGTAGTGCGCCTGCAGCGCGTCCCACGCGGGAGTCTCTTTTAGTGGTTTGCCTTCCAGCATTTGATCCGTTCCCTTGTGCTGATTACTTCAACGCCCTGCTCTTCGCTTCGATTGCGTTCAACAGATCCTGCCAGGAATCGTCAAAAGACCTGGCTCCCTCCTTCTGAAGATCGACGCCAAGCTTTGCCACATCAATGCCGACTTTGCCGAACTCTGCGAGCACTTGCTCGCAGTCCGCACCGCCGCGTGGAATGACGCCACTTACCCGGCCGTGTTCGCCGAACGCGAGCAAGGTTTCCTCGGGCATAGTGTTGACTGTGTTGGGAGCTGCCAACGCACCGATATAAAGGACATCGGAAGCCTTGGGATCCTTGGTGCCAGTGCTTGCGAAGAGCAACCGTTGTTCGCGTGCTCCGCAATTGGCCAGCCGCTGCCAGCGATTCGAGTCGAGCAGATCGCGGTACGCCGCGTAAACTTGCTGGCCGATGGCGACGCCCAGCTTGTCGCGATCGCTGTCGGGCACTTTATCCATCGTCGCCTTGTCCCAGCGGCTGATAAAAAGCGATGCTACCGAACGGACGTCGGGACTCAGACCGGCGGCGACACGCCGCTCCAGTCCGCGCATATAAGCCTCGGCGGCGGCCAGGTAATGATCACGTGTGAAAAGCAGAGTCACGTTTACCGGCACACCCGAAAAGATCGCCTCTTCGATCGCGGGCGCTCCTTCCTTGGTGCCGGGAATTTTGATGAACAGGTTGCGCCGGCCGGCCTTTTTGTGAAGTGATTCGGCCTCGGCCACGGTCGCCTTGGCATCGTAAGCAAGGAGCGGCGAGACTTCCAAAGATACCCAGCCGTTGACGCTAGCGGTACGCTCGTGAATCGGGCCGAACAGGTCGGCGGCACGCGTCAAGTCCTGCACGGCCAGCTCAAAGAACAGTGCTTCGCCGGAGAGACCTCGAGCCACCAGCCGAAGAATTTCGGCGTCATACGCTTTGCTATGGGTGACAGCATGGTCAAAGATGCTGGGATTGGACGTCAAACCCGTGACTGAGAGGTCATCGATGTAGCGTTTAAGCGTGCCGCTATCGAGCAGCTCGCGGGTGATGTTGTCGAGCCAGATGCTCTGTCCCAGGTTGTGGAGCATTTGAGTAGCTTTCATGGTCTGGCCTCCAGGGCTTTATTCACTATCTCTTGAGCTTCACTGAGGATGGCGTTCAGGTGCGGCTCGGTCCCTGAAACTCTCCGCGTAAATCTTGTAAATGCTCTCCGTTCCGGAAGGACGTGCCGCGAACCAGCCGCTGGCGGCAATGACCTTGAGTCCGCCGATCGGAGCGTCATTGCCGGGGGCTTTGGTCAGCTTGGCAGTGATCGGCTCACCGGCGAGTTTAGATACCGTTACCGCCGCAGGAGAGAGCTGTTCAAGCTTCTCCCGCTGCTGGGTAGTGGCGGGCGCATCGACGCGCTCGTAGAGCGGCTCGCCGAATTGGGCCGTCAATCTGGTGTAATGTTCACCCGGGTCATGGCCCGTGCGAGCCGTAATTTCCGCAGCAAGCAGGTTCGGCACAAGTCCGTCTTTGTCGGTCGTCCAGACGGAGCTGTCGCGCCTCAGAAATGTCGCACCGGAACTCTCCTCGCCGCAGAAGCCGACACTGCCGCTGATCAGACCCTCGACAAACCACTTGAACCCTACCGGTACTTCGATAAGCTGACGGTTTAAATCCGACGCCACCCGATCGATCATGCTGCTGCTGACGATAGTTTTCCCGACGGCTACCGCCTTGGACCACTGCGGACGGTTTGCGAAAAGATATGAAATGGCAACCGAGAGATAATGGTTCGGGGCGAGCAGCCCTTGACTGTGGCTGACGATTCCATGGCGATCAGCATCGGTATCGCTTGCGAAGGCAACATCGAATCGGTCTTTCAAACTGACCATGCGCATCATCGCATACAGCGAGGACGGGTCCATTCGGATTTCGCCGTCCCAGTCAACGGTCATGAAGCCGAACTTCGGATCGATGATGTGATTAACCACCTCGAGGTTAAGCCCATAACGTTCGCCGATGGCATCCCAGTAGGCGACGCTTGCGCCGCCAAGCGGATCCACTCCAATATGAACCTGACTATCGCGAATTGCCTGCAGGTCTACGACTGACGGAAGATCCCTTACATACGTATCGAGGTAAGGATGTTTGTGCGTAGTCGAAGCAGTGAGCGCCCTCGTCAACGGCACCCTCGCCACCTTCTTTAGCCCGTCGGCAATCAGAGTGTTGGCCTGCCGTTCGATCCATTCGGTTACGTGAGTATCAGCCGGGCCGCCGTGCGGCGGATCGTATTTGAAGCCGCCGAATCGTGGCGGGTTGTGCGATGGCGTGATGACAATGCCATCGGCAAGGCCGCGCTTGCGGCCCCGATTGTAGCTGAGAATCGCGTGCGAGATAACCGGGGTGGGGGTGTAGCTATTTGCCGCATCGACCATCACGTCGATGCGATTGCCCGCCAGCACTTCCATTGCACTGTGCAAAGCGGGTTCGGACAGCGCGTGGGTATCGAACCCAATGTACAATGGTCCGCTGATGTTCGCTTGCTGGCGGTAGCGGCAGATCGCCTGGGTGATCGCGAGAATGTGCGCCTCGTTGAAGGAGTTGTCGAGCGAGCAGCCGCGATGCCCGGAGGTTCCGAACACCACGCGTTGCGCAGGCTCAGATAAATCCGGTTGGCCCCTGTAATAGGCAGACAACAGCTCCGGAACATCGACGAGGATCGAAGGGTCGGCGGGCTTACCCGCCAGTGGGCTGATTTCCATAATTGGGACTCCAGAGAAGGTGACCCATTTCTGCTAATCAGACTGGCGCGGGCTTCACGTTCCAGATGTCTGCTGCGTACTCGGCGATGGTGCGGTCGCTGGAGAACCTTCCAGATCCGGCCACATTCAGGATCGCCTTACGCGTCCATCCTTCTGAGTCCGCATATAGCTCGATGAGCTTGCGGTCGGCCTCAAGATAGGACTGGAGGTCCGCCAGGTGCATATAGTAGTCGCCGTGGGTCAGTAATGTTTCGCGAAGCGGCTCGAAGATCCCGGGCTCATTACGGCTGAAGTGATCGGCGAAGATCAGGTCGAGCGCAGCGCGCGTCTCGGGTTCATTGTCGTAGTGCCAATGGGGGTTGTACCAGCTTCTGCTATCGGCCACCTGCTGTGCGGTCAGACCAAACAGGAAGAAGTTTTCCTCGCCCGCTTCCTGTGCCATCTCGATGGTCGCTCCGTCGCGCGTTCCGATAGTCAGAGCCCCATTCATCATGAACTTCATGTTGCTGGTGCCGCTGGCTTCGTAGCCGGCGGTAGAAATTTGATTAGAAACGTCGCTGGCAGGGATCAGCCGTTCCGCCAACGAAACGTCGTACTCAGGCACAAACGAGACCTTGATTCGATCTCGCATCATAGGGTCGCCGTCGATTGTAACGGCGACGTTGTTGATGAACTTTATGATGAGTTTAGCGAGCTGGTAGGCTGGCGCTGCTTTCCCCGCGAAGAAGAACGTGCGCGGTTGCATCTGGAGGTGGGGATTTTCTCGCAGCCGGTTGTATAGCACCACGATACGCAGCGCATTCAGCAGCTGCCGCTTGTATTCGTGAATGCGTTTAACCTGGCAATCAAAAATTGTATCCGGGTCAACGGTCTGGCCATGTGTGCATTTGAGCCAGGCGGCAAACTGAGATTTGGCCATTTGCTTGGCTTTGCGAAATCTGTCGCGGAAGCCGTCATCGTCGGCAAACCGCTTCAGCCCATTCAGTTGGCCCAGATCGCTCACCCATCCGTCGCCGATGGCGGCGGTAATCGTTTGGGCGAGCGCCGGATTGGCCAGCAACAACCAACGCCTGGGCGTAACACCATTAGTCTTGTTGTTGAAACGCTCGGGAAACAACGCGGCCAGATCTTTGACGGTCGTAGTGCGCAGCAATTGAGAGTGAATCGCAGCGACGCCGTTGGTGCTATGTGAGCCAACGATGGCCAAGTTGGCCATGCGCACCTGTTTGTTCGAACCTTCCTCGATCAGGCTGACGCGCGCTACCCTGCTCTCGTCGTCTCGGAAGCGACCCCGAACGTCATCGAGCAGCCGCCGATTGATTTCAAAGATGATCTCCAGGTGACGCGGCAGCATTCTCTCGAACCAGGCAATCGGCCACTTCTCAAGAGCCTCGGGCAGCAGCGTATGATTGGTATATGCGAGAGTCTTTGTTGTGAGATGCCAGGCTTGGTCCCATCCAAGGTGCGCTTCATCAAGCAGAATGCGCATCAGCTCAGGCACTGCCATCGCCGGATGTGTGTCGTTAAGCTGGATTGCCACTTTGGCCGGGAGCTGATCCCACCCGAGACCACTGCTCGTGAATCGCCGGATGAGATCGGCGAGCGAGCAGGCGACCAGAAAATATTCCTGGATGAAACGCAACCCCCGGCCCACGCTGGTTGAGTCGTCGGGATACAGCACTCTAGTCAGGGATTCGGCTTCCAGCGTCTCTGCCACGGCGCCGACGAAGTCTCCATGGCTGAATTCCTGAAAATTGAAGTAGTCAGGAGCAGCAGCGCGCCAGAGCCTGAGCGTGTTGATGGTCTTGCCGCGGTAACCAACTATAGGACGATCGAACGGGATCCCGATAAGGGTGGATTGCCGGCCATCGATCGCGTGCAGGGTCCCCCCGAGCACTTCAAAGGAGCAGTTGAGCTTCACTTCAACCTTCTCATGCGGACGAGCAACCTCCCAGGGGTCGTAGCGACGCAGCCAATTGTCCGGCCGTTCCTGTTGCCAGCCATCGCGAATGGACTGCTTGAACATCCCGTATTCGTAACGCAGCCCATAGCCCATGCCTGGGAGCTGCATCGTGGCCATCGACTCAAGAAAGCAGGCGGCAAGCCGCCCGAGCCCACCATTGCCAAGGCCGGCGTCGGGCTCCTGTTCGAGCAGGCCGAGCCAATCAAGGTTCTCATCCTTGATCATTTGTTTTGCGACCGGATCGAGCCGAAGATTCTCGATGTTGTTGGCGAGCGAGCGGCCGAGTAGAAACTCTATTGACAGGTAGTAGACTCTTTTGGGGTTCTCGCGTTGGTAGGTTTGCTCAGTGCGTATCCAGCGTTGCGAGAGAACATCACGCACCGATCGCGCGACGGCTTCAAATCGATCGCGCGCGCCGGCATTTCTTATGTCCGTTACATTGTCGAAAAGCAGATGACGCTCATAGAGGCCATCCGGATCCCCCGTGAACTTTACCGGGCCGCAGCCGTATTGGCCGATGAGCTTCGCTATCGTGTCGGCGCCGGCCGGTCTAATCGAAGTTGCCATGCCTCGTCCTCTGTAACTGAATCGTTCAGCTCAGCCCACGTGTTTGCGCTTTCCTTAAACCACAAAGTTCCACCGGTGCATCCAGCGGGCGCCACTTTCACGATTATTAACTGACGCTCGATGAGCGCGGGAGTCAAATCTTCGAAGCGCATCCTTCGTAGCGGTTTTCACGAGAGTCGCTTGCAGTTCATGGCGCGTCCTTCTCCACCTGATCTGACCAGGAAAACGTTTCACCCACCCCGGCGGGAAATGAGGAGTCGCGTTTTTGTGCGCCCATTTTTCACGCCTGAGAAGGTTGGAACAACGCGATGAGCAACATGCCGCGATCGTTGGGCCAACGGCTCCATGGCCTACTTGAGCGGGGCGATTATGCGTTGATTGCCCGCGACGGCGTATGGTCATTTGGAACGGAACGCGCCATCAAAAGTGAGCGCGAACCTTACCCGCTTGCGTGCGAGACACGACTGAGTAACGTGATCGAGAAGGCGCGGTTTCGAGCCAAAAATTGCAGATACGTCACGGATTCGCGATTTGTTTGATGCAAGCAGCAACCTTATTGAGGGAGTGTATACGATGAACCGTCTTCCCGGTTTGAATGGCCAATTAAATACGGTTGACTCCTCGCCCTTAACTCCGATCCACCGCGGGACGAGAGGCACGGCTGCTCGTGCGTTTGTTAGATCTAAACTGGTGGAGTAAGGTCACGGTCGCGCTGATCGTATGGTTAAGCTGCGCGCTCGTGGAAGTCCGTCCAGCAGGAGCGCAGAATGTGCCCACCGGGACTATAGAGCTCTCAGGTGGATCCGTGGCCGCAGGAGTTGGATATACCTGGGGTAGGGGCACACTCGTGTTTGAAGGCAAAAAGTACCCCTTGAAGGTGAATGGCATATCTATCCTGCATGTTGGTGTCAGCGATTACACCGCTTCGGGAACCGTTTACAACCTGGAGAAGGTTTCCGACATCAACGGAATTTACAGTGCTGTTTCCGCCGGCGCAGCGATCGCCGGCGGTGCAAGTGTGACCGCGATGAAAAACTCACGCGGCGTGCTGATCCAAATGGTCGCTACGCACGCGGGCCTTAACCTCAGCCTCGGTCCCAAGGGTGTGACCATCGCCTTGGAGTAAATTAACCTGTAAGAGCGACTGCGTGGTCCGACACCCAGGGTCGATTGACACGGAACCGGTGATAATCATCGGCCAGATCATCGGCAGTGAGAACCTGGTGGTCGACTTCCCGACGCTGGTCGATACCCAGCTTCTCATCCAGGCGAGTTCAGGCGGTGGCAAGTAGCCGAGCGTGCCGCCAATTTTGATTCTGAAAATGGCAAGGCTGGCCTGCCCTCGTCCTCACTTTATACTCGCATAACCAACGGTCATGCGGAGCAACGCCCTCTGAGAGTCTTGGTTTAAAGATTGGCGGCAGCCCTATCTTCGGCCGCTTGACGATGAAGATCACCGCGCCACGTGGGGCTTTGTTGAGAGTGTCATTATATAAGCAATGAATTTTCACAAAATTCCGAGTGCTGGCGTTGACGAATCGAAATCTGGCGAAACCTCCTTCCAAGCTAAAATTCCAAGCTTAAACGAAAATGCGAAATCTTTCGCCAATGGCGAAGCCGCCTGAGCGGCTCAGGCGTCGAAAGTTGGCTTCTTGTGTAAGGTATACATGGTGCATAGGTGCTCATAGTTACGTACAGGGCTATTCGAAAGGACAGCGGCAAATCGTGTGGAGAGGTAATGGCGGGGGGCCCTGCGCTGCAACCGAACGACAAGGAAACCTTCTCGGTTCTCTTTGGCGCCAAACAGTACGAACGCCGTTGATTCGGCGATCGAGGCGAAAAGTTACGAACATTCCACTTTTCAGCATTGGATAGAGGATCTTAGACTAGGCGGTGATCTTCGCGTCGATACGCTGATGCAACGGATCGGGAGGCAACAGACATGGCAGCAGTCAAAGAATTGAACGACAAGGCACGGCTCGTCGGTATCAACCACATAGCCCTGGAAGTTGGGAGCATCGAAGAAGCGCTGTCTTTTTATGGCCAGCTGTTCGACTTGTCGCTGCGCGGACGGAGCGGCAAGATGGCCTTCATCGACCTTGGGGATCAGTTTATCAATCTGTCCGAAAGCCGCACTCAGGGTCCCGACGAACAACGCCATTTTGGCCTCGTGGTAGACGATAAGGAGAAGGTTAGACTGCGGCTCAAGCAAGCCGGCGTCAAGACCCTGCCCGGACGAGGGGTGGAGTTCAGGGATCCGTGGGGAAACCGGGTTCAAATCGTGGAGTATGCGAATATCCAGTTCACCAAGCACAAGGCGGTGCTCGAAGGTATGGGTTGTCCTGACCTTCACAAATCGCCCGCAGCGATCGACGAGCTCTCCAGGAAAGGAATCGCGATTAAGGAAGGCTGAGCCGAGAGTTGATGCTGGTCTTCCGATCTGCAGCGAACGGGCGGCGAATTCTGACAAACTGGGGTGAGAAAAGCGATGAGAGGTACCACCGATGAGGCCTCGTTCGTGACCGGTGCCGAATACGGAAATAGGAAGGCCTGATGGTACGCTCGCGGCGCTCTGGCAGGCCGCAGGCATCATCACCTTGTCATGAAACAATATGTGTCAGCTGCTCTGGTGGTATTCATTAAAGCGACCGGTCTGCTCGATCCTCCCCAATTGATTCTCCTCGGTCGGCGCTTGCCCTCGCTGTCATTATGATGTAGCGCGGGCCCGCTCCGCGGCCTCTACGATTCATTGCCAAATCCAGAAGCCCTGACCACGCGATTGGACGCCCTCAACGCCCATTCACGATTATACCCTCATGTTGCCGCCGCGAGGTCATTCATGATTTTGGCGTGATCTTGGCGTGATTTTAGCCAGCTCGCCTCGGTTCGTTACTCCTTTGATGTGAAGAAGGTCGGCACGGCATGGGTACTCGATTTTTCACGCCTGCATGGATGAGGGCGCTAAGAATCGTAACTCCGCCAGACAGAGAAGGTGAGTCATGGTCGATATGCCCGCGATAATTAGCAGTTGAATATCGAAAACGGAGGATTGCGATGGAATTCACTAAAATTGCCGGGACCGGCCTTACGGTCTCACGGATTGGACTGGGAACGTGGGCGATCGGCGGATGGATGTGGGGCGGCTCAGACGAAGTGGACTCGATAGCAACAATCCATGCCGCCATCGACCATGAGGTCAATTTAATCGACACGGCGCCTGTCTATGGCTTCGGCCGTTCTGAGGAGATCCTAGGAAAGGCGCTAGCCCTTAATGGACTCCGCAACCGCGTGATAATCGCGACCAAAGCTGGTCTCGACTGGAGCGATGGACATCCCTTTCGCCACGCCAGCCGCCAACGGATCTTTGCCGAGGTCGAAGCATCCTTGAGGCGGCTGCGAACGGACTACATCGACATTTATCAGGTTCACTGGCCCGATCCCTTCACTCCCATAGAGGAATGCGCCGAGGCAATGCTCGCGCTCTTGCAACAGGGAAAGATTCGAGCGGTCGGGGTTAGCAATTTCTCGCAAATCCAGATGCGTGAGTTCCGGCGGGTCTCCAGGATTCATACCGTGCAGCCTCCTTACAACTTATTTGAGCGCGAGAGCGAAGAAGCCGTGCTTCCTTACTGTTTCTGGCACGGCATCGCGACCCTGGCCTACGGACCGCTCTGCCGAGGTTTCTAGTGGCCGCGATGAGGCCCGAGACCATCTTCATTGCGCGACGATCGGTCCGTAAGAGTGATCTGAAATTTCAGCACCCGCGTTATGGACAATACCTGCGGGCAGATGCGGAGGTCTCGGCCGCTTCGCGCGCGAAAATATGGCAAGCGCGTAATTCACTTGGCATTGCGATGGGTACTCGATCAGCCGGGGGTAAGCGCCGCACTGTGGGGCGCGCGCCGCCCTTCGCAGTTCGACCCTCTGAGCGAAGTGATGGGATGGACACTGGGCAACGACGCGATGTGCGAAATCGATCGAATCGTGCATGCGAACGTGAAGAACCCGATCGGACCCGAATACATGGCTCCGCCGGCGCGGGCAGACGTCGCCGCCGCCTGATCAGATTCTGTCCGATGCTATAAGCCGATTCGGCCGGAATCGATGTCCTGGTCAACAACGCCGGCTTCGGAATGCTTGGTGCCGTCGAGGAAACCACGGGCGAAGAGGTCGAAAGCATATGCCGCACCAATGTCTTCGCGTTGCTAAATGTATGGGCTCCAGAGCGGGAAAAGATCGGTCGGCCGTCTGGTTGAGCGCAACAACTGTGAAATCTAGTAGTTAGCGGCTCTCGACGGCCGGATCTACCGCTATGCTCGCAACTTGTTTCGTGGTATGGCTGCCGGCGGTGATCACCGTTAGTTGACGGCCATGCCATCGCCATACGACACAAACGCCTTCACCCTGTCGCCCGCTTCGCCGCAAGCTGCCGCTATCTCGCAGCTATTCGTAGGAACGCTGATATTTCTCGCGGCCATTCTCGTTCTGGTTAGTGTTCTGATCATTTTCGCCGTCGTTCGGTATCGCGATCGTCCGGGGGCGCCGGAGCCGATCCAGAGTTTCGGATGGCGGAAGCTGGAGATCATCTGGACCGCGGTGCCGATATTCTGCCTCGTGGTGCTTACCGTGTGCGTAGCATGGACGATGCACGTCGAGCGATCCGCCCGCCCCGGAGGAATCGCCGGACCTCAGGATCGTCGGCCACCAGTGGTGGTGGGAAATTGACTATCTGAAGAGCGGCGTCGTGGCCGCCAACGAGATACATATTCCGATCGGACAGCGGTTGCTGCTAGAGCTTCGGTCAGCAGACGTTATCCACGATTTCTGGGTGCCGCAACTTGCGCGCAAGATGGATATTATTCCCGGCCATCCCAACCGTATGTGGCTCGAGGCCAATACTCCCGGGGTGTACCTTGGCGCCTGTGCGGAGTTTTGTGGCAATGAGCACGCATGGATGCGCTTCCAAGTGATTGCGCAATCCACTGAGCAATTCGACGCCTGGCTGCGCGATCAGCTTACGATCCCGTCCAAGCTGAACTCGTCCGACGCACAGCGTGGCGGACAGTTATTCGTCGATCGCACCTGCGCCAATTGTCACACGGTGACGGGGACGCCGGCGAACCAGCGTATCGGTCCCGATCTGACGCATCTTGCCAGCCGGCGGATGCTGGCGGCGGGTGCTGCCGAGAACACGCCCGAAAACCTTGCGATCTGGCTGCATGACCCGAATACGTTCAAGCCGGATAGCAATATGCCCAATCTTCAACTGAGTACAGATGACGTGCGCGATTTGGTGGCGTATCTGGAGACGCTCAAGTGAAAGACGTCGCGATATCGGATGCTGGCGGACTATCGTTCGAGCAGGAGGCGCGCGAGGGATGGCTGAGCTGGGTCGCGTCGGTCGACCACAAACAAATCGGCATCCTGTATCTGTGGTCATCCACGATCTTCTTCGTCGTGGCGGGCGTCCTGGCTCTGTTAATGCGCATCCAGCTGGCCAGGCCCGAAAATCATTTCCTCAGTCCCACGATGTACAACCAGATCTTCACTATGCACGGGACGACGATGATCTTCCTGGTCGTCGTGCCGGCGTTGATCGGCTTTGCGAATTACCTGGTTCCGCTGATGATTGGCGCGCGCGACGTGGCCTTTCCCAGGCTTAACGCTCTTGGGTTCTGGGCCCAGGCATTCGGCGGGGTAATGCTCTATTTCAGCTTCGCGACCGCAGGGCTCAATCTTGGTGGAGCGCCGGCGGTGGGTTGGTTCGCGTACGCGCCGCTCAGTGAAGCAGCCTATTCATATGGTCCCGGCGTTGACTACTGGATAATCGGGCTGCTGGGAATCGGGGTAGGGACGCTAACGGCGGGGATCAATCTCATCGCAACGATCGTATGCCTGCGCACCGAAGGAATGACTTTCGGGCGCCTGCCACTGTTCGTTTGGATGACGCTGGTGACGGGCTTCCTGATAGTACTCGTAATCCCCGTGCTAAATGCGGGGTTGGTAATGCTGCTATTCGATCGCATGCTTAACGCGAACTTTTTCAGGCCCTCCACAGGCGGCTCGGCGGTGCTGTGGCAGCACGTCTTCTGGACCTTTGGACACCCGGAAGTCTACATCATGGTTCTGCCCGCTTTTGGAATGATCTCGGAGGTCGTGCCGGTCTTCTCAGGTAAGCCGATCTACGGTTACGAGTTCGTTGCCGCCTCCGGTGTGGCGATCGCGTTTTTGAGTCTGGCGGTGTGGGCGCACCATATGTTCGCGGTAGGACTCGGCCACCCCGCCGATCTTTTCTTTGCCATTTCAAGCATGGCGATCGCGGTGCCGACGGGGGTGAAGATTTTCAACTGGACGGCCACTCTGTACCACGGCAGGTTGCGATTCACCACCTCGATGCTATTCGCGCTGGGCTTCCTGGCGATGTTCACGATCGGAGGGCTCTCAGGCATCGCTTTCGCCGCCGTTCCGATCGACTGGCAATTGACCGACAGCTACTTCGTCGTGGCCCATTTCCATTACGTTCTCTTCGGCGGCACCGCTTTCGGAGTCTTTGCCGGAGTTTATTACTGGTTTCCGAAGATAACGGGACGGATGCTCTCTGAGCGCACCGGGCGGTTGCATTTCTGGCTGACGTTCATCGGGTTCAATCTCACGTTCATGATCCAGCACGTGCTGGGGATGTATGGAATGCCGCGCAGGGTGTTCACCTATCCGCCGTTGCCGGGCTGGGAAACCATGAACCTGATCTCGACAATCGGCGCCTTCGTGCTTGCTTTCGCGGTGCTCGTGTTCCTGGTGAATGTGATGGTGTCGCTGCGAAGCGGCGAGGTCGCGGGCGACAATCCGTGGAATGCCTGGACACTGGAATGGGCGACCACTTCGCCGCCGCCTTCTGAGAATTTTCCCAAGGGAGTGCCGCCGGTCCGGGGGCGCCGTCCGCTGTGGGACCTGGCACATCCCGATCGCACTGACGCAATGCTGATGAGATTGGCCGAATGAAGAACCCGATGCCTGACAAGACCAAGGTGGGAGTTGGCCTATTCATCCTATCAGAAGCGGGTTTCTTCGCCGTTTTGGTAATCTCATACATCTATTTCTATGCGTTACCCTCCCATGGACCTGGCGCCGCGAGCAGCCTGAATGCGGTGCGGACGCTCTTCTTCAGCATCTGTCTTTTTCTGAGCAGCGCGACGATTCACATGGCCGGGCGCAGCTTCAGGCTGGGCAGATCGAACGCGGTGAGCACGTGGCTCGCGCTGACCGTGCTGCTTGGCGGTGCCTTCATAACAGGGCAGGCGGTCGAATATCGCGGGTTGCTCGAGCGCGGCGTAACGTTCAGCACGAATCTCTTTGGCACCACGTTCTTCACTCTTACCGGTTTTCATGGCCTGCATGTCCTGGTGGGGCTGTGCGCGTTGGGAACGCTGCTCGGTGCGACGATCAGCGGCCGGCTTCCGAATATTAACTCGTCTGGCTTCGAGGCCGTCAGCATGTACTGGCATTTTGTGGACGCGGTGTGGGTCGTGATTTTTTCGGTAGTCTACCTCTGGCCTCTGTTTGGATGATGGCTCGAATTCTCGCCGCCTGGGACCCCGACCTTTCGGTGCTGATCGGATGCGCGGCGCTGCTGGTGGCCTATTGGGCTGCGCATCGAAACGACCTCGGCCGGGGAGGCTGGTTTGTCGCCGGCGTCGGCGTAATGTTGTTCGCACTCGTCTCGCCGCTCGACGTGATCGGCGATGAATACCTCTTCAGCGCTCACATGACTCAGCATCTGCTGCTGGTGCTGATCGTGCCGCCGCTGCTTATTTGTGGCATCACTCCGCGATTCGCACGCAGGCTGGTCGAGTGCCCCCCGCTCGGCGCGATCGAACGCTTTTTGGGGAATGCTGTCGTTGCCTGGACGATTGGGATCGGAATGCTCGCGGTATGGCATGCGCCCATACTGTTCGACGCCGCGCTGAACAACGAATACGTCCACATTCTGGAACATCTGTGCTTCATGGTAAGCGCCACGATTTTCTGGTGGCCTATTTTCGGACCGCTGCCGGAATATCGTCTGTCGCCGCTATGGACACAGCTTTACCTTTTGGGCGGTGCGATGGCCAACAGTCTGATCGGGATCTGGCTGACCTTCGCTCCGGCGGGAATTTATACGCCGTATCTCAATCCGGACGATTCGCTGCACCTGATGGAACTCCTTCGATCGGGATGGGGTATAACGCCGGCTGTCGACCAGGAAGTGGGCGGGCTGCTTATGTGGGTCGGGGCCGGCTTCGTCTTCATCTCGGTCATGGCCGCAGCGATTGTGAGATGGCTCGGAGCGGTCAACACAGGCACCACCTCCGCGGCTGCCCTTTAGAGGAGAATCGACGGCAATGGCTTCTGAACAACACCCCGAATCGCCGGGCACACGAGACACGCAGGAATGGGTAGAGCCGCTTCCCGAAAAGGTCCCGGAAGCAACGTTCGCTCCTGCGTTTCTCGCACTCGGGATAACGTTTCTTGCTCTTCGGAATAGTAAGTTCATATGTATTTTCTGCCGCCGGCCTGGTGCTGATGGTCTGGTCGATCAGCAAGTGGATAGGAGAGCTCGTGCGGGGCGATAAGTCAGAGCGAAGTGGGGTCTAGCTGAGGAGTTTCCAACGTGGGCAATGAAGATAATCCAGGGGTAGCAGTTCGCGGCGAGGCTCTGAGCCCCGAGCGCCGCCGCTTCCTCGGGCGGCTCAGCATCGCACTCTCCGCGATTGCCGCCGCCATCGTCGGCATTCCGGTCGTCGGGTTCATCATCGGGCCGCTGATTCAGTCGGAAGAGCCCGTCTGGCGCCAAGTGGGGGCTGTAAGCAATTTCCAGATCGGGCAGACCGTCAAGGTGAGCTTCGAAGATCCGTCGCCAATGCTGTGGGCGGGCGTCACCTCGCTGACGGCCGCCTGGTTACGGCGTCTGGACGCCGAGCGCTTTGTCGCGTTCACAATCAATTGCGCCCATCTCGGCTGTCCGGTGCGTTGGTTGCCAAAGGCTGGGCTTTTCATGTGCCCATGCCACGGCGGGGTCTACTACGCCGACGGAACGGTGGCCGCAGGGCCGCCGCCGCGCCCCCTGTTCAAATATCCGGTCCGCGTGCGCGACGGGCAGGTGGAGATTATGGCGAGTGCCGTTCCCATCTATTAGATAGCCGGGAGCAGGAAGGTGGCAGGGTTCATAAGAAAGATTCTCTCGGAGGCGGTTGACGCGTTCGAGGAACGCACCGGTCTGATCAAATTTCTCGGCGACATCGCTCGTCATCCTGTGCCGCCGGACACGGGTTGGTTGTACGTTTTCGGCAGCGCGGTTCTGGTCTGCTTCATCATGCAAGTGGTGACCGGAATCGCGTTGGCTACGCGGTACGTGGCCTCATCTGGATCTGCCTACCAGGTTCTCAATTACATCACTTACAAGGCGGTGCTTGGGAATTTATTGCGAGGAATGCACTTCTTCGGCGCCTCGGCGATGATCCTGCTGGTCGGCATCCACATGATCCAGGTCTTCCTGATGGGCTGTTACAAGTACCCGCGCGAGTTCAACTGGATCACCGGCGTGATGCTGCTTTTCCTGACAGTTGCGATGGGCTTCAGCGGGCAGCTTCTGCGGTGGGACCAGACGGCGGTGTGGGCGACCATGCTCGCGGCCGAGATGATCGGCCGCATGCCACTAATCGGCAAGTATCTGGCCCGTTTTCTGCTCGGCGGAAAGACGTTAGGAGGCGCAACGCTGAGCCGTTTCCTGGCCTTCCACGTTTTCTTTCTACCGGCGGCTATTTTTACGGTCGTCGGGATTCACCTCTACCTGGTCGTGCATGACGGAATCTCGGCACCGCCGGTACGCGGGCTGAAAGTGAACCCGAAGACCTATCGCGCCGAATACGAAAAGCTCCTCGAAGAGAAAGGAGTGCCCTTCTGGCCCGACGTCGCATGGCGCGACGTCGTGGTCGCGTTGGTTGTGGTGGTGACGATCGTGTCGCTGGCACATTTCGTGGGGCCGCCTGCGTTGAACAATCCGCCCAATCCGAGTCTGCTCGCCAACGATCCCCGTCCCGACTGGTACATGCTCTGGTACTTCGCGGTGCTGGCTCTGTTGCCACGCGGAATCGAATCCGTGTTCATGGTCCTTGCGCCGCTGGCGGCCTTCGTCTTCCTGCTGCTGGTGCCGGTGGTTTGGAACAAGGGTGAGCGTCATCCCGCGCGCCGGCCCTGGGCGGTGGCGATGGTGATAATGGTCGTGGTGACGATTATCGCCTTCTGGGTAGAAGGATCGCGATCGCCGTGGTCGCCCGATTTTGATGCGAAACCCCTGCCCGCAACTCTAGTGCGATCGAATCTCGTACCCGTGATCAATGGCGCGCAGCTTTTTTATGACAAGGGATGTGAATTCTGCCACACGGTCGACGGGCAGGGCGGGGCGCGCGGCCCGAACCTGACCGACGTTGCGGCGCGATTGACACTCAACGATATCAAGATCAGGATCCTCAATGGTGGCGGCAATATGCCGTCGTTCGCCGGACTTTTGTCCCGCGAAGATCTGAATGATCTCGTCTCGTTTCTGGAGTCGCGCGTCCAACAACCCACGCGGATATCAGGGGGCACCTCAGTTCCAGTCGCTTCTGCACCTGAGGGGATCGCGCGCGCGGCCAACGATCCGGCCCCGCACTTTAGCAAATGAACCGACGTCACAGGGTACGTAGGAACGTTGCGAAGCGGGTGTTCTTAACCTGACCAGAGTATCTGTTGCACTTCGAGCGGCACGTGCACGTCTCGAGATGCGGTCACGATCCACAGTGTGTAGGCGGTTCGCCGACTCGACGATACCTGCCCTGGATAGATAAAAAACCGCGGGCCCATCCATGCGGTGGTTTGGTGAACGAGCTGGTCGTCATCGCGGCGCAAGGGGCGCACCGGCGTTTCGCATCTTATCCTGGGCAGCGTCGCCGAGAAGGTAGTGCGGGAGTCATCCTGCCCGGTGCTCACAGTTTGTATGAAAGCTGTGCAAGCGTCGGCGGGCGAGGAATTGAAACGACCAGCGGCCTGACGGCGCCCTGCATCCGCGAATTCTCATATTGGCCGGATCATTCGCGTGGCCGAGGAAGGGGCGATGATCGACCTCATGAGCGACGGCCGGCTGAGTTGGGGGTCGGGAGGGGCTTCCAGCCTGTCGAGTATCGAGGGTTTGCAGCCGACCAGTCCAAGTCGCGCTAGATCTTCGATGAGCTCTTCAGGTGATCGTGCGAGCATGGACGGAGGACAAGGTAAGTTTTAAAGGGCCCACTTCGACATTCCGGACACTCGGTCCGGCCGAAGCCAGTGCAGAAACCGCACCCGCCGATATGGGTCGCCGCGGTCAGCAATGACACCTTCGCGCTGGCTGGTAAGTCGGGGTTCAATCTACTCTGTTCGTTGGTTTACGGTTTCAAGCCCGACTACACCGCTCAGCTTCTCGCGGGCTATCGCGATAGCCTACGCGCCCACGGACACAATCCTGCCGAACGCGAGATCGGCGCGCTCTGTATGGTCTATTGTTCCGATTCGATCCAGCAAGCGCGACAGGACTTCGGCGCTCCGGTTCTCTGGTAGTTCCGTACAATCGCGAATTACGTGGCTCCTCCGGCAGGTCAGAGCCCCGTGGAGGGGTACGAAGCTTATGCCCACATCCGCTATGCGGCGCGAACGGTACAGTGGGACGAGCTTCTTGTTACCGGGGCGCTGGTATGCGGCAACCCCGAGTCATGCATCCGGCAGATCGAGGAGCTGCAAAAGAAGTACGGGTTCACCCAGATACTCTGCTGGACCCGACTGTCCGGTCCTCGACAACCGAAAAGTTCTGAGGAGCATGGAGCTCATGGAGAGGCATGTGATTCCGCACTTCAAGCGCTCCCGCGAAGACGTTGGCATCCATGGTTGATGCGGGCCCAACCACCCTTGTAAAGTGACCGCTGTTTGGTAAGTCGCAGAACCTGAAGATTGGTTTGTAACAAGCCATAGAAGTTGGAGGAAGAGCGATGAGGCAGTTGAGGTGGTTGGTGGTGTTGTTGCTGCCGATTTTAGTCTGGAAGGCTCCATCGATCGCGTTAGCCGGAGAAAACCAGCGGCCAAGCTCCAGCGACGATCCCAAATCAAGCCGTGACCGTGAGATCGAAGAAATAAAGCGCGAAATCCGTCAACTGCAGCAGCGGGTCAATGAACTCGATAGTCAGAACGGCCGGCTGCAGAAGGCAAATAGCGAGATCAAAGCCAGCAGCGAAAAGCTTCAGGCCACCACGACTCAGCAGCTGCAGACGCTGCAATCCCAGGTAACCGCTCCGCCATCTCCAGCATCCTTCGCCGAAGTCTTCAACCGCTATCTGGGTAATTACCGCTTCACGGTCCTCGGTGGGGTGGCGGGCAGCTTTATTTATGACCGGAAGAGCAACATCAACACTTTTGCTCTGGACCTTGAACCAATCATTCTTTGGCAGATCAGTGACCGGATGCTGTTCGAGGGGACCATCGAAGCCAACCTCCCGAGCGGCTCCAGTGCCGATTACCAACTCCCAGTCGCGGTGCTGCAGTATTTCCTAAACGACTACGCCGAGCTGCAGTTAGGCATTTTTGATCAACCGTTCGGCGATTGGTACGAAGATCAAAGCCCGTTCTGGGTTAATCGTTTCGTTACCGCGCCGCTGCCGTACGGCGCGAATGCGATCGTTCCGCCCACGGACGTTGGGGTGCAAGTTCGGGGTGGCTTCCAATGGGGCGCGATGGGCCAGGTCGCTGATTACACCATATGGACGGCTAACGGTCCAGGCTTCAGTCAATCGACATGTACCGGCAACACGCCTCCCTCGCCGTTACCAACTTGCTCTGCAGTGCCCCTGGTCGGCGACACGCTGGTATCAGTCAACAACATCCGTCTGAATACCCACACCCCAGCCTTCGGCGCTCGCCTCAGGGTCTATCCGTTGCCGGCAGACTCGAATTTCGGACGTCTGGAACTCGGTGCCTCGACCTACGATGGTAAGTGGCTCAACGCATTCTGGTACAATGCCTGGGGCGTCGATTTCAATTATTTCACGGGCAATCTGCAGACACGCGGCGAATGGATACAAACCTACCGGCAGATGCCCAACGGAATTGGCGCCGACAATCGCCAGGGCTGGTACGTTCAGGCGGGTTATTTCTTGACGGGGCTGCGGGTTCCATTTCTCCCCTCCGAGGCGAATGAGCTGATGGACAAGCTCGAACCCCTCGTCCGTTATTCGGGCATCAACCAGCGCGCCGCAGTGCAGGGCGAGATTGTCACAACACCGGCAATCAGCTTCACCGGCTCGCCTGCGGTCTTTGCACCGCACGCTCGCGAAGTCGCACTGGGTCTGGATTATTGGTTCGCGCCGTCCGTCGTGTGGCAGAACGAGTTCGACTTCGAGCTACCAAGAGCGGGCGGCTTCTACAGCGACACGGGACTAGCCGTGGGCGCAGTTCCCAACGATCATGCCTTTGTGAGTCAGTTCGCAATCGGATTCTGAGCGGGGGGTTCAAGATGAAATTAGGACAGATGAGCCTCGCGCTCCTCGTAGGCCTCGCCCTAAGCGTGGCTGCCGTTTCGCGGACCTGGGCCCAGCCAGGCGGCAGCCTCTCCGATCCACCGAGCGATGCCGAGCAGCGCGCGCTTTTCTTGCGCGGCGCGCAGCTTTGGCCCGTCTACTGCAACACCTGTCATAACGCGCGTCCCGGCGCCGAGTTTTCACCCGCCGAGTGGGGAATGATCATGATGCACATGCGGACGCAGGCGAACCTCCCCGCCAATGACGCGCGCGCGGTGCTCGAGTACTTGAGGTCTTCGCGATGAGCCATCGAGGCGGCGATACTGCGAGCCTTCGATTTACGTCAGCAGAGAAGCGAGGTTGAGTAGTGGCCAGAGTGTACCCGTGGATGATTTGCCTGAGCGCGATGGTCTGGGCCATCAGGTTTTCCCCAGCGGCTGCGAACGCTCAGGATGCCTCGCTGCTCTACAAGATATACTGTGCGCGATGCCACGGGTTTACCGGGCGCGGGGATGGGGCCGACGCCGGAACGCTCAAGACCCATCCGCGGGACTTCACTGACTGTAAGCTGATGGGGTCGATCTCCGACGATACCATGTTCAAAGCGATAAAGGACGGCGGCGCGGCAGTCAACCTGCCGAGCGATATGCCAGCGTGGGCCGCCGGCCTTGATGACGGTCAGATCCGCACGCTGATGAAATACGTTCGCGGTTTTTGCAACAAGTAATCTGTAATGAGGAGACCTTGATGGCGTGGTGGAACCCATCCGTTGCGATTCTATCGCTGCCGTATAAGCGGCGACTCACTAAGCACCGGCCTGTAGCAAGCGCGATCGCTGGGATCACAGCGCTCGTTTTGACCACGGCAGCCGCCATACCGTATACGTTTGCTGCCGACCAGACCTTCACCTTCACAGCCGAGCGCAAGCAGGTGTCAATCGGGGCGGGGCTTATGTATTTGGCCTGGACCTACGATGGCACTGTTCCGGGCCCCTTGATGCGGGTTAGACAGGGAGACCGGGTGACTATCAAATTGATTAACCACACTAGCGACGCTCACGGCATTTACAGCCATGCCACGCAGCTTAACAATGAAAGCTTCACGGGACTGCTCGGGACTAGGGAGCTAAGTTACACGTTTGTAGCTGAAGTACCTGGCGTATTCGACTATCACTGCACGGCCCAGCCCATCCTCGACCACATTGCCGAAGGCATGTACGGGATGACAATCGTTGACCCGAAAGGTGGCTGGCCAGACGGCAAAGCTCACGAGGTCACGCTCGTGCAGGGAGAGTTTTACGGCGCGCCCAACGGTCATGGGCTCATCCGACCAGATCACGTCAAGATGGTGGATGGCACCCCCGACTTCGTAGTGTTCAACGGCGAGGTCAACCGCTACGGGCTAAACCACCCAATTCCCATCAGAGTCGGAGAGTTGGTACGGATTTTCTTTGTTAACATCGGTCCCGACCTGTTCTCCGACTTTCACGTAGTGGGGGCGATCCTCAGTACCGTTTATCGAAGCGGCAATCCCGCGGACGCCCTTCACGACCTTCAGAGCTTTGAGGTAGGACCAGGCGACGCTGCGGTTTTCGAGTTTCGCGTTTATCATCCGGGAACCTATATGTTCATGGACCACGCGATGGGACATGCCTACAAAGGCGCAATGGGTATCTTCCGCGCTACGCCGTAGCTGGCCCGTGTCGGATATCAGCGATGCCCGAATCGCCCGCCCCAGGCTTATGCTGCGCACGAACCGGACGCCGATGGAATCGTGCGTTGGGCATCCCACCTCACGATCCACTTAGCTTTACGCAAGTGCGGTTGTCAGCAACAGCACGCTTTCCTCAAGCGCTTCAACGCTGTGGGGAACGTCACGGTCAAGTGCCAGGATATTGCCGGCAGTGAGTTGGTTTGGCTTGTTCGCGGCAACCAAATGCACCAACCCCGCAATCACCTGTAGCGTAAGCGGGCCCTTGGTGCGATGCTCATGAAGATGCGCGCCCTTTTTGAGCAGCATCAGCATTACGTTGAGGCCGTGATCTTTCACCAGACTGGCTGCCTGGCGGTCTTTTGACGATTCCAGTCTCTTTCTTAGTCGCGAGATTTCGTCCGCAAGCTGCATGGAAGCGACCCCGCCCGGAGTGGGGCGCAACGCTTGCGAGGTAGCTTGACGTTGTTCCGTAACCAGACCCTCCTATGGCCACATCCACTTTGCGGCAGAACGGTACAGTGGGACGTGCTTCTTGGTACCGGGTGAGACAGGCAAAATCATTTGTGAACCGACGCTGCTGGCATCATTGCCAAACGGCACCATATTCGCGGAAATTAATAAAGGCGTCTACCCACAAGTGCTCCAATCCGTAGGTGACGCTGACTATCTGGTGACGGGAGGCATCCTGGTGTCCACTCCGGCCGGCTCCTTGCGCGGCCCCAAATACGTGGTGACGCGCGGCAAGACCCCGTGCTTTCTGGCAAAGAGATGCACCAGCTGCTGAAATCGATCAACACCAGCGAACTCATCGGTCTTCGTGACCGCGCCCTGCTGGGGTTAATGGGCTACACCTTCGCCCGCATCCGTGCGGTCGTCACTCTCCGGGTCGCGGATTATTTTCAGCAGGGTCGGCGGTCCTGGCTCAGGCTCCATGAAAAAGGCGGTAAACGGCATGAGGTGCCCTGCCATCACAGCCTCGACGAATATCTTCACGTATACCGATAACAGTGAAAGTCTACGACATCGATAGCCTGGATAGCGGCGGCCAGCATTGGCGGCGATAAGAAGGGGCCGTTATTTGGGAGTTTCAAAAAGGGGGACAACCTCACGGGCAATCCGATGATACGCAGTGACGTGCTTTACAAGATAAAGCGAAGGGCCAAGGGAGCCGCCCTCACCTATTCTACCTGCTGCCATACTTTTCGGGCGACCGGAATTACAGCCTACCTGTGTATCTTCTGATAGAGCCCTTTGCGGCGGGTCCCAGACGGAGCAGGTAGACGCGGTAGCCACTCAACGAGTTTCATTCTAAGCCAAGCGATTCTATTCCTGCCAACATGACATGAAGTGAAAAATCGCACCACCGATCGAACCGTAAAGCTCAAACAGATCGGGAACTCTGTTCACAGTTCGAACGAATCGGCAGAGCGGGCACCGCGCGCCGAGACAGTTTAGTGAGCTACGGTCGGCCACACCTGCGCTATGTACTGCTGGTACGTCGGCAGATCCATGAACGTCGATCGATGCCCTTTGAGGATTGACCTCACCTTGTTGCCGGCCAGCCCCTCGTCGACCGATACCCTCCGGCTTGAGGTCCGCCGTTTTGGTTTCGACTCGCGGTAAGGATCACCTTTTCTATCACTTTTGGAATTATCTGGCGCACACCTTTGTTCGATATCTGGCATGCCCCTGGCTCGGGCCATCGAACCTGCGGTCAGACTTGATGGACGCGGACCTTGGGAATCTCGGCAAAATCCTCATCCTGCGTGTAAACCGGAATATCATGCGTGACTGCGGTAGCCGCGATCCACGTGTCCATGATCTTCGGCCGCTTTCCGCGCCGCCGCGCTTCAGCCACCAGCTCCGCAAACGTTCGCGCGACTTCTGAGTCAATCGGCAGCGGCTCGAACGCATTCTGCACCATGGTCAGCGTGCGCAAGCGCCGGGTCCGAACGGCCAAACCCTGCGCCATCAAGACGCCGAGATGGAGCTCCGCCAAGGTTATAACCGAAACGGCTGCCATATCCGGCAACTCTGCCAAAGGCCGCCCTGTCTCTTTAGCAATAAAGACGGATGTATCCAGCACGCCCCGTTGAGCCAATTCTGCGCCGCCGGCCGTCACAGCTCGTCGATGGTGGCGTCCACCGCCCGAAGATCGCGCTCAAATTTCCGATCCAGAGAGGCCCGGCTCAGGAGCGACAGAACCTCGTCTCGGGGCACGAATGTTCGCCGGCGGCCGCCCACCGGCCCCAGCTCAGCTACTGGCCGGCCGTCAACCGTAATTTGCATGCGCTCGCCCCTTTCGACAGAGCGCAGCACCTGACTTATGCGGTTGCGTAACTCACGTTGAGGAATGGTCTTCACATGCTGTAGCAAATTGGCTACGGACCAAAGATTGTGACAAGTAAGCGCAAACCGCAAGCGCCGCACGCAATCATGAGTCTTAGTTGGGTAAACGCCACTAACTTCAGCGATCCCACATCCCGCGCGGCTTATATCGAAGCCCGCCGCCATCCTGACCTCCACTCGGTCGCGCCCGATCTCGCCGTCCATTACCGCAAATTCTGGAATGAGAACGGCTCGGCGCGTAAGCCGAACTGAACGGACGACAAGTCAGCCATGCCCGTGGCGGCGGCGCTGCGCCACTGAGTCAGAGCGCAGGGGTTCCGAGGCGGCGCGTAAAACGCTAAAAAGGAACCCGAGGGGCCGGAAAATCGACAGCAAGAACGAATACGCGATGCCCAACGGGCCGGGCCGAAACGAGTTCGTTGGCGGAAATGGGGACTTGGCGGTCTCCTCCGATTCCGGCGCTGCTCAAGTGTCGCTCCTGTCGCCGGAGCTGTATCTCAATCGCGAACTGACCTGGCTCAGTTTTAACCGCCGCGTATTGGCGGAGGCCGAAGATGAGCGCAATCCCTTGCTGGAAAGGCTCAAATTCCTCGCGATCACCGCTTCAAATCTCGATGAATTCTTCATGAAGCGCATCGGCGGCCTGAAGCAACAAGCGGCGAGTGGAGTGCAGGCTCTGACGCTTGACGGCCGCACGCCGCAAATGCAAATCGCCGAATGCCTGGAGCTAATCAGGCAGCAGGAACAGCGCCAGCGCGAGGTCCTGGCATTGCTGTTCGAGCAATTGAAGACTCACGGAATTGCAGTGCGCCGCTACGAGGAATTGTCCACGTCGCAGCAGGTTGCGCTGCGTGAGCACTATTTCACCAATATCTTTCCGCTGGTCACACCGCTGGCGATTGATCCCGCCCATCCATTTCCGTTCGTGTCGAGTTTGTCGCTTAACCTGCTGGTGACGATTCGTCATCCGGCCGACGACCAGCCCGGCGAACCCGCTGCGGGCGAGCTGGACACTGCGCTCGCGCGCATTAAGGTGCCGGTCGGGAGCGGGGTTCCGCGATTCTTGCGGGTGGATGGGGGCAACGAGTTCGTGCTGCTGGAACACGTCATTGCGCACAATCTCGACCTCCTGTTTCCGCAACTCGAAATTGCTAAATGCGAGCTGTTCCGCGTCTCGCGCAATGCTAATGCCGAGCGTGACGAGGAGGAGGCCGACGATCTGCTGGCGATGATCGAGACCGAGCTGCGCGACCGGCGGATGGCTCCCATCGTGCGGCTCGAAGCGGAGCGCGGAATGGAGCCGGTTCATCGTGGCATGCTGGCGGCCGAACTGGGGCTGGACGAACGTGCCGACGTCTTCGAGACCGACGGGATGCTGGGGCTGCGCGATCTGATGGAGTTGGCGGAGTTGGAAATTCCGGAATTGCACGATCCGCCGCATCATCCGCTGAATCATCCGCGATTGCTCGAGCATCGCAACATTTTTCATGTTATCCGGGATGCGGGTTCGCTCCTCCTGCGGCATCCATACGACTCCTATGCCACTTCGGTCGAGCGCTTTCTACGCGAGGCCAGCCGCGACCCCAAAGTGCGCGCCGTCAAGATGACGATCTATCGCACTTCTGCCGATGCCCGCTTGCTTGGCTATTTGTGCGAGGCGGCGCGCAATGGCAAGCAGGTGGCGGTAGTGGTCGAACTGAAGGCGCGCTTCGACGAGGAAGCAAACATCCATTTCGCCAGTTACCTTGAAGATTTCGGTATCCACGTCACTTATGGCGTGCTCGGTCTGAAGACCCACTGCAAGCTGATCCTGGTGGTGCGGCGGGATTACAACGGTCTCCGCCGCTATGCCCATATCGGTACGGGCAACTATCACGCTGGCACGGCGCGTCTCTATGCCGACTTCGGTCTACTCACGGCGGATGAGCGGATCGGCCATGATCTCACGGAGTTGTTTAATTTCCTGACTACTGGTTACCGGCTAAAGCGCGCCTATCAGAAAATTCTGCCCGCGCCGTCAATTCTCAAACAGGCTCTACTGGAAAAGATTGAAAGAGAAATCGAACTTAAATCGCGCAATCCACGCTACGAGGCCCTGCTGCAGTTCAAGGTAAATGCATTAGAGGATGGGGACATTACGCGGGCGCTCTATCGCGCGTCGCAGGCTGGCATCAAGGTTGACTTGATCGTCCGCGATAGCTGCCGGCTGCGTCCCCAGCTTCAGCGCTTATCGGAAAATGTCCGGGTTGTGAGCATCGTGGGGCGCTTTCTTGAGCACGGACGAATCTATTATTTCCGCAATGGCGGCAACGAGGAATATTTGATCGGGTCGGCTGATGCGATGACGCGTAATCTCGAAAGCCGGGTTGAAGTGCTGGTTCCGGTTGAAGATCCGTTACTGCGCCAGGAACTTCGCACGGTGTTGGATTGCCAGTTGAAGCCCAACCGCGGTCAATGGGAAATGGGTTCGGACGGCAGCTATATCAGAAGCACGGCCACCGAGAGCTGCCAGCAATGCCTGATAGATGTAGCCGAGGGCGCTCATCAAACGCGCCATCGCCGCCGCCGCGGCTACGCCCACCGCCCGCTCCGCAACGTCTAGTACTTAGTGACATGAATTAGCGTTGGAACCTCCTTTTACTGAGTCGGCGCGCGCCTGAGCAACCGGCAACATGGGTAACATTTTAATCCGGCGCATGGGTAACACTTTTTCGCGTTTCGGCTTCATGTAGGGCGAGTTGTCCAGAAGTCCACAAGAGGGATTCTCAGAGCAATCCCAGAGGCTGCGGGCCTCTCAAGAAAAACGAACAGGATTCGCATTGAGCGAGACCTCTCCGGTAGAGCGGTCGAGCAGGTCGCAACCCAGGAGGTGGGCGCGTTTGCGCAGCGATTTTAGTTCGCGTCTGTGGTTGAGCTGGTGGTAAGCAGTCGCGCCGGGGTCGTTGTAGATGAGGTCGCCAGACAGGGTGCGATAGACCAGCACCGCCAGTTTGCGCGCGGTGGCGGTACTCGCTTTGGCCTTGCCGGCGCGGGCACCTAGACGGCCGATAGAAAGCGCCGAGCGCAGTCGAGGTGCGCGCGAGGCTCATCGCGCGGCGTCGCGTGCGTTAGGAGTCAGCGGTCCGCGCCGTGCAGAAAACTCATGCCGCCACGGTCAGAATCTCTTCGTGACCACGTTGCTGGTTGCCGATTTGGCAAGTCCACAGTTGGTGTAAGGTAGTGCACTCCTTTACAAACCACACAATGTCGGCGAACATTAGGCGAACAGGCATTGTCCAAAATGATTTCGGCATACGTTGAATTGCGCGCGTGCAGTGCTTTCAGCTTTCTCGAAGGTGCCGCCGCTCCGGAGGAACTGGCGGAATCTGCCGCAGTCCTGGGTTATGACGCTATCGCGCTCGGCGACCGTGATGGCGTATACGGCGCACCGCGCTTCTATCAAGCCGCCAGGCAATCCGGGCTGCGGGCGATGGTCGGTGCCGAGTTGACCCTTGAAGACGCGAGCTTCGGTGACCCGCATGAAATCGGTGTTGAGCCGGCGCGGCTCTATGTGCTGGTGCCGGATCGCGAACGCTACCAGAACCTTTGCCGCCTGATTACCGCATCCAAGCTGCGGATTATCGGACGAAACGCCGACGGCTCGCCGAAATATCCGGCCAAAGGAGAGGGCCGCATCAGCCTTGACGACCTGGAAAGGTTCGGCAATGGGATGATCGCACTTGCCGGCAGCGCGACCAGCCCGCTCACACGCCTGTTGGCGCAGCACAAAGATCCTCGCCAATTATGCGCGCGGCTCGCGAAAATCCTCGGGCCCGATAATTTGTACATCGACCTGCAGCGTCATCTTGATCCGGACGAGGAGCGGCTCAATCGCAAGCTCATCGCGCTCGCCGAGACCTGCCGAATTCCAATTGTTGCGACCAACGGCGTTTGCTTTACACGTGGGGCAGGCTTTCCGGCCAAGAATGGGCAATCGGTGCCCGTCAATCAGCGCTCACTACTTGATGTAATGACCTGTATTCGCCTTGGCACCACGCTCGACGAGGCTGGCCGCGCGCTTTGGATCAATAATGAACGGCATCTCAAAGCTCCTGCGGAAATGGCGGAATTGTTCCGTGATTATCCGCAGGCAATCGCGGCGACCCGTGAAATCGCCGGCCGATGCCAGTTCACACTGCAAGATCTCGGCTATCGTTTTCCCGACTACCCGCTGCCGCATGGCGAGACCGCCGACAGCTATCTGCGCGCATTGACGATGGTTGGTGCGCGTCAACGATGGGGTGTTCCCGACGAACGGACTCGCCGGCAATTGGAGCATGAGCTTGGAATCATCGCGAAGCTCAAACTCGCCGGTTATTTCCTGATTGTCTGGGATATCGTCCAGTTCTGCCGTGAAAACCGGATCATGGCGCAGGGGCGCGGCTCGGCCGCCAATTCGGCAGTCTGCTATGCGCTCGGCATCACCGCGGTCGATGCCGTCAAAATGGAGCTTTTGTTCGAACGTTTCCTTTCCGAGGAGCGCGGCGAATGGCCCGACATCGATATTGATCTGCCCAGCGGCGACCAGCGTGAGAAAGCGATCCAGTATGTCTATTGCCGTTATGGTGAGCGTGGCGCGGCGATGACCGCGAACGTGATTACCTACCGGGTGCGCAGCGCCGTGCGCGAAGCCGCCAAAGTTCTGGGCTTCCCCCCGGATCAGGTCGATAGGTTAGCAAAGCTGAG
Organism: Binataceae bacterium (SeqCode); assembly: GCA_963752805.1. GTDB lineage: Bacteria > Desulfobacterota > Binatia > Binatales > Binataceae > JAMXLL01. The sequence continues at coordinate 82,485 of CAVWAA010000015.1, forward strand.
TTACGCCTACGAGTTTCAGGATCAGCACGACGAGTTCACCACACTGCTTCGCAAGGGCGGGGTCGATCCCGACGCGCCCCGGATTCGGATGCTAGCCGAGATCGTACGGCGCTTGCAGGGTTTGCCGCGCCATTTAGGTCAGCACAGCGGAGGGATGGTGATTGGCGGGGGACCGCTCGACGAAATCGTCCCGCTCGAACCGGCGACGATGCCGGGCCGCGTCGTGATTCAATGGGACAAGGACGATTGCGCCGACCTGGGTATCATCAAGATTGACCTGCTCGGCCTCGGGATGCTGGCGGTATTGGAGGAGGCGTTGCCGCTGGTGCGCGAGCATGAGCAAGTCGCGCTCGACCTCGCCCATTTGCCCGCTGACGATCCACCGGTCTACGCGATGTTGCAAAAGGCGGATACCGTCGGCGTCTTTCAGATCGAAAGCCGCGCGCAAATGGCGACGTTGCCGCGAATGAAGCCGCGCACGTTTTACGATCTAGTGGTTGAGGTCGCAATCATTCGCCCCGGCCCAATCGTCGGCCGCATGGTCCATCCATTTCTCGACCGCCGTAGTGGCCGCGCCCGCATCTGCTACGACCATCCTTCGCTCGAACCGATTCTGCGCCGCACACTGGGGGTGCCGCTCTTTCAGGAACAGTTGCTGCGGATGGCGATGGCGGTGGCTGGCTTCAGCGCCGGCGAAGCCGAGGAATTGCGCCGCGCGATGGGCTTTAAGCGCTCAGTTGAACGGATGAGCAAGATTGAGCAGCGACTGCGCGCCGGCATGGCGCAAAATGGCATTCGCGGCGAAGTCGCCGACCGCATCATCCGCTCGATCACCTCGTTCGCCTTGTATGGCTTCCCCGAATCGCATGCCGCGAGTTTCGCTTTGATCGCGTACGCGTCGGCCTATTTGAAATGCCATCATCCGGCTGCTTTTCTGACGGCGATGCTGAACTGCTTCCCGCTCGGCTTCTACCATCCGGCAACACTGGTCAAGGACGCGCAGCGCCATGGCGTCAAGGTGATGCCTATCGACGTGACGTGCTCAGACTGGAAATGCACCATCGAAGCTGACGCGCCGAATTCCAACCCATTCTTTGCTGCTGAGGTTAACTGCGAATATACGGCGCACGCGCGAAGTGCTGAGGGTTTGACTCCTCCCCCTGACCAGGGAACGCTAGGCGGAGCACAGCGGAGCCGAGCAGACCAGGCGGAACGAAGTGCAGCCGAGCAAACGAGTCCGCCGACAGTGCGGAGGTCTCAAGAAGGAGTCTGCCGAACGGCCCGCAAGGGCCTATTGGACGTGCGCATACGGAAAGGGAAGGTGCTCCCAACCAGCCGTTCGCCTGGGGCTGAAATACGTCAACGGCTTGCGCGAAGAAACCGCGCTTCGCGCCGAAAATGAGCGGCGCCGAAGTCCATTTCGCTCAATCGCCGACTTTACCGCGCGCGTCGCACCGAACAAGCGCGAACTCGCCGCAATCGCCTATTCGGGCGCTTTTGCCGCCTTTGGGATGACGCGGCGCGAAGCGCTATGGCAGGCGGCCGCAGTCGAACGCGATCCTAACAGCCTGCTGGCAGGCTCAGAACCTTCGCTCCCGACCGCTGTCCAATGCTCCCTCTCACATCCGCGATGAGAGCGAGGCTACCGAGGCCGCGGGGCCGAGCCCAGCAGGCTGATAGAAGCGCGGCCGGCAAACCCGTCCGCCTGACCAGGGGGAGGTCAGGAAGGGGTTTGCCGAATAGTCCGCAGGGTCGGAGAGGTAAAGTTAATGAGGATGTCGTGGGACCTGATGTTCCTCAATTACCCGCCATGACCGCGATCGAGGAAACTCTCGCAGATTATTCGGCAACCAGCATAACAACTGGACCGCACGTGATGGCGCATCTGCGGCAGTCGCTCAAATCGCGCGGCATTCTAAGCGCAGCCGACTTGGCCGATGCTCCAAATGGATCATGGGCCAAGGCAGCAGGCGTAGTCATCGTGCGGCAGCGCCCGGGCACCGCCAAAGGCTTGCTCTTCCTGACACTCGAGGATGAAACCGGAATAGCTAATGCGATGGTCACACCGGAGTTGTTTCATGCCAACCGCGGTTTGCTGCATCGCGCCCAGATGCTGATCGTCGAAGGTCCGCTGCAAAAGCATGAAGACGTAATCCATGTGCTAGGCCGCCGCTTCACTGAACTGAAGCTCGACAGCCCCATGCCTAAATCCCACGATTTCCATTAACCCTGTTAGTAGGACGGGCGTCCCTGCCTGTCGGCGATCCGCGAACGTCTCCGTTCGCGCTACCGCTAAAACACTTTGGTCATGCAATGTCGAGCATCCGGTTAGCGTAATCCTTTCCGCTGAAAGTTGGCGGCAGCGGCTTGCCATCCTTTTTGTAAAGCTCGATCATTGCGTTAACGGTCTGACAGTTCTGCAAAGACTGCCTTCTCATCATCCCCGTGGCAACCGCCATAGAACAATCTCGGGCAACTTCCGACGAAGCAGTCGTCCTGGTCAGACCACTCAACGATGTTGGCGCAGCGAGCGCCGTCTTTCATCGTAGAGGTTCCTCGATAGCAGCTCTCACTGCTCTTTCCTGATAAGGTTTTGCGTCGTCAATTGTATTTCCGGAACCGGTGATTGGCTTGCTCACTCTGGCATGCACGAAATTTCGATGATTCCCTTTTCAGCCGCGGTTCACAAAACCGCGGTTTTGAGGTCGTGATCAGCTCCCGCACTTTTCGTGGCTCTGCTGCCTTATCGCAGAAGTTCGCAGGGCCTTCTCCCTTGCACCCGAGCAGCGCGGCGTCTTCTCCACCGAGCGGGCATTGATGCAACAAATCTTTTTTGAATGGTAGTTCAGCTTTGACTTTGATGCAGTCGCATCCTTTTTGTCACCATTGCGCGTGGTAGAGCCTACCCTTGTAAGGGCGGGTCCCGGATCCGAAATTCCTCGCGCGACTCCCCCTACTCTGCCTGCAGTGCGACGCGCTTCGGTAATGCGCGCGCGTGGAAGAACCGGAACAAGCAGCGATTATGGGTATCGGTGCAAACTGACCGCGTCATGGACGCTCCCGCTTTGGGATTCTGCGGATGATCCGAAACGAAAGCATCATCTGTCCGACATATCGCCGTAATAATCCTTCGCTTTAATCACTTCTGTCAAAATATGCCTTGCACTTCGCCGGGCCTCTAAAAAATCGGGAGAAAATTATGCGCATCGTGCGAAAGTTGCCAATGCTGGCTGCTGTGTCACTGGTATGCCTAGGGGTTGCGATCCTTGGGAGCCGGTTGCTCGGCGAGCCTCGGCGTCGCGACCGCCTTGGGCGCAGAAGATGCGGTCACGCTGCAAGGCACCGGGGCTACTTTTCCGGCGCCGCTCTACCAGAAGTGGTTCGCCGAATACAACAAAGAGCATCCGAACGTGCAGATTAACTATCAAGCGCTTGGCAGCGGCGCCGGTATCAAGCAGTTCCAGCAGCACCTGGTCAACTTCGGCGCCAGCGACGCCGCGATGACGGACCAGGAAATGGCGCCGGTCAAAGACGGCGTCGTGCTGTTGCCGATGACGGCCGGGGCAATCGTGCTCGCTTACAACCTTCCCAACGTTGCCACTGACCTTAAACTCTCACGCGATGCGTACGTCGGGATCTTCCTTGGCAAAATCACCAGTTGGAATGATCCAGCGATAACCAAGGTCAATCCCGGAGCCAATCTGCCAGATACCAAGATAACGGTGGTCAGCCGCTCCGACGGCAGCGGCACCACTTTCGTCTTCACCTCGCACCTGAGTGCGATCAGTGACGAATGGAAAAATGGGCCGGGCCCCGGCAAGTCGGTTAACTTCCCGGTGGGCGTGGCCGGCAAAGGCAATCCCGGTGTTAGCGCTTTGATTAAGCAGACGCCCGGTGCGATCGGCTATGTCGAATACGGCTATGCAATGCAGGCGAAGATGCCGATGGCACTACTGGAGAACAAGAGCGGCAAATATGTGAAAGCCGATTTGAGCACCGGCAAGGATGCACTGGCGAGCGTCCAATTGCCGGAAAACCTGCGCGCCTGGGTTACCGATCCCGCCGGTCCGGATTCTTATGCAATAGTCACTTACACCTGGCTGCTCTGCTACAAGAAATATCAAAACGCGAAAACCGCCGATGCGCTCAAGTCGGTCATCAAATATGGCCTGACTCAGGGACAGTCATTCAGTGCCGATCTGGGCTATATACCGCTACCGGGGAACGTCATCGATGCCGACATGAAAGCGCTCGACCAGATTTCATGACCCGCGCGCCGGCCGAAGCAGTAGCTGAGACTGAGCCATGCCGGGAGCCTTCGAGAGATGAAATGGCATCGCTGGGTGACGCGGAGATATCGCGGCCTCCCAGCTCCTTGGAGGTCTTCAGCGATCGGCTGTTTCGCCGTTCCACGCTCGCCGTAGCCTGGTTTACGGTCCTCCTTGTCGGTTGGATCGTCTTCAGCATCGGGCGGCAGGCGTTGCCGTCGATACATGCCTACGGTCTGCAGTTTCTGCGTGGGACGGTGTGGGACGCGAATCGTGCCCGCTTCGGGATTCTGCCGGCGATTGTGGGGACTTTGTATAGCTCTATTCTGGGATTAGGTATTGGGACCGATCTTTGGTCTGGCTATAGCGATTTTTCTGAGTGAACATTTCCTGTCTTCCGGCCTTTATGCCATCCTGAGATCCCTCGGCTCCGAGGAAGACTCGTGGCTCGCCTCGCTGCCTGACAAGGTCGAAAATCTGCTGAAAGTAACGGTCGAATTGCTCGCCGCAATTCCTAGTGTGGTGTACGGCTTGTGGGGCATTTTCGTGGTGATTCCGTTCGTTCGCCCGCCGGCCGACTGGCTACACTCGCATCTGGGATGGATTCCGATCTTCAGCACTGGGCTGAGCGGTCCTGGCTTGATGCCGGCCGCGCTGGTGTTGGCGATTATGGTGCTGCCGACGATTACAGCGATTTCGCGCGACTCGCTGGTAGCGGTGCCGTCGAGACTGCGCGAGGCTGCGTTCGGTATGGGGGCGACGCGGTGGGAGGCGATTCTGGCGATTTTCGTGCCGACCGCGGCAACTGGCATCTTCGGCGCGATCATCCTGGGCTTCGGGCGCGCCTTGGGCGAGACAATGGCGTTGGCCATGCTGGCGGGCAACTCCAATGTCATCAGCTGGTCGCTGTTTTCACCCGCTAACACGCTCGCCGCGTTGCTCGCCAACCATTTTCCGGAAGCTGACCCAAACGAAGTTGGTGCATTGATGTATGCCGCACTGGTGCTGCTGGGCATCACGCTAATGGTCAATATCGTTGGCACGGTCATACTGCAGCGCGCCGACGCCGGGCTAAAAGGGTTACGTTGATGGCGGCTTTTGAAGGCGGCAGGACAACCACCGAAATCGATCTTGAGAGTCTTCAGCGCTCGCTGCGGCGGCCGCGCACTCTCTTCAGCTACATGATGAGCATTCTGACTGGTGCAGCGACGATCGCGGCGCTGGTCCCCTTAGTCTCGGTACTTTATCTCTTGGTGATACGCGGCGCGGCGGCGTTGAATCTGGCGACACTTACCACCTTGCCACCTGCCGCAATGTCGCTGGGCGGAGGGTTCGGCAATGCGATTGTGGGCACTCTCGTCATCGTTGCCATCGCCACGGTGCTTAGCGTACCCTTGGGAATACTTGGGGCAATCTTCGTTAGTGAATTCGGCCCCGACACGCGGACTGCTTCGGCAGTGCGCTTTGCGGCGAAAGTACTGACCGGTTTGCCCTCAATCCTTGCCGGAGTATTCAGCTTCGCAGTTGTGGTAGCCGCGACGGGTGAGTTTTCTGCGCCCGCGGGGGGAGTAGCGCTGGCGCTCTTGATGCTGCCGACGGTTCTCCTAACCGCAGATGAAGCGATTAAGGGAGTCCCTGCCAGAATGCGGGAAGCCGCAATCGGAATGGGTGCGACACCAACGCAGGTGGTGACCAAGGTTGTGGTACCGACCGCAGCTCCGGCGATGCTTACCGGGGTGATGCTTGCGGTCGCACGCGCCGCGGGCGAAACCGCGCCGCTGTTGTTCACCGCGCTGTTCAGCCAGTTCTGGATCAGTGGCACCCATCCATATTTCCTGCCGAAAACGATGGCCGAGCTGATGAAACCAACGGCCTCGCTGGCAGTGATGATCTACAACTTTTCCGGATCGCCATTTGAGAACCAAATAGCCTTGGCGTGGACTGCCGCGCTGGTGCTGGTGGTGCTCGTTCTTCTCTTCAATGTAATCGGTCAGGCGCTCGCCGGGCGCTCCGCCGATTAGTCAGCAACAAACACTCATGACACTTGAATCCACAATGACGAACGGACCTACAAACGGTGCATTCGACGATCAGCATGGCAACGGCGTGGTGCGCGATGATGCGTTGATCGACTGCAACATTGCGGAGTTGCATTACGGCAGATTCAAAGCCGTGCGCGACGTTGCCGTGAAACTAAAGAAGGGTACGATTACCGCATTCATCGGTCCCTCGGGATGCGGCAAAAGCACGGTCCTCCGCTGCCTGAACCGCATGAATGACCTGGTGCGCGGGTTTCATCTCAAGGGCCGCATAATTTTCCGCGGGCAGGATATCTACGCCTCCCGAGTCGACCCGGTCGCGGTGCGGCGGCATATCGGAATGGTGTTCCAGCAGCCGAATCCGTTCGCGATGAGCGTGTTCAGGAACGTGGCCTTCGGCCTGCGGTTGAATCGTTACAAGGGACGAGTCGAGGAGAAGGTCGAGCAGGCTTTGCGTCAAGCTGCGCTGTGGGACGAGGTCAAAGACAAAATTCGCTCCAGTGCCCTGGCGCTTTCTGGTGGTCAGCAACAGCGGTTGTGTATCGCACGCGCCGTCGCGACTGAGCCAGCGGTGCTGCTGATGGACGAGCCGTGCTCCGCGCTCGATCCGGTCGCGACGCATCGGATCGAAGAGCTGATGGCGGAGTTGAAGAAAAAATACACCATCGCGATCGTCACCCACAATCTACAACAGGCCAAGCGGGTCGCTGATATGACTGCCTTCCTGTACGTGGATACTTCAAGCGATGGACGCACCGGCTACATGGTCGAGTACGGACCGACCGCGGCGGTATTCGAAGATCCGCGCGAAGCCCATACCAAGGCCTACATCCGCGGCGAGTTCGGCTAAGCTCAATCGTCGGCAGCCCAAGGGCAAAGCAGTCTTTCCAGGCTGCCTGTTGTTTGTCATCCTGAGTCAGGCAAAGGATCTACGAGAAGCGATTCTCTTCTCTCTTCACGCGCGGCAAAATCGCTCCGCGTAGGGCCTTTTGGAACGCGCCGCGCAGACTGGTTCGCTCGGCTCCACTTCCTTTTGCCTGCTGCGTTTTGCTCAGGATGACAGTACGGGACCGATCTGGCATCGGTTTAAAAGGATCTAATTGCATGGCTATCCAAAACCAGCGCGCAAAAGCTGAAGCATTTCGCCAGATGCACGACCGCAGCCGTATCCTGGTGCTGCCCAATGCCTGGGATGCGGCCAGCGCGCGAATCTTCGAAGGCGCCGGATTCAGCGCGGTTGCGACCACCAGCGCGGGCGTTTCCTATACCGCAGGTTACCCCGACGGCGAGGCAATTCCGCGCGAGGATATGGTGACGATCGTGCGATGGATAGCGCGTTCCGTTAGCGTTCCGGTCACCGCTGATATCGAGTCGGGCTTTGGCAGCAGCCCGCGTGAAGTAAGCGAAACAGTTCGCATGGTAATAGACGCAGGCGCCGTCGGCGTTAATCTCGAAGATACCGTGCATGGCGGCGAACACAGTACAGGGCACCTGCTATATGATTTGCCGTTGGCGGTCGAGCGGATACGCGCGGCTCGTGCCGCGGCAGAGGCCGCCGGCGTTCCTATCGTGATTAATGGCCGCACCGACGTATATCTGCTCGGAATCGGCGAGAAAGCGTCACGCTTCGAACACGCGGTACGCCGGTTGAACGCGTATCGTCAAGCGGGCGCGGATTGCCTGTACCCGATCGGTTATCTTGACCCGGCTACAATCGCCGCGCTGGTCAAGGCGATAGACGGGCCAATCAACGTCATCGGCGTGCCGGGGACGCCACCGGTTGCGGAACTTCAGAAGCTCGGGGTCGCTCGTGTCAGCACTGCTTCCGGTCCGGCGCGCATTGCGATGACCGCTACGCACCAACTAGCGGCCGAACTAGCTCGCAACGGCACCTTTGATATTTTCGGCGGCGATACGATGAATCATCAGACTGCGAACGATTTGATGGCGAGGAAGCGCTAACGACCGACTCAGTAATGAAGGCTCGCTTGACGAAGGTCGGGCTTTGTGGCGATTGCCGCCTGCTAGACCCGCTGGATAATGTGGAGTCCCACCTGCAACATCCCTCACCCCGGCAGGCTCCGCGGCGGCGCACGCCACTAGCGAAGGCCGCTTCGGCCGCAGCGGTGAGCCAAAGGCCGGGCGAACCCGGCCAACGCCCTGAGCGGAGCCGAAGGGAAACGAGTCTGCCAGTTCGACCCGTCAGAGGGTCGTTCGGAGGTGTGCAATATAAATAGGTCGGTGAAAGAGTTTGAATTCGAGCTGAAACTCCCGGGGCCGCTCGACTTTGCCGCCTCGCTGGAAATTTTCCGCCGTTCCGGCGATGACCTGCTCGATCGCTGGGACGGCAAATGGTTAGTCCGTATAACGACTGATGCAACAGGGGTTCATCCCTACGTATGCCAGGCCGCTGGTGATATCGACGCGCCAGTCCTGCGCGTGCTGGTTCGCGATGCGGCCGAGCGCGAAGTGGTCGAACGCGCGATCAGAGCCGGCTTTCTGCCGCTTGTGCTTGAGTTTGAGCATCTTTGCACCGCCGACCCGCTAATCGGGCATCTGGCAATCCAGCATCGTGGCTTTCGCCCCGTGCTCCAGGCGGACCTGCTGACAGCCCTGGTCCGATGTATCAGTGCGCAGCAGGTCAATCTGAAATGGGCCGCGACCGTACGCCGCCGGTTGGCGGAAATGTTTGGCCGGGCTCATTCGGTCGGCGAGCACAATGTTTATAGTCTTGACCCCGAGCGCCTCGCCGCGCTGCAAATTGCCGACATCCGCGGACTGCAATTCACCACGCGCAAAGCTGAATACATAATCAATGCCGCTCGCGCGGTTGCGAACGGGGAGCTGAACAGCGCGAACTTGGCTGGATTGCCGGACGAGGAGGTAATCGCCAAAGTCACCGCGATTCGCGGTCTCGGTCCCTGGACTGCCGAATGGATCTTGGCCCGCACTTTAGGGCGGCCACGCTTATCGGCGGGCGACCTTGGCGTGCGCAAAGCGATCGGGATTGCGTATTTCGGCGGAGTGATGGCCACCCCGGAAGAAGTTCGCCAGGCCACCCGCCATTGGGGGCACGCCGCCGCACTCGCGCAAGGGCTATTGCTGCACGCCCAGCACGAAAAGACGCTGCACGCTTACGCCGCGACGGCCTCGCACCGGATGGTAGTGCCGCCGCAACGGCGCAGGCTCAAGCCGGGGCGAGTAGCTCTCGCCCCGCGATCCGTTACGTAACTATTGCTCGTTCTTGACGAAGTTTGGCTTGCGCTTCTCGACGAACGCCTTCACCGCCTCCTCGTGATCTTTGGTCTTGAAGGTCATCATCTCGTAGGCCAGCCCGGTATCCATAATCAGGTTGGCCTGTTCCTTTAGCCATTTGTTGACCGCGAGTTTACTCCAGCGAATTGCCCATGTCGGACCGTCCGCTAATTCCTGAGCCAGCTCCCGCGCCTTGCTCATCACCTGCTCCGGCGGGACCGCGTAATTGACCATTCCGATTCTTCCGGCCTCGGCACCGTTGATGAAATTTCCCCGCATGAGAAATTCCTTGGCACGATGCGGGCCGATGAGTAATGGCCAAATGACCGCGCCACCGTCGCCCGCTACCACTCCCACTTTGACGTGGGTATCAGCGAACCGCGCCTTTTCCGAGACGACGGTGATGTCGCACAAGAGCGCGATAGTCGCGCCGAGACCGACCGCGTCGCCGTTAATCGCGCCGATTATCGGCTGTTCAACGTCGAGCATATTCTCGACCAGCCGCCGCCCGTTGGCCGCCGCGATGGGTCCGCGTCCACGTCCCTTGCCGGTTTTCCCTCCGGGTTGTACCAACGCACCCGACGCCATTCCCTTGACGTCACCTCCGGCGCAGAAGGCGCGGCCGGCACCCGTCAGGATAATGGCGTTAACGTCGTGGTCGGCGCCGAGTTCGATCCAGAGCTGTTCCAGCTCATGATGCATCGGCGCATTGACCGCGTTGAGCGAGTCAGGCCGATTAATCGTCACGGTGGCAACCCGGTCCGCTATTTCGACCTTCAAAAACTCATAATCGCCGTAATCCATCGCCATCGATAATAACCTCCTGTTTTTCACCGAACATTTTAAATTGCGCACCCCTGCAGACTCGTTTGCTCGCTGCGGCCTAAGCGGCCTTCGCTAATGGTATTTAAATTGCCGCACCTCCGAACGACCCGCTTGCGGGTCGAACTGGCAGACTCGTTTCCCTTTCGGCTGCGCTCAGGGCTTGGGCCGGGTGCGCCCAGCTTTGGCTCACCGCTGCGTTCGAAGCGGCCTTCACTAGTGGCACGCGCTGGCCCCTCGGCTGCGCTCACGGCTTCGGCAGCTTCCGCTTGCTTCGGCTCACCCGCTGTCGCGGCTATTTTTACATGTACGGCCTACCTCAGAATCGAAACGGCTTGCGGCTTGGTCCGATTGGAGCACCTATACAACGTTGCCATACCGTGTGGCTAACCCTCCGCGAGCGAATACGCTATGGTGACGGAAATTGGTGGAGGACCCGCATGCCAGCAGGAATTAGCCGTCTTACTGGGAAAGTGGCGCTTATCACCGGCGCGGCGCAGGGGATCGGCCGCGCTATCGCCACCCGCCTGGCCGAAGAAGGCGCAAAGGTAGCAATCGCAGATATTCAAGAAGATGTCGCGGCAAAAACCGCCGCGGATCTCAAATCGGCCGGGCTTCAAGCCAGGGCGTTAAAGCTCGACGTGACCAGCCTCGACAGTGCGATTGCGGCCGTAGCTACGGTCGAACGCGAATTCGGCCCGGTCGATATCCTGGTTAACAACGCCGGATGGGACAAGCTCGAACCGTTTGTCGAAAGCACGCCTGACACCTGGGAGCGTGTAATCGCGATCAACTTTCGCGGAGTGCTCAATTGCTGCAAAGCGGTTATCCCCGGAATGCAGGCGCGTGGCGGTGGCAAGATCGTTTCGATTTCGTCCGATGCTGGCCGGGTCGGCTCGCTGGGCGAAGCGGTCTATTCCGGTTGCAAAGCTGGGATAATCGCGTTTTCCAAAACCCTGGCGCGCGAACTCGCGCGCAACAAAATCAATGTCAACGTGGTCTGTCCCGGTCCCACCGAAACCGCGTTGCTGCGCGGGGTGATGGACAAACAGCCCAAGGTGATCGAGGCGATGCTCCGTGGTATCCCGATGCGCCGCCTCGGACAACCGCAGGATCTGGCCGGCGCCGTGGCTTTTTTTGCTTCGGCGGACGCCGATTATGCAACCGGCCAGGTGATCAGCATCAGCGGCGGCCTGACGATGGCCGGATAACAAGGAGAATGCCAATGGCAGAACCTCGATCTCGAAAAAGCCAAGCAGGTCGCACAAATCGTCGTAGGCGATGTCGGCACGGTCGTCCACGGCGCGCTTTGCTATATCGGCGATCGCACGGGTTTATTCAAGGCGATGGCCGGCGCTGGTCCCCTCACGGTCGAGCAACTTGCCGGTAAGTCCGGCCTCAGCGCACGCTACGTGCGTGAATGGCTGAGTGCAATGGCGACCGCTCATTACGTCGAATATGATGTAGCCGCCAATACCTATTTGCTCACTCCCGAGTACGCGGCTGCTCTGGCGGACGAGGATTCGCCATTTTTCATAGGCGGGTATTTCCAGATGGCGCAGGCAGCCGTGACCGTCGCGCCCAAAGTAGCGGAGGCCTTCAAGACCGGCAAAGGCGTCACTCAATCAGAGTACCCGGTTTCGTTCTTTGAAGCGGCCGAGCGCAATTCGCGCACGCGCTACCTGCATAAGCTTCTGCGCAAATGGATTCCCGCGATGCCGCAAGTGGTTGAGCGTTTAAGCGCTGGCGGAACCGCAGCGGACGTAGGATGCGGCGGCGGCCGCGCGGCAATCATGATCGCACAGGCGTTTCCGGCGGCGCGCCTGTTCGGTTACGACATTCATACCGAATCGATAGGGCGTGCGCGCCGCAACGCGGAGGCTGAGGGTGTCGCTGACCGGGTCACCTTTGACACGCTTGACGGCGGTCAACTGCCGGCCGCCAAATTCGATTTCGTGTCGACTTTCGACGTGGTCCACGACGCGGTCGATCCGGCGGGGCTGATGTCAGCGATTCGCCGCTCGTTGAAGGACGATGGCACTTACCTGGTGCAGGAGGTGAACGTTTCCGACCGGCTCGAGGAAAATATGAAGCCGCTCGGCAAGATGATCTATTCAGTAAGCACACTGTACTGTATGACCACCTCGCTGGCCCATGGCGGAGCAGGAATCGGTGTGGCGATGGGGGAAACCAAGGCACGCGAACTCGCCTCGGCCGCGGGCTTCAAACGCTTCACCCGCTTGCCGATAAAGGACGATTTCGCAGTGCTGTACGAACTCCGCCCGTGATACAGGCAGCCGTTCCTGGCGTGCTGAACGATTTAGGCACCGGCGCCGACTAGCTTCCCGTCTCCCTATCGGGAGAGGGATCGAACGCGTTCCTTCTGGTACTTGCCCCTCCCCCAATCAGTATCGCATGGGGGAAGGGCAACGGAGGATGCTTCACCCCATTCTTTCCAGCAGGCTTTTCATGTCCTCCGCATGTTCCTCTTCGGTCTTGAGGATATCCTCAATCAGCTTACGGCTGGTCGGATCACTGTCGCCGAGCCATCTGATTATTTCACCGTAGGAGTCGACGGCAATTCGTTCCGCAACCAGGTCCTCGCGGATCATCGATATCAGGTCATTGCCCTCGATGTACTCAGAATGGCTGCGGCTGGCCAGCCCGTCCGGACTGAAATTTGGCTGGCCGTTCAATTGTACGATGCGAGTCGCCACCCAATCGACGTGCTGCTGCTCGTCCTTGGCGTGCTGCAAAAATTCGGCTTTGACGGCTTCGGAGTTGATGCCGATGGCCATGTAGTAGTGGCGCATATAACGAAGGCTGCAGACGATTTCTGTCGCCAGCACGTCGTTCAACACCTGGAGCACCTGATTGCGGTTCGCCTTGTAATTCGCGGTGACCGCACCGCTCAACATATTCTGCCGCGCGCGCTCGCGCAGAAGTTTCACATCAGCGACAAATTCGTTCATGTTTTTTCCTCTCGGATTTTTCTAGCGAGATTCAGTGAGACGGCCTTATCGCCCGCAACAAACGTACGAGCGCCGGCGCCCGCACCTCAATATAAAGTGTAGCGAACGTCTTTCGGCGACACACTGAAATAGTTGCGGTCATGGCGGCAGTCGCGAGTGCGCACCTGGCATATTCAATGGACATAGAGCGCAGGAAGGTTCGGCTCGAAGGGCGCGATGAGATTGTGCCGATGGCGCTGCGCGCTACCGCGGTCTACCGCCGCGAAGGTGAGGAATGGAAAATGGTTCACCGACCGGCTGATAACTTAGTTCCTATTCAAGGCTACAGAATCGGTAATTACACGGTCATAAGGTGATTAGCAGGTGTATGAAGCGGCGCCGTTCGGCGCCGAAGAATTTTCACGCCACAGCCTACATAAGGGATTGGATATAGTCGGTCGGGCTTCCAGACGATGAGCGTGTCGCCGGGTTCGAGCTTCTCCAGACAGCGGAGCTTTCGAGGCAGGCAAACGAGTCGCTAATAATGGAGGCTGGAAATTTGACCAGTCTTCGAATGGTTGGGATGTTAGGGATGGTAAAGGCTTCATAGGAGGAATACTGGGTTTTGCAGGATTGTTTGGACTTATGTTGCTTTACGATAATTTTAATAAACTTGAAGATGGCCTAAAAGTTCGTTTACGGGGCCTTCGGATACTCCTTCCACCGCGTTACATCATGCTCACAGCTTCACGTCATCCACGCCGCCCCTTATTATGCTGTCGGTCTTCTTTTGTTAGGTCATCACATTCAAACTATTTCGCTGGCTAATTGATTAACCTTGGGCAATTCGCCACTGATGATTTTTGCGATAGCACGACTGCCGCTCGGAACGGATGCCATAGGCATAGCCAACCAGCAGCATTCTCAGCATCAGTTCAGGATCAATCGAGGGGCGGCCTAGTGGGCTATAATGCTCGGCCAGAACCGTTCTCGCGTGGTCAAATTTAAGGATACCGTCCAGCTGGCGCAGAGGGTGATCGGAGGGAACGTGGTCTTCAAGCCGGAACTGATAAAACAACTTCTCCTGCGAATTCTGCCTTCCCATCATCGCCCCTTCCTCCGCTGTTGCGCTGGGCAAACGGAATCACAGCCAAACCTCCATTACAACTACTTCTTTCAACACCATCCGTCCTCTGGGCAACACGCTGCTTCGCTGTACACATGTTCAGAGGAGGTAATCGAGGATTGGCAGGCCGCTTAAGCGAGCTGAGCCATAACTTTTCGCTGCCCGGTGCGGGTTCAGTGCGACGTGTCTCATCATCGCTTTGATGTCCTGGTAGCGGCGCTGGAGTGGATGATCAAGAAAAATAGCGTGGCCGCCGCTGGCCTCGAAAAGTTGTTCAACGGTCTGCGACGCAAACTGAGTTGACGCCACCGCGCTGTAGCGCAACTCAGCCCGCTGTTCTAGTGTGAACACCTCACCCGCCCGCGCAATGTTCATCATTTCATCGCAATCGTCGAGATCTCGCCGGACCACTGTTTTGAGGAGATACGAGGCATCAGCTGCAAGCTTCTGCACGACAGGATCTTCGCTAACTTTAGAACCGAAGCTGAAACGAGTGCGGCTCACTTCGAGCCAGGCGTCGAGGAACCCTTGGGCGGCACCGACCACGGAGGCAGTCAGAGCACGAAAGAAAACCGGGCCAAACGGCAAACGATAAAGCGGGCCGGGATTATATTCCCAGCCGGGCAGTTGCCGACCGAATACGTAGTCCCAGTGTGACTGGCTTCTGTACTCAGGCACAAACGCATCATCTATAACGATATCCTTACTACCCGTACCGGCTAAGCCCGCGACGCGCCAGTTATCGTCTATCTGATAGTCCTTGTGCGGCAACAGAAAAGAGCGGAAGTCCGGCAATTGCTGGCTCTCGATCTCGATCATGCCGGTGATTGCACCTAGATTGACCCATCGACAATGATCGCAACCGCTGGAAAAGGACCAACGTCCGTTGAGGCGAAAGCCTCCCGGGACCCGCTCTGCCTTACCCGTTGGTGCATAGGATGAGGAGTTCATGGTAGTTGGGTCATCGCCCCATACCTCCTCCTGTGCTTCTTTGGAGTAAAGCGCGATTTGCCAGGGATGCACACCGACGACTCCTGCGACCCATCCGGCACAACCCTCCGCACGAGCAACTTCGCCAATGGCGCTATAGAATTCCCTGAAATCCACCTCGCCGCCACCCCAACGCATTGGCTGCAGAGCGCGCAAGATGCCGGTCCGGATTAACTCGTTCCAGGTTGTGTCAGGCAGCCGTCGCAGATCATTGGTCTCGGTGCAGCGATCACGCAGCGCGGGTCCTAGTTCCATAGCCCGATTGACGAGGATGTGCCGAGAAGACGGCGCAGAGGCTGCAACGTTCGTCATGCTGCTCATGATCTACTCCGTGATGCCCGCTTTGCGTTTTATGAGTTGCTAGTCCGCGCAGCGGTCGGGTGTCAAACGGACTGCTCAGGGATATCTGCACAACTGCACAGCCTTATGGTCATCCTGCGCGTTTTGGGACAATTCGGCCTTTTGCTAATGCGTAGCTGCGATTCAGGGATTCAAACGAAAAGTAATGACTGGTGTTGCAAAACCTGATCGACGTTATTCAGAACCGCCGTTTTTAGGCGCGGACTTCTTCAACACCATCTACCCTTTTTGAAACGTAGAACATCGCGGCAACCAATTTGGAACATTGGCCCACCCTGGGCCTGATTACTTGGGGTTCGTGATTGCGACCCTCGGTGCGTGATGCAGAGAGTTTGCATTTCCCCGCGAAAACGCATAGCTGCGGAGCGCGCCACCAGAAAGCTGAACTTCTGGCGGTTTATTTTATGGTCAACGCGAGGCCGTAGAGGGGGTACTGTGAGGAAATTTAGTCTATGGAAAATGGTCTGCATTGTCTTTGTGTTTTGCGTCGCGATGGCCCTTGGCTGGCCTGCACAAACATCCACCACTCTGAAGACGCTGCATAGTTTCGATGGCATCGACGGCGCCAACCCCGAAGCGGGACTCGTTCAAGCCACCGATGGGAACTTCTACGGAACAACCGTTGGCGGAGAATACAACTATGGCACCGTGTTTAGCCTGTCTGCAGGCTTGGCCCGTTCGTGGAAACCGAGCCCGCCTCCGGCGAGGTGGGAGCGGCGGTTGTTATCCTGGGAAACAATCTGACCAGCGCCACCAGCGTTACCTTCGACGGCACGCCGGCTTCGGTCGCAGTCGTTTCGGGTTCCGAAATCAAGACCACGGTTCCAAGGGACGCGACCACCGGCAAGGTCAAGGTGAGAACGCCAAGCGGCACGTTGACCAGCAACGTGAACTTCCGGGTAACCTAACGTCGGCGGCGGAGAACGCGGCACCCAGTGGCGATCGATGGATTTCCCGGTCGCATCGACGCGGTTACTGCTCTTCAGCTGGATTCCGCTTTGCTATTCAAGTGTGGACAATGCACGTGACATAGCGCCCCAGATCTGAGGTTTAGTGCGACGGGCACCGGGCGCCAGAAGGGCAGGGGATCTAGCCCAGCGGAGTTTCTTGAGTGCCGACGAGCAAGAAGGTCCTAACGTGCAAGCGCAAGGCGACGCTGCACATAAAGCACCTTTATGCGATCAGCGGAACGACTGGGATTCCTCTAAGTATTCGAACAGAAATGGGTCTCACGTTTAGCGCTCGAAATGTCGAAGAAATACCCGGGCGGTAGTAAGGAACCGCCCTCGCCAGGGATCAATGTCGAAAGGCCTCGACTGTGCGCGAATCCCACTTCGAAACCCTCACTGCCGCCAGGTGATCTCGCTGCGCCGTATTTCACGTAAATCATGAGCCTTAAACGGCGCGCCGCTGAGACACCTTTAGAGTATGTCGATTAGGGGCTGTAAATCTCGGTGCTGGAGAGGTCGGACACCATAACGCCCGAACTGCCGGGAATAATCTCACCGCCCGCGATGAGCACCTTGCCGTTGGGGAGCAGCGTCGCCGTAGCGCTATCGCGACTGCCGTTCATGCTTGGCGTGGACGCCGCGAAGCTGTTGGCGGCAGGGTCGTAAATCTCGGTGCTGGCGAGATTATCGTTGGCGGGATTGAAACCGCCAACCCCGCCCGCGATGAGCACGTTGCCGTTGGGCAGCAGCGTCGCCGTCGCGCCGCTACGGGCGTCGTTCATGCTGGGCGTGGACGCTGCGAAGCTGTTGGTGGCGGGGTCGTAAATCTCCGTGCTGGAGAGAAAGCCGCTGTTACCGAAACCGCCCGCGATAAGCACCTTGCCGTTGGGCAGCAGTGTCGCCGTAGCGCTATCGCGGCTGTCGTTCATGCTGGGCGTGGACGCCGCGAAGCTGTTGGTGGCGGGGTCGTAAATCTGCGGTGCTGGTCAGTGAGCCGGTGTCACTGGTAATGTTACTGAAACCACCCGCGATGAGCACCTGGCCGTTGGGCAGCAGCGTCGCCGTAGCCGATCGCGGGCCGCGTTCATGCTGGGCGTGGACGCCGCGAACGCATTAACCGAAGCCGGTGCGGCATTGGCCCCGATTGCATTGTTGATCAGTGCCAGCGGCGCCACAGGATAGGAGATACTCCCGCCGGTCGCGACGTTTGCCAGGCCGTTGGTGGTCAGCAGGTTGCCGATCCCTCCAAAGGCAAACCCCTGGCTGACGATTTGCAACTGCTGCAACCCAGAGAGCGAATCCTGGAAGGTTGAGGTGCCGGCAATCGCAGCGAGGCTACCCCCGCAGTAGGCGATCAAATTCCCGTTCGCGTCCTTGCCGTCGAACGCCCCGTCAGCGAGGTCCGTGGCCAGCGCTGTCACCAGCCCGCCTGGAGACGCCGGACACAGTGTCTGGTCCTCATTGATGAGCGCGCCGAGAACGAGCCCCAGATTGGCGGCATCGGTCTCAGTTGCGGTGTAGCTGGCGAGCAGTTGCGAGGGGTCGGTGGAAAGGCCATAAACTTGCTCGACCTTGCTGGTCGCGTTACTCAGCGCGGTCGAGAAGCTTTGGCTCAGCTTTGTGATGTTGACTACCGCCATTTGGTCGATGAAGTCAGTAAGGGGGTTTACGATTAGCCGCCACGGAACCAGCGGGCGCCGACGAGAGCAATACGGAGATCGTTCCCGGCGAGCTTATTGCTGCTCCATCCGCCTCGCTCGGGAACGAGCCTCCCGAGACCACGAGTCGCACGGGGCCCTCCTGCGGCTTGAGGCTGAGCTTGAAGAAGCCGGTCGAATCGGTCGTGGTGCTGGCTAAGACCATTTCGTTGGAACCGTCGGCAGAATTAACGCTGTAAGCTTGTACTGTTGACTGGACCATATAGCCCTGCTGCGCGGACCCGGAAATAACAGAGGTGGTGGGCGCGGTAGGCCCGGAGCTTCCCCCTCCTCCGCATCCAGCGGCCGCCAAGGAAACGACCAAACTGACAATCAGCGGAGCAATCAATCTGTCAACCTTTGCCATCATGGGTCCTGCTTCCCGGCGAATTGAGGTTAGCTGTAGCGACTCGCCAACATAAACACTCCGACTCACAAACAGTGCAGTTCGCCCGCTCACATTAACTGACAACAAGCCCTGCCGTCTGCTCGCGCTCGCTGCCAACGTGCTTACGCTCTTTGCCGACTGCTCGCAAACATCGGTTTGTGCTCACATTAAGTGACAACGGTCTGACGGTCTCACAAAACGTTCGTTTTCTCGGTGCAGCGAACGTCCTTTCGCCGACACACTGAAATAGTTGCGGTCACGGCGGCGCGGCGGCGTTGTTGCCAATTCGCGTAATTTCGCTCAATCTTGCTCCAGGGGGGACGTTTGGTTCGCCAATGCGTATGAAGCGGCTCAAATCCGTACGATACTCTCGATATGTCCGAATCGTGGTTCTCGCGATGGTTCTGCTGGCTGCGAACGTGATGACGCCGGGCCCAAATGCGTCTGCCCAGGACGAGGATTACCTCGCGACACCAACACCGGCGCCTTGGCAGTCTCCATCCGCCGTGACCATTGCGCAGGGCAGAGCCGACTTCAACCAGCATTGCGCACCGTGCCATTCCGAAAGTGGCAAAGGCAACGGTCCCGAAGTCAAGGTTATTCCCGGGATCAAACCGAAGGACCTGACCACGATTGAGGCTCAGAATGGCGGCGTTTTTCCGTATCGAGACGTTGAGGACACCATCGACGGACGCAAAATCATTCCGGCGCACAAGCGTTACGATATGCCGTTCTGGGGCGTGAATTTTCAGCAACAGGGTCAGGAATTTACGGCCGCGAGCGAAGCTAAAGCCAGAAAACGCATCGACGCTATCGTCGATTACATAGCAACTCTCCAGCGCCAGTAGAGTAACTGCGGGTCAGTGCTCCAGGCACGGAACTTTTCTGTCATCTCTATCCTGCTGAGCTGAGCGGTGCGCATAGCTTGACAGGATCAGCCGTCTAACGTGATAAGGGCTGCATGGCATCGTTCAAAGTAGAAAAAATGCTCAATTGGGGCGTAGCGTATTCGCCGGAGATGCAAACCGGCGGCAAGCCCCGGCCCCGATGGGATACGATGCGCGCTCAGGTACGCGAGGCCGAAGAGCTTGGCTACGACGCCGTGGTCGGCGCGGAAACCCAGCACGACCCCTTTCTGGCGATGGCGCTCGCCGCGCAGGAACCGTCTCGGCTTCAACTAGTCACCGGTATTGCGCTCGCCTTCACAAAAAGTCCGGTCGCTACGGCATACATCGCCTGGGACTTGCAGGCGATGAGCGGGGGGCGTTTCGTGCTCGGCCTGGGAACCCAGGTCAAGGGTCATGTCACGCGGCGCTTCGGGATGCCGTGGTCAAAACCGGCCCAGCGGATGAAGGATTACGTGGGCGCGATGCGCGCCTGTTGGAACACCTGGCAAACCGGAGCGCCGTTCGAGTTCCGTAGCGAACATTACAATTTGTCGTTGATGACTCCTAACTTCTCACCGCCGCCGGTAGACCATCCTCATATTCCCGTAATGATTGCGGCGGTGCAGGAACGAATGCTGCAGGTCGCCGGTGAGGTGTGCGACGGTGTGCGCCTGCATGGCATCGTCACTCGTCGTTATCTCGACGAAATCGCTTTTCCGAATCTTAAGAAGGGATTCGCAGAATCGGGCCGACCCCAAAGCGGTTGGGAGAAGTTCGAAATTTCAGGCGGCGGCTTTATTTGCACGGCCCCGGACCGTGACTCCCTTGCACGCGCAATCGACAAGACAAAATCCACGATTGCCTTCTATGGCTCCACCCGATCTTACCGCTCGAGTTTCGAGTTGGGTGGATGGGAAAGTCAGGCGGCGGCGCTGCACAAGCTGTCAATTCAACAAAAATGGAGCGAGATGCCGCGCCTGGTCAACGAAGAAATGGTGCACGCGTTCGCCGCGGTCGGCACTTATGCGGATATCGCGGCGGTATTGAAAAAGCGCTTCGCCGGAGTGAGTCGAATCGGCTTCGAGATCCCGCTCAGAAACGAGAACGATAAGGGCGTATTAAAGGAAATCATCCAGGACCTGCATCGCGCCTAGCAGGTTGTTGAAGAAAGCACTGTGAGTAGTCAGTTTAATCGTAATTCAGAGCAATGAAGGTCGACTCAGAAGGAGTTCATCCAGTTTTCGCTCGGTAGAGCGCAGCGCAATGGGTATGAATTCTGCGGTTTCATGCTGGAGCGGCCGACAGCCGTGCGATTCTGAGCAGATTGTAGGCGGCGCCGACCAAATAGGCGTGTATCTGTACCCGCTCGCGGCCACGGTAGCGCGTTTTGCGCAGACCGCCGACGGTCTTCATCCAGCCGAAGGCCTCCTCGATTCGTTTACGGATCCATTGGCTGACCGCATAACCCGGTTGACGGGTGGTCCGCGCGTCGAGTGCGGAACCTCCGGGCCGCGCATCATTCTGCGCCACGTGCGGGGTAATGTTGAGCGCCCGACAGCTGGCGACGAAGTCGCGGGTGTCGTAGCCCTTATCGCCGCCCAGTGTGATGCGGCGGCTGCCCGCCAGTCGTTCGTCGGCCATCGCGACCGCCGCCCGTCGCTCGGCCCGGCCATCCGCCGGCTCGACTTGAAAGTCAATCAGCAGCGAATTGCGGTTCTCCACCAGCGCGTTGGCCGAGTAACAAAGCTTGGCTTCCTTGCCCTTACCCTTGCGTGCCAGCAGCGCCTCAGGATCGGTGGTCAACTGATGAGTCGAGTTGGCACGATGCTCGCCGTGGAAGTTCAGGGTCGGGTTACCCGGATCATCAGGTCCCGCGCCGGATTTTTGACCCTTGCGCTTGAAGCTCTTAAGCGAGGCCCAGGCTTCGATGAGCGTGCCATCGACCGTGAAGTGCTCGTTCGAGAGCAGGCCGAGGGTTTGCGCCTGCGCGACAATTTGCCGAAAGAATTCGCCGGCGATCTCGCGCTCCAGCAATCGGTTGCGATTGGTAGTGAAGCTCGAATGATCGAAGCTCGGCTCGTCCAGCTCCAGGTTCAAAAACCAGCGGAACAACAGATTGTAGTCGAGCTGCTCACAGAACATCCGCTCGCTGCGAATCGTGTACAGCGCCATCAGCAGCGAAGCTTTGAGCAGCCGCTCGGGCGGAATCGACGGGCGCCCCAGCACGCTGTAGATTTCGTCAAAGATCGGCGACAACTGCCTTGAGCGCCAGTTCCGCCATCTGCTTGATGCGCCTCAGTGGATGCTCCTTGGGAATTCGCTCTTCCAGGTTGACCACCAACAACATCGACCGTTGCCGCCGTTCCTCACCGCGCATCCGCCTTTCCTCCTGCCCCACTACATCCTCCACCTCAGACGAAGTATGCGGAAATTAAATTCACTAGTTTTTCAACAACCTGCTAGGTTCCTCAGCAGCTCCCCGGCTCGGTCCTTTCCTGGCCGGTTGTTCGAAGCGCCGAACAGAATCCTGATCTACGGATGTCCGCGCGTCTACCATGATACGCGGCTTGCTGGACCGCACGTCCTATCTTAAAGTTACCTTCAAATAAGTCTGCGAAAGCATAATTCGGCCAACCTTTGCCGAAATTAGGCAAAGTCAAAGCGGGAGGGACCCACGATGGTAAGCATTTCGCGGCGGCTGGGAGCTGAATTCATCGGTACGTTCTGGCTAGTGCTTGGCGGGTGCGGGACTGCAGTGTTGGCCGCGGCCTTTCCACACGTGGGCGTAGGGCTGCTCGGAGTCGCGTTGGCCTTTGGGCTCACGCTTCTCACGATGGCGTATGCTATCGGTCACATCAGTGGATGCCACATCAATCCTGCAGTGACGGTCGGCCTCGCGGCGGGTGGGCGTTTCCCCGCTCGCGACGTGATCCCGTACATCATTGTACAGGTGTTAGGAGGAATTTTGGCCTCCTCGGTATTGTACGTGATTGCGAGTGGCGCGGCCGGGTTCAGTTTGAGTGCGGGATTTGCCGCCAATGGATACGGCGCGCATTCACCCGGCGGATACCCGCTGCTCTCATGCGTTGTCTGTGAGATTACCATGACCGCGATTTTCCTGTTCGTCATTATGGGTGCGACGGACAAACGCGTACCACTGGGTTTCGCTCCGATTCCGATCGGTCTCGTGCTGACACTGATTCATTTGATTAGCATTCCGGTGACCAACACTTCAGTAAATCCCGCGCGCAGCACGGGACCGGCGCTATTCGTTGGCGGCTGGGCGCTCGCGCAGCTTTGGCTGTTCTGGGTGGCGCCAATTGCGGGCGGTGTGCTGGGGGCTTTGATTTATCAGTGGGTGGGCTCCGAGGAGCCAATCGTCGCAGGGACACCGGCAGTAGCTCAAACTGGTGCCGCCGACTGAGAAGTGGCAACTGCGAAGCTTCCAAAAAAAGACTTGGATTAGCATCAAGCGGGGCGCGCTGGCGGGCACGGCCCGATGCCGTGCGCCTGACCGCCGGAGCTAGAGGTCTCGCTGCCTTCATGCCGCTCTACTTGCTGTGCTGCGTGGCGGAATGTAACCAGACGCGCGCCGAGCGCATCCGACCCTGCCGTAATCGGTGAATCAAATCACTCGGCGGTTGCGGAGCGAGGCGATTTCGGCGGTGCTCAAGCCGAATTCTTCGGCATAGAAGGCGTCGTTATCCTGGCCGAGTTTTGGTGCGTAAGAATGCGGCGTGTTGGGCTCTCCGTTGAAGCGCAACGGCGACGTGAAAATAGTCAGAGGGCCGAGGTCGGGATGCTCAATCTCGCGCAGCGTGCCGCGTTGATGCAGATGCGGGTCCGTCAGCACTTCCGCTAATTCCTGGACGATGCCGCAGAAGATATCATTAGCACTGAGAGTCGCCATCA
The DNA here is from genome assembly GCA_963752805.1 of Binataceae bacterium (SeqCode). Taxonomy (GTDB): domain Bacteria; phylum Desulfobacterota; class Binatia; order Binatales; family Binataceae; genus JAMXLL01. The sequence continues at coordinate 106,130 of CAVWAA010000015.1, forward strand.
CTTGCTCCCGCGTCATGGTACGGGTCCATTCGCCGATTATCCGGTCGCATTCGTCGCGATTTTTTACGCGCAGGGCGAGCGTCCCAAACCGCGCGTCGTCGGCCAGCTCCGGCCGGTCCATTACACGGCACAGCCTCGGCCAGCGTTCATTGTCGGCGGCGAGGATCATGACCCAGCCATCAACGGCTGGATACGCATTGTAGGGTACAATCGCGCTGCCCGACGCGCGGTTGCCGTCGCGCAATTGCCGCAGTCCGATACCATAAGCACCCATGTGAGTAGTCAATGATGGAATGGTGGATTCCTGCAGCGATAATTCGACCATAAGACCCTTGCCAGTACGGTCTCGCTGACGAATCGCGGCGAGCATCCCAGCGCATAGATGGGCCGCGCCCAGAATATCGACGACGGCCGGACCGGCTTTGTACGGCGGCCCGTCGCTGGCGCCGGTCAATGCCATCACGCCGGTATTCGCCTGGACCACCGGATCGAAGGCGGGCAGGTTGCGGTTGGGGCCGCTCAGTCCATAGCCAGTACCCGAGGCATAGATGAGTCGCGGATTTGCTTCGCGCAAACTCTCGTAGCCCAGGCCCAACTTGTCCATTGTGCCGGCGGCGAAATTCTCAACCACCACATCAGCCTTGGCAACCATCCGCTTGAACAGCTTGCAGCCTTCGGGCGTTTTGAGGTTGAGAGTGATCGCGCGCTTGTTGGAATTCATCAGGGCGAACGGAATTCCGAAGGGCTTTCCAGGTGACCGATAGAGGGGACGGGCGCCATCGCCTGAATTGGGCGATTCGATCTTGATAACCTCGGCGCCAAGATACGCCAGCAGCATGGTGGCATAGGGGCCGTTGTAATAATGCGTCAGGTCAAGCACACGCAGATCATCAAGCGGAAGGACGGCATCCGTCATAGCTTGCCCCAGGTCGCAACTAAAAATAGATACCTGCGCGATTGTTGGCCGCCCTTCATCTTGAGCGCTCGTTCGGTAGCGCGAGATCTACAAACATCGTCCTAATACACTGATGTCTTGGTAATTCGTCAAGAACCTCGCACTCTGGTTTGTTTACGCTGTGCGCTCGTTATTTCAATCTCTCGTCAGAACGGACGAATTCTGCCAGCAGCGAAAGCTGTGCGATCCCTTTCTCTGCACAACCCTTCGCCTCGCATGGAGGCCATCGTTGTTGCCATGCGAAAAGCCCGTTAGAGTAACGGCTCGCGATGGTGCATTTTCAGCAATTTCAAACTGCGGAAAATTGGCGCGCATCGGAGTAGGAGCATGAATGAGGTTTCGAGCAGGTAGTAGACCCGTGGAGGCCCAACCGGTCCGCCAAGCCACGGAACGAGCGCCCGCGCTCACGCGTCCTGGTTTTGTGGGGCGGGAAGAGGAAATCCGAATACTCGATCAGCGATTGATCGAAGCAATCGCGGGCAGAGGTGCACTGGTAATTCTGGTCGGGCCGCCGGGGATCGGGAAGAGCCGCATCGTCGAGGAATTTGTCGAACGGAGGAAGCGCTGGCCCGAGGGAGCGGTCTTGCGAGGCCGATGCGATCCGGGAGAATCCGCGCCACCCTATGGCCCCCTGGGGGAGGCGGTGACGAATTACCTGGAGAGCGGTCGGGCGGAGGCACTGACAGAGGCGAATATCGCCGAAATCGCAGGGCCCTTCTCAGAACATGAGCACCTGCGGCTTTATGATGAAGTTTCCTCTTTTCTAATCGCGGCTTCTGCGAGTCCTTTACTCGTTGTGATAGATGACCTCCAATGGGCCGATGATAGCACTATCGCAAGTTTCCGGTACGTCGCAGAGGCCGCTGTTGGCCATAAGATTTTGCTCGTCGCTGCATATCGCGGCGCCGTACCCGGGGACCCGCATCCATTTGCCAAGTGCCAATTGCGAGCAAATCATCGTCACTGGTTTGGATAGCAATCAAACGGGCGGGCTACTCGCAGCCGCCAAAAGAATTCCTGTCATTACTGCCAGTCAGTTCAACCGTTACGTGCGTATCGGCATCGCCATAAAGGTACCTGTGGTTCAGGTATTTGCTCACCGATTTTACTGGAGGCCGTACAAGCATCGAACCATCCTCAGCCGAGGATCCTTCGGGCGTTTTAACGCTTCCCAAGATCATCGGTTGGAAGTCAGGGAAATCGTTGCGGAAAATCACTTGTCCCGGCGCGGCATTGAGAGCCCGCCTGTTGTACACGTCGTTGAGGAGCACGTTGCCGCCCACCCGGGTGCCGCTGATATTCAATACGGTGCCTGAGGACTTCCCATTGGCAGGCGTGTTCTCGAAACGCCCATCACCGCAGTCAAGCGTGCCTCGAATCTCCGCGCCCCGCAGGTTCACCGGGCCTTGGGAGTAAAAGCCGTTATCGAGCGACACGTTGCCGTTCACGACAGCGCGGTCAGCGATCAGTACCTCAGCCCCCGGGTTCAAAAACTCCGCGCCACTCGCCTCCAAATTCTGACCGATGTTCGCGCCCAGCAGCGACACGTCGCCTTTAACGAGCGGATTGCGCAGAAATACGTAGCCCGTCACCCGCATGTCGTCGGCATCAAGACTACGCTTGGCGGCGTTAACAAAGCGACTGCTGTCGGCATCCAGGTCTCCTCCGATTTTTGCACCGTGCAGGGACTTTGTGTTGTAGGTGCCGCCTTTGGCGGATAGATAGCCGCCGATGGTCGCTCCAGCTAGGTTGACCTCCCCATCAGAGCGAAGGTTGTCGAGAAATATACTCCCGGTCACCTCGATCCCTTCACCTCTTATGTCCGACACGTGGGCGCGCCTCAAATCAAGTCTGGGAACGCGAGCGCCGTTGATTTTCAGGAGCTTAACAAATTGACTGCCCTCGAAGTTCAACGGAAAGCGCAGCGTGACGAAGGAAAGATCCAGGTCGTTGACAATACGAGCATTTTTAAGGTTGAGACCTTGCACGTTGACCACCTTCGCTGCCCTGCAGTCCAGAACAAGCCACCTAATTCGCCCGAGGGATCGTAAGGATGCAACCTGGTCGGCTCTTCAGCCACAGGATCGTCTTCCGTGTCAGGGCGATTGCAGTTAGATAATTCGCCCATCTGCGCGTTTTGTAGGAGCCTACTTTCGCATCCCGTTAGACCCCGGGAATCGTTTGCTGGCTTCTTTCGTCAAATCGGGATAAGGCGAGTGCGAGCACACTGGCGTTGCCCAACGCCGGGGATTCGCTGGTAAGGCGCAAGCACATCTTGAGTCCGCGGACCAGGTTCCGAGTAGGGCAAAGGCTGCCCACAGAGCGCGAATGCTGAAGCTCGTACGCGCCAAATCGCGCGGTATACGCACTGCCATCGAATTTCCCCCCTTCGGAAAGCGAAAAGACTAACTAAAAGCTCTATAGGAGACGTGTCGTCAAGGCATACCGCTAAAACGCACGTTCGTCGAGACTAGGCAACCCACATGCCGGTAAGGCACCGCGTAGGTGCGTCTGACGCCGGCTTGGTACGTCACGCAGTAGTGACGGCTAAACCTTATAGAAACTCGAGGTCGAGATGGGGGAGAATGCTTGTCTGCGCGTACGACTGCGACTCGATCCGGTGCGCGGGTGCGTAGTGCAGCTAGCAACGTGTGATTGTGATCCGCCGACCGCAGGAAGACTGAAGAACAGGGATCTGGTTTAGACCCGCGACCTATAATGGCCGCGGGCCTTTCAACGATTAATTGATGTTGTACAGATGGGCGGCGTTTTCGAAGACTATTTTCCGCTTTACGTCCTCAGGCACGCCGGCAAAATCACGTTCGACCACTTTGCGCGATTCCGGCCAGGTCGAGTCGGTATGCGGGAAATCAGAGGCCCACATATAGTTGGTTGGACCAAACAGCTTATACGCTGATGGTCCCACCGGGTCGTCCTGGAAAGTGGCAAACATCTGGCGCCGGATATATTCCGACGGCTTCATCGGCAACGGCTCGTTAAGCAGCGAATTGAACTTCTCATAGGCATGGTCGAGCCGGTACATGTAGTGAGGAATCCATCCTACGTCGTTTTCCGCCGAAATGATGATCAGTTTAGGGAAATGCTCCAGCACGCCGCCAAAGATTATCGCGCTGAGCGAGCGCTGAACTTCATGAATCAGGTTGGCGTAAATCTCGCCGACCGAGGCTTTGCTCTTGCCGTCGCCGGCGAAGGCATCGCCGACATTGCTCTCTTTTCCCTTCCCCGTAATCACGTGCAGCGAGAGCGGCATGTGGAGTTCCGATGCGGCCTGCCAAAGTGGATCGTACACGCGGCTTGAATATGGCCGGTCCTCCGGCGGCGACCCCCAGATCATCGCGCCGCGCAAACCCTTTTTCGCGCAATGTTCGAGTTCCTTTATCCCGGCCGGAATATCTTCGAGCGAGACCAGCGCCGTTCCGATCAAACGCTTGGGGTCGTACGAACAGAAGCCCGCCAGCCATTCGTTGTAGACGTGGAAACAGGCGCGCTGCAGGTCGGCATCTTTGAGACCGAACAGCGGCATTCCCAGCGTGGTATATAGAACCTCCGCTTCGACGCCGTCAACGTCCTGATCCTTGATACGCTCGGCCGGATCCCATCCGCTGGGGCGCGCGGCTTCATAGCCTTTCTTCAAATGTTCTTTAAGTTCGGCGCCGCTCTTTCCAATGCCGAAGCCGCCGGCCACGGGAAATGGGTTAATGTCGGGCGCAGTGAACAGCAAGCCCTTGCCGTCCGGGCGTGGAACCACTTTGGGGGCCCGGTCACGGAATTTTTCGTCTAGCCGCTCTTCCCAGAACCCCAGCGGTTCCATCACGTGAGAGTCGGCTGAAATTAATCTCAGGTCCGCCATAAATCCTCCGATGCGCGATGCGCGTTGACAACTATCGCTCTGGTTGATCTATAGCACAGCGGAAGAGAAAGGCGTTATCGGAATGTAGCCCAAAGGATATAGAGGGCGACTCGGCTATCCTCTCTTAATCCTCCCCCATACCACGCAATGGAAGAGCGGATGCGAAGTCAGGCGAGGATGCCAGCTTTGCGCAATTGCTCGACCTTGTCGCTGGTGTAGCCGAGCAGCGACTTCATCACGTCGTCGGTATCGCCGCCGCGAATCGGGGCGGCGGAGCGCACCGCGCATGGCGTGCCGGACATTTTCCAGGGAATGCCGGCATGTTTGCGCATCCCGATTTCGGGATGTTCCGGTTCGACCAGAAACCCGCGTTCACGCAAATGCGGATCCTCGGCAAGATCTTTGTTGCTCATTGCAGGGAAGGCAGCAACTCCGGCTGCCTGCAGCATTCGCGTGACCTCCCAACGATCGTGCTGCCTGGTCCAAGCGGTCACGATCTCGTCCAGCGCATCCTCATTCTGTTTGCGGAGCGAGGCTGTTTTGAAACATGGGTCGTCGGCGAGAGAAGGATTTCCCATCACACGGCAAAGCGCGCGCCATTCTTCTTCAGTGCCAACCGCAATCGACACCCAATTATCGTCGCCCGCCGCCCGGTAGCATTCATGCGGCGCCATTACGCAGTCACGATTGCCCTGCCGCTCAGGCTCGCGCCCTGTCATCTCGTACTGCAGCAGTCCTTCCGGCATCAGCACTAATGCCGTTTCCCATTGGGACTGGTCGATATACTGACCTTCGCCGGTCAGCGCCCGCTGAGTCAGCGCCGCCATAATCGCGAAAGCACCGAAGATGCCCGCATTCGGGTCAGGATATGAAATCCCGATCTCGCTCGGTCCCATCCCGCGATATCCGGTTGTAAAGAACATCCCGGCTGCTGCTGACGCCGGCGGACCATAGCCGATAAAACCCTTGAACGGACCGGTCTGGCCATAGCCGGACATCGAGATCATGATGAGGTCGGGTCTGAAGCGGCGCAATTTGTCGTAGCCGAGACCAAGCTTATCCATGACACCGGCAGCGAAATTGTCGGCGACGATATCGCAATGACGCGCCATTTCGCAGGCTATCTCGATCGCTTCGGGCCGCGCCAGGTTCATCAGGATGCTTTTCTTGCCCAGATTGTATTGATTGAAATAGCCGGCGCGATTCGGCCCGGGAATATCGTCAGCAAATGGCGGAATCAGCCGCGTCACGCAGGCGGGACGGGCGGTGGTTTCGATTCGGATGACCTCGGCGCCGAGATGCGCCAGTTGCATCGTGCAAAACGGCCCAGCCCAGGCCCAGGTGAAATCGAGTACGCGAATTCCTGATAGCGGTCCTTCAGCCATTGCTTCACTCCGATTCTTCAAAAATAGCAAACGAGCCACTGAACCCAAACTTGGGCTGGTTGTGAGTTTCTCAAAAGGGCCTCTCAGTGCGAATTTTACTAAAGGACCCTCTCCGTCGCGCATTCGATGCGCGACCACCTCTCCCTATCAGGGAGAGGTCTTCGGACTCAGACAATGCCGGCCTGATGCAGATCCGTGAGACGCTCTCGCGGCAGGCCGAGTTCGCCGCAGAAGATTTCTTCGTTATGCTCGCCCAGGCGCGGCGCGGGGCGCCGAATCGCCCAATGCGAGTTACCGTACTGTGACGGCATCCCCGGCAATCGCAATTTGCCGAGGCCGGGTTGCTCGAGTTCGACAAAGAAATTGCGCTGGCGCAGGTGCTCACTTTCGTACAGACTGCGCATCGTGTTAATCGGCGCAAACGGAATCCGATGTTCCTGCGCCGCGCGATACAGGTCTTGCACCTTCCATCCCGCCAGCCATTCGGTCATTAGTGCCTTCAGCGCATCCATATTCTGGGCGCGCGACAGCCGGTCCTTGAATAGCTCCTCGCCAGCCCATTCGGGGTTGCCCATGAAATCGACCAGCCGCTTCCATTGATCTTCCTCGACCGCAAGCACGAAGATCTGGCCGTCAGCACAATCGGCAATGAACCAGGGACCCAGCGCACGGTTGCCGAGGCGCGAGGTCTCGCGCCCGGCATAGGTGTAATGCATCAAGTTCATTTCGAGCATCGCGGCGACCGCTTCCTGCTCGGACACCTCGATAGAGTTACCGGCGTGGCCGGATTTAAGCCTTTGAAAGTACGCGGCCAGTATCGTGATTGCCGCGTTTACGCCCCCTTGGAAATCGCATTGACTGCCAAAGCATTTCAAAGGCGGCAGGTCAGGGTAGGGCGATGCGCCTGGGCTGAGAAAGGACCAACCGGACGCGTTCGACGCCGTCAGTTCGTAGCCTCTATAGCTTGCATGTCTACCGGACTCGCCAAAAATCGAAATCGCCGCGACGATCAGGCGCGGATGGCGGGCGCGTAGTGCGGCGCTCTCCAACCCCGTAGCATCGCGTTCCGAGGGCGGGACGTTATGGACTAGAACGTCGGCACGATTCAGCAACTCGGAAAGCAACTGGCGACCTTCGGCGCGGTTCAAGTCGATAACGACGCCTCGTTTGTTGGCGTTCAGGTAAATGAACATGCCGCTTCCTTCAGAATCCGGCGGCCTGCTCCCTTGCGGATAATTGCGGGAGTGGATTAGACGTCTGCAGGTCGGGCGAGGCTGCTTCGCGATTCTGCGGAAACGGGCCGCGTCGGCGTGTCAGGTCACCCTCGGGCGGCTCGACCTTGATCACGTCGGCGCCCAAATCTGCCAGCAGTTTAGCGCCGAACGCAGCCGATACCCCCTGGCCGCATTCGACGATTTTAATCGCCTTGAAAGGTGACGAGGTGTTGTTCTCCACGTGATAATTATCCTGTCCTGTCCCTCGCCCGCTCCCTTGCGGGAGGGCGAGAGTGAGGGTTCTGTGCGTTCTACGCCGGCTTTTGCAATTCGCGATCGCGGAGGTCGCGGCGTCGGATCTTACCTGTAACCGTCATCGGGAACTCGTCAATAAATTCAAATTCGCGTGGGTACTCGTGCGCAGCGAGCTTTTGCTTGACATGTTGCTGAATTTCCTCAATCAGCTTCTGCGAGGGTTCGTGCCCGGGCAGCAACTTCAGAAACGCCTTGATGCTCTGGCCGCGGCGCTCGTCTGGGACGCCAATCACCGCGCATGAGGCAACCGCTGGATGCTCGATAATCTTGGCTTCGACTTCGGCGGGCCCCACACGATAGCCCGAGGTTTTGATCACGTCGTCATTGCGGCCCTGAAAATACACGTAGCCCTGATCGTCGATATGGCCCATGTCACCGGTCAGGCACCATTCGCCGGCAAACTTGTCGGCCATCGCGGCAGGATTCTTCCAGTATTCTTTCATTACTACCGGGCTATCCCGGCGGATCCCGATCTCGCCAGTTTCACCGGCTTTAACTGGCTGGCCGTCTACTAAAATCGCGACGTCATGCCCCGGATAAGGCTTCCCCAGTGGTTCGAGAATCGGTTTTTCAAGCGCAGAGCAATTGCCGATGAAGTAATTCGCCTCGGTCTGCCCGAAAGCCTGATTGAATTCCACGCGCAACTGTTCATAAACCCATCGCGCCAATTGGGGGCTGACCGGCTCGGCGCCGCTGACAACGCATCGCAGGCGCAAGTCGGGGTACTTCTGGCGCGGGTTTTTGACTTCGCGCAATCCTTTAAGCACGGTCGGTGGATAAAGCCCGATAGTCGCGCCGTATTTTTGCACGAGGTGAAGCATCACATCAGGATCGAACCGCGCCTTGCTGCGGTACGCGAGCACTGGGATGCCATACGGCCAAATCGCCAAAAGGCCGTCGAGCAGGCCGCCTGCCCATGCCCAATCGGCAGGGCTGTAGTAGAGATCGCCGTCGCGGAGAAAGTTATAGGAATAGTCGATGCCGTTATGACCCAGTACGTAGCGTGCAGCGTGCAAGACGCCCTTTGGATCGCCGGTGGTGCCGGAGGTGTACATCAGCAGCGCCGCATCCTCGGCCTGGGTCTTCGCCATCGTGAAATCTTCCGATGCCTTGCTGATCAAATCGTCGAAACCTATTTGACTGACAGGCCGAAGCCCATCGCCACCCTTGCCGCCGGCGACGATGACGTGCTTCAAATCCGGAAGCTGGCTCCGAATCGGTTCGATCTTCTCGACGCTCTCGGGTTCCAACATCAGAATCCTGGCCGTGCTATTGGTCAGGCGGTAAAGGAGTGCATCGGGGCCGAAGAGCTTGGAAATGGGCAAGGCAATCGCTCCCAACCGGTAGCAACCGATATGCGCGATAGCTGTTTCGGGCCGTTGCGGGAGATGGATCGCGACGACGTCGCCGCGGCGAACGCCGAGTGCGGAGAGTGCGTTGGCAAAGCGGCGGCTCAGGGCGCCGATTTGGCCGAAGGTATATTTTTCGGCATGGCCCTCGTCGTCTTCATAGAAGAGCGCCGGCTTGTCCCGCAGATCGGTATGACGGTCAATGCAATCCACTGCAATGTTATAATCGGCGGGAATTTGCCATCGGTGACGTGCGCGGGCATCGGCAACGTTTTTGGCATCTTTAATCGTCTGTTCGCGAAGGCCAATCACAGCCATGATGATGATTCCTCCAGTGACAAACGGGCGCGGCTCGCCAGCTAGTATTCACTGGCTCAACCTGCCGCACTTTCGTCATCCCTCTTTGATGTTTACCCTAGCGGCAGGGTACTGTTAAACCGTTTACCGAACTTTGTGAAACCAGGCTGCTGATAGAAGATCCTAACCCCGCCAGCCCTCTCCCCTTGATTGAGGAAGAGGGAGACAAGGAAGGAAGCTAGAGAGTGGCGAAAATCTGGGTATTACAGCATCATCCGGTGGAAAATCTTGGTGCGATTGCGGATTCGCTGGAAGAGGCCGCACTCGCATGGCAATACGTGCGGGTTTTCGACCGCGCTCCGATTCCCACGGATATGAAAGGCGCCGGCGGACTCATCGTGATGGGCGGACCAGAAGCTGTATATCAGCTCGACCGTTACCCGTATTTACGCGATGAAATCCGACTTATCGAGAGTGCGTTGCGCGACAACAAGCCTATTCTTGGCGTTTGTCTTGGCGCGCAACTGTTAGCCGCCGCATTGGGCGCAACCGTTAAGCGCGGCGAGAGCCGGGAAATCGGATGGTACTCTGTCCGTCTCGCCGACGCAGCCAACGATGACCGTCTAATGTGCGGGCTGCCCGGCGAGTTCATGGCCGCTCATTGGCATAGCGACGTGTTCGAACTGCCGAACGGCGCAGTCGCGCTTGCCTCCTCGGCAAGGACCCCAGTCCAGGCGTTTCGCTTCGGGGACAAGGCCTACGGTCTGCTGTTTCACGCCGAGATAACCCATGAGAGGCTGGGCAAGCTGGTAAGCGAATTCGGCGAGGACCTGAAGCGCGTCGGCATCGACGGCGATTCATTTGTTGCCGATGCCCCCAAGTATTTGCCCGCGCTAGGAAAGATCGGCGGCACGATTTTCAGCCGCTGGGCTGCCCCTATTCAGGGGACGTGATTCTGTCGTCGCGGTGAGCCGAAGCCCTGAACGGAGCCAACGGGGAAGAGGGAGAATCTATACGCAGCGGAAGCGGCCAGACTACGGACTCACACGCTAACCTGTTTACCTCCGAATCCTCGCGCACTAACCGCTTGTCCCTGGTTTGTAAAAGGATCCCGGACTCGCGACAATATTGGATTCGGAGAGATCATTTGATGACGCCGCGAGTCCACATTCATCTGAAGGCAGCCGACCTGAATGCGAGCCGCGAATTCTACCGGAAATTTCTTGGCGCTGAGCCAGTCAAAGACAAGCCCGATCACGTGAAGTTTCTAGTGCCGTTTGCACCGCTTAACCTTGTGATTTCTCCGGTACGAACGCAGTCCGCCCCAGAGGAACGTGCCGCGGTGAATCACTTGGGAATTGAGGTTTCCTCTGGCGCCGCCGTCCAACAGCATCTGACGCGCGTGAAGCAGGATGGCCTAAATGTACGAGAGCAGCTAAATGTCAACTGCTGCTATGCGAACCAGTCGAAATTCTGGGTCATCGATCCCGATGGTATCGAGTGGGAAGTCTACCACGTCAACTATGACTTGACTGAAAAGCACGGCGGCGGCATCGAAGAGCCAACGTAAAACCTGGTTGACCTCAGCACGGCTCAGGTGACATGAGGGTACGACTTTCGGACGGGCGAAGGTGTTCATGATCACGCCGTTTGATGGAAGTGCTGTTTGGATTTTTGTGGACGCGAAATCAGTGCAGATATTATCCATCACTTCGCGCCTGCAAACGAAAGGAATCACTGCTAAAGCCGATTAGCAGTGGCCGAAGGCAACCCACGGACGAACTATGGCGATAACCTTTTGACTTGATGAAGGGTCTGATTGTTGCTGACGCCAAAAATTCTAAGCCGGCTCAGCGATATGGCCTTGGGGAGGCTTGCAACCGTCCCCGGAAGCGGCGGCCCATTCTGGCTGGCTTCGCGTGGAATCGTTCCATTTAATCTGCCGGTCTCCCGAATGTCCGCTGCGATCTTGTGACGATGATTGCGACCAATACTCACTCCTCATGTAGCGAATCCGGTTGAGCGGTCGCGACCGTCCTGCCAGACGCCACCGTGACGAAGCAAAGGCTGCGTTGTCTCCGGCCCAGGGGGGCGCGATTACATCATCTCAACTAATCTGCTTATAAACAGCTAAGCTCTCTTGATGCGAGGAATGGCGATTTGATGGCGGTTGACAGATACTAACCTGCTCTCCAAAATCCGGTGTAAACCCGTAGTAAGCGAAAGGAGCGTCTAACGGTTACGTGGAACTTTCGGGCGCTACGCGGCTTAAGGTGACGGAAAAATGCAGTGCCCAAAATGTGGATTTGATAATCCGGAGTCGTTCGCATTTTGCGGGCGTTGCGGCAGTCCAACTCCTGTATCCAATCGAACCCGGGAAGCCACTCCTGCACAACGTGAACGCCGACAACTGACTGTCATGTTCTGTGACCTGGTCGGATCAACCGCGCTTTCCGGTGAGCTCGATCCGGAGGAACTGAGCGATATTACCCGCGAGTATCAGAGGGTCTGCGCGGAAGTGATTGATCGCCACGAAGGCCGGATTGCGCAGTTTCTGGGTGATGGGATTTTAGTTTACTTCGGCTACCCGCTTTCGCATGAAGATGATGCCCAACGCGCGGTCCGAGCCGGTCTTGAGATTATTGCAGCAGTTTCCGAGATGCGCGAACGTTTGGTGAAGCCTCTGCAAGTGCGCGTCGCGGCACATACCGGTCTCGCGGTTGTAGGGCAGTTGGGCGGTAAAACCAATCCTGACCCAATGGCGATTTCGGGTGAAACCCCGAACATCGCCGCGCGCCTGCAAACTCTCGCTGAGCCAGGCACGCTCGTGATCAGCGCTGCGACGTATCGGTTGGTTGAGGGATTTTTCGTCTGTCGTAGCCTTGGCACTCCGGCCCTCAGGGGGGTTGCCGCACCGGTCGAGGCATTCAACGTGATCGAGCCGACCGGCATCCATACTCGCTTTGAGAAGGCGGTCGCTTCGGGCCTGACGCACTTCGTGAGCCGCGAGACGGAGGTCGAGCGTTTACTCGATCGGTGGCGGCAAGCAGTAAACGGAAGTGGCCAGGTTGTCATGCTGAGCGGAGAAGCGGGAATAGGGAAATCCAGACTGGTACGGGTAGCAAGAGAGCTGACTACCGGTGAATCAGTAACGGAACTCGAGTGTCGGTGCTCACCTTATTATCAGAACAGTGCGCTTTATCCTGCAGTAGATTTTTTGCAGCGGATGATGCGCTTTGGCCGCCACGACGATGCCGACAAGAAGATAGCGAAATTGGAGGAGGCACTGGAAGAATACGGCTTTAGTTTGCCACAAACCATGCCGCTGTTCATCGGCCTCCTGTCGCTCCCGGCCAACGATCGTTATCCGGCGCTGCCTATGACTCCACAGCGCCAAAAGCAGAAGACCTTTGAGGCAGTCATCGAATGGCTTACGCGGAGTGCTGAGCGGGCGCCGACCAGGCTGGTGGTAGAGGATCTTCACTGGGCTGACCCTTCCACGTTGGAGTTGATTGAACTCTTAATCGAGAGAGTGTCTGCCGATTCGCTTGTTGCTGATTCTCGTTTTCCGTCCGGAATTCGTGCCACCATGGCCATCACGGCCTCATATCAGCGACATAAATCTTGGCCGCTTATCGAGCAGGGCGACCGACCTGATGATCCGGTCTGTCGCCGGTGGCAAGCAGCTTCCGACCGAGTTGGCGGCTGAGATCACCGGGAAAACCGAGGGCGTGCCGCTGTTCGTGGAAGAGCTGACGCAGATGGTACTTGAATCGGGCCTGGTGCACGAGCAGGACGATCGCTACGTGCTGACCAACGCATTGCCATCGCTGGCGATTCCGTCAACGCTTTATGATTCGTTAATGGCTCGCCTCGATCGGCTTGGCACTGCGAAAGAGGTAGCACAGTTAGCGGCAACAATCGGAAGGGAATTCTCTTACGAGGTACTTCGGGCGATCTCACCGCTGGAGGAAACCAGGCTGACCGGCGCGCTAAACCGGCTGGTCGATGCCGAATTGCTCGATCAGAATCTGGCACGGAATCAACTTAGATACAGCTTCCGGCATGCTTTGATTCGCGATGCTGCCTACGACTCACTGCTCCGGAGTCAACGGCGTCAGTATCACCGCAGGGTGGCCGAAGTCTTGCAGGAGCGCTTTGCTGACACCGTCCGGGCTCGGCCAGAACTCCTAGCCGGTCATTTTACCGAAGCTGGTTCAATCGAGGAGGCGATCCCGTATTGGCAGCTAGCAGGACAGCGGGCACTCGAGCGGTCAGCCAATAACGAGGCTATACGACATCTGAGTAGAGGGCTCCAGTTACTAAGTCGTCTGCCAGAAACCCCTGAGCGCTTTCAACAAGAATTGCTTTTTCAAATAGCTCTCGGGACTGCCAGCGTAGCTACTAAGGGGTTTGCCTCACAGGAGGTGGAAAGAATTTACGCGCGCGCTCGACAGCTCTGCCATCAAGCCGACGAATCTCCTCAGCTTTTTCCGGTACTGTGGGGTTTGTGGCTCTTTTACACTTCGCGAGGGCAACACTTTACCGCACGTGAATTAGCAGAGCATTGTTTGCGCCTGGCACAGACGGCGGGAGACACAGGTCTTCTGGTGGAATCGCACCATGTAGCGGGCGTCGGGCTGATTGCTGTCGGAGATTTTGTCCAGGCGCTTGAGCACCTGCAGCAAGCAATCGCCATTTACGACCTGCGGCAACACGGCTCGCACGCGTACGTCTATGGGCATGACCCGGCGGCGGTGGGGACCATACACGAGAGCTGGGCGTTATGGTTTCTTGGCTATCCGCAGCAGGCTCTGATGAGATATGCCACGGGAATGGCGATGGCCCAAAAGCTAGGCCATCCGTATACTTCTGCAACAGTCGCGGCGTTTGGTGCGTGGCTCCATCAGTTCTGCGGAGACTGGCATGTCGTTGAGCAGTTGGCGTCAGTAGCCCTCAGTCTCTCGATGGAGCATGATTTTCCGTTTTATCGGCCATGGGCAATGATCATGCGCGGTTGGGTGCTGACCGAAGCGGGCAAGCTACTGGAGGGCATAGCTGCGATGCGCGTGGGGCTGGATGACTACCGCGTGATTGGCGCTGAGGTCCTGCGGCCCGCCTTTCTGAGCTTGCTGGCCGAAGCCCACGGCAAAGCAGGGCAGGTGGAAGAGGGGCTCCGCGTATTAGCTGAGGCACAAGCCTTGGCCGACAAATGTCATGAGCAATGGTGGCAGGCGGAACTGTATCGGCTAAGAGGCGAACTCATACTAGCGGGGCCGGGGTCTCAGACTTCTCAGCGCCAAAGCGATCGATGAGGCTGAGGGTTGTTTCCACCAAGCGATCACGGTTGCGCAGCAGCAGAAGGCGAAGTCTTTAGAGCTTCGCGCCGCAATAAGCTTATGCCGCTTGTGGCTCAAGCAATCAAAGCGATCCGAGGGCCGCGACATGTTACAGGAGGTTTTGGCCTTTTTCACAGAGGGATCTGAGACAGCGGATTTGCGGACAGCGAGAGCAATGTTGGAACAATTATAATAATGGCATTCCGGCTCTCAATCTTGAGAGTTCGAAACATGCAGCCGTGGGCTTTCGGTGCAAGTGAGTGTTCCGTGTCGCCGGGAGCATGACGCAAACGCAGGGGAGTGGCTATGTCGCCAGCATTTGATCCAACAAACCTGGAAGATGTGTTCCGGCGAACCGTCGATCTTTTCAATGGGCAAAACTTCGACCAGCTTCAGCCCTTTTTGCATCCTCAGGTCACAATGAACAGAGTCGATGACCCCGGCTCGAAGCAAGGAATTGGGCCGGTGATAGACTATTTAAACACGACGCAAAAAACATTAAAGCCCAAATTTGAGCCGGATTACGCACAGGTTAATTTCCCGGAACTTCCAATTGGTCACGTAGAAGTGAGTGGTCCGGCCAGCTGGAGGGATAGAACCGACATCTCAGTGACTCCGATCACCGTGAAGTTTATTTTCACTCTTACGCGAGCCAACCCGGGGGACCGGTGGTTGTTGATCAGGACTTGGGCGCATCGGTAGCTATGCCGCGCGTGGGGAACTGGGCTTTGGACAAACAGCTATATTTGCCGTTGGTGATTTCTGAGGTTACATGCACCGCCGGAGCGGACACGGTACTGCAGTGGGTCGAACGGCCGCTGCCCGGGCAATAGCAGGTGCCTGGGGTAAACGGGGTTGACGTTTATAGAAACGTGCTAGCCCCCAGTCATTCCGTGCTCTGATGCGAGATTTAGTTGCTTACTATGAAGGTAAAACTCAGGCTATTTTGCAGCGGTACGGGCCTGGTCCTCGGGTTCACTATCACACTGGGCTAATCGATGAACCTAAACCCTGGGTGAGGGACTTGCGGGCACAGTTGGTGGAATCGCAAGAACGGACGCTTCACTACACCTCCACCGCGTGGGAACTTCAGCGGATACCATTTCGAGACATACTCGACGTCGGATGCGGCTTGGGCGGCCCTGCGATTTACTGGGCGCAAGAGTTCGGCGCCCAGGTTACGGCCATTACCATAGCCCCATCTCACATCGAGATCGTTGCAAAGTTCGCCGTGCAGGCCGGAATGGAGTCGCGGGTGACGCCGCTGCTCTGTGACGCGCTGACAGTGCCTGGAGAAAACTGCTTCGACGCAGTGTTAGCGCTCGATAGTTCGAGTTCCTTTCCCCGAAAGCCATGGTTCCAGTGCGCGGCCAGGCTGTTGCGGCGCGGCGGGCGGGTCTTTGTTTACGATTGTTTGCTCGAGCGTCCAGAATACGAAGGGCCGTTCAATAACCATTGGTGCGCGCAAATCGGAACAATCGAGGAATACCTTACTGCGGCGCGGGCCGCTGGCCTGCGAGCGGAAACGATTAACGACGTATCCTGCCGGGCGGCGCATTTCTGGACAACGACTGTGGCGTTCATGCAAGAACAGGCTCGCGAAAAAACGCTAACTCGCGTGCAATTTCTGAACCTCAGCGAATCGCTTCGCGCCCACACCCTCGTCAGACGGGGGGTTCTGGAAGGAGGCCTTCGTCACGTTTTGATGGGCTTCGTCAAGCATTAGACCCATGCACGCTCATTGCCGACGGCGTGAAGCGCACGGGCATGTGCTTGATGCCGGCGACGAAGTTCGAGCGGAGCCGCTCGGGCTGCCCAGCCAATTCCAGGTCCGGCATCCGCCGCATCACTTGCTCGATCATTACACGCATTTCGAGCCGCGCCAGATGTGCGCCGATGCAGAAATGCTCGCCATGGCCGAACGCCAGATGATCGTTGGGAGTGCGCGTAATGTCGAATCGGCGGGGGTCCGGGAACACCTCTTCGTCCCGGTTGACCGAGGCGTTCCAGACCACAACTTTGTCGCCCTCGCGAATTTTCTCGCCGCGTAATTCCCCGTCCTTGCGCGCGGTGCGCAGAATATGCGTTACCGGAGTGGTCCAGCGCAGGAATTCTTCGATCGCGGTTGGCATTACGCCCGGCTCGCCTGCCAGCTTCGCACGTTCGGCCGGGTGATTGACCAGCGCCAGCATCCCGCCGCTGATCGCGTTACGGGTGGTTTCCTGGCCGCCGATGATCAGCAGGAAGGTGTTGAATAAAATTTCCAGGTCGGTGAGTTTGGCCCCTTCGACCTCACCGATAGTGAAGGCGGTGATCAGGTCTTTGCCCGGACGTTTGCGGCGTTCGTCAATCAGCTTGGCGAAATAGCCAAAGAATTCGGCCTGAGCGTTTCGTCCCGTTTCCATCGGACTGCGGCCCTGGTTGTATTCAGGGTCCTGCGAGCCGATTGCGGCGTTGCCCAACGAATACATCAGGTCGCGGTATTCGGCAGGAATGCCAAGCATTTCGCAAATCGCGGCGGTTGGCACCTTGGCGGCAACGTTGACCACAAAGTCGCATTGGCCGCGCTCGATTACGGCGTCGAGAATTTCATCGCAGATGCGACGGACTTCGGGCTCGTAAGCGGCTATCGCGCGCGGGGTAAAGCGCGGGCTCACGACGTGGCGAATGCGGTGGTGACGGGGCGGATCGGTCAGGATCATCATCATTCCCGAGCCCGCCTGCTCCGGCATCACATTGTCGAAGGTCAGCGAAATGCCATGTTCGGAGCTGTAGGTTTGCGGATCATGGTAGACCCGCAGCGCGTCATGATATCGCGTCACCGCCCAAAACCCACGGCCGTTTTGGCGTTCGTGCCAATACAGCGGCGCCTCGCGGCGCAGCAGCGCAAAGGCCTCGTGCGGGTCGCCGTTTACGAACAGGTCGAGATCGAGCAGATTGATTTCGCTGAGTTTCATGGCCGCCCCCGGAAAAGGAAAACAGTGGAGCAGAATTGAGCAGCGGGCACAAAAGCACCTGCCTGCACCCGCATCGCGCTCGACCTGGCAGTTTCGGCTACAACCTTCGGCGACTGATAGTCAATTGTCTTCAAGCAATGAGAGCGCCTGTTTGGGACAAACCCGCACCGCCTTCATCACCCGTTCACGCGCCGATTCGGGTGGATGTTCATTCAGCAGGTACAGCTTGTCGTCATCACGGACTTCGAAAACATCGGGAGCAACCTGCATGCAGCGCGCATTGCTCTCGCAGCGGTTATAATCGACCACGATCTTCGTAGGCGTATCTCCCCGCAGGATTTGCCATCGATTCTAGGCCAAAGTTAAGCGCGCGGCCAGCCGGCAACTGTTCGTACAATCGAACTGGAAGCGTGGAGTCAGGAGTGCTCTAAACAAAAATCTCTTTATCGAGTGTGGTCACTTAAAACGATTGACAATTTCATTGCACGATCTCAAGCCGGCGGCAGGATCAATTCCAGAAAGCGCATTGTCAATTCGTAGGTTAATCCCCAGATTACCTGGCGCTGATAAAGGATGGCCGGACGATGCGAGGTCGCGCCGTTGCGGTGCCATCGGTGGGCGCTGCGATGGCGCGGATCGGCCAATGCGCTTAAGGGCACCTCGAAAATCTCTGCAACCTCCTTCGGATCCGGGCGTAATTCAGGCGAGCCGCGCACCATTCCGACAAATGGCGTAACCATGATGTCGGTGCTATGGGTGCGGCGGCCCTCGAAACAGCCGAGAACGTCTACTGCCTGCGGCTCAATCCCGACCTCCTCATAAGCCTCGCGCAGAGCAGCCGCCAACAAGTGCGGGTCGCGCCGGTCGAATCGGCCACCGGGGAAGGCAACCTCGCCGCGATGGCTGGCGAGGCGGTCGGATCGGCGTGTATAGAGCACGTGGAGTTCGCCCTCGCGGCGCAATAGCGGCACCAGCACTGCTGCGGCCTTCAGTTCGGTGCCGGGCTGCGGCCGTTCAACTGCGTCCGCAGGCTGAAGCCTCAACCGCAAACGTTCGAGATGATCGCCGATGTCCAGGTGCTTTGCCGATTCATTCATGTTGGTTAGATGATCGTTGCGCCTGGGATTTCGCGCAAGGGTCGCGCAAAATTCCTTGTGGCGCCATGATAAGATCCGGGCCGTTAACACCAGGCGAAGCGAAGCTGAGCACGCTAATGGAGCGAAACGAAACGAGTGAGCCGAAGCCCTGAGCGGAGCCGAAGGGAAACGAGTCTGGCCGATCGGCGCACAGCGCCGTTTGGAGGTGCGTTACCGGGAAGGAGTCTGCGACGTGCAAATAATGGGTGAATGACCACGAAGATGCGATACCTTATCGGCCGCTATCACGAGATCGTGCTCAAGGGGCGCAACCGCTGGCGCTTCGTGGAGCAACTCAAGCAAAACCTGCGCGCAGTATTCGCCGATTTCCGTTTCGGCGCGATGCGGAGCGAAGGGCCCCGGATAATCGTTCAGCTCCCCGCCGAAATCAGCGACGAGGTTGCCGCCGAACGCGCGGCGCTGATCTTTGGCCTACAAAATTTCTCAATCAGCTATGCGGTAGGGCTCGATATCGAAACGATTAAACGTCAG
The DNA here is from genome assembly GCA_963752805.1 of Binataceae bacterium (SeqCode). Classification (GTDB taxonomy): domain Bacteria; phylum Desulfobacterota; class Binatia; order Binatales; family Binataceae; genus JAMXLL01. Next base: position 125,440 of record CAVWAA010000015.1, read on the forward strand.
GCGGTTGCCACCGCGGCTGATGCGCAGGCTAAAGCCAGGGCAACCACTTTTCGGGTGTCGGCCAGACGCGCGGAAAAGCGCTTCGCGCTGGATTCGATGGAAATCGATCGGTTGGTCGGCGCGGAAGTCGGCGCCGCGCTTGGGCTCAAAGTAGACCTGGAGAATCCCGGCTTGACCATATCAATCGAAATCCTGCCCGATGCAGCTTACGTGTCAGCCGGCAAAATTCCTGGCGGGGGTGGCTTGCCAGTCGGAATCACCGGGCGCGGCCTGGTCTTGTTGTCGGGGGGCATCGATTCGCCGGTAGCTGCCTACCGTATGATGCGGCGCGGGATGCGGGTGGATTTCGTCCATTTCCACAGTCATCCGCTGGTCTCCCCGGCCAGCCGCGAGAAGGCGGCCGAACTTGCCGCTCACCTGACGCGCTACGAAGCGCGCTCGACCCTGATGCTGGTCCCATTCGCCGGCGCGCAGCGCGAGATCGTCGCCCGGGCACCGCGTCCGCTGCGGGTGGTGCTCTATCGCCGCGTCATGATGAGAATCGCGAGCGCTCTGGCGCGCAAGACCGGCGCGCAAGTGCTGGTCACCGGGGAGAGTCTCGGCCAGGTCGCCTCGCAGACACTGGAAAATATGATGGTAATCGAGCAAGCGACGGCGCGCCCGATCCTGCGGCCATTGATAGGAATGGACAAAAACGAAATTATCAATGAGGCCCGCCGGCTGGGAACGTTCGACACCTCGATCCTTCCCGATCAGGATTGCTGCTCGCTGTTTGTGCCGGCCCATCCGGAAACTCACGCGCGTTCAGAACAAATCGTCCAGGCCGAAGCGATGCTCGATGTCGAGCAGATGGTCGAGGATGCGGTGAGGCGGACCGAGATTGCCCGCTACTCGTTCCCGCTGCCCGATGAAGCTGCCTAGCATCGAATTCAAACTGCCGTCCAGTTTGTCACAATCCGGCCGATAGCATCGCAATATCGAGTAACAGAGTTAGGATCGTCACCGGCAGGCCGACTCGGAGATATTCACCGAAACTGATCTCGATGTGCTGCTTATGCGCCTCTTCCAGGACGATAAGGTTGGCGATCGATCCCAGCACGGTGAGATTACCGGCCAGGGTGCTTGCGCTGGCGATGACCAGCGCCGACTCCCGGTTTTCAAATGAACGATACAGCGGCCGAATCAGCATTACCGCCGGCACGTTGCTGACCGTGTTGCTCAGTGCCGCCATCACAACTGTCAGAACCACAGGATGAGCGAGATTCTGTGCCCCAACGATTTTGAGGACTTGGTTCTGAAATCCGGTCGTTTCGACTCCCGCCACCACGACGAACAATCCGGCGAACATCAGCAGCAGTGTCCAATCGATCAGATGGTAAACCCGTTCCGGCTTGATACGCCTGGTGAAGAGCGCCAGGGCCCCTGCCGCCAAAGCGACCATGTCGGTGGGATAGCCTGAGATAAAGCCAAACAAAGTGCCGAGCGCGATTGCGGCCGACTTCCACATCAGCAGGCGCGGCCTATGCGGCCTGCGCAAAGTTCGGGTGGAGGGTGTGCGCCGGATTGGCCCGAGTTGGTGACGATAGATGTAAGCGATAGTCGCGAAATCGACTATCAGGCCCACCAGCGCGATCGGCGACAGGCGCAAGGCGAAGGCGCCATACGTCAGATGTGCATAACCGGCCACGATCATGTTCTGCGGATTGCCGGTGATGGTCGCCGCGCTGCCGATGTTGCTCGCGGTCGCCAACGCGAGCAGAAATGGCTCTGGCCGCGCCCGGAGCATCTGTGCCGCTTCGATCAGAATCGGCGCCAAGGCAAGGCATACCACGTCGTTTATAAAAAAAGCCGCCAGCACACCCGCCCCGGCGACGGTTAACGCCAGCAGGCCAAAACCCGACCGCGCGCGGATGAGCAGAGAGCGTGCCGCGAGTGTGAATGCACCCGAAAGGCGGAGATTCGCCACCACGATCATCATCCCCAGCAAAAGGGCCAGGGTCGAAAAGTCGATCGCATCCAGTGCTTGCTGTCGATCGACGGCTCCGATAACGCTCATGGCGACCGCGCCGGCCAGCGCAGCACCCGCCCGGTCGAGCCTCAGCGGAGGCAATTTGCCCGTTGCGATTGCGAAATAGGTTAACGCGAAAACAGTGAGGGCAAGCAGCTTGTGAAGTGGCATCGGCGGGAGTCATCATCAGGAGCCGGCTCGGAAGCGTCAAGAGCAGCGAAATGAAAGCAGATGAGCTTCAGAGTCATCCCCGAGAGATGAAGAAATGGCGGAGAAGACAGGTAAAGTCACGGGAGGATTGGAAATGAAAAATCCGCTGCAGATTGCCGAACTCGATCACGTCGTTCTGCGATGCCGTGACCAGAACCGGATGCTCGACTTCTACACGCGAGTGCTTGGTCTCAACGAAGAACGGCGCATCGCGCAGATTGGTCTGATTCAACTTCGTGCCGGCGCCAGCATGATCGATCTTGTGCCTGCGGCAGAGCCACGAATTGAGAGTGGTACTAATGTCGACCATTTCTGTCTGGGAATAGAGACCGACGATCTTCGCTCCGCGATGAATTACTTCCGCACGAACTCAGTTGAAGTTATTGGTGAGCCGGCCATGCGCTATGGGGCCCGCGGCATGGGCAATTCAATTTACGTGCGCGACCCTGAAGGCAACGTTATTGAACTCAAACAAATGCCGCGCCATGGGGAGAAGAGAGAAGGGGAGTGAGAAAAGAGGGGAGACGCGGGGCTATCGGGAACCCAGCAACGAGCAGCGCGCAGACCCGATCATGGCTGCTGGTCGTGTTTCTCATTTCTGTTCCTTCATTGCTCCTCTCCGGCTGCTTCAGACGCTCGCCGCTTGGCACTGCCGAGCGCTATGTCGAAAGTCTACAGCAATTCAATTACGCGAAATCCTATAGCCTGTTATCCACTCAAGATCGCGCCGATCGTTCCTTGCATCAATTTCTCACCGAGATTCCGCTCGCGCCGGACGTTAGCCCAATATGGTTCCGGCCAATTCTGCACGTCATGCACTTTGAACTCGGCGATGAGCATCGCAACCCCGACGGAGTTACCGCTTATGTGCCGGTCCGAATCACCACGCTCGACCTGGTATTATGGGAGCGTACGCTCGAGGCGAACGCGGGGAGTGATGGCTCTCCGAGCCAGCTGGCCCAGCGTTCGCTCGCGACCGGAGCGTATCCCACGATTACCTATGTCGATAAGATTTTCCTGGTCAAGGATTATCATCATTGGCGCATAATGGCAGGTTTTGCGGCGCGCGATCGTATACTTGACCGGCATCGCCAGGCAATGCGCAATTTTTACGAGGGACGGCTGGATGATGCGACAGCGCAACTGCAGTCGATGATTGCCGAGCTGGAGCAGTTGCCAGGAACCGGCAATCTCGGCGTCGCGGTGCGTCTCCGGGCCGAATTGGCCGAAGCAGGCAAAGTCAGGTCGGAAATGCCGGTAGCCACGGCATACGGCGGCGCAAAGCTCAAGCTCAACGGGGTCGCAATGCGCATGGCAGAGGAGCGTGTACCAGCGATTTTCGGCGAAATCACCAATGCCGGCGGTAGGGCGATCGATGAGTTAAGCCTGGCCGTAACCTGGTATCAGGGGCGTGGCAAGAACCTCAAAGCTGTGCAACGCGAGGAGCATTCGATTGTCATCACCCCGATCGAGTTCACGGATTTCAGCCGCCGCGCGATTCCGTTCCTGCCTGGCGAAAAACGCCAGTTCGGTTTCATTCTCAGTGCGCCGCCTGAGGTGCAACAGAACGCAACTCCGTACGTCACCGTCGCCTCGCTCGCTTTCACGCAAATTCCGGCGCCGCTGCCCAAGCTGGACGAGGCCGAAGCGCCGCATTCCGGCGATAAGCCGGTCCGCGCCGCGACCTCACTGCGCCTCAGCCGCACCGTCGAGCGCTCCATCTCTGGTCGCGGCCCGCCCGGAGCCAGGTCCGCTGCCCGATGACCATCATCATTGATTGCTCACGCCAGCCAGGCGAATCGCTCACAATAGCCACTTGTCAATTCGAGTCACGATAGCTGTGCCGACGCACAACCGGTCTCAGCTTCTGCCAGCAACGTTGGCGAGCATCGCCGCGCTGCACTTGCCGGCTGGGATGGAAGCGGAATGCGTCGTGGTCGACAATCGTTCAACCGACGATACCAAAGGTGTCGTCGCGGGATTCGCCAACCATTCCGCAGTACCCACGCGATACGTTTATGAGGACGGTGCGGGTTCGAGCTGCGCGCGCAATCGCGCCATCAAAGAGGCCCATGGCGATTTCATTTTGTTCATCGATGACGATGCGGTGGCCGAACCGGACTGGGCCGCCGAGATGCTGGCGGAAATTGAGCGCCGTCAACTCGATGTTGCTTGCGGGATGGTGTTGCCACGATGGAGCCGAGAACCGCCGCGCTGGCTCGGACCAAGCCTGTATGTGCGTTTGGCGGTGCATGATCCGGCGAGAATGGCTTTGGCTTCGTGCGCCGAACGCGAGACGATTCATAACTATTTCAGTGCGAACGTGGGCTTCCGGCGGCGAACGTTTGAGAAATTCGGTAATTTTCGGCAGGACCTGGGCGTCGTGGGAAGCAACCCAATGTCAGGCGAGGACACCGAGCTGTTCAGCCGTATAACGGCAAGAGGCGGCGCGATGGGTTTCGCGCAATGTGCCCGCGTCCATCATATAATCCCGCCTGAACGGATGCGGCGGTCTTATCTGCGGCGCAAGACTTACGCTTTCGGCTACGGCAGCGCGATCGCCGGCGGGCGCACGCACAATCATCTCGACAAGCTCGCCCGCAACGTGCTCCGGATGATTTTTGCACTTGCGCGCGGCGACAGCGAAGGCGCGGTCTACCACGAACTCGAATGTGCGAATTTCTTCGGCTACTGGCGCGGCCGGCTGGATATGAAGCTAAGAAGCTGGCGAAAGGGGTGAGCACTGGACAAGATCATCTTTTCAGATGATCAGCCAAAACCATCTGATAAATTATCTATCAGTCTCTACATGAGACGTGCTGCCGCAAATCCGGATCAGGTGTCTCGAATAAGCAGGTATCTCCAATGAAAGAAACTGCTTTGGTGGGACTCAGTGAAAAAACGCTGGAACGGATTCGACGAGCCCGATTTTGTACCCGGCAAGGCCTGGGCTTGCCCGCCATTGCCTCACCATCGGGCCACGAAGGCAATCGCCGGTGATGCACCGTTTATACAGCATCCTGATGGCCGCGGAGGCTGAGTAAATCCCGGCACAGGTAGGGCATCGCATGCGGCTAACCCGCGAAGTTCCGGCGGATTCAAAGCCGCTTTTAGATAGCGCGGGAGTTTTGCAGTTGACCTTCTAAATCGGCCCGGCAGCGACTACGATGCGGAGTTTAGTGCCGCATCTCTGGCGTAAGCCGGTCTCCGTGCCGGGTTACCCGACCGCTTATCGGCGAGGCAATGATGTGATGGAACCGCAAACGCAAACCTGGGACGTTGGAGAGTTTCGTTTCACCGTTGATATCGCCGGTCCCGATTCGGGCGATCCCGTGCTGCTGCTCCATGGATTTCCACAAAACCGCCGTATGTGGCGCCATCAAATCTCCGTTTTGGCGGATGCCGGATTTCGCGCGTTGGCTCCGGATCAGCGCGGCTACTCCGTCGGTGCGCGACCCGACCGCGTTGAGGCGTACGCGACCGACCTGCTGATTGGCGATGCCCTGGCGATGATGGATGGGTGGGGCGTGCGCCGATTTCATCTGGCCGGCCACGATTGGGGTGGACAATTGGCGTGGCTGATAGCGGCCGCCAATCCGGATCGCGTCGAAACTCTCAGCATGTTCTCACGCCCGCATCCAGCCGCATTCGCCCGTGCATTGGCGGAAGATCCCGAACAGGCAAACCGTTCGCAGCATCACCGGGGATTTCGACAACCCGAAGCGGTCGACCGCCTGCGTAAGGACAATTTCAAGTCGCTGCGCATCGGCCTGGAACGCGAGGGCATCCCTGATCCGGACATCTATCTGAACACCTTGGGTCAGCCCGGTGCCCTGCAAGCCGCCATTAACTGGTACCGCGCCTCCGACATCGCTTTGTCAGCGATTCCCGCGGTTACGATGCCCACGTTGTACGTGTGGGGCACCAACGACGCGAGTGTGGGCCGGCGCGCCGCGGAACTGACGCGCGAATTTGTGCGCGGGCCGTACAAGTTTGTTGAGCTCGAAGGCGGGGGGCACTTCATTCTCGATCAGATGCCAGATCGTGTGGCGCAGCTTTTAGTTGCGCACCTGCAATCAGCGAAATAGAGGAACCGCCACGGAAATCACCAGCGATTCATACTCTGAGCAAACGCCCCGATAGCGGTATGCGCCGCTTCGATCAGGTCGAGCGACATGCGGTGCTCACGCAAATCGCGCACCGCCTAGCGGTTAGTTGCATGATTTTGCGCAACCAGGGTTTGGGTTCTCGACCTGGCATGTTCGGGTTGGAAGTGAGTCATCGGACGCGATCCATCAACCGGCCGCGAGCGAGCGCCTTCCCAACTGAAATGATTTCTTCGGCGTTTTGGTTGGTCGGGGCGGCCGGATTTGAACCGGCGACCACACGCACCCCAAGCGTAAATCAGGGCATATCGCCACTATCGTCCTGCGCACTAAGGATGCGTAAAACGTAACACGCGCACGGCTTTTCGCGTTTCAGCCCATCGCCAATATCGTTAACCATTTTCACTATCGCTCGTAGGCGTCCCCACAAAAGTCCCCACAGTCGGAAAACCTCACTATCCTTAGTTTGGGAACAACGCCCAACGCGAAAGCGATCGCGGAAACTCGAAGCCGTCACCTCGCCTAGCACTTCCCTCTGACCCGGCTGGCGATTGCCCCAGCACAACAGAGCGCACGTGGTTACAAACTCGGGTAAAATCGGCGCATCGAGTTAATACAAGGGCGGGGTTCACAAATGGCTAATATTGCCGGGAAAGCAGCGAAGCGCCTTCGCGCGCGCGAGCGAGAGCGCACAATTCTCAACGTGCGATTGACCGGTGACCGGCGCAACCTTCGAAGCGATCGGGAAGTAGCTTGGCGTTTCGAATGTCGCTGCGTTCAAAGGCTACAAGCGCGCTCTGGCCGCAGTCCCGGCACCCGAGGCCGCGGCGGAACCAAAAGCCTCTCTGGAACGCATCGAGGCGCAGGAGTTTACCCTCAGCGCGAAGATCGCCGCACTGAAGGCGAAGGAAGCAAACGCGAAAACTGCGATACGATCGCCCATCTCTCTCTCGCCGTGTGGAGATGGGAGCAGAGACGAGCCGCTCTACTCGGACTCGATGCGCCCCGGAAGATTGAGATCGAGGACGACGGCCGCCTCCCACTCGAAACGGAGCGCGCGATTCTCGAAGCGGCCCGGAGTTCCACTGCTGAACCAACCAAGCGAGTAACGCCCGACTTGATCGAGGCACCCCCCAAACAACTAACGGGGCCGGTTGATGAGGAGCCTCCTGTCGAGGTCGAGCCCGAGCTTTACGATATTGATAAGTTGAGAGGGGCCGCAGCGATTAAGCGGGAGCAATCGCTCGCCGATGAATATGGCGCTAAGCCCGCGCCGTCAGCGCCCTCACCGCAAAGCCGCCTCGAAGAAATCCACGCATTTCAGACCCTTGTCGCGCACGGCCAAGCCATACCGCCGACTAATCATCCTTCGGGCCGGCCTTGGGCGGAAAATGAATCGAGACTCCCGCATCATCTCGTGCCGGGTATGAACATTTACCGCGGCAACCTATTACGCTCACAAGCCCGAGCGTGGAACCGGATACGCGGACGAAAGATTTTTACGCCATGCCCGGCTCACTTCGTTGATTGCCAACCTTACCCCGCACTCACGCCCCAAAAGCCCTCCTGCAACCTCCTGCAGGCATTACATGCGCATAAACTCTCAATTAGCGGCTCGCTAGGGTCTTCGCTGACGTTCGTTCCAGCCGTTCAAGGCGGGCTGCGAATACCGCATTTTGTTGCGCCAGCGTGACTCGCAGCACATCGTTCTGAGCCTTCAGTGCGATCAGTGCCGCCTGCTGGTGCTGCATTTCGTTGAGCATCAAGGGGATCAGTTCGCGATATTGGAGTGACTCGACCTCGCCCTTGTAGCCACGCACCACCAGTTCTGGATAGACCTTGGCTACCTGTTCGGCGATCAGCCCGTAATGTCGCTGCTCTGGATCTTGCCTATAGCGAAAAGTTACCGGACGCAGTTGCCATAGCTTGCTGCTGTTGTGTTCGTCCATCGGTCGGATGTCTTTCTTGTAACGAGCCGAAGAAGGCAACACACCCAAGCGACCGCTGCCGCTCACCACCACATCGGCACCAGTCATCGGCGTGCCAGAGATACCAGCGATATAGGTAGCCTTCTGGGTGCCCTGAGTCCCGAGGCGGATGGTGTTGGCGTCGGCGCTGGTGCCCAAAGAACCGACCTCGATATTGTTACTGCCGGTGGTGAGGTTGTATCCCGCCTGGAAACCGACTGCGATGTTGGACTGGCCGCTGGTGTTCTTATACAGCGCACTATTTCCGGTGGCGGTATTGCGAGAGCCGTTATTGTTGGAGAGAGCCAGGGTGCCATCGCCGACATTGGCGCTGCCGCTGAAGTTGCGCTGAAGGGCACCAACACCAGTGGCCGTATCGCTCTGGCCGGTGGTGTTGTTGAAGAGGGCATAAACTCCGCTGGCGGTGTTATAGTTGCCGGTGGTGTTGTTGATGAGGGCTTCCAATCCGCTGGCGGTGTTCTGGAAGCCTGTGGTGTTGTTGTAAAGTGCCAGAACTCCGCTGGCGGTGTTGTCGCTGCCGCTGGTGTTCATATTGAGGGTCGCATAACCGATGGCGGTGTTTTCGTTGCCATCGTTGCTTCGCAGGGCGATCCATCCGACAGCGGTGTTGTCGGAGCCGGTGGTGTTGCCGCCGAGGGTCCCATAACCGTTGGCGGTATTGGCAAAGCCGGTGGTATTACTGAAGAGGGCGTCAAATCCAAACGCACTGTCGTCTGTGCCGGTCGTATTGCTGCTGAGTGCTCCGGTCCCATAAGCCGTGTTGGTTTGAGCGAAGGCGGCTGTGCCGACCGTTAGGAAAAGCGCAACGAGGGCGCATATTAAAGACTGCTTTGTGGTAATCATTGATTGACTCCTAGTTTAGTTAGCGATTGGCTATCGTCGTGGTCTGTTCCAGCCGTTCCAGCTGCGCCTCTAATGCGCCGTTGCTCTGCCAGCGCGGCTCGCAACATCTGGTTTTGAGTTTTCAGTTCCGTTAGCGCCGCCTTCTGGTGCTGCATTGTGACTTGCTGGTGCTGCATTTCGTTGAGCATCAAGGGGATCAGCTCGCGATGCTGGACCGACTCGATCTCGCCCTTGTCTCCACGCACCACCAGTTCCGGATAGACCTTGGAAACTTGTTCGGCGATCAGCCCGTACTGCCGTTCGCCTTGCGGGTCTTGCTTGTAACGAAAAGTCACCGGACGCAGTTGCCATAGTTTATTACTGAGTTGATTCAACGGTTGAATGCCAGACTTGTAACGAGCCGAGGACGGCAGCACACCCAAGCGACCGCTGCTGCTTACTAACTACGTCAGCGCCAGTCATCGCAGTGCCGCTGATGCCCGCGATGTAGGTCGCCGTTTGGGTGCCCTGAGTGCCGATGCGGATGGTGTTGGCGTCAGCGGAAGTTCCCGTCGAACCGACTTCGATATTGTTGCTTCCGGTGAGGTTAAGGCCACCGTTGAAACCGATGCCGATTGCCGCTTTGGGCGAAAGCCGAGCCGACCGCGCATAGCAAGACCGCGCCGAGGGCGCACACTCGTAAAATCTGCTTTCTGCTAATCATTGCTCAAGTCCTCACTTGAGCGACAGTATTAGACGAAGCGAGACAAAAAGGCCAACATATCTAATAGCCGGGGAACGCGAGATGTTACACTCTCGCGACTAGATCGCGATTCGAGTCCACCCGCAACCCAACAACTGCCCGAGCCCGATCGTGAACTTGACCGCCTGCGAGAGGCCGCGGGCGGCTAAGCGGGAGCAATCGGGTTGACCGACTTCCCTTCCCTACATTGCACGTTGCAACTTGTCGCACTTATGCGTATTCGGTCGATTACACACGGCTTTCAGGGTCGAAAATAGTCCGCGTTCTATATAGCTCCGCATCGGGGATTCCCTGCATAACCTACCTGCGTAATGGGTAGACGGTGGTTATGTTTTACGCAAAAAGCAGGCTAATCGGCTACGCGCGGGTAAGTACCAACGGTCAGGAAAAGAACGGCTACGGACTCGATGCTCAAATCTGCCGACTGAAGGGAAGCGGCTGCAAGCGCATCTACCAGGACACCGCCTCGGGTGGCAAGGTGGACCGAGTTGAACCTTCGGAAGATGTTGGATGCGGTTCACGCCGGCGATGTGGTTGTGGTGGTCAAGCTGGACCGTCTCGCCCGCTCACTTCGCGATCTGCTCGATATCATCGAGAAAATAGAGAACATGCCTTGCGTTCTCTCCTAACGGGGAGGAAGAAGGTCTACGATCCAAAACTTCATTTTTTGCGGTTCAAGGAAATAGAATCTTTGCAATGGTGGTTCAATCGGGTACACCCGCTTGAGCCGCCACGGCGTTTATTAGTCATCTCCGCTAGTTGTCTCAACTCCCTGCACAATCGTCATCCGGGCGGTCGAGCGCGGCAATCGCCCTTTCCTATCCCTAGATCCCCACCGAACTGCGCGCACATGGCTCTCGGCACGGGCGCGACTTGACTGGGAGTTAGCACGGAGCATGTAAGCAACGCCAGCCGTGACTTTCTGGATCGATCTGAGTCTCTATGCGGCTCTCGCGAGCGGAGTCCTTTATGTCATGGTGGCGTCGGCGATTTTCGGCCTGGGCGTCGTCTGTTGGCGCGAGTGCGACTGGTGCGGCAGATGGATCAGGAACCCTGACGCGGTGTTCTGCACCAAATGCCGCGGAGTATTACGATGGCCGTCGTCTTCACGACAACGCGCTAGATGATGCAACAGGGTAGCGCGATCAGATCGTTTAGTTCACGAATCTGAGTCCTGGCCACGGCCCGCGCTTGACCATTGACGGCACTCGGCAACCGCCGTTGACCGTGACCGGGCGAGTTTCCGCAGCGATTAGAGCAAGTTTTGTCACATAGAGAACATTTAACGGCCTGTGACCAACCACTAACGGCTGGTGTAGGATGTGTCAAACTGATACGTTTAGTGGAGCCGGCGATCACGCACACGCGCTCAGGCAACCCCCCCCCGCCGGAGCGGTTCGTGCTACAGGCTTTGATCGCCGGCGTTTCTCTGCCTCAGACCGTCACATTGTTGATCTATTCCGCGACATCTCGCAAGTCAGATTCGTGATTTTGTGCAACACATATAGCTAAGTTATATTAACAGGTCGTTAGCACTGCAAAACTGATTTTATGAAACATTGCGGGCTGCCCTCCAGCGATTGGCAGAAAGCCGCGCTTGCAACTGAACGCGTGCTTATTCCGGTATCCGCCGAATGGCCAAGACCGGGTGTAGATCGATGGCGTTCGGTGTCACGCCGTTCTGACCGTGCTCGAAGTCGTAAAAACCCGACACCAGTGGTCGTCGGCAGGCGTGGAATGGGCGTATTGGGCGCGGGCCACGTCGGCGTCTCGATGCCGTGCGACCGTCGCTGGCATCGGTGTGCGAGTAGGCCGGAAGCGGCCGGACACGTATAGCACCAGCGATGGCGCGGCCAATCGCCGTCAGCACCTATCGTCCCGCCGGCACGCGCTGATGGGGCTCGCGCGGCTACCGAGTGGGCATCGTCCGGCGCAACTCCGCGCTCGGCCTCGGCGCGATCAGAGCGAGGCAGAGGAGTAGCACGACGCATAGAAAAAAAATCTTTTTCAGCATTTTTATAAACGTCCATGCAGAACATGTTACTTTCAGACACCTCGCGCCCCCCAAGCAGCGCTCGCCGAAATTCGATTGATAGGCCGGCCCCGGATACGGCCGACATAGGGGGAATTTGGACATGAGCCAATCCATTGTTCTCGTAATATTTGTGCTCGTGTTGGTAGCTCTGCTCGTCGGCCTCTACAAGTATTTCGCCCTGAAATCCGAATTGCGGGCACTGCAATCATCTTTTGAGAGCAGACTTCAACTTCAGTTCGAGCAGTGGAGACAAACGAGGGAGGTGCAGATCCACAAGGACGCGGTAGAAAGAAGTAGACTGGTAACAATCGGCGAAGTCACTGAGCATGTGGCACCGTTCTTTCCTCAGTTCCGTTACAATCCGAAGGACGCTCGTTTTATTGGATCGCCGCTAGACTTGGTGGTCTTCGATGGATTGGACGAGGGAGTCCTGCGAAAAATCGTTTTTGTGGAAGTTAAAACAGGGTCGGCGAATTTGAATGCTCACGAACGAAGTATCCAAAAGGCTATACAGCAAAAGCTGGTCGAGTTCGCGGTACTTCGTATCATGCCTTCAGGAGCGCAGTGGCAAGTCGGCTGATTGTAGAATGCTCTCACATCTTCATTTTCTCTTCGCAATGCCGGAAGTGACCGGGTTGTTCCAGACCAGCACCTTCATGTTCCGTTAACTATTCCGCGTGATTGGTTTGTGTTCCCTTCATCGGTCTTGAGATGTGGGACGGTAATTGCGAGACCAAAGAGGGGCATTAAGCCGACGATCATGCTGGGACTCTTCCTCCTTCTGGGCAACATTCGGCGGGCACCTCGCTTATACTCTCGAATTCTGATTCGACCATTCTCTGTGCTTCTCTCAGAGCTACGATCCGCCGCCAACCGCCCATTTGCACCCATTCCATGATTTGCCGTCCATTTTGATCCGTCAGTTTCCACCCGAAGATGACGGCCGTGGGGGCGCGAGGCGCTATCGGGTAGTACAGGTTTGCGGTCGGCCTATCTCGCGGCTCCCATTTGCGGATGCATCGCCATTCAGCCTGACGCTTCCAACGCGTTTTTTTTTGGAGTAAGTGCGCATCGGTGAGCTTCCTTCGTTTGTCGGGGCCAGCAAAGGCGTCCCATAACGGCTTTGGTCTGTCGGCGTAAGTCACTTTGAACGGACCAAAATCTGGTTCGGTTACGTAATCACTCTCCAACTCGATGCAGATTCCTGCACCATCGGATGCATAACGATGCCATAGATCGAGATCCTTGGGACTCTCGCTAAGACAGAACACGCCCGTCCGGTCGAGAACCTCCTGCATATCTCTTTTTAGGCGTTCCAGGTCCGTGCCATCGAGCCGCGAGTCATCTTCCACGCCTGGGAAAATGAAATCGTCCTCGTCATCGAAGCCCCGATGTGATCCGAACCACCATCGGTTTTGGGCCAGTGCCTTCCGCACCGAATCATGCGGGTCCGCGAACGGGCGATACTTGTAAAGCACTCGCGGCGGTATGAGATCCTTCTTGCGCGACAAACCTTTTCCCAATTCCTTTGCGACCTCCCCGGTCCTGAGTTTAACACGCGGAGCGTAGTCACTCTTCGTTCACACAGCATTCAAGCGTTGACAACAACGGTCTTGCCTGTATCGGGCGCTCGATGTTGTTCGCTGCATGGTGCTTGCAGCACTAGTAGGCGAGCCCGGTCAGCGGAGATGGCTCGCCGCGATCGTTCCGTTCAACGTCTCGTGGACAATGACTGCTGATACATTCGTGCCAGACCCTGTCATTGAAAACCCCTTACAGAGGTTGCTTGAACGGATCACGGCGCTATTCAGCACCGCCAAACCCGGTCGCTTCCGGCAATACGCCCTGGAATCATGCGGGCGACTGTTCTACGCCAAACGCGCCGATCAGTTGTGCTGCTCCAGCAAATGCAACAACGCCCGTCTACAGCGGGAGTGGAACCATCAGCACGGCAAACCAATCCGCCAACATCAGTGGACCGGCCCCAAGTGCCAGGAGGCGAAGTAATGGGTCTTTATCGCAGAGACAAAACATGGTGGTTCGAGTTCGTATTCGAAGGCCGCCGCGTTCGTGAATCGGCTAAGACTTCGAGCAAAAGCATCGCGATAGAGGCCGAGCGCAAACACCGCCGACGACTCGAAGAGGCCGCCAACGGCATCGTCAAACGAGAGAAACCGCGGCTCTTTCCACTTGCTGCTGATCGATGGTTCGAATCGAAGACAGCGCTCACGCTGCTAGGCAAAGCCTACTACTCACAGTATATCCGGAAGCTCAAGCGCTCCACTTTGGCAACCGGCTCGTCTCCGATATTAGCGCGGATGACGTAGCTGCATTGTAGACCAAACGCCAGGCGGAAGAACTTTCGGGCCGTCAGACCAACTGCGAAATCGCAACACTGCGAGCAATCCTCAAGAAGTATCGACGCTGGGCAGATATTGCTCCCGACGTAACGATGCTGCTTGAGCGGGAGTACACAGGCCGGGCAATCTCGCTCGAAGATGAACAGATACTCCTCGACGCGATCGGGCAAAGCGCCTCGCCCGCGCTTTATCCATTTTTCATCCTCTCACTTGACGCTAGACTTCGGCCCTCAGAGACGAGGGCGCTTCGACACCGCAACTTAAATCTTACGTGGAGCGACGGTGTAATAACCCAAGGTGAAATCATCGTGGGCAGTTCCAAGACGGCAGCGGGGCGCGGCCGCGAGGTTCCGCTCACTCGGCGAGCGTGTGCCGCTCTGACGCTCTGGCTGGCCCGCTTTCCAGAAGCGAAACCCAACTCAATGTCGAGATCGGCGTTCACCAAGTTTGTTCGCTTATGGGCACGACCCAGCTCCTCTCTTAAAAGTTTAACGTAACCGCATATTTCAGATGGCGACACATACGACCGCGAAGAGACGCCTCGTGATACAAGCACACAGATCATGCATCTTATGAAATTGTCAAATACCAGTATTTAAACTCTCAAGCTAAAGCTTAAGCTACGCGCAAATTGTCGAACGCTCATGAGCCCGGTCGTGGATGAGGAAGGCAACGACGAGAAAACGGGACACTTGCCGGGCTCGACGGTAGGCCAAATCTGGAGTATGAAAAACGCTGAAACCCAAAGATCAAAATGATTTGCATGCGCTGTTCATAGTTGTGCGCCAAAGAGGTGCGTTTTCCTAGAAGAGTTGTGGCGATCGGAGCGGATGTTTTAGTTCCCCTTTCTTGGCCGCCAGCAGACGGCATTGGGGAGCAGGCCACTAACACACCCAAAATAAGAGCTGCGGGTTCATCGGTTTCGGAGGTTCAAATCCAGTCGGCTCCGACAACGATTGTGGTATCCACTTCTCTTCTGAAACCTACCGGAGATCGAGTGGGCCAATCCGGGCGCGGCGGACGACAACCCCGGCCCACTCGTCCGCCTGGAATTGGTGCTAGCTCGGTTCTTTCTCTACTCGGGGCAAAATACGATCCTGCGTTTTAGTGTCGAAGTCCCGAGTGTCGTGACGCTCGCGCAACTGGCTCGATGGGTCGCCGTAAGTACGGTTGACCATACTCCCTCGCTTGACGGCTGGCCGTGCCAGAAGCACGTCAGCCCACCGCTGGACGTGCTTGTAATCCTGTACGCTCAGGAACTCGCCGGCTCCATAAAGCCAGCCTTTTGCCAGCCACCCATACCATGGGAAGATAGCCATATCGGCTATCGTATAGGTGCTGCCCGCGATGTACTCGCTCTCGGCTAAGCGACGATCCAGCACATCGAGTTGGCGTTTCACCTCCATCGCATATCGATCGATTGCATATTCGATCTTCTCTGGGGCGTAGGCATAGAAGTGACCAAACCCACCACCGAGATATGGCGCACTTCCCATCTGCCAGAACAGCCATGACAGGCATTCGGCCCGTGCGCTGGCTTCCGTTGGCAGGAACTGGTGGAACTTCTCACCGAGATACAAGAGGATCGCGCCGGATTCAAACACCCGGATAGGCGTGGGGCCACTGCGGTCCACCAGAGCGGGGATCTTGGAATTCGGGTTCACCGCGACGAAGCCGCTGCCGAACTGATCTCCATCTCCGATGTTGATCAGCCAGGCATCGTACTCCGCACCGCTATGCCCGAGGGCCAGGAGTTCCTCCAACATGACCGTCACTTTCACGCCGTTAGGTGTACCGAGCGAGTAAAGCTGAAGTGGATGGCGCCCGACCGGCAGATCCTTGTCGTGCGTCGGCCCAGCGATCGGACGATTGATATTGGCGAACCGGCCGCCACTCGGCTTGTTCCAGATCCACACTTTCGGGGGGACGTATTGGGATGAGTCGGCCATTCTTTCCACACTCGCGTTTCTTCTCAGAATAAAGAATCGGGATGCGCAATCAACCCTTGTCGCTTCCGAAAAATTAAACTGAAGCCCAATGATGGGTCACATGAACCCTACAGAGTGTTCGCGTATTCATCGCGACAAGCGCACTGAGTCTAGTGGCGATCATGCCAGCATAAATCCAATTTGCTCCGCGAACCAGTCCTAGGCTCTAGCGTGCTCCTGCGATATAGTTCAGCATATCGAAGATCCTGAGTATTCCCGAACGGTTCGTAGCGCCAGGTCTGACCGAGCGCAGCACGTCGCACATAATCGGCTGCAGCCGCAAAGGCGTGATCTCCGCTAAGAGCCGTTCTCAACAGCAAGAAACTCACAAGGAACGGAACCCGAATGAGCGCAGCAGTCCGTATCGATCCTGAGACAGGCCTGAAAATCTTCAACACGCGAGCGGCCAAGGCGTCCGAAAAGATCACCGGCAAGGGCTACTCGGTCCTCACCGATCAGAAGCTTAAGGACCTGCCGGAAATGCCGGCTGGCGCGACCTTCAATGCGGAAGAGCAGGCCAAATACCGCGCGTTCAAAGAAGCCCGCCGCGGCGCCGCCGATTACATCGCCATGGAAGGCGAGTTTAAGAAATATCTGGACGACGTCTATTCGGAGCCGCCGATTCCGCGTGAAGCGCTCACCGACGAGTGCGAAATCGTGGTCGTCGGCGCCGGCTTCGGCGGACTGCTGCTGTGGCACAAGCTGAGCGAAGCTGGCTTCACCGACGTGCGTTTCTGCGAGAAGGGCGGCGACGTCGGCGGCACGTGGTACTGGAACCGCTATCCCGGCATCGCTTGCGACGTCGAATCATACAGCTACCTGCCATTGCTCGAGGAGATGGGTTACATCCCGTCGATGAAGTTCGCCTCAGGCTTCGAGATCCTCGAATACTGCCAGAAGATGGCCCAGAAGTTCGGGTTTTACGATCACTGCCTGTTCCACACGACAGTCGAGGCGACGACCTGGGACGAGGCATCCGGCCGCTGGATAGTTGAGACGGATCGCGGCGACAAGATGCGTGCGCGCTTCGTGATCCTGGCCAACGGCATCCTGACGACGCCGAAGCTGGCGCGAATCGCCGGCATGGAGAAGTTCCAGGGCGAATCCTTCCACACCTCGCGCTGGGACTACAACATCGATCTGCACGGGAAGACGGTCGGCATCATAGGCACCGGCGCGACGGCCGTTCAGGCGGTGCCTGAGCTTGCCAAGATTGTCGGGCAGCTTTACGTGTTCCAGCGCACGCCGTCCTCGATCGACGTGCGCGACCAACGCGCGACGACAGAGGAGGAGCGCGCGACCTGGGTCAACGAGCCCGGATGGGCCCGGGCAAGGCGCGCGCGCTTCGCGAAGATATCGGCCGGCCGCACCGCCATCCAGGCAAACGACGACTACCTGGCGGGCAAAATTCGGGACATCAAAAAACCCAGGAAACACGACCGTGAGCTGACCCAGGAGGAGCTGACCAAGAAGCAGCTGGATGCCAATTTCCGCATCATGGAGCAGATCCGGGCGCGCGTGGATGCGATCGTCAAGGACCCGAAGACGGCCGCGGCACTGAAGCCGTACTACCCGTACGGCTGCAAGCGGCCGACCTTCCACGACGAGTATCTTCCGGCGTTCAACCTGCCACACGTCCATCTCGTCGATACCGCGCCGCGCGGCGTGAGCGAGATCAACGAGCGCGGCGTCGTCCATGATGGGGTCGAATATCCGCTCGACGTGCTGATCTACGCGACCGGGTTCCAGTGGATGGGCACCTCTACCTTCAACATGGTCACCGGGCGCGGCGGCCATAGCCTGAAGGAGAAGTGGGAGACTGAGGGGACCAGGACGTTCCTCGGCCTGCACAGCCACGGTTTCCCCAACCTGTTCATCGTCACCGGTCCGCAGGGCGGCGGCGGGAGCTTCAACTTCACCGACGCGATCGACGCGCATGGTGATTATCTGGTGTGGATGCTGCAGACCATGCGGGAGCGCGGTGCGCGCATCGTCGATGTCCGCAAGGAGCAGGAAGAAGCGTATGCGGAGCATTGCCGCATCGTCGATATCG
Organism: Binataceae bacterium (SeqCode); assembly: GCA_963752805.1. GTDB lineage: Bacteria > Desulfobacterota > Binatia > Binatales > Binataceae > JAMXLL01. The sequence goes on from CAVWAA010000015.1 coordinate 143,773, forward strand.
CGACTGCGCCGCTGCGCGATTGCATCTCCTACTATAATGGTGAAGGCACCGCGGGACCGGGGAGCCTCGCCTATTACGGCGGCGGCCAATGGCACAAGTACCGCATCGCGGCGCAGTTGACGCTGGCGCCCTATGTGTTCGAAGGCGAAGATCCAATTGTTTCGGCGGCAGCCGAATGAGAACGCATGTGGGCGGGCCTATCCGCGCATAAGCACCCTCGCGCTCACCGTGCAGCAACCCAGTTCTGAGGAGCGAAGGGCTAACTCGTTAATATGACGATGCTGGAGGCAACCCGGGCGCCCGATTCGGACGCCCGAGGAAGCTGCCTCGCTTGTAGCCGTCCACACGACCGCGATTAAAAAGCGCCAATCGCTGGGCGAAGCGCTCGCTCCTCGGGAGCAGGTCATATAATCGTGCGAGGAGCGAAGGATGGACGCTTGCATATCGCGACCTTCAACGTAAACGGCATCACCGCCCGCTTGCCGAACCTGCTGCGCTAGATACCCTGGGGTCCGTCGAGCTTTAATTCGCGGAAGCCACTGCGAAAATTCTTACTCGTGCTCGCCGTGCAGCGATGGTTGTGAACTTCCATACGTTTGCAAAGTTATTGATCAGACTGCTCCCGGCTCCTCCCGCTTCTGCCGATCCCGGTCTGCCACAGAGGGCTTATGTTGCTCGCCCTCAACATGCTGGTCCGTACAACGGCGCCGGTCGAAAATGCACCGTTGGTCGGCACGATCTTACACAGTCTCGTTGACCATCCGGTGTTGGCTATCCTGGTCGCGGCCGGTTTGACTTGGGTATTCCACTCGAGCGTGGCTGTTATGCTGTTCATCGTTTCTTTGGTGACATCGGGTGCTATCCCGCCGGTCCCGGCACTGGCCTTGGTGCTCGGAGCTAATCTTGGAGGAACTCTGCCAGCTTATTTTGAAGCGGGCTCTGCCACAGCGCAGCGTTTGCCGTGGGGCAATTTACTGATCCGCGTTGTGGACTGTATAGCGATGGCGCCCTTTCTTCCGTTCATTGCGCATTTGCTGTCCGCGATCCAACCTCAGCCCGCGCGCATAGGCTGTCAACGGGCGCGATGAACGCGGCGGCCAGCGCAACATTAAACAATGAGGAATGTGAGCAGATTGCGCGCCCAAGGGCTGCTAACAGCCCAACCGCGTGGAGGAGCGGTCTCGTCGGGAATCTGGGTCGAGTCTTTCAAGTTTCTGGCAAGCATAATTCACTCGTTTTTCGCGTCTGCGATTTACATCGGCGTATCCTTAGCTGCCATTGATTCGTCTTGCGCTCGCTAACGACCTATCTTTTGAAGCTGCGCACACACGGCGGGAGCCTTGCCCGCCGATGACACAAAAGAGGAAACTGACGACGGCGGAGCCGTCTCGATCTCGGCCGAACGCAGGCGCGTGCGCAGAGCCGTCAATGGGTCAGGAACTACTGCACTTGGGGAGCGGGAAGAGATTCCGGGGGCGGCCTTCGCGATTGGAACGAAAATCTCCTTTGAGCTTCTCGAGGAAGCGGCCTTCGCCTCAAAAGACGGAACTAGGACGAAATGGTTGAGGATAACTGCGGGTAGCTTGAACATCTTCCGGCCTCCTTTCGCCAGGCCGGGATGTCGTCGCTACAACGAGAACATCGGCCAGGCTAAAAAATACTTCCTGGACCGAAGGTCTCGTTCGCCGCTGTGCTTCGAGGTGGGGGACCGAGCCCGAGGGCTGGTATGTCGATCTCCCCTACGCCGTTTGGGTCGGCGTGAACTACTCCCCTAAGGCGATTCAACGCTACCAGCATTGGCGCGCTCTGTCGCCCGCGAGAACACATACCCCGTACAGTGTCAGCGAACCGCGCCACATTGCGGTTCATTCGGCTGGACATCAGCGATAGCGCAATGTATTACTATATCCCCTTGGGTATAGAGGTTACCACTTATATATATGTCACATACCGTGAAAGAGAAGACCAAGCTCCTGAATCGAGTGCGACGTGTTCTCGGTCAGGTGGAAGCGCTCGAACGGGCGGTCGAGGAAGAAAAGGGCTGCACCGAGGTCCTTCATCTGGTGGTCACCGCGCGCGGAGCAATGAACAGCCTGATGGCTGAGATCATCGAGGACCATATCCGAGAGCATGTCGTCGATCCGGATCACGAACGCGGCTCCCGTGCCAGGGGCGCCGAAGAGCTGATCGAGATTGTTCAGGCATACCTGAAGTAGCTGGGCGCTTCTCCAATGGATCAGCGTGAACGAATCGAGAGTCCGACTTTGGTCGATCAGGCACAGGGTGGAACGATCGCCCCGGCCGCTGAAGAGCACGAGCGCGACCATGTCTTAAGCCGGATCGAAGCGGCGCGGATCATCGCTGGTCGCAATTGCCGCGGCAGCGGTGTGGTTCCGCGTATGGGAACCGCTTCCGAGAGTCAGCCTGATAGGGGTAATGGGCGTTCTGATCGGTGGTTGGCCGATCTTCAAGGAAGCGGCCGAGAATGCCGCTGCACGACGGATGACCATGGAGTTATCCATGAGCATCGCGATCATCGCGGCGGCTGGTATCTCCCAGTTCTTTACCGCTCTCATCATCACATTGTTCGTTCTCGTCGCTGAGGTGCTCGAGGGAATGACCGTTTCTCGCGGCCGGCGGGCGATCCGGGATTTGATGGATTTCATTCCCCGCTCGGTCACGGTTAGGGGCGCCAGCGGCATACGCGAGGCTTCGACCGACGAGCTGCGCGTCGGCGATTCTGTTCTCGTCAACCCCGGCGGTCTGGTGCCAATCGACGGTACCGTGATCAGCGGCCACTCATTTGTTGACCAGGCCCGCATTACTGGCGAGTCGATGCCGGTCGAAAAGCTGCCCGGCTCGCTGGTTTACGCCGGGACGATTAACCAATCGGGGGCGCTTGAAATCCGTGTCGAGCGGATCGGGCGCGATACCAGCTACGGCAGGATCATCGAGGCGGTTGAGCATGCCGAGCGTTCGCGCGCACCGGTGCAGCAGTTGGCCGATCGACTCGCTGGATACCTGGTCTATTTTGCACTCGCTGCTGCGGCGATCACGTTCATCATCACGCGAGACGCGCGTTCAACGATTTCGGTAATCATCGTCGCGGGCGCGTGCGGCATCGCCGCCGGCACACCGTTGGCAATCCTGGGAGGCATCGGCCGCGTCGGCGCGCCTTGGCGCAATCATCAAAGGCGGCCTTTATCTGGAGACTTTGGGCAGGGTGAATACTGTCGTCCTCGACAAGACCGGCACACTCACCTTTGGCCGGACCGAAGTGCAGGCGGTTGTTCCGGCTACAGGCGTATCGGAAGTCGAAGTCCTGGATGCGGCGGCGTCGGCGGAGATGCGCTCCGAGCATCCGCTCGGGCAAAGCGATCATCAGTCTAGCCATGGCAGAAGAACCGTTCCCTCCGGGAGCCTGAGCGTTTTGACTACGTGCCCGGCCGCGGCATCACGGCAGTGGTGGACGGCGTAACGATCCTCGTCGGCAATCGCGGGCTCCTGACCGATCATGCGATAGAAGTGCCCGCGCAACTTTGCTGCCAGCGCTGATACCTCGTCGGAAGTTTTCGTGGCGCGCGACGGACGCCTTCTTGGCGCGATCGTAATTGCCGACACGGTGCGGCCAGAGGCGCGGCGCGCTATCGAGGCTTTCAATCGGATGGGCATCCGGAGCGTTCTGCTGACGGGAGATACCAAGCCGGTCGCCGAGATGGTCGCCCGCGATCTCGGAATCAGTGAAGTCGAAGCCGACCTGTTACCGGAGATGAAACTCGCGCGCATCAAAAGCCTGGTGGCGAGCGGCCGCATCGTGGCGATGGTCGGCGACGGCATCAACGATGCTCCCGCTTTGGCAGAAGCGAGCGTTGGCGTTGCGATGGGCTCGGGCACGGACGTCGCCCGCGAGAGTGCGGACGTAGTGCTGCTCGGCAACGACTTGCTGAAGTTCACCGAGACGCTGGCGATTGCGCGCTGGACTCGCCGGATCATCTGGTGGAATTTCGCCGGCACGATCGGAGTCGATATGGTCGGCATCGCGCTCGCGTCCATGGGCCTACTGAGTCCGACCCTCGCCGCCTTCATTCACGTGACTTCCGAGTTGGCCTTTATCCTCAATTCGGCGCGGCTGCTGCCACGCTCAGAGCAGTGCAGCAAGCCCGCGACGAACGATGACGCACGGGAGAGTGCCCTCGCGAAGGCCGCGTAGGCGATCATCCAAATCAGGAGTTCAGCCATGGAACATACGGACAAGCGATTTGACCTCGAACTTTTCAATCTGCGAACAAAGCTGAGTCAAATGGGAGACATCGTCATCGCGCAGATCGACGGGGCGCTCGCCTGCTTGAGCGAACATGATGTTCGTGGCACCCACATTATCATCGAGCGGGACCTCGACGTGAACCGTATGGATATTGATCTGGAAGAGAGGTGTCTGAAGCTCCTGGCGCTTCATCAGCCGGTGGCTGGAGACCTTCGGCTCATCACCGCGGTGATGAAGATTACAAGCGAACTGGAGCGAATCGGCGACCGGGCGGTCAACATTTGCGAGGCTGTTCACGACCGCAACGAGCGCGATCCATTAACCTCCCATGCTGAAATCTCGCAAATGGGGGCTCTCGCGCTTGGGATGGTTCGCGGCAGCCTGACGGCCTTTTCCCGAGCGGACAGTTCGATCGCCAGGCGAGTGTTTGAGAAGGACAAGGAGTTTGATGCGCTCTATGGCGCTGTGTTTGCGATGCTCACTTCCTCGGCAAAAGAGTCTCGAGAGAGTTGCGCACGACACCAAGCTGGCGTTCCTGTCGAAAGGACCTGAATGAAATCTCAGAACATGCGACCAATATCGCCGAAGTGGTGATGTTTATGGTTGACGGCAGGGAGATTACTCATATGGACATGCACGAGCGGCGGGCGACCCGGTGAGGGGTTTCAGTGGAAACTACAGAAACTAAGGCCAAGGCGGCTATCGCGATGCTGCGGCAGGGTCTTCGAGACTTCGACCTGCAGCGTGTGGCGAGGGCGTTGACCGAGTTGGTTAGAACCGAGGTGTTGGCAGCAAATCACGGAATAGAACTCTCTAACACGGTGGGGATCCTGAGGCACATTTTCCATGACATCGAAGAATGGGAGCGTCAGCACTCGTCTTAAGCGGTATCAACCAAATTAGTAGTGACGGCAATTCACTAGTACAGGTAAGGACGAGACGGGAAATATCACTATGAGGCTGGTGGCCGGAATCAGACGCAAGTCATGAGGACAATCGCCGCATATCGGTCACCGCAATCGCACGGAATCGGAATCTTTCCGCAGATGGTGCCAAACCGGAGAAGAGCTTGCGAGGAAGCTTAGCGTAAGATGATGCTTTATTTCTGCCGAGCCCTGCTTTCGTACCTACTATACGCTCATCCAGATTGTTGAATAATTCCGGGGGGAAAGATGTCCAACCGCGCCGATGTGTTCCCTTCGGATGCAGAACTCGTTACTCAGAATCGCTTGGTTGACGGATCTCTCTAGATCCAGGATGGGTCTCCTTCATCATCCTTTCGTGCTGTTCGGTGGTCATGCGCACACGAGATTGGAGCGATGCCTTTTCTGGCTCGCTCAACTGCGCGAGATGGCAAAGCCACAAGACCATTCCCCAGATCTCCTTCCGGTCATGGTTCTTTCCAAATCCCGGCATGCCAGTCATCGAGATCCCGTTAGCTATTATGAAATACAGTTCGCATCCGACCATTTTTGGGTATTCGCCGGTTAATCTCGGGATTGGGGGATAGAAGTCGGCTTCGAACCGATTTTCGCCGCTGCCGTCGAGACCATGGCAACCGGCGCAGTGTTCATCGAAATCATCCTGTTCGGCTTTTAGATTCTTCGAGGTCGGAGGTAAAGAGTTGGACTGCGTCTTCGCATTGTGGCGAATCCAACCTGAGGCAATGTAACCCTCTAGCTTGTTTTCCATTCTGGCCGGATTTGCGGATGGCGCTTCAGTTCATCGAAGGCAAAACGAGAAATATCGCGATCAACAGCGCCGTAACTGCGACGGCGCCAAGATCGAGATATCGAGTAATGTTCTCTTCACGCTTTCTAATTTCCGACCGTCAAAATCAGGCCGCCTAGTACCAAACTCGGATTCCGAAAATGAAGCGCACGTCGTTGACGATGCCGCCCTCGGCGCGAGTGAAGTCGGCCGCTTCACCGAATTTGCCGTTGTAAGCAACCCCGATATAGGGAGCGAACTTTCGGCCGATCTCGTAACGCAAGCGAAGTCCGGTTTCGAGGTCCGACAGCCCCGATCCGACCGCGCGACTCGGATCGCGCTTGCTGTAGAAGTTCATCTCGATCTCGGGCTGCAATATCAGACGCTGGGTGATCAGGAGATCGTAGGAACCCATCAACCGCCCAGCGAAGCGGCCACGATTGCTGAAGTAAAAGGTCGGCTCGAAATCGCGCCGGTTTCCGATATGGGTGCGGGCCAGCGAAATAGTCGCGAGCGAATATTACCTGAAGGGTTTGAGATCTGCGCCGAAGTCCTGGCTAGGCAATCCAAAGGTTGCCGACCTTGACCGGAACACCGAGCGCGTCGCGTCAGCAATCCGGGGCCCTTCGGATGATTTATCCCGCACTGTGCCAGAGCGGTAGCCACTGTGCCGAGCGGCGCAGCAACCAAATGCTGCCTTCGCAAGAGCCTCAACGAGGGTCTCGGAAGTTCAAATCCAGTTCGCTCCGCCAAGCCGGTCTCTCTCTTCCGGCATTCTCCCCCGACACCGGAAAACGAGCGCACACGTGCGAGCTTTTTGTAGATCGAGCCCTTCGCGGGTTGGCCTCCCACGCTGAATTTCAAGCCGTTCGCTTGTATTTTGTCAGTGTGAAGGCGTGCGCCGCAGCAGCGGAATTTCTTCAAGATATCGCAGCGGGATTCCGATCTGATCGGAAAGTAGTGTCAGGACGCGCAGTGTGATGCCGAAGATTATCCCGTGGGAGGTCCGGATGGCCGGGTAGACCAGCATTTCACCGTTGTCGCCGAGCGCATGATAATCGAGATTTTTCGCGTTCCACAACTCAGATACAGGAATCCAGAACGCGGACGCGACCTCAGGGCCGGATCGCAGGACCGGAGGTTCACCTTCGACTCGATAGACGAATGAGTCGAGCCGCATCAGGCGCTCGCGCCCCGCTAGACGAATTCTGAGCTGCGGCAAAAGGGTAGGCCGTCGGTGCTCCTCGATCAGCCAACCGATTTCTTCTTGCAATTCGCGTCGCAGGGTCTGCACCGCATCCTCATCGGCGGATCGGGAACCGCCAGGAAAGGCGATATGCTCGGACCATGGATCGCTCTCCCATTTCGCTCGGCGGATGAAACAGATGCTCGGATTTTCATCCGCCCCTGCGACGATGATCCCGACCGACGCGTGACGCGGCTCCCCCCAGACCAAGGACTCGTCAGCCTCCATCGCGTCGACTACTTCTTTGAGCAAATCGAAGGTGCTCATACTTCGTTCCAATGAACTCCCATCAACGATCGATCAGTCCGTGGTTTAAAGCTATTCGCATCAGTTTCACTTTTAGGGGATGTGTTGCAATCTTTGAAAACTCTGACCGAGGACGCCCCGCGCGAAACTGGGCGGCGAGGTCTCAGTCTGCCAGATCGAACAGCTTGGCGACAACTGATTCTGTCGGCGAAGATCGACGCTGATCCAGCGCGCGCGAGCTTTAGGTCTCATCGCTACGCGTAACATTTGGTACCTGCAACGCGGGTAATGGTGGAGGCCGCTGGTGGATTCACGAAGATGGTGTCGAAACTCTTTCGGCCTTCCACGGTCACAGTGGAGCGTTACCACTATCGCGGCGCACGCATCCTATTGCCGTGGATGGAATCGGCCGGGCTCGGGGTTGTGGGTCGGTACGCTCGTACTAACTACGACGACACGCGCGCATTCGGCTTTCCACAAGCACCGAAGGTCATGCGACTTCGAGCTTTTCGTCCAGCGCGCCGACGATGCCGGTGACCGCCAGTAACAACATAGACAGATTCGAAAACGGCGGTGCGTAAGACCTCCAAAGGGTGCCCCGGTCGGTGCCGCCGCTCAAAAAACAAAATCCAGAGAGGGGGAATTTCAGATGATCTCGAGGGGTGATTTTCGGATGATGATTGACAGCGCCGCGCGGCGATCCGCTGAAGCGGTCGCAATGGCCAATCTACGATCTTTTCGGTGCTAATGATCTCGCGGAGCGCCGGACGGTTAGGTGGAAACGGCGGAGGGGATGGTGACAAACCGCGCGCACTCCTCGCGATACGGCCTCGCTGTGTAGGAGGCTATCGCGCCGGCAAAATAGGCCGCTGCGAACAGACTGTAGGCCGCCGTATAACTCTGGGTAGCGTCGAAGATGCTGCCGGCGACTGGCGGGCCGAACACCGCGCCGACCGTATTGGCGACGCTTACAATTCCGAAGATGGCACCGTAGCGCTTGAGCCCCATGGATTCGGCTGTCAGCAAGGGAAACAACGTCAACGGCGGGGCCTGCAGAAACCCGTAGGTCGCCAGCAGCGGCACGATCACCCAGAGGTGTTGCACGCCCAACAGCAACAACACGCCCACGCCATTGAACATCAAGGTCAGCGTAGTCGCCACGCGAGCAGTCACACGGTCGGCTACAGCCCCCATCACCACCTTGCCCAACGTGCAGATCCCGAAAATGATGCTCACCAGGTTCGCTGCACTCGAGGCCGCGTAATGGTTATCGATTAAATATTGAATCAAATGAATGATGGAGCCGGTAGTCGCAAACGCCCACAGGAATTGCGCCAGCACGATCATCCACAGCGAGCGCGTCTGCAATGCCGCAGCAGTTTCGAATCCCTCCAAGCTCTCGGCCGCTTCCGCGACCGACATCCGTTGCATACCAGGCGGACGGCTGCGCACCGTCAGCAGCACGGCGGGAATTACGATTAGGAACACCGGCACCGAGAAGGCGAGATACGCTGCCCGCCATCCCCAACGAGCGATCATATGACTCGCCGCCAGTGTCATCAGCATCCCGCCCGTGGTCGTTCCGCCGAGCGTGACCCCCATCGCGAGTCCGCGCCGGGCGCTGAACCAATTAGCCACAACGAACGCAGCCGGAGCGATGGTGCCGGCGGCGATACCGATCCCGAGCATCAGGTATGCGATGAAGAGAGGCGTAAACGATTGCGCCGGCCGGCAAGGAGGAAGCCCACTGCGGCGGCGAGCGCGCCGGTGATCATTATCAAGCGCGCCTCGACCCAGTCGAGCAGCCATCCCACCGGAAATACGAATCCACCCCACGCTAAAGCGGCAACGCTAGGCAGCAGCGAGACCTTGGTCCGGCTCCATCCGAAGCCCTTCAAGAGCGCCGGTATGAACACCGGCGTGGCGTCATAACCCGATCCAACGATCGCGAGCATCGCGACGAACAGGCTCGCGACGATTAGCCAACCGTGCCTTTCCTGTTGCGTCATTTTTTCCGAACCTCTAGCAGGCGCCGCCGCTTCCGCTGTCGGGGTTTTGGATGGCATTGCAATGACCGAGGCTCGTGAGTGGTATGAGCCATCCGTGGCAAAATCTAGATGTTCCCATGAGCTTCGAACAAGGTTTGGCCTTTTCTTTTGCGCTCCGTCTCGACTCCTGTCACTGCTGGTAAACCGGAGTGCATAGATCCTAGGCTGACAAGACCTTCAGAAGCTTTACGAAAGTGCTCCGCGGGCCGACGGCGCATATGAGATCCTTCAGCCCTGATAGGCCTGAGCTATACGTTCAGCTACTTCCCTGTGGATGCGCAGGACCTCTGGTAACGTTTCACGGGGGCGCCGGCCCAGGCCGCATTCTGTTGCAACGCCGAAGGCCCGCAGATAACGTCGCGCTACCTTAACCCGTTTCAGGGAACCTTCGACGCCGTCGTGCAAATGGATAAGACCCAGAAACACCTTCGTGTCGACGCTCTTTATGTCGCGCAGTGGAGCGAAGTAGGCATCGTCGCTACGATTCATCGGGACCGGCATATGGACCCAATCGATACGGCGCTTCACGCTGGAAATCGCAAGATTGGCCATTCTGACCGAGACCGAGAGATCCGCTGGCTCGACAAGATGATGATGGGCGAGGTCGCCGTAACAGAAGTGGAAACCGAGCATCGCAGGTGGCGCAATATCTGCTGCAATACGCCCGAACTGCGTGCCTGTTCTGGTCCACGGATCATCGGGAAGCAACTGCGGCAGGCCAGCGGCGATTTCGAGAACTTCTACGCAAACATCCCATTGAAGCGCCAGATCATCAAGCGGGATCTGGCGGCAGAGCCTGCTCACCTCGCGAAGCATCGCTGTCTCGTAAGCACGGTAGACGATCTCGCGGTCTCGCGGCTGATCGAAAAAGGCCGCACAACCGCCGAGCGGTGTTGGCAGGCTTACCTGAAAGCGTGCGTCTGCAGGAACCAGACCCTGCTGGCGTAATTCGTGAAACATCTGGTAGGACTCGGCCGCCCAATCGGCATACCTGAGATCATCGAAATCAAGCTTATCGACGCCAGGCTTCAATCTGAACGTCCAATTGTCATTGTACTCGCGCGAGAGCCTATCGGGCGACTGGGGTCGCTTGATGCATTCAATCGAGGGGTGGCGGTCGAAGACAAAAATGGCCTGACACTGGATCCAACTTTTTCTTGCTCCCACTTCGCCGTCTGGAAACATCTTAAGATGGCTGCCTAAGCCGTCTGCGCAGGCTTTGAATACCTCTTCCGCCGAGTCCAGCGGCACGCTTCCGACCAGCAAAACGTTGCTGCTTGACCGTGGCATATGCTCAACCTCCCTCGGAACTGACGAGCATCCGCGCGCCGTCGAGACTAAGTCAGTGGGGCTGAAATTGCGAGAGTGGCAAATATGCTGTTGATGAAGCAGACGTCACGTGTGCGCCGAATACTTGCGCAATCAACGCGGCCGAGCGGAAGATGCGGAACCCAGCTTACAGCATATATTGCGCCGTCCGCCGCTCTTTACCGCCACGCGCCCCCGGGGGCGGCGGTAAAATGTCCCTCACTGTCGCGGGCACCTTGCCCGCGTGCCGGGGTGGTTACGCAAACAAACTTTGGCTTAATGAGGTCCAGGATGCAGAATGCTGTCACACGTCAGCATGCCCTTCGATGGTGAGGATTCGAGCAACCATAAGGCGGCGGTTACTCTTCGCTCAACGATGATTTTGAGGGCCCGAGCCGGAAGTGAAGCCAATGGAGCTGCGGCTAACCGATGAGGGGTCTCGGAAGGTCAAATCCACTTTGCTCCGCCAGCCAGTCCGACTTTCCCAAGGGTCTCCGCACACCCGCCAGAAATCGCTACGTTAGCGCAGCTTTTTGGGCGCGCATGCTGCGTCTCTCGGACCAGCACCCCGGAGGGAGCCTACTGGACCGGTTAGTTTCGTGGCCGTGCGAGCGCGCGCCCTCCCAAGGGCAATAAAATCCGCGTCGGTTCGAGAGATCGGTCGTGGTGCTTCTGGCTAGGACTGCTGCAAACTTATTCCAGGGCTTTATCGTTGACCAGCTCCATGATTTCTTCGTCAGTTAACCCCAGCAACTCGTGCAGAACGTAGTGGTTGTGCTGGCCGATTTCAGGAGCGGCCCAGGCGGCAATCGCCGGTGTCCGCGAGAAGCGCATCCGCGAAGTCTCGACCGGGACAAAACTTAGCCGGGGATGTTCGAGGGAGATAATGTGGCGGCGAGCTTCGAGCTGAGGATCGGCCAATGTATCGAAACTGGTTGATACCCGATGAACCGGTACGCCGACGCCCTGTAAACGCTCTTCTAGCGCGGCGGGCTCAAAGCCGACAGTCCATGAACCAATGGCCTCGTCTAGTGCCGCGCGGTGCTCGAGACGAGCGATAGCGGTGGCGAACCGGGGATCTACGTTCCACCCCCGACCCGAGGTGGTGCAGAGTGCTTGCCAGACGGCGTCGGTCGGCGCCGCAAGCGCCACCCACCGGTCTGCGCCGGCACAGGGATAGACGCCGGTCGGAGCATAGTCTCGCAGCGCGTTACCCATCCGCGTTTGGATGCGCCCGTTCACCGTGTAATCGAGGACCGCACGCGCCAGCAAGTGAATCGGTGCTTCGACCTGGGAGACGTCGATGTACTGGCCCCGGCCGGTGCGCCGTTTGTGGTCTATCGCGGCCAGCAAAGCCGCCGTAATGAACTTTGGCGAGGTGAAGTCGGTGTATGCAGAGAAGGGAGCGGCGGGTGCGCGGTCGGGCCAGCCGGTCAGCTCGCCGAAGCCTGCCATGCAGGCGCCCATCGTACCGTAGCCGGCCAGCATTCTATCCGGACCGGTCTGACCGTTGAGGCAGGTGCTCAGCATGATCAGTTCTGGCTTGATTTTACGCAGCGACTCATAGTCCATGCCCCAGGCTCGCATCGCCTTCGGCGAGAAGTTCTCAATCACCACGTCGGCCCAGTTCACCAGGTGCATTGCGACCGCGCGCGCCTCGGATGTCGCGAGATTAAGTGAGACCCCGTACTTCCCGATATTGAGGTTGCAATAAATTGCGGAACGCTCGATGCCCGCAAGACCGTCCTTGAAAGGTGCAACGGTGCGCGTCGCGTCGATCTTTTTCACGCTCTCGATCCGGATCACGGTGGCGCCATAGTCTGCCAGATAACGTGTAGAGGCGGGCCCCGCGTAAATCCAGGTAAAATCCAGCACCTTAAGTCCCTTCAACGCGGGCTGGAAAGTGCCAGCCGACTTGGGAGAGAATCGCACAGGCGGTCGCGACTCGCTGAGGACCTCTTCGGTATGCTCTCCGAGCAGCGGGGCTCGTCGGCGGTATTGAATAGGGGTCTGGCTCAATTTTGCGAAAGGTCCGGGATAGGTTACCTGGCGGCCGAGCTCGCGATGCTCGACCTTGGTCCAGAACTGGCGCGCTTTCAGCTGCTCTGATTGGTGCAAGTCTTCGACATTGCTGACTGGAACCAGCAGAATCTTGCGGCGGGTTGCCCCCTCGGTAAGTTCGGCCTTGGTATGGCTAAGTGTGAAACGCTCCAGGCATTCTGTGCAGCGGGTGAATTCCTCTATCGTCTCTTTCCCGTTCACCAGGTGAAGGCCGAACGCACTCCAGTCCTTGTCACGGGTCGCCGCGTCGCAGAAGCCGTCCTCGTAAATCCATTCGAACAGCCGGCGCGAACTCGGGCCAAATACCGTGCCGAAAAGGAACGTGACGTTGACGTGGCCATCCTTGCACGGAAAGACGAAGCGCAGCCGAAGGGGACCCTGCTTCATTCCTCCGCCGACGCGTTCCGTCGGACTGTCGTTCCAGCCGGGGGCCAGCAGCATGAAGGCGGTGGTCATCATCATCGCGGTTTGAGCCGAGACATCAATGTGTTGCCCGAGCCCATCGCGTTCGCGAGCGCGTAATGCGATAAGCGCCCCTACCGCTGCTTCGGCACCCGCATTGAGGTAAGCCTGCGGAATTGACACGTGCACCGGCGGCCGATCCTCATCACCTGTCATGAAAAGAACGCCCGAGGCCGCGGTTACAGTTAGGTCGGTTGCCGCCCAATTGGCCTTCGGCCCATGCTGCCCGAACGGTGTAATCGAAATCATGATGAGGGCGGGGTTGCTCTCAGCTATAGACTGGTAGCTAAGGCCAAGGCTATCCAGATAACCAGGAGCAAAAGACTCGATGAGAAAATCGGATGTCCTCGCCATCCGAAGCAAGTTCTCTCTACCGGAGGAGGTGTTCAGATCGATGGTGACCGAGCGCTTGTTTCGGTTAAGCGACCAGAAATTGAGGCTCCGGTTGACTTCCGGCAGATCGTCGATGAAAGGTCCAATCCGCCGTGCCTGTGCGCCGGCGGAGGGTTCAACGAGGATCACATCCGCGCCCAGGTCTCCCAGAATCTGCCCACAGATCATGGCGCCTTCATCAGTTAGATCGACGACGCGATAGGGGCTCAGCATGACCTTACTCCTAGCTTTACGAACGCTCCATTCGGATTTCCCGCTCGTTTTTCTCCACAGGGTCAAACTGCACTGATATTAAAGGAAGGCGGCGCGATGAGGGGGCTCAGCGGTTCAAATCCAGTCTGCTCCAGCAGCCAGTCTGATTTTTGCGCAGTTCTCCTCGGACGCTGCCGGTGGCTCATCGGCCAGCTTCACAAACGGAATTTCGTGGAGCCCAAAAACGCCATTTCAGTTATCGGGATTGAGTTCCTACACTCCGCTGTGCGCACGTCGCAGACTCCTTTTGAGCCACGCACCTCGCAGACTCGTTTGCTCGTTTCGTTGCGCTTCACTAGCGTGCTCGGCTGCGCTGACGCTCCGCCTAGTTCACGCGCTGATCGAGCTGCAAGATGATCCCGTCAGGATCCTCGAAGAGACAGGTCAAATACTTATGTGGGGAGGTCTCGCCGAAGCCAGCGGGATCAACCTCCGAGGGTGCCACCAGGATCTTGATCCCGGCAGCCTTGAGCTTGTCATGAGTCGCGCGCAGATCGTCTACCCACCATGAGAAATGAGAAATCCCAACCTCGTCGAGCTTGATTGCTTCGCCAGGTGTTCCTCCCGGCCGCTCTGATAAAACCAAAAAACCTCGGCCAGGACCTTTACCGTAGCGCAAGTTGACGGCTCGGCGCTTGCCCGTTTCCGGTTTGGCGTACAGCGTCGGCATATTACCAATCGGCTGCGTTTGGTCAGACATGACCTCCAATCCGAGCAGGTCGCGGTAAAAGCGGAGCGAGCGTTCCATATCGCGAACACCGATGGCCACGTGTGAAACTGCATTCATGAGTTGCACCTCGCGTGATGGATGGGGAATTAAAACGCCGCCCAGACCCATTTGGCAAGCACGGCATGAGTGACGCCTGAATGTGGCAGAGGCGATTCTGTAGTGGCTCCCGGCCGTCCGCTTCCATAAGCAAGCCAACGGGATTGCTGCAAGGATTAACCTTAACATGGCGCATCGCACTAGAATCCGTCAGAAACTGCACGATGGAGGCAGAACCATGATCAAATTTGACGATTACCGGGAAAAGTACAGCCATATCCGGATGGAACGGCAGGGCGGGATTCTGCAGATAACCTTTCATACCGAGGGTGCGGCACTCAAATGGAGTGGGCCGTCCCACGAGCAGCTCGGTTACGCTTTCGCTGATATCGCACGCGACCAGGAGAATAGGGTTGTCATAATGACGGGCACGGGCGACGCGTTTTGCGCCGAGATAGATATGAGCGGAATCGGACGCTTCACGCCCGAAATGTGGGACCATGTTTATAAAGACGGCAAACATCTGCTGATGAATCTGCTCGACATTGAAGTGCCGGTCATCGCCGCAGTGAACGGACCGGCGTTGATCCATGCCGAAGTTGCAGTGCTCTCTGATATCGTGATCGCTGCAGAGACGCTGAGTTTCAGGACGCACCCCATTTTCCCAACGGTTTGGTTCCGGGCGACGGAGTCCACATTGTGTGGCCGCTCGTGCTGGGAGTTAATCGCGGCCGTTATTTTCTGCTGACTGGACAGAAGTTATCAGCACGTGAGGCCCAAACGCTGGGGGTCGTCAGTGAAGTGGTGCCGCGAGAGCGGCTGTTAAGCCGTGCACGCGAAATCGCCGAGCAGATCGTCAAAAAGCCGACGCTGGCGACCCGTTATGCGCGTGTGGCGCTGACCCAGCAATTGAAGCGCGCGATGCTCGACAATCTGGGCTATGGGCTCGCCCTGGAAGGCTTGGGCGCTCTCAGTGCCGCAGCCACACGTGGGTGAAAACCTCCTATTGCGTCAACAAGCAGGTTAAGGGGATGCGAGGAGAAAAAGGCTTTTCATCTCGCAGGCAGAATCTGACTTGTGGGTTGCCGCCCAGA
>CAVWAA010000016.1:0-144734 GCA_963752805.1 Binataceae bacterium (SeqCode)
CCCCGCTCCGGCGCGTGAAGCGCCGTTGTCGCTCGCAACCGCCGACATCTGACTCCGCCAGGGCT
Organism: Binataceae bacterium (SeqCode); assembly: GCA_963752805.1. Classification (GTDB taxonomy): domain Bacteria; phylum Desulfobacterota; class Binatia; order Binatales; family Binataceae; genus JAMXLL01. Next base: position 66 of record CAVWAA010000016.1, read on the forward strand.
AGCCAGCAGCCGCTCCGTCGGCTGCGCCCTGGTCTAGTGTGTTGCCTCGTAAATAAGTGTACCATCGTGGATGCTGCGTTTGAGCTCGCGCGGAGATTTGCTTCAGAGGAAGGGACGGGCGTGTTCATTCCAGTGGGCCAGGAAGCGGATGACGGCTTGCTCCAGGCGGACGACGCTGGCAAAGCTGCTCCGGCGAAAGGCTTGGCTGGTGATCAGCGCGAAACCAGCGTTCGACGAGGTTGAGCCAGCGAGCCGCTGGTCGGAATGAAGCACAGATGGAAGCGCGAGTGGCCGGATCACCCGTTCGTACTGGGTTGTGCCTGTGGGTTCCAATCAGACAGGCAAAACGAACATTCTGGATTAATCGAGAGAGGATATCGATGAATAAACTTGTTGTCTGGCTGTTCCGCACGTTCGCGATAGGTGTCTGTCTTTTGCTCTCGGCCTGCGTCTTGATCCACTCCAGCGCGATAAGCGGAAGCAGTGGCAGTGGATCGGCGGTGAATGCGGAGTACAGCGACTACGGTATATTGCATCTGACCGCGCCTTCGGGTCTTACCTCGGATGCAAATGCCGCTCTCGCCAAGCAGTGCCAAAGCGGCGTGCTGTCGAATGTACAGACGGAACTGTCCATGCGCGACTGGTTCCTGATAGTCCAATACTACACCGTCACGGCCGCTGCCGTCTGTAAGTGAGGGGCGGGCCAATGAAGAGCAAACCAAACGGCAAATCAATGACGAGAGGAATCGCGTTACTGTTGCGTACGTTGGCGGTCGGCGCATTTCTTTCGATCTCGCTGCCGGCCTGCGTCATGATTCACTCGAGCAGGATAGGTGAAACCAGCGGTAGCGGCTCGCCGGTGAGTGCCGTGGACAGCGGCTACGGGATACTGCGACTCAGCAAACCTGAGGGCCTCACTTCAGCGGCGAACGCGGATCTTCTCAAACAGTGTCAAAGCGGTCTGCTGACGGATGTGCAGACGCAACTGTCGATGCGGGACTGGTTGTTGGTAGTCCAATACTACACAGTCGCGGCTAATGCGGTTTGTAAACCACCGCCGCCACCACCGCCGCCACCCCCACCATCGCCACAAGCAAAGATCGTCCTGCGCGGAGTTCATTTCGCATTTAATAGGTACAATATCCGTCCTGGTGACGCGGCGGTGCTCGATGAGGCTGCGGGTATACTCAAGAATAATCCGAATGTGAGAGTCGATGTGAACGGTTATACGGACTCAATTGGTAGTGCTGAGTACAATCTCAGACTATCCGAGAAGCGCGCCGATGCCGTCGTGGACTACCTGGAGAAGGATGGCATACCGGCCGATAGGCTGGCGCCCCACGGCTACGGCAAGACAGACTTTGTCGCTTCCAACCGGACCACAGAAGGCCGTGCGCAGAACCGGCGGGTAGAGTTGGTACCAGCGCAGTAGGAAATCGTTCAGCTTGAGCAGCGGCGGTTCCACAGGACCGCCGCTGCGCTTAAATAGGAAAGGATCGATCGTTGGTGAGAATCCGCACGCAATTGAGACCGGATGATCGTCCATATTGTTCGCCGTTCTGATTGAGATAGCACCCTCGCGCGCACAGCTACTTAGCTTACCCTCAGTTCATTCAACGGGCGGCGCTAACATTTTTTATCTTGAGAATCAGCTTTAAAAAGCGGCCGATCGATAGAGGAATCGGTCTGACAAAGCAAATCCCTGCTTGTCCGGCGCGGTGGAGTGATTGCCTGGCTGAACGAACTGAAGGCAGCCGCGAATCCGATTCTGAAACTGCACCGCGTCGCGCTCGGGTGCACCTCGGTCTCGCCCTCGCGGCGCTTTTTGCAGTGTGGCTCGGTGCGGCGATGGCCGATGCCGGTCCGTTCGGCCTTCCTCCCTCAGATTTCGACATAATCGACGCTGCGAAGGGCACGCAGGTGATTGGCCACGGCCATTATAAAGTCACGCCCGATGGCCCTTCCCACGCGATTGCATTCGGTGAGGATCGCTTCAACGATGGTGAATACGACATTGAGCGCGATCAGCTCGAAATGCGCGGCGACGTTCAACTTCCGCGCATGGTTACCTTCGAGCATACGTATTTCAGCGCGAATGGCACCCTGCAACGGACCAACAAGGCAAATTTCCAAACCGGTCTCGCTTCCTGCATCCAGTACGAAAATGGCCAGCCGGCGGTCCTCAGTACGGTGCTGCAATTTCCTCTGGACACGTTTGCCGGGGCTGCGATCATTCTACCGCTGAAAGGCTATCTGCAGCGGGGTAAGAAGGATGGAATCATCCTGTACGACTTCAATTGCGCCCCTGGGCCGAAAATCTTTAAGGTTGAGGCCAACACCCTGCCGCCTTCGACGTGGGCCCATTTTCCGGGCAAGTTGGTTCAAGTCAACGTCAGACCTGATTTCGGCTGGCTGAACTTTGTCGTAGCGCCTTTCGTGCCGGAGATTCGCGTGTGGTTCAGTCCCTCGGACGATTGGCGCTTCGTGGGAGGACAATTCACACGTTTTTACAAGGGCCCCGAGATAATCCTGGCGCTTGTGCCAAAAACAGCGCATAAGGAAACCGGCGCAAATCGCTGAACCGGCAGGCTGGCGCTTGCCGCGAAGCGGGAGAATTAGCGGATCGAAGCGCATGAACTCACCACGGTAGCTGGTTTCGTCCTGGATCCACGCCGCCCTTTGTTGCCTCTACCCACTCGCGCAGCAGAATCCAGCGCGACTTGACGGCGGATGATTCTCCACCGCCCCGCTTCAAATTGCGCTAACTACATTCTCCCGAAAAGACTGCCTTACCGGTGGGGTGGTCGATTCACGAAGGTTTCCATTGACGGAAGGGCGTCAGCGCCCCTGTGAAATCTTTTTAATTGCGGATCATCAGCCGGAACGCAACGCACAAAGATGCTGGGACTGGTAAAGCCGTATTTGTCCCATGAGCCCCGTTTGACTACGCTGAGCTGCCGCCACGCTGTGACAAGCTCTTGCCGCGCGGGTTCGCATTCCGCACGCGAGGAGAATTTTCCGCGTGTGATAAATTCGAGCGGTCCCATTACCGGCCCATGCTCCATCCTGACCGCGACCCTTGGGTTACTAACGATTTTCTCGTCGGGCGCCATCAGATACCACGTCTGCGCGTGGGCGGTGGTAGCTAACAGCGTTGTTACTGCGATTGCCGCAAGCACCAGATTTGACATCACACTCCGGTAGTAAGCTCTGGATTCCGGCGTTGTCATGTTTGCCATGTGTAAGACTCTCAAATTACCTACGCTCCACCTCATATTGCCGATTCGTGGGGGATCTGTGGTTAAGATACGCCGGGCAGATGATGCCAAAAATCCACTTCCACCTCACATGGAGGAAGACGCGGAACGGCGGGCCAGTTAGCCCCGCTAATTCGAATGGGCCCGGTAAGATGTGGGCCCAAGCGAAGCTATCTTGAACCGCGACAAAAACTCTCGGAGTCGCGACACGTTCTGTCTGGACTCGGCAAGGGCGATGTGACCGTCGGGTCTCACCAGATATAGAGAATCACGCTCGAGTCCCGCTTGCTGCATCTCTCGGTTCCACGCGAACTCATGCAGAGCGATACTGGCGTCATCGGCGGCTTGCAGCAAATCCTTGTTGGCCGTTCCATATATATGCAGTTGCCAGTCAAGAGACCTCAATGGCGCGAAATTTCCATCACCCGCCGTTGCGACCCAGGGCAGCCGATCCCCTCCGCGCAGATCACCCGCGCTGCCTTCGCTAAGCGGGCTCTGGCGGTAGTTGATTCGAGTCTGCGAAACGAGACGGAACTGTGCCCTGCGCATCGCCGTAAATCCCATCAGCCACGGCAGCAGGTGCGGGAGCAGCATGGTCCGGACGATCTCTCCAGCAATATTCTCCCGCACCACGGCTTGAAACAATCGGTCTGTAGTGGACACGAGAGTGCGCGCAAAAGCCATCCGCTCGATTTCGTAGCTATCGAGAATTGCAGCGTTGGCCTTGCCGTTCAAGACTGCCGCCAATTTCCACGACAGATTTACTGCATCGCCGATCCCAGTGTTCATTCCCTGTCCGCCGGCCGGGCTATGAACGTGACCCGCGTCTCCGGCGACGAATACCCGGCCCACTCTAAAGTGGTCGGCTACTCGATGGTGAACGTGGTAAGTGGAAAACCAGTTCACGCTATCAACACGCAGCGAGAGAAGTCCCTCGAAATGGCCGCGCAAATCCTCGAAGGTGAGGTCATTCCGGCCGCTCAGGTCCGATGGCACAATTCCAATCAAACGGACCATGCCACTGCTTCTGATTGGAAAAGCGAGACAGAGTTCATTGGCGGCTAGAACAAAGTTTATATCGCCATTCACGGCGGCTCCGTTGGCGGCAACGTCTGCCACAAAAAACATCTGTCGGTAAATCCCACCCGGGAATTGCAGCTTCAGATTCTCACGGACTACGCTGTGCACGCCGTCACATCCGCACAGAAAAGTTACTTGCCAGCTTTCGTCCCTACCGTTCCGGCGGATGATCGTGGCAATGTGCTCATCGCCCGGGGTGAAATCCACCAGCTCGGTGTTCCATTCAATCTCGACACCTAAAGCGCTCAACTTCTCGCCCAGCAGCCCTTCATGCTCGTCCTGCGGAAAGCTCAGGATGAATGGATAGGGGCTTAGTCCTTTGCCGAAGTCACCGAATTCCAGTTGCGCGACCTCGCGGCCACCTTCACGCAGACGAAGCCGTTCCACTTTGATACCGGCGCGCACGGCCTCATCGGCAAAACCTAGTTGACGATAAAACTCGAGGGTCCGCGCATGGACCGCCATTGCACGGGAAGTCTGTCCCGGTCCATTGTGCTTGTCGATAATCCGGAAAGGCACTCCTAGTCTGGCAAGCCAGAGCGCCATCACCAGCCCGGTGGGTCCCGCTCCAACTATCAAAACCTGCGAGCTCGCCATCTCTGCCTCCAATTTACGAGGCACATCGTCAAACGATATGTCGCGTTAACGGATTTGCCCGATTCACCGCAAAAGCTGGACCGCGCCGCATCACATCGCTCTATGGTTCGCGTCTAAAAGCTTCACCAGCCTCTCCTCCTTGGCTGATCACTATCTGGTGCATCGGTATGACGACCTCATTGAGCACTCGACCTCGTTAGTACTAAGTTGCGTAAATCCGCGTAGGGCTCGTGGCGACGGAATAGGACTGCAATCCCTCCCCCTGACGAGGGGGAGGATCAAAGGCGCCACGTCGTACAAACAACCCGAACATGCCAAGTCGAGAACCCAACCCTTGTTGCGCGAAATCATGCAACTAACCACTATAGCGAGCGCTTCAACGTAGCGCCCGCCAGCAGCAGCATGACCGCCGTGAACGCGGCGAGGAATGCGACGTCGCTGGAAATGGCGGCGAAGTCGGCGCCCTTGAACATAACTGACTTGAGGGCGCTGATTGCATGAGTCTCAGGGTTCCAGCGTGTAAATGAGTGCAGCCATGGCGGCAGGCTTTCGATTGGATAGACTGCCCCGCTTGGGAAAAACAGGATCACGTTAAGAAAACCGGCTGGCCCGCCAATCAGGCGCGGATTGCTGGCGCGGCTGTACATGGCGAACATCATCGCCAGCAGTCCGGTGCCGGTCAGAACAATGACACCGCACAGCATCGCCAGCGCCCGGATACCGCCGGCCATTCCACCTCCCGTCAATGCGAGTCCTGCGATCAGGACAGCGACCGCCTCGAGCGTCGTGGCCAGAACGCTGCTGCCCAGTAAGCCGCTCGCGATATTCCACGGCGACAGCGGCGTCACGAGATAAGCTTCGGTCACACCCGAGAAGCGGTCCATAATCCAGTTGAAGACCCCCGAAGTCATCGAGCCCATAAAGAGCGCCATTACTATCACGCCCGGAATCAGCGAACGGTCATAATCGACGGTGACGAACAGGTTACTCGGACGCAGTACGATCTCGTTGAGCTTAGGTTCACGGGCGGTGACGTAACCACTGCGTATCGTGGCGGTAGCCTGGCCGACGACAGCTTTTAGTGCCGCGGTGCTGATACTGTCGACGTTGTCGACGAACAGCCCCAGCTCGCCGACACGCCCGGCGATTATGTCTCGGCTGAAGTCCGGCGGTATGATAAGCGCAGCTTTATAATTACCGGTTTTTACTTTCTGAAGCGCCCTGGCGGGATCGTGCATGTAGCTGACCGTGATGGTCTGTGGTCCTGCCGCCAGTGCCTGCATCTTTTCCAAGACGCGAATTCCATACGGTCCTTGGTCCTGGTTCACGATCACTATTGGCAGGTGTTTAAGCTGCCCCTGCAAAGAGTTACCGAAAATAACCAGGAACAGAATCGGCATCACCACGCTGGCGACGACCAGTGCAGGCGCCTTCGACAGCTTGATCAGGTCACGCCGCATGATTGCCCACGACTTCTTCAAGAAACCCTCCGGGACGCAGCCGCAGCAAATAAGGGATCAGGTAACGGGGCTGCTCGGCCGCCGCCTTCCTCGCGCAGGCGACGCCCGGTAAAGCTGATGAAGACGTCTTCGAGCGAGATTTGCTCGATGCTCATTGCCTGGATTTTCGCGCCGGCCTGTTCGAGTTGCTCAATCACTCCTGGCATTGCGTGAGCGCCGTCGGCGGTTGCGATGATGATCGCACCTTCGCTATCCTGCTTGGCTTCCAGCACGTACGGTTGCGCGCGCAGCGCGGCTATGGCCGCCGACGGGTCGCCGGCGATTTCGAGCTTGATGCGGTCTGAGCCCTTGACCATCGCCTTCAGTTGCTGGGTGGTACCAATGGCGACAATTTTTCCACCGTCGATTATGGCGATGCGGTCACACAATTTTTCCGCTTCGTCCATGTAGTGAGTGGTCAGCGAAATCGTCAGGTTGCTTTCGGCGCGCAACTCTTCGAGCAGTTCCCAAACGGCGCGGCGCGCCTGCGGATCAAGCCCGATGGTGGGCTCATCCAGGAACAAAACTCGCGGCGAATGAATCAAGCCGCGGGCGATTTCCAACCGCCGGCGCATCCCGCCGGAATAAGTCGCCACCATATCGTGAGCGCGTTCCCGCAACCCGACCATCGCCAGCAGATGCTCGGCGCGAGCATGGCGCGCTGCCCGCGAGAGGCCATAGAACTGGCCATAGATATCGAGGTTTTGCCACGCCGTCAGCTCCGGGTCCGAGGTCAGCGCCTGCGGTACGACGCCGATCTCCTCTCGCACCCGGCGCGGCTCGCGGCTCACATCATACCCCGCAACCCAGGCCTGCCCGGAACTGGGCGCGAGCAGCGTAGTCAGGACCCGGATTACCGTAGTTTTGCCTGCGCCGTTCGGACCAAGCAGGCCAAATAGTTCACCTCTGGCGACCTCGAAGTTGACATGGTCGACCGCGGTGAAATTGCCGAACTTCTTAGTGAGTTCGCTGGCTTGAATAGCTGCTGGGCTGGTTTGCATCGACTCGCCTGAACGTAACTTCAGCCGTCATTCCTGGCTTGGCAACGCCGCCCGCCTGTAGCAGGCGGACTTTGACGTAGAACGTCCGTATATCCTGACGCCCGCGGCGCACATCGGTTTCCGTCGCAAACTGGCCTTCCTGGCTCACCGCCATCACCTGGCCGCGAATCACCGTGGGCGGTTGAATGGACAGCATAACCTGCGCGGGCGAGCCAACCTGAATAAAACCCAACTGGGTCTCCTCCAGGTCAACACGGGCCCATATGGTGGATAAATCGTCAACGGTCAGGATCGGCGTCCCGGGATTGACCCATTCCCCTACCTGTAAATTCTTGCTCACCACGACGCCTGAGATTGGCGAGCGGACCACGGTATCGGCGAGCTGATCTTTGTAGTATTCAAGGTTGGCCTGCGCCGCCTGTACCGCCGCCCGATCCTTTTGTACTCGCGTAACCGCGTCGTCATAGGCCTGCACTGAAATAACGCTCTCTGCGAAGAGTCCCTGATTGCGGCGCCTGGTGCGTTCGGCGTCATTGAGCTCGGCCGCCGCGTTTGCCAGCTCGGCACCAGCTTTGGCGAGTTGGTTCCTGATATCAATGTCTTCGATGTGGCAGACTGGCTGCCCGGTTTCAACCATATCGCCTTCGTTGAGTGTGAGAACCGCGATTCTTCCTCCAATCCTGCTGCTGACATTCACCTCCTGCGCCTCGATGATGCCGACGCCATGAATCACACCAGGTTCTGGCACCTGCCAGAGATAGGCTTTGCCGAAATAGTAGAACGCCGCCGCCCCAACCAGCACGGCGGCGAGAATCCCGAAGCGCCTCAACCAAGTTCTCATCGGATGCCTCTAGCGGACTCACTCGTCCCCCACTGGCAGGCCAGACGACTGGGATGTCCGAGGACGGCCGCCCGCAGCCGGCGTGCAAGGAGCGCACGTTGCCCCGGCCGGCGCGCCAGCGCGGTACACGGTCTTGCTGCCCGCCTGCTCGTGACGATCGCTGAATGTGGGGGAAGCTTGCGCGGAAATGCACCGAATTGCCATACTTCACATATTACATATTATTCACGTTCTTGTGAAGCTACTGAAATTAATGCATCTTGATCTAGAGGACCAGCCGGACAATGATGCAATGGTGACGACGCGGTCGAGATACAAGCGTGACCCACATTTGGTGTCGGCGTTTATTGAGCGGTTCGCCATAGCGCTGAGCGAGGCCGGCTTTCCTCGGATGCCAGCCCGGGTGTTCGCCGGTCTGCTTGCCACCGATTCCGGGCGGCTCACCGCGGCCGATTTGGCCGCTCTACTGCAAGTAAGCCCGGCCGCCATTTCCGGTGCGGTGCGCTACCTGGCTCAGATCAACCTCGCGAGCCGGGAGCGCGAACCGAGGTCGAGGCGCGACTACTACCGGGTGCATGACGACGTTTGGTACGAGGCGATCGCGCGCCGTGAACAGGTGCTCACTCGATGGGAGCGCAGTCTGCGTGAGGGAATCGAGGTGCTGGGGGGCGATACCGCAGCCGGGTCGCGGATGGCGGAGACCCTAGCCTTCTTCGAGTTCCTCCAAAAGGAGCTGCCGCTGATGCTGAAGAAGTGGCGCGGGCATAAGGTTAAACTGCAGGCGCGCAGTTCAAATCCGCTTGATCCAGTTGATGCAAAGCCACTTGCGAGAAGGTCGCTCTCAAGGAGGTTTCGCGGTCGTCAGCGGCTGGGGGTATAGAGAATTTCAAAGCTCGAAGCTCGATTTCGTGGATGATGCCGACCTTCATGATGAGGTTTAAGGAGGTGGGGATACGGCTTATTCAGCCTGGTCGTCTCGCATCCGCCAGGAGATAAATTAAAATGAGCACGATCGTTGCGCGGTGGCAGGACTGGACGGGCAAAGGCCTCGAGCATCTTGTCTTAACGGAGGAGCCGGAGCAGGTCGTCGGGGAGGCGGCGATCCTGGGGAGCGTAGACGACAATGCCTTCGCTGCGCACTACCATATCCGCTGTGACGCCTCCTGGCGTGTAAAGAAAGTCGAGATTGCCGAAATCGGTTCTGGCCGCACAACCCAACTCACGAGCGATGGTATCGGGAGCTGGGTAGATCGATCAGGCGCTGCAATGCCACAACTTGGAGGGGCGATCGACATCGACATCTCGATCACTCCATTCACCAACACCCTACCGATTCGACGGTTGAATTTGCGCACGGGCCAATCTGAGGAAATCCTCGCTGTGTATATTCAAGTGCCAGGTCTCAGCATTACCACCGACCGGCAGCGCTATACGTGTCTGGAGACTGGGAGACGTTATCGATACGAGTCGCTAGATAGCGACTTCACGCGCGAGATCGAAATCGACGTCAACGGGCTCGTCGTGATTTATCCCGGCTTGTTCCGAAGAGTGCTCTAGAGAGAGGTCGCTGAGTTGGAGACGCCGTACCAAAGAGTCTCACGAATGGTACTACACCTTGGATCGCTCTTAGCGGCCACATTCAGTGGAAAACTTTGGTGATACGGTGGCCGGGCAGACCGGAAAAGCGTGACTTTCGTTGCGTTTGAAAGAGTTCCGTGCAAAGCGCATCATCCAATCTGATGGTGACAAGCTGGCTGGCAAGCGCCTCCCGGAACGGGCCGGGCAGACATTCGACCAAGTAACTAACAGGATGATCTAATGGATCGATATCTGGGAAGGATGGCCCAATGGACCTACTGAAAAATGCCATTGGGTCTGTTAGAGTGGGGGTTGAAGACTCGCGTTCTTCTGATTCCGCAAGACTGCTCTCGGCCATCCGTAACATACACTCAGGCATTCTCCTCCTGTACAAAGAAGCCTTGAGACGGCTCTCTCCGCCGGACAGCGACGAAGTACTCCTCAAGGCGGTCATACGGCCGAAGCCGAATGTTGACGCGCGGTGAACTTCGTCGGTAAAGGAAGAAAAACAGTTGATGTACAGGAAATACAGAACCGATTCGCGGAGCTCGGAATCAAGACCGATTGGAAGCGATCTCAGACGTGTCAGCGAACTGCGTAACGACGCTGAGCATTACTATCCAACGGCAAGCGCCGGTCAGCTTCGCAGCCTCATCTCCGATGCGTTCGTGTTAGTACGAGACTTCGTGAGGACAGAGTTGCATGAAGAGCCGCGAGTGTTATTGGGGGAAAGTGCTTGGAAGGAAATGCTGGATGTATCAGAAATCTATCAGCGAGAGCGTAAAGAGTGCGAGAACAGACTCGAACCGATCACCTGGATCTCTGACACTCTGGAGCGCGGAGTTGCAGGACTACAGTGCGAGAGTTGCGGTTCACGACTGCTGCTCCCAAGCAAAGCTTCCGTCCGGTGGGACAACCTCAAGCTACAATGTGGCGCATGCGGTGCACGCGAAGGCGCTGATTCTTTCGTGGCGAGAGCTATTGCCGTAGCGCTCGAAGAGGAGATGTATTTGTCTTACAGCGAAGGCAATGAACTACCGTAAGTCACCTGCCCGTTATGCCGTCAAGAAACGTATGTGATCGACGAAGGCCGCTGTGCGCGCTGTGGTCGCGAGGCTGTGCATACTTGCATTCGCTGCCTGAAAACGATCCCTCCCGACGAGTTGGATTGTTCACCACTGTGCAGACACTGCTATGACAAGACTCCGTACCCTCGCGCAATCTGAATGCCATAGTACAAAATGATGATGCAAGTTAATGCACCTAAAGGTTAATCAGCTTTAGTCACTGTGGCGAGGAGCGGCGGCAGCGGGCGATGCTTATGATGATCGATCCTGAGAGAAGCGGGTGGCGAGGGATCATCCGTTGAGGCAGATCAAGCAGCTGGCGGAAGAGGCGCTGGCCCAGCCCATTACCCGGCATGCCTGCGACACGTTGCCGAGCTGCTTGGCCAGCCCCAGCTAAAGGCCGTTCGAAGGTCCCAATATCGCGCGCGCTTTGGTGAGCAGTTCACGCTCGCTCTTGTGGCTCGCGCGCTGCGGGGCTTCTTCGAGATCCACCCATGTGGCCTCCGCGATTTCCGCGTCATGTGCGGATAAATCCCCGCCGCGCGCCTCCATCAGATAGAAATAGACCCGCTTGAAAATGCGCACGGGCGGCAGTTCGGGCCGATCGTGCCAGGAATAGACGTAGGAGACGTCCCCAAGCCGCTCGCCGGGTATGACTTGTAGCCCGCTTTCTTCGCAAGCCTCGCGCACGGCTGCATCCTTGACGGCCTCGCCGGGTTCTACGTGCCCCTTCGGCAACACCCAGGTATCGCGCCCGGTAGGCCGCACCAGCACCACCTGAATGCAATGGTTGGGTTCCTGCCGGCGCCAGACAACTCCGCCTGCGGAAATTTCCCGCCGTACTTGAAGGGTCTGTTTGCGTCTAGGTTCTTTTGACTTGGCAGCCACTATGCTTAGCTTATATTGGCAAGGCCGAAATGGGGAATCCAGCACGTGCCACAAAGAAGCGATAAAGGCATGGCGCCGCCTACATCTTCATTCTTCCTATTAACCCACATCGCCGAGGCTGAAACCGAATTCCAGCCCCGAGCGCATTGCAAGTCCGCTCCAAATCCCTGTTTCACTAGACAATCAGCGAACTTGAATCAACGCCTTGGACTGCCCTCTATCCACTTTTCCAGCCATCATGTGCCGATTGAATACCAAATAAGGGAGCGCAATGGCATCAACCGACAATGTTCTAACACCGAACGAACGCAAATGGTTGGCCCTAGCCCTGCCGGGTTTGGCGCTTAGAAACGGCGGTGACAACCCGGATCGTCTCGATCCCAAGGTCGAGCAAATGACTCTGACTATCGCCTGCAAACTCGGTATCGGCCAGGAAACGGCGCGGGCATGCAGCGAGTGGAGCAAAATACGCCAAGGCACGGCGGGATAAGGAAACGCTGTGAGCGAGCCTTCCTTCCGCGTGACTACGAAATTGAGCGACGAAATGGGGATGCAATCGTGAGCATCGAACCAGGAACACCCCGCTGGCCCGCCGACTTCGCACGCCGAATCGGCGACGAATTGGTCGAAGCACTTACGCCACGCTGTGAGCAGGTTTGCATCGCCGGCTCGCTGCGGCGCGGCAAGACGGAAGTGGGTGACATCGAGATCCTATATGTGCCGCGCATCGGGCTAGTCCGCAGTCCAGGCGAGTTGTTCACCAAATCAGGATCCCTCCCTGACGAACTTATCGAACAGTGGTTGACCAAAGGCGTACTAACGAAGCGACCGAACAAGAATGGCATTCCCACATGGGCGCTCTCAACAAACTCGCCAAGCATACCGCATCGGGCGTAAGCATCGACCTATTCGCGACCACCCGCGAACGCTGGTTCGTGTCACTGGTCGTGCGCACCGGCTCGGCCGAGATGAATACACAGCTGGCCGCCAGCGCCTTACGGCGCGGGCTTCAGCTCCACGCCTACGGCGTAATCGAACGAACCAAGACGGGCGAGCAGATCGTCCCGCAATCAGAGCGGGAGGTATTCGAGCTGTGCGGCGTGCCGTACCGGGAACCGCGTGAACGGTGAGAGACTTAGCCAAACAGGACACAAACTCCACAATGCGCACCAGAAAGGTAGGTCGGATGCCTAACTGTTCAGTCACTAAAAAGAATTCGAGATTGTAGCGCATGCCGCGCATCATTTCTGGACTTCGGGCAACCGGACAGATGCCGTAAGTGCTCGATGAATTGGCCTGAAAAATGACTCGAGCGCTGACCACCGCCAAAAGCATCGTTTTCGAGCAGGATGCTAAGCCAACCGCTGGCCCTTATAGATATCGAATCGCCGTTAGAAGCGTCGGGACTGCGAAAAGCTTCGCCCGAGCGGTCCGTGAAACTTTGCATCCTGTGTCATCAGCGACCAGCCGTCGTCCCCGATCGTGACCGGATGGGTAGGCCGATCAAGCGAGTTTGCCGCGAATGCCATGCAGCCAGGTTGCGCGGCGACTTGGTTGAGATTCGTGAAGTTGAGGGTAAGCGTAGCCAGGCAGAGGGAAAAGCATGACTGGTGCGCTCTTCCATGACTGGCAAACCGGGCGGATTTCGACTTCAGTCGCAAGTACCGATACACCTTATGGCGGCGCTGGAATTCCGGGGCCAAGATGGCGGTTTTTATTATGCCCAACCCATCAACCGCGGATGAAACTATCGTCGATCCACGTGCTCAAATGTTGTCAGTGGGTACGAGCCTGGGGATATGGCGGCCTCTGGGTCGTAAATGCCTTTGCGCTAAGATCTACCGACCCCGCTGCACTAAGGGCAGCGGCAAAAACCGGCCAAGACCCTGTCGGTCCCGAGAACGACGATTACATTCATAACATTGCTCAAGGGTGCCATGAGACCGAATCCATCATCGTCGTCGGCTCGGGCCGCCACGCTAGTCTGCTCAACCGACATCAACAAATGCGCGAACTCTTGGCGGACTTCAGTCTGCATGCGCTGGGAATCAATAAGGACGGTAGCCCCGAGCATCCCTTGTACCTACGAAAAGTCTCCAAACCAATGCCTTGGCCACAATGAAAGGATTGACAGGCGCAATTTGTGGCGGTGGCTGGAGCATCATCGTGCGGCTACGCCGGGCCCGTGTGCGGCCGTGAGCGTTAGTTCACCAGCCGAATAGCCTTTGGTACGAACCGATTGTCATGTCACGATACGCTTCGTTGAGCGCAGCGACCGCAGCTTGGCGGGAGGAATCGAACCGGCAGACACGAGCTGAGCATTGGCGCTGGGTGCATGAGGAATTGCAGCGGGACACTACCGCCCGCGCTCAGGGCTGGCGGGACAAAGGCGCCTGCGGCGCCGGGAGATAATTATGGACGCATTCGAATACCTGTCTGAAATACCCCAAGCAATTCCCGCTGGTAGAATCTTGGTCCATAACCTGTTCGCCCAGCGCAGGGGTTAGGGACACGTGGTTTTCGGGCTCGGCTGGGCACGCCGGCGAATCCCCGATACGAAATTTGCAGTTGTGGATGGACGCCCGGTCTCGTGCATTATTTGTCGAGAATAGAGGGGCGCCCCTGGCCCGGAGATTAAACCCGTGGGAACGTTCGATAACATCACTTGCGAGAGGCCCCTGCCGGAACAGCCGCGGCCGCCCAGACGCCGCTGCTTTCAAACCAAAGACACCCCAGCTCAGCCAACGCCGCGCCGTTTGCAGACTAGCTCCGCACACCCGACTACGGACGGTCACCTTCGCGAGAGTTATCATAGTGCGTGAGCGGCGGGCGATGCGCTGCTGATTGGCTGCGACAAGCATGCCAGCGTGAGTACGCTGGAGCTTCACTTGATCTGCCAACTCTGACTACTCGCGCCATTGCATGGGTTGATCACGAGTTGTTTATTGTTGGCGAGTGTCGTGCCATCTAAGCAGTCGCCAGTATTATAGTTTATGATCTGCCCATTGAAGTAGTACCACTCCTGGCTAACAGAGCTTGAGCATGTGTTGGATACGACCGAGATTCCAGAGACGTCGAGACACCGCGTATTTCCCAGCGCGTATATGTTCAATCCGAAGAGTTCGAATTGCTCGTTCAAGTCCCCAAAACAGTCGTAGTCCTGAACTGCGGTACCAGGGGTGATACTCGCGCTTCTCACGTCAGCGCACACCTGCCCACCGTATGGCGGGTTGCTCGGGCGACCAACAGTCAACAAGGCGGCTTGAGCGGTCGACGATCCGAAGAGCCGAGCCGAGCAGCCTACGAGGAAGAAGAACACAGCAATCTTTAAAGTGGTCACGTTGCTTCTCTTCCTCCATGGTGTTCACGTTTTTACCTCCTTTCATCCCGAGATGTCTTTCGCGAACGGACAGTAATCGGGACTCTACATTTTGTCAAGCGAATTAAGATACTGTAGGATAGCAAAGCTTCGATTAGCTGCGAACTAATCGGGTTTCGAGCAACTCGTCGCTGCTTTTGCCTCGGCCAGTGCAGATGCGTTCGTCGGATACAAATATCAACACCGGGGAGGCCTAGAGGTTCGACCGAGATGTCGCCTAGTACGCTAGTGCGCCTCTTGCGCCAGGCCAGAAAGTATCGCGCTTTTCGCGCAGAGCTTTAGCGGTCGGCGCTGGCAGCCTTCGTCGAAAACGGCAACCGCTCGAAAAGGTTGCGCAAGAACGGGTCGTAAGCGCTCGAGCGGCCGACTGAGTGCCGATAATCGGCTCGCGCACCCGGACTAGACTGGCTGTACGGACGGGGTGGCTGGTTTGGTGGAAATTGAGGCAGATCGACTGGAGCCAGCCGGGGATCATCCTTGTGGAACTGCTCGGCGTCCAGATGCCCTTGCGGGTTCGGCGACAAATGGGTCCTGCTCAATCTCGCTTATCTGCGCCCCAACTCGCCTGCTCTTTGGCGCGCCACATGATATCCGCATGCAGGAGGCCATTTTCATCGAGCCTGCCATTGACGGAGACGTTCTTTCCAACAACCGGCACTACCGTAGTACCTGCCTTCCACGCCTCGCTGACATCGACCTGAAGCAATTCCCCGGTGCGCAGTACGAGCACAACGCGAGAACCATGAACGCTTCTCACCGTGCCCCAGAATAGAGCAGCAGCAGGCGTTGATTCAGGCACCGGCGGAGGCGGGATCAATTGCACCTTCGTCTGCGCTCGATGCGAAGTCAGGCCAAATATGGACAATGCGCGATAACTGGCCACATAGACCATGCCATTCGCCACGACGGGAACCACGTTCGCATTGCCGCCCAGGTTGGGCCAGAAGCCGGCGGCTCCTGACCACAACAGCGGCAGCGTGCCCCCGGATTGCTTCGCATTGAAGGCATAAAGGGTCAGATGGTGGTCGGAGCCGGTCGGGCGCGCAACCGCCCAGATGAGGGCGGTTTGAGCGATGGTACCCTTGGACGAGACCGCAGTGAAAAAGCCAGGGTCCTGCTTAGTCGTCGGAAAGGTAAAGGAAGCTTCCAGTGTAAGCGCAGGAGTGAGCGCGGTGTTGATCGTCCACGTCTTGAGGTTCGACTGCGATCCGACGCCTTTGATAATCATGCCACCGCTGGTTACCACGCGCCCGATACCATCTGCGCCCTGGTAGTAAGACGGGCCACACCAGCATCTCCCCGCGGCTACGTTGGCAGGAATATCAGGATTGTGAAATCCTCCCATGGCATCACGGTCCAGGATGAAAAGCCGGCCGTCCTTGGTCGCTGCCACTGCGAGGTGTGGCATTGGACCAGGCTGATCTGGCACCACCAGCACTCCTCCGGAGCCAAAGTCCTCGTCCACTTTGTCGAGCGTAAAGGCGTTCGACGGTGTGAACAGATCGAGAACAGTGCTAAGCGACTCCGGCATCTTGACGGCGCTTTCCTCGATATTGTTGGTGCCGTATGTGTTTAGGCTCGGGTCGGAATTGCCGGTAGCAAAGAAAAGATTTCCCATCCCATCGTCTGCGATCCCGTATCCCGACATCCAGATGGAGGAAAGAAAGTAATTAGTCCCCTTGGTCTGGGCCGAGGTCAGATTGTCGGTGAGTTCATTCGCGGCGAGTGGAGCCAGGGTTGAAGCGTTCCAGCCCAGGAGCCAGCCTCGCGACCGGCCGAACGCAAAATCGCAGAAACTACCAAAAGCGGCGTAGACGTTCCCGCCGGACTCCAATAGAGCCGGACGCTGGCGCTGAACTAGTGAATTAAAGTCGTAAGTTGTGCCGTCTGCGAGCGAATGCGACGCCGAGACGGCGATCGGCGAGCCGGGTTTATCGCCCAGCGTTTGGAGATTAAGCGCATGTAATCGGTAAACCGGCTGTCCCCCGATCAGCAGGTAAGCCATCACATAGATAGTCTGCTTCGCCACATCGATGGTGGGGGTGCTGGTGATTCCTACGTTGGGACCGTTATTATTGCACTTGAGAGGTTGGGGCACTGGGCGGCCCAAATGGCCGCTTTTCAGGATTTTTCCGCTCGTCGCATCAATCGCATAGACGGTATTGTTTTCGGTCACTACATAGACGACGGTATGTACACCCTGTCCCGTGATCATCTGATTCGCCACGATCAGCGGCTGCGCATCCACTTGGTCGTCCAGTGGAGTTGATGCACGTAGCCCGAAAGTGCTGGGCGTCATATTTGACGACGTCAAGATGGTCTCAGACGGATTCCAACCGATGCGCCGGTTGTCGTTATGATACGTCGTCACGCTGACCTGGGCTTGTGCGGTAGCGTAGAACGACAGGGCCATGGCACCTGCGAGCAAGCATGGGCGGATTTTGTTCCGCACTGACTTGAGAAGATAGAAGCGGACGTAGTCTAATTCTTCCATAATTATTTCAAGCCTGCGCTATAAAACTCGCGCTTGACCGGAGGTTAGCGACGCCTGAGGACTGATTCGTCGTTTTTGGGTCGAAGCCGATAACTTCGGCATGGAAACGCCAATTCATGATGTATATAGCAACTTTGAACATACAATAGCACTGCCGCACTGTCGAGGGACGAAATGATAAGCGAGCCGATATTCGGGCGAATTTATTGGCTTTTTTAAGGTGGGCTCTCTCCAGTATCGTAGGGTCGAGCCCGCCATCGCCACTTTCGCGCTGATTACTTTGAGCGCGACGCGCTTCGCTACGCGGCCGAGCGCGGTCTCACCATGCGTGGTCTCCACCGGCAGACCGATTCCAGCCTCGCAGCCATTGCGCGCTACACCATCACCACCGGCGGCCGCCTTGTCTACCGCATTGTTACTTATGAAGAAGTGCCAGAAAGCGACCGCCCTTAGCCCCATTTCCCGCTCATCGGCTGTATGCGCGCTATCCCGACCGGCGACTGTTCGACACCAACTTTCACGGCATGCTCCAGTTTTACACCTACGACAGCAAAACGAGGGAGTGGTGGTGCTACGGGGTCAAATTCACCGATGGTCGGTGTGTGGAGATTGCGTGTGTTGAGTATGAACACCGGGAGCTATGAGCTTTGACGATTACTTCATCCTCGACGGTAAAATCCCTGTTCCATGCGACCTCACGACCTGGGCGCGCTGGCTCGACGAATATCGAAACGATAGAATCCTCAAACTCGAAACGGTCGCGAATTGGTGGATATCGACCGTTTTTATCGGGCTAGATCATTCATTGCGCGCCAGCCCGCCCTTGCTGTTCGAGACGATGCTCTTCGACAAAAGCGACCGAGAGCATCCGCCCGGCGCTTGGATGAAACGGGCTCCTACCTGGGAACTGGCGCTTGAAGCGCACGAGCGCGGCGTAGCCTGGGTGAAGAATCAACTCCAATGAGCATAATTCTCAACTTCGAAGATGACGGCGAGAATGTCACTATTTGCGGTAATCGCGAGGGCCTTGAAGCCCTCCAGATTCAGCAGGAATCGCGCGACGTGGGCGCGAGCCTGAGAACGTTCAGCGTCCTCGCTGAGACGCCTCGTATTGGAGACGACGATTGGACTCTTCAGCTTGGCTACCCAATTGGCTATTTGGAAAGCGACCTATGAAGACGCCCAGAAACTCCAAGCGCCTGACGAATGGAGAGGGTGGAATCAACGTTACATTGCTGTGCTAAGCCGATCAGATCGCGCCGCTGGTGGATTCGCCTCTGGTATAGATCAGCGCAACCGGGATCTAATTTATGAAGAAGGCGCAGAGATTCTGCAGGCAGGACAGGAACTTACCGTGCTGAACAATGATATGCCAGCGCAGGTTCGGTAATTCCCCACTCAAGGAGGACAGCCCAGCGGGCGCATCCAAACTAACCGGGCCTCGGGACACAATCACACCGGGGGCTTTCATGTTCGGCAGCTTCCCTATTGATATATCTCACCTTCGGGCTCCCGTCCGCGCTCCCCTGCTGCGAAGTGCCGGCTAGCCCATTCCTCGTAATAGGCATCGAGCTGGCAAGGCCGAAATGGGGAATCCAGCACATGCCACAAAGAAGCGATAAAGGCATGGCGCCGCCTACACCTCATTCTTCCTATTAACCCACATCGCCGAGGCTGAAACCGAATTCCAGCATTCGGGTGAGCGCGCTTCGCGGTCCGCTGGATGCTGCCGCCGTAAGTTCGGGATCATGTTGAAGCCATTCTTGCGCCAGGTCGCCGGCCTGTTGGATTAATGCGAAGTCGCGGATGAAGGTGGCGAAACGCAAGGGCAGGGCGCCGGTCTGGCGCGCACCAAACAAATCACCCGGTCCGCGCATCCGCAGGTCTAGCTGCGCGACTTCCGTCCCGCTTTTGCATTGCGCCAGCCGTTCAACACGTGCGCGTGCCTGCGGCCCGGCCTGATGCGAAACGATGAGGCAACATTGGGAGGCTTCGGCGCCGCGCCCGACACGTCCGCGCAGTTGATGTAATTGGGCCAGCCCGTAACGCTCAGCGGCGACGATGACGATAATCGTTGCCTGCGGGACATCAATCCCGACCTCGACTACAGTGGTCGAGACCAGCACCTGCACCGCACCGTCACGGAACTGGCGCATCACCTCGTCCTTATCCGTGGGCCGCATCCGGCCGTGCAACATACCGATGGGAAATCCCTTGAGCGGTCCATCGCCGAGCCGCTTGGCGGTGGCGACTACCGAATCCGGATCGTCCTGCTCGCCTTCGATCAGGGGCAGCACGTAGTAAGCGCGCCGTCCCAGTTCCAGCTCGGCCCGGACTCTCGAATCCACCGAAGCGAGCGCATCTTCGCTGACGACTTCCGTTGCCACTGCGGTTCGTCCGGGCGGCAACTCGTCGAGCCATGAAACGTTGAGACTGCGGAACAGCGCCATTGCCAGGCTGCGTGGAATCGGCGTTGCCGTCATCAGCAACACGTTGGCTTGCGAGCCGAGTGCCATTAGCCGGGCGCGATCAAAAACCCCGAATCGATGTTGTTCATCGATAATCGCGATTCCCAGCCGGCGCATCGCCACCCCCTCCTGGATCAAAGCATGGGTACCAAAGGCCACTGGGATCTCCCCGCGCCGGAGCGCTCGCAGAAGTCTACCTCGTTCATGCGCGCTAACCTGTCCAGTCAACAGGGCAGCGGTGATGCCGAGCCGCCCGCACATCCGGTTAAAATTGGCGAAATGCTGCTCGGCGAGCAATTCAGTCGGCGCCATGATCGCGGCTTGCCAGCCCGATTCAACCGCGCGCAGGGCCGCATGGAAGGCGACCAATGTTTTGCCGCTGCCTACGTCGCCGACAAGAATACGGTTCATCTGCGATGGCCCGGCAAGCTCTGCTGAGATTTCGTCAATAGCGCGAAGTTGCGATGCCGTCAGGGCAAACGGCAACGATGCCCTCAGTTCGGAAGTCAAACGCGCTCGACCGTTGAGCTCAGCGCCTGCTCTGGTTCGCAGGCGCGCTCGTTCCCGCACTAGTGCTAACTGGAAAGTAAACAGCTCGTCGAGGACAAGCGCGTGATGAGCCGCGGTTTCGCCGATCTGCAACTGCTCCAGGTTCGCGTCGGGAGGCGGCTGATGCAGGTAGCGCAGAGCCTCCACGATCTCGCACAAGTTTTCCCGTATACGCAGCTCCGGCGGGATAGCGTCGAGGCCAGCACGGCTAGCGTGTTGGAGAGCCCGTCCGACAATCGATGCAAACAGACGCTGCGGAACCTCGGCCGGCAGACTATAGATTGGACGGATGGTAGGAGCAGAGCCACTACGCAAGCGATGGATTTCCGGATGAACGAGCTCGAGGACTCCGTTCGGCGTGCTGATTACACGTCCCGACAACACCAGTGGTTCACCTGCAGGCAGGCTCCCGCTTCGCAGATTGAACCAGACCACACGGATTCCCTTGCCCGAGGCCTGCTTGAGAAACCCGGTAGCGATCCGGCGCGACCACCGTCCCGGCATCGGCCGGTCCGCGGTGTTGTGCAGCATGCCCTCCAGCACCGCGGTCGCACCGGGGCGCAATGTCGTGACCTCGTCGCGCCGCCGCAGATCCTCGTATCGATACGGCAGATGCATCAACGCGTCCGCGAGAGTAGCGATCTGACGCGCCCGCAGTGAGGCTCTGCGCCGCGGCCCGACGCCTGGGGCGTTTCCGATATCTGCCGTAAGTGGCGAGGCTGCGGCAAATGGCGAGGATTGAGTAGCGAGCAGCGAAGAATAAGGGGAGGCGGCGGCAGGCCGCGGGCGCGGAGGCGCGAATCGTGCCATCAGCCGCGATGATAATCCTGCAACGCGCGGGCACGGAGGGGATTTAGCTTTAGAGCCGCTATCGCTTCGATCGCGGCTTCAGCGCCGGCGATAGTGGTGAAAAACGGCACTCTCAACTCCAACGCCGTGCGCCGGATCAGGAAGGAATCGGCCGTGCCTTCTTCATCGGGCGTATTGATTACAGCTGCGATACGTCCGTCACGCATCAAGTCCAGCACGTGCGGGCTGCCGTCAGTAACCTTGTTGACCGCCGTGCACTCGATGCCGAATCGTTCAATATCGCGCGCCGTGCCGCCGGTGGCGACAAGCCCAAAACCCATCCTTGCGAGCCCGCGTACGACTGGTTCGAGCGACGGTTTATCGGAATCGCGCACGCTGACGAATATCATCCCGCTCAGCGGCAAATCCGTGCCGGCGGCCAACTCCGCCTTGGCGAATGCCATCGGAAATGACTGGTCGATGCCCATCACTTCGCCGGTCGATTTCATCTCGGGTCCGAGGACAGTATCGACGCCGGCAAATCGCATGAAAGGGAACACCGATTCCTTGACGGCGACGTGTGCAGGCACGCGCTCCGACGTGAAGTCTAATTGGCGCAGCGTCTTTCCTCCCATCACTCGCGCGGCAAGCTTCGCCAGCGGCACACCTATCGCCTTGCTGACGAATGGAATCGTGCGTGATGCGCGAGGATTGACTTCGAGTATATAGACGTCGCCCTGATAAATAGCGTACTGGATATTGATCAGCCCCACCACCCCAAGTTCGCGTGCAAGCAGGCGGGTCTGAGCTGCAAGCTCCTGTTGGATATGCCTGCTTAGTGTGCGCGGCGGCAGCGTGCAGGCGCTGTCGCCGGAATGGATTCCAGCATGCTCGACGTGCTCCATGATGCCGCCGATTACCACGCGCTCGCCATCGGCAATTGCGTCAACGTTGACCTCGATTGCCCCATCGAGATAACGGTCGAGCAGCAACGGCCGCTCTTCTGAGGCGTGCAGCGCCTGTTCCAGATAGCTCTTGAGATGAGTCTCGTCGGCGATAATCTCCATCGCCCGGCCGCCGAGCACATATGAAGGCCGGATCAGCACCGGATAGCCAATCCCCGCGGCGCCGCGGATTGCCTCCTCGGCGGTGCGCGCCAACTTTCCGGTTGGCTGCCGTAGGCCCAGTTTTTCAACCAGTTGGTTGAAACGTTCGCGGTCCTCCGCCCGATCAATTGCATCGGGGGGAGTGCCGAGAATCTTCACGCCCGCCCGTTCCAGCGGCACTGCGAGTTTGAGTGGAGTCTGACCGCCAAATTGGACAATAACCCCGTCGGGCCGCTCACGCTCGACGATCGCCATCACGTCCTCGAACGTCAGCGGTTCGAAATAGAGGCGGTCGGAGATATCATAGTCGGTCGAGACGGTTTCCGGATTGCAATTGACCATGATCGTCTCGAAACCGTCTTCCTTCAGCGCCAAGCTGGCATGAACGCAACAATAATCGAATTCGATTCCCTGGCCGATGCGGTTGGGACCTCCGCCGAGAATCATTATTTTCCGCCGGCTGCTGGGATTGGATTCGTCCTCGCCCTCATAGGTGGAATAGAGATAGGGCGTAAATGCCTGGAACTCGGCGCCACAGGTATCAACCGTTTTGAAAACCGGGGTAATGCCGAATTCGCGGCGCCGATGAGCAATTGCCTGCTCCGAGGTCCCCTTCAACTCGCCGATACGGCGATCAGAAAAGCCCATCGCCTTAATCGTCTCCAGCCATTTTGGCGAGAGCGGCTCGGCCGCGATGCGCCGTTCGGCCGCAACGATTTCGGCAACCGCGTCAATAAACCAGGGGTCGATTTTTGTCAGCCGATGGATCTCGGAAATTGGCATGCCAGCGCGTAGTCGCATCGGCTACATGATAGATACGAGTGCTGTTGGGTTGTGCGAGCCGACCCTTGATATCAGCGAGCGCCGCCTCGTGCGAAAGTCCTTGGCCCCGGCTTTCGAGCCCGTAGGAGCCGATTTCAAGCGAGCGCAGCGCCTTTTGCAGCGATTCTTTGAAAGTGCGCCCAATCGCCATCACTTCGCCTACCGATTTCATCTGGGGGCCGAGTTCATCAGCCGCGCCGCGGAACTTCTCGAAGGTGAAGCGCGGAATCTTGGTGACTACATAATCGATCGTCGGCTCGAAACACGCCGGCGTCATCCGCGTGATGTCATTCGGGATCTCGTCGAGCCGGTACCCGATCGCTAGTCGCGCGGCAATTTTCGCGATCGGGAATCCGGTTGCCTTGGACGCCAATGCGGAACTTCGCGAGACCCGCGGGTTCATTTCGATCACGACCATCCGCCCGCTGGCAGGGTTAACCGCAAACTGAATATTGGAACCGCCGGTATCGACCCCGATTTCGCGGATAATCTTGAGCGCCGCATCGCGCATCAACTGGTATTCCTTGTCGGTCAACGTTTGGGCGGGCGCGACGGTAATCGAGTCGCCGGTATGCACCCCCATCGGGTCGAGATTTTCGATCGAGCAGATAATGACGACATTGTCAGCCGTGTCGCGCATCACCTCCAACTCGAATTCCTTCCAGCCCTCGACCGACTGCTCGATGAGAATTTCGTGGCTCGGCGACATTTCGAGGCCCCATCGCACCTTGACGCGAAAATCCTCCGCGTCGCGCGCTATCGAGCCGCCGGTACCGCCCAGGGTGCGCGAGGGACGAATAATTACTGGCAAGCCGATTCGCGATAGCACCCGCTCGGCATCGGCTATCGAATGTGCGATTTCAGAGGCGGGCACTTCGAGTCCGATTTTCACCATCGCCTGCTTGAACAGATTGCGATCCTCGGCCTTTTTGATCGCTGGCAGTTTCGCGCCAATCAACTCGACCCCGAAGCGATCAAGGACGCCGGCTTCGGCCAGATCAATTGCCAGATTCAGCGCGGTCTGCCCGCCGACCGTCGGCAGCAGAGCATCGGGCCGCTCCTGCTCGATTATCCCGCTGACGATCTCCATGGTCATCGGCTCGATATAAGTGCGGTCGGCGAGTTCAGGGTCGGTCATGATAGTGGCGGGATTGGAGTTGATCAGGATTAGCCGCAAGCCCTCTTCGCGCAGAGCCTTGATTGCCTGAGTGCCTGAATAGTCGAATTCGCACGCCTGGCCGATAACAATCGGCCCCGACCCGATTAGGAGAATCGATTTCAGGTCTTTTCTACGCGGCACGTGAAAACGATTTCCGGCTATTCCTCAGAGGCTGGTTCAAGAGCCGCCCCTGTACGACCTGCTGATTCGATTTGATCCAGAGCGTCGAGTCCGTACCGTGGGAACGCTTCGACCAGTTTGCGGAAACGGGTGAAGAGATAACTGGCGTCATGTGGTCCCGGCGATGCCTCAGGATGATACTGCACCGAAAAAAACGGCAGACCTTTGCCGCGTAACCCCTCGACCGTCTTGTCGTTCAGATTCAGATGCGATAATTCGGCCTTGCCCTGCAAAGAATCTGGATCCACCGCGAAGCCATGGTTTTGCGACGTTATCTCGACGCGGCTGGTCCGCAGGTCGATAACCGGATGGTTTGCGCCGTGATGGCCAAAGGTTAGCTTGTAGGTCTTTCCGCTCAACGCCAGCCCCAGAATCTGATGACCCAGACAGATGCCGAAGATAGGTTTGCGGTCCAGCAAGCCGCGGACAGTTTCGTGCGCGTAAAGGACTGCGGCCGGATCGGCCGGCCCGTTCGACAAGAATACCCCGTCGGGGTTCACCGCCAGGACTTGCTCAGTGGTCGATTTCGCCGGCATTACCTTAACGCGAAAGCCGGCGGCAACCAGCCGCCGCAGGATATTGCGCTTGATGCCATAGTCGAGGGCTGCGACTAGAGGCGCATCGCGTAGCTCAGCAGGCGCCGCCCGCCGGTAGCCGGCAGTGATGTCCCAGTCCGCTATTTCCCAGTCATAGGGTTGATCGCACGTGACTTCCTTGACCAGGTCGCGCCCGACCAGACCCGGCGACGCTTTGGCCTTGGCCACCAGTTCGTCTGCATCGAGATTTTTGCTGGAGAGCACCGCCTCCTGAGCGCCGGTGGTACGGATATGACGCACCAGTGCACGGGTATCGATAAGCTCGATGCCAGGCACGCCTGCTAACTGGAGGTATTCGCCCAGTGGCATTTCCGATCGCCAGTTCGACGGCCGCGGCACGTACTCCCTTACAATGAATCCCTCGACGTAAACTCGCGCCGACTCTTCATCCTCACGATTGATACCGACGTTGCCGATTTCTGGATAGGTCATGCACACGAGCTGGCCCTTGTACGAAGGGTCACTCAAAATTTCCTGATAGCCAGTCATCGCGGTGTTGAAGACCATCTCGCCGGTGACCTCGCCGAGCGCGCCAAACGCGCGGCCCCGAAAGACACGGCCGTCGGCAAGCGCCAGGATAGCCTCGCGCGCCACTATTGAACCGCCGCTTCCCGGCGATCGAAGACGATTTCGCCACCGATAATGGTTGCTGTAGGCAGCCCCCTTAGTCGCATTCCGGCAAATGGGGTATTACGGCCCTTCGACCTGAACCTAACGGGCTCCACTGTCCATTCGCAGTTCGGATCGATGATGGTGATATCGGCAGGCACGCCGGCCGCCAGGCAGCCGTTTTCGCTCAGGCGCAGCAGCCGCGCGGGATTCACCGCCATCATTTCGACCATTCTGGCAGCGCTGAAAATTCCCCGATGCACCAGCGACAACGCCAGCCCGAGGGCGGTCTCAAGTCCGACGACGCCGTTGGCGGCATGCGCCAACGTTTCCGCCTCATCTACGGCAAGGCGCGGTACCGGTTTGCCCGGGCCAAACAGGCTGCCCAACTCATTCATGCGCTTTGATGCGGGATCGTGCGGAGCATGATCGGTGGCGATCATGTCGATAGTACCATCGGCCATCGCGTCAACCAGCGCTTCGACATCGGCGCGATTCCTAAGCGGCGGCGCCATGCGCGCGTTCGGTCCCCATACCAGAACTGCACTGTCGTCGAGGGTGAAATGATGAGGTGTGACTTCGCAGGTAATATTAGCCCCGCGCTTTTTTGCGGCGCGGATTAGCTCCACGGTTTCGGCGGTGGAGACATGCGCGATGTGAACGGGTGACTCCGAACCGATCGCAAGCGCGAGATCGCGGCGTACTCGCAAGCTCTCGGCTGTCACCGAAATTCCTGCGGCGCAGAGACGCCTGGAAGCTTCGCCTGCGTTCATCGCGCCATTTGCACCGAGCGCCCGATCCTCCTCGTGCAGCGAAATGGCGAATCCCGTTCGCGCCGCCTCGTCGAACGCGCGGGCGAGCACCGCCTGATCGTCAATCGGGATCCCATCGTCGGAAAACATCCGCGCGCCTGCCTGAATCATCGCGTCGAAATCGACCAGCTCGCATCCCTGCAAACCCTTGGTTACGGCGGAAACGGGAACCAGGCGCGCGCCACGGACCTTGCGCGCCCGCTCCAACATGTAATGCGTGGTCTCCACAGAATCATTGACCGGCAAGGTATTTGCCATCGCCGCAACGGTTGTAAAACCGCCGGCCGCCGCCGCGCGTAATCCGCTCGGGATAGATTCCTTTTCGGGGAAGCCGGGGTCGCGCAAATGCACATGCGGGTCGATCAAGCCCGGCACTACCCACATCCCGCCACAATCGAGCACGAGCGCGCCTTCGGGCGTGACAAATGTTCCAGCGGGTTCGAGTGCGTCAATTGCGCCATTGAGCACGACTAAATCGTAGAGGCCATCGACGCCTGAGATTGGATCGATCACACGCCCGCTCTTGAGCATCAGGCTTGTCACAGTTTGTTCTCGGCTGTTTTATGCGATTCCAGCATCGAGTATAGCACCACCCGGTCGGCTGGCTTGCGGCCGTCGCCGCTCGCAGCGGTAATTCGGACTTGGACGCGATCGGTTCGCGCCGTCGGGATACTCTTGCCGATGTAGTTCGGGCGTATCGGCAAAGCGCGATGGCCGCGGTCGATGAGCACGGCCAGTTTGACGCCAGCCGGACGCCCCCGCTGCCATAGTACGGTCATCGCGCGCTGCACGGTCCAGCCGCTGTTGATGACGTCATCGACCAGAACAACCATGCGTCCATCGACTTCGAAATTGTCAACGTCATCGAAGGAATGGAGCGCGGTCTCGCCGTAAACGTCCAGCGCGGCACATGGTGGACGCACACCGGTGTGTCTGGCGACCAGTTCGCGCAGGCGCGTTGCCAACAATGCTCCGCGGCTCACGACACCGACGATTGCGAGCGAGGTCGGATCAGGTGCATCGGCGGCGATCTGTGCCGCCATTGCTTCACATGCGCGGACAATCTCGTCGCTGTTCATGATCTCGCGCTGAGGACCGCGCCGGTAAGGCTCATAACCGCGCTCCTCGGCTTCCTTGACGGTGTCAAACACGGCGAGAGTGCCATCCTCTATCCATTGGCGAACGTAGCCGTGAAGGCTTTCGTCGAAATGGTAATAGCGGCGTGAACTGGTATGGCCGACGTAATCGATCCGTAAGTTCCGTTCGCAGAAGTCGCATCTGAGCGACAAACTCGCGCGATTGGCACTGGGCGCAAAACGGAACCGAGGCCGCAGGTAAGAACCCTCGTGGCGGGTAATACAACTCGGATTCCCACATCTGGGCACCGCACCACTTTTGAACGAGATCGCAGCCTGGCAGAGGGCAGCCGGCTTGACCGGCCGCGGCCGGTTTTCCAGTAGCCACGCAATCAACGCCATCCGCACTGGAACTCCCGCCGCCGCTTGCTCGAAATAAACCGCGTGTGGATGGCTGTCGAGTTCGTAAGCAAGTTCATCGGTACGAGGCAACGGATGCATCACCACCGCATCGTGAGTGCGGCTGGTGCGCAGCGCCCGCGCGTCGAAGGGGGCGTAGCCGCCGGGCGGTGCATCAGAGGCGGCGAGCCGCTCGCGTTGCAGCCGGGTCAGGTAAAAGGCATCGAGCGAGGCTGGCGGACGGACCTCGGGCATATTTTTCAGCGGGTTCTCGCCCGTAAAAAGCGCCATCTGATGCGGGGCATTCGGAGTCAGATACAGGGCATCGAAACCGCCATCCTGGGACTTCAACTCATCGAGTGACACCGTCGAGAATCGGTAATTGCGTTCTGCTGCCACCCGATCCAGGACGTATTCCGGCACTTCCATCCCGCCGAAAGGTGCGGTGACGATATTAGCGCCGAAGCGTGCCAGCGCATAAATCAGCGAATGGACGGTGCGCCCGAATTTGAGGTCGCCGCAGATTGCAACGGTCAGTCCCTTGAGGTGCCCCTTCTTGCGCCTTAGGACGTAGAGATCGCACAGGGTCTGCGTCGGATGCTCGCGGCTGCCGTCGCCCGCATTAATCACCGGCACCGGCGCATATTCAGCTGCGACCTGCGCCGCGCCGTCGGAGGGATGACGCAGCACAATCACGTCGGCATAGGCAGACACCACTCGTGCCGTGTCCGCAAGGCTCTCCCCTTTGGCGGCCGAAGACGCGTGCATATCGGGCGAACTGATGACCGCGCCGCCCAGCCGATGCATCGCCGATTCGAAACTCAGCCGGGTTCGGGTCGATGGTTCATAAAAAAGCGTAGCCATGATCAGACCATCGGCTATTCGCTGGGTTTCGCCGCGCGCCAAGGCTTCGGTGAACGAATCCGCCAACTCGAAAATATGCTCGATCTCAGGGATCGGCAGATCTTCAATCGAGACCAAATCGGATTTCGCCAGTCGCGCCATGTTTCACCGATTCGTTTCCTGCGCACCTCCGGACGACCCGCTTGCGGGTCGAACTGGCGAACTCATTTGCCTTCGGCTCCGCTCAGGGCTTGTGGCCGCTGCGCCCGGCCCTCGCTCACGGCTTCGACCGGAAGCGGTGGCCGCGAGTGCCGTGGGCCCGGAACCTCAGAGGTCCGGCGCGGCGGTATCACGCCCCTGCTGAAGGCTGTAATGCGGCTCGCCGTGCTTTCTTTGAGCAGTATCTCCGCCCCTCATTTGTTCATCTGGGCGGCTGCTACGATCCCTTCGCCCGGTCTTTTGCGGGAGCGGCTTCAGCTTTCTGCTCCCCAATCAAGACGGCATCGACTCCATCGACTTCAATCAACCTGACATAAACCCGCTGGCCTTCAGGCGCCGCGATATTTCTGCCGACATAATCGGCGCGAATCGGCAACTCGCGCTCGCCTCGGTCAACCAGAGCCGCGAGTTCGATCGATTGGGGACGCCCCAGGTCCGCTAACGCGGTCAGCGCCGCTCGGACGGTGCGGCCGGTATAAAGCACGTCATCGACCAGCACCACTTGGCGGTCATCTAACACAAACGGAATGTGCCGCCCGAGGAGGCGTGGATCGCCAGCAACCCCTTTGCCGTCGTCGCGATATGACGAAATATCGAGGGTCCCGACCGGAACCTTCGGCCCACCGTTTTCGTTGAGCAGCGCTGCGATACGCTCGGCCAGCTTTGCACCGCGGCGGACAATCCCAATCAGCGCGAGGTTGCTGGTGCCGCCGTGATGCTCAGCGATTTCCCGTGCAATCCGTTTGACGCATCGGCCAATCGCTTCGGTGTCAAGGGCGACCGACGCTCTTAAGATCATGACGCTACTGCCGTATGCAAACGACTTGCATCCGCCAACACTGGGCAAAACAATACCGGCATGCAGATGCAGCCGGTATGCTGATTAGCCATTATCATGGTTTACCTTACCGCCCTCACAGGAGCGATTTAAAGGTACCTAAGTGTAACCGCCGCCGACTAAACCGTCAATTCGGTGCGGGTCAACAACTTTATAGCGCCCCGTTGTCTTCTTGGGGAATCGCGGCGCCGGCGTCATTATGCGTGAGCGCCCGCCGCGTTGTCGGCCGAGCCGGAGTCTTCGAATTCCTCAGCCGCTGCAAGATCCTTCAAGTTGACGGGACGGTCTATGTACCACGGGATACTGACCACTACTACTCTGGGGCCGCCGTGT
The DNA here is from genome assembly GCA_963752805.1 of Binataceae bacterium (SeqCode). Lineage (GTDB taxonomy): Bacteria > Desulfobacterota > Binatia > Binatales > Binataceae > JAMXLL01. Next base: position 30,545 of record CAVWAA010000016.1, read on the forward strand.
TTGAGCAGCGCACGCCTGAGCTTGAGCGCACGATGATTGTGCAGCAAATGTTCCCACCAATGAACCTTGATCAGCTCGGGAATAACAATCGCAATCAGCCGATTGGAAAATTCTTCCTGTAGCTTTGCCACATATTGCAAGATTGGTTCGACCAGCCGGCGGTACCGGGATTGGATGCAAACCAGTCGCGGCGTGTTGACTCCCGCCCGCGCAGCCGGCAGTTCGACTTCACGCGTTCCAGCGCAAGCGCAGTGCCCCGGCATCCGCAGCAATGGATAACCTGTGCTGGACGAGCAATAGATATGCCCTTTTGAGCAGGTTGCCGCGCGACGGCTTTTATGAGCTTTGAGGTCTAACCAGCACCGCCGCTAGTAAGCAGCTTGTACATTTTGGGGCGAGCCATTTCGGCCGGCCGCGAGATCTCGCGGCATCATCGGCGAAACGTGGGTTTTTACTGGTGGGGGCCGTTGTCGCGAATGCTAACCAGACCCCAGATCTCGCTCGCGTACTCGGCCACCGTGCGATCGCTGGAAAAACGGCCGATTCGAGCCACATTCAAAATCGCCTTCCGGGTCCAGTCGGCGGGCTTGAGGTATTCGCGCGATATTAGGGCTTGCGCTTGGATATAGGCGGCAAAATCGGCCGCTACAAAATATTCGTCGCGATTGAGCACGGTCTCGGGAATCCACCTGAAGAGACCGGGTTCGTGCGGGCAAAAACGGTCCGCACCAAGCGCGTCAAGCACCCGCCGCAGCCCCGCATCCCGTTCATAGTAATGGCGCGGGTTGTAGGCCGGCCGCAGTTCGCCGATTTGTGGGGCACTCAAGCCAAAGATGAACATGTTGTCGGCGCCTACTTCGTCGCGAATCTCGATATTGGCGCCATCCAACGTCCCGATCGTCAACGCGCCGTTCATCGCGAACTTCATATTTCCGGTCCCCGACGCCTCTGTCCCTGCAGTCGAAATCTGCTCCGACACATCGGCGGCTGGAATAATCTTTTCAGCAAGTGAGACGCGATAATCGGGCGCGAATACGACTTTAATAAAGCCTTGGGCGCGGGAGTCGCTGTTGATTACTGCGCCGAGATTGTTGATCAGCTTGACGATCATCTTTGCTGCCCAGTAACCCGGTGCCGCCTTGCCCGCCAACAGATACGTACGCGGTGCCACCGGCTCGATTCCGTCTTCGACCAGGGCGAGGTATTGGTGCACGATGCCGAGCACCATCAGAAGCTGACGTTTGTATTCGTGAATCCGCTTGGCCTGCACGTCAACGATGGAAGCTGGATCCAGATCCACCCCGGCAATCCGATGAACGATGGTGGCGAGGCGCTCCTTATTTGACCGCTTGACAGCCGCGAAGCGGCTCTGAAATTCCGCATCATCAGCGAATCGTTCGAGTTCGCGGGTGCGTTCCAGTTTTATCCGCCATTCATCGCCTATGCTTTCGTCGAGCAGACGCGCAAGTCCCGGATTGGCCATCAGCAGCCATCGCCGTTGCGTCACGCCGTTGGTTTTGTTGTTGAACCGTTGCGGCCATAAAGTGCAGAATTGGGGCACCACCCGCGTTCTGAGCAACTCCGAATGGAGCTTCGACACGCCATTAACCGAATGGCTGCCGATGATCGCCAGATGCGCCATCCGGACCTGCTTCTCGGGACCCTCCGTGACGATCGATATTTCGCTAGATTGCTCTGCACTGTCGGGTTGCAGCGTGATCGCCTCGGCCAGAAAGCGGCGGTCGATCTCGTAGATGATTTCGAGATGACGCGGTAAGACGCGCTGCAGGAGGGCTACCGGCCAGCGCTCCAACGCTTCAGGCATTAGCGTGTGGTTGGTATATGCGACCGACTCGCGGGTTATCTGCCAGGCCGTATCCCATGGCAGGTTGTACTGATCGACGAACTTGCGCATGAGTTCGACAATCGCTAGCGCGGGATGAGTGTCATTGAGCTGGATCGCCACCTTCGCGGAGAAATCATGGACGTCTTCACCCCGGTCGAAAAAGCCCCGGGTGATATCTCGGATCGCGCAGGCGACGAAGAAATATTCCTGGAGCAGTCGAAGCTCACGCCCGGATTGCGCAGCATCTGACGGATAGAGCACCTTCGAAATGGTCTCCGACACCATCTTCTGCTCGACCGCTTTGAGATAATCGCCGCCATTGAAAATCTGGATGTCGAATTCGTCCGACGCGCTTGCCGCGAACAATCGAACGTAATTAACGGTTCGGCCGCCGAACCCGGAGATTGGCAAATCGGAAGGCATACCGACGATTACACCATGGTCGGTCCATAGCCGCTGCTGGTCCCCATCGCGGGTTGCGCGGGTCTCGACCCTCCCATAGACCGGAATGATGCAAGCTTGTTCCGGGCGAGAGACCAGCCAGGGCGACATCTCGCGCCGCCAACTGTCCGGTTGCTCAACCTGATAGCCATCGTTGATATGCTGGCGAAACAGGCCGAATTCGTAATTGATTCCGTAGGCGTAACCGGGCATGTCGATGGTCGCGAGGGAATCCAGCATGCACGCCGCCAAGCGGCCCAGGCCGCCATTGCCGAGACCGGCATCGACTTCTTCGTCAAACAGCAATTGCAGGCCGATTCCGTTTCGCGCTAGTAATTCGCGGCAATGATCGATTATGCCGAGGTTGAAAAGATTGTCCTCAAGCGAACGGCCTATCAAATACTCCAACGAGAGATAATAGAGCTTTTTCGCTCCAATTCGTTCAAAGCGTGCTTGGGTCGCCAGCATTCGCTCGACCAGCATGTCGCGAACTGCCAGGGCAGTAGCGTAGTACCAGTCGTGGCGAGACAAACGGGAGCGCGGCTTGGCTGTACTGAACCGGATATGATGTCCGATCAGCTCCTCCAAGGTTGCCGAATTGCCGGTTTGAACATCTGTTGTGATCGCTCTCATTAGCGGCCGTCAGGCATGAGTCTCCCCTTGGCTGTAAGCGAGAGAAGGCAGCATAAAGCACACTTACGCTTAAGAACCAATGTTAATACTATATATAGCCGACGCGCAACATGGAAGTGACAAAGGTAACAATTTGGGGGCCGTTCACCATTTCAATACTGGATGGCAAAACTTGTTCAAGAGGCGATCATCGGTCGGGCAGTCGCCTAATTTCTAGGCGCCTTTTGATGCATTTTCGTCTAACGATGGTCCGTTATGGTCCCCGCTGAAACGTTCCAGGGACTGCTTGCGCGAACCTCTTAGGGGTGTGGAGAGCCACTGAGGTTCGGGGGACTGGCACTTGCTGCTCCAACAACTTAGAATTGTAGAACTTAAAAAGGAATAAGCACCGCGATGGAACGCGTTGAAATTATCAGAGATTGCGAAGCAATTCAGATTCCGGCGGGAACCGAGATCACCCTCGAGAAAGGCATCGAGGTCTTCATCACTCAATCGCTCGGTGGTACCTACACTCTGCAAGTCCCGGCCTATGGCGGGCTGTTCAGGGTTTCGGGCAAAGACGCGGATGCTTTGGGCAAGACCCCCGACGAAGCCGCTGCGACCGCGATTGCCGAGGGTGATCTTGAGACCATGGTATGGGAGCAACTCAAGACCTGCTTCGATCCGGAGATACCGGTGAATATCGTTGACCTCGGGCTGGTTTACGGGATGGAACTGACGCCGCTGGGCAACAGCACGCACAAGGTTGACGTCAAAATGACCCTGACAGCGCAAGGCTGCGGGATGGGCGCGACAATCGCAATCGATGCGCGCAACAAAATTCTCTCGATCCCAGGAATCACCGAAGCGAACGTCGATGTCGTATGGGATCCGCCTTGGAACCCTCAGATGATTTCGCCTGAAGGCCGCGAACGCCTCGGACTTGATTGAGGATCAAGCGGGGCTCTTCGGGCAATCCCTGGCTGAGGACTCTTGTAGAGGACCCAGCAGGGAATGCGCACTATCAGGGCGTTGAGAAGATTATCAACGGCATTTGCTGGACGATAGGCCTCAACACCCTGCGTAAAAGCTGGCTTCCTTCCTTTAGTTCTCTCCCGTTGGGGGAAGGCACAGAAGGGAGCAGGGGGATTCTGATCCGGTTATGTTTGCGATCGTAAAAACGGGCGGAAAACAATACAGGGTTGCATTAGGCGACCAGATTGTGGTTGAGCGGCTTGAGGGAGACGTCGGCGCTGAAATTTCGCTCGACCAGGTGTTAGCCATCGGCGACGGCGACTCGGGAGCAATCGGCCGTCCGACGCTCGCCGACGCTTCCGTGCGTGCCCGGATTATTCAGCAGCCGCGCGGCACTAAGGTTATAGTCTTCAAGAAAAAAAAGCGAAAAAACTATCGTCGCAAACATGGCCATCGGCAGGAATTGACGGTGTTGCGTATCGAGGAAATCAGGCGGGGAACAGTAATCCGCGATGAAGTGGATGAGGGCGCCGCCGGAGAGGACCCGCCTGCAGCACCAACTGATTCGGAGGTTTAGCCCATTATGGCGCATAAGAAGGGGCAAGGCTCTACCCGCAACGGACGCGATAGTCCGGGACAGCATCGCGGCATCAAGGTCTACGCCGGTGAGACGGTGAAAGCCGGCAATATTCTGGTGCGTCAACTCGGCACCAGAATTCATCCGGGACGCAACGTCGGCCTCGGACGCGATTACACGATTTACGCAAAAATCGATGGCATCGTGAAATACGAAGGCTACCGCGGCGATCGCCGCCAGGTCAGCGTAGATCCGGCCGCATTTTCGGCGGCCGCCGAATCACCTCAAACCTGAGGAGCATCTATTTACGGGCGCTCTCGCAGCTCTTCGGGCTGCCACTTTTCTGTTTCGACGAAACCACATCTTTTGTTCAGGCCGTCCAATGTCGAAACCGGCCTCTTCTGCCGCGGCGCTACTTCACTACTTCGATGCTACCGGGTTCGCGCGACCGCTTCCCATTTTTTGACAGAAGGCGCACATTCCTGTCGTAGCCTGATTATTCCGCAAAGGAGGCGGCCAATGCCGCGACGAGTTGTTACCGGCCACGATTCCGACGGGAAATCGGTTGTAATCATTGACGGACCACCCACGCCTTCTGGCGCTTTCTGGTTCACGGAAGTTGCGCCGGCTGACAATGCAGCCGTGGGTGACGCCGCCCAACTGGTGAGCAAACTTGAACCGCCGCCGGGCGGAACTATTTTTCGCTATGCGGCTATCCCGCCGGAGGATCCGAGCATCCCAGCCGAAGAACGCGAACGAAGTACGGCCAAATTATTCGCGCAGATGGACGCCGCGCATTGCCGCACCGACACCCGCCGCCACCCCGGGATGCACAAAACGCGCACGGTAGATTACGTCGTGCTGCTCTCCGGCGAGGTCACGATGCTGCTCGATAAGGGGGAGGTGAATCTCAAACCGTTCGACGTAGTGGTGCAGCGCGGTACCAGCCATGCGTGGGTGAATAAGGGCAAGCAAACAGCGATTCTCGCTGCTGTGCTGGTAGACGCGAAACCCATTTAGGGCCCTATTCGTTCCAGGGCGCAGATGGTTTCATCCGCAGCGATTCGGCGACGGCCGGATGCACGATTTGGCCGCCGTAGGTATTAAGCCCACTCCGCAGAGCCCGGTCTCGGGCGCAGGCTTCGAGCAGCCCGTGATCGGCGATTTCCAGTGCATAAGAGAGGGTCGCATTAGTCAGGGCGTAGGTTGAAGTGTGCGGCACCACGCCGGGCATGTTGGTAACACAATAATGCACGACGCCGCCGCGGATATAGATCGGCTTGGAATGAGTAGTGGGAAGCGAGGTTTCGGAAATTCCGCCTTGATCGATCGAGATGTCCACCAGCGCAGCGCCGCGCTTCATCTTGGCGATCATGGCCCGCGTGATCAGCCGCGGCGCACGCGCCCCTGCGACCAGCACAGTGCCGACCACCAAGTCGGCTTGTCTAATCTCCTCTTCGAGGGTCGCCCGGTTCGACATTACCGTTACGGCCTGGTTGCTTAGCAGGTCATTGAGGTAGCGCAGCCGCAGCGGATTCACGTCCAGGATAGTCACTTGGGCGCCAACCCCTTCCGCCACCCGGCAGGCGTTGAAGCCCGCGATACCCCCGCCGATTATCAGGACCTTACCTGGCCGAACTCCAGGCGCGCCGCTCAGTAATACTCCGGCGCCGCCGTTTTGCGCTTCGAGGCACCATCCTCCGACCTGGATCGCGAGCCGTCCGGCAACCTCACTCATCGGCGCCAGCAATGGCAGGCTGGAGTCTTCGAGTTGGACGGTCTCATAACCTAGCGCGGCAACGCGGTGCTTGAGCAGCGCGTGGGCAACCTGCGGTTCCGCCGCAAGATGGAGATACGTGAAAAGAACCAGGTCCGGGCGCAAGAATTTAAATTCAGCCGCCAGAGGCTCCTTGACTTTGAGCACCATGGTGGCGCGATTCCAGACCGCAGCGGCACTAACGATCCGAGCACCCGCCGCGCGGTACTCCTCGTCGCTGAAACCGCTGCCAAGCCCGGCACCACGTTCGATATAGACTTCGTGGCCATGCAGCATGAATGCCGAGGCGCCTGCCGGCGTCATCGCCACTCTGCGCTCGTCAGGTTTGATTTCTTTGGGCACTCCAACGATCATTTTTTTCCTCACTCATCAGCGCCATAACATTTGGTGTGATCAGCGTGATCTACGCGGGCTAACGTACAGGACGATCGCTCCACCTCCATCGTCGTGGCGGACACATCGCGGACTCATCTTTCTTCGGCTTTGCTCAGGGCTTCGGTTCACCAGGTCCATTTCGTTCCGGCTGGCACGCTGCGCAAACTCTGTTCATGATGACAGAAGAGACCTTGGCCGACGCTTGACAACCGCTATGGGGCCGCGCTTGATGAACACTACAGCTCATTAAATGCCTGCTGCGCCCGGCTGCTTGAGGCGGGCCAGCCCCCAGCGCTTTTGGAGGAGAAGATGGAGGCTCCGCCAGGACTCAAGTACTCGAAAGAACACGAATGGGTGGCGGCTGAAGAAGCCGTGGCTACTATCGGCATCACCGATCATGCCCAGGAACAACTTGGAGAAATTGTTTACATAGAGTTACCCTCGATTGGCGAAAAGGTCAGCAAGGATGACCCGTTTGGAGTGGTGGAGTCGGTCAAGGCCGTCTCGGACGTCTATGCGCCGGTGAGCGGCACGGTGCTTGAGGTCAATGAAGACCTTTCGGAAAGCCCCGAAGCCGTCAACGAAGATCCATACGGCGACGGCTGGCTCATCAAGGTCAGAGTCAGTGATCCTGCCGATTTCGATGATTTAATGGATAACGAGGAATACGAACAAATGATCGTGCATGAGAAGGAGGAATGAACCGTAAATCGCGGGCAGCGGTCCCGGGAATGGCGGCGAGTGCAAAGCTTGGCGGTTTGCTGCCGATCCGGGGGTTCCTGGTGCCGGCCTGCTGGTCCCCTCTTTAGTCGTCCCAAGCCAGGCTGCACCTTTGTTGCGGCGTAGCCAATGGATCAACGCGGAGAGGCGTGCTTGGAAACGTGTCGACAAATCTATCGATCTATCCAATACGCTCGCCAATGCGCTCACATCTTGCGCTCTCTTGGGTCAAGATCACAAAAATTGAAATTAGTGAAGAACAGGACCAGGAAAAAATTCGATGGATGCCGTGCAAAACCGCAAACTGATTGAGGATGCCTTCAATGGCTGGGTGGGCGGAGACCGTGCCGCCTTCAACAATCTCCTTGCAGACGATCTACACTGGACCGTAATCGGAAATAGTCCGGTGTCCGGCCGCTACAACAGCAAGCGGGAGTTTCTCGAAGGAGCAGGCGCGCGAATGGCCGCGAAGCTGGCTACGCCGATTCAGCCAACGTTGCGCCACGTGATCGCCGACAGCAATATGGTCGCTCTGGTGTTCGATGGACGCGCGACCGGTAAGAACGGTACTGACTACAGACAAACCTACTGCTGGGTATTGCGAGTTGAAGACGGCAGGATTCGCGAGGGAACCGCCTACCTCGATACCGAACTGATCACCAAATTGTTCGCTTGAGCAATTGGCTGCGGTCTGCTGCTGGTTGCCCTGGCACAGGCCGCCTGTCCAACTCACTTGCGGAAGAAAGGCGAGTGAGGTTATGCAATGCGCGCTTACGAGGCCGGTTCCTCAACGTTTGGCGCCGCCCCCGGTACTGCCTGCGAAACTGAAACATCGTAGGCATGCGCGACACTTGGCGGATTCATGAAAACCGCGACAAAGCGGCAGCTCGCTGACGGCTCTAGCGTGAAACTCCGAGCGGGCTCGAGTTTCTGGAAAAACTCGATCTCGTGCGATGTCATCTGGCCGATCATCCCGGCCGATACGCTATTGCCGCAATATACCGCCTGGGAGGCAAGCGAGCGGTGCTCCGCATCGCGCAAAGCTGCGGTCAATTGCACGATGCGTAATGATGCGGTGCCGACATTTTCGGCAGTGCCGCTAATCACCAGTGTCTTCTGCCCTTCTTTGCCATGTTGATAAACGGCATACACATCGCGCAACGCAACAAGTTTCGCCGGCGTCGCCGCTACTACGAATCGGTCACCGATCACCGGGAGGTAGCTCAGCACGGCCGACGAGCTGCCCGGAGCACCTTGGATGAGCAGGGTCAGCGCGCCAAAGCCGAGACCGACCAGAAAAATAAGCAGCAGGAAAAACCGGGCAGAATGAGTCATCGCGCGGTTGTAAACCGGCGCCTCCTCCTCGTCGACGAACCTGGTGTCATCAATGAACTGCGGCTCAGTTTCGCTGGTTCGCATCTGGCGGCGGGCTGCGCGAGGCGTGTCCTCCTCGGCCAACGGATCATTGTCTCTCGGCCGCGCCGCCTTTGATGTCGAACCGTCGTCGCCAACTTCCCATCGCTCGGAATCGCGATGCGGTGGTTCCGTCGCTTGGCCTTCACGCCGGCCTCGTCGGGTGAACCGCGCTTGATCGAGGGCCGGTTCTTCATCGGCAAAATCAAAAGACAGATTTGCGCCCGATGCAGCATCCGGATCCTTGCCTGCGAATAGCCGAGAGTAGAATTTTTCAGCCTGCTTCGCTCTTAGTTGCGGAGGCGATGCCGGTTGCGGCGCGGCCATCATTCCTGCGGGATCAGGCTCGTCTCGCGGTAGAGGCTGCGACTCCAAGGCGGGCCGCTCTGGTTGGTCTCTTCTATTGGCTGGCTCTTCACCCTCGACCGGAATGGATTCAAAACGAGGAAGAGTGCCGTCAGCGCTCGAACGGCCTGAATTGCGCAGCGGCCTCCGAATTCTGAGAGGAAGATGGCGACTCGCTGCGGGCCATCGTACCTGCGTTGGCCGGCGGCACCTGCGCTTCCGGCGGACGTCCTGCACGTGCAGATGAGTCGCGAGTCGAGGTGGGTGCGGTGCGGGGTTTTGGCGTAGCGCTCTCGTTCTGTCCATCGAGCCGCGCTTTGCGCGGGTCAAAAGTGAAAACGTGACCGCATCGTGAGCATTTGAACGTCGGCAGCCCTTCCGGCAAAACCTGTTCGTCGATACGGTAACGCGTATGGCAGCTGGTACATTGAACTTCGATCATCCGCGCTCCTCCCAACCCCTGTTCTCATTGACGCGCCGTATGGCGCGGGGCGACCGTCGCCATCATGTCTTGCGCCGTTCTGATCCCTCTCGCCGATGCGTCCCGCCTCTCCGATCAACGATTATCATGTCGGCCGCTGCTATGCAGCCACACTTCAACGGCCGATCTATCTGCCTACGCCGATGCGCATTGCTCTCATAAGCCGCCGGTTCGATGCCTCAGGCGGTGGCACGGAACGCGATCTGCTTTTAACCGCGCGGATTCTCGTTGCCGCGGGCCATCAAGTCACGATTTATACGGATGAAGTTCGTAGCCACAGTGACGATCTTGTGGTGCGTCAGGTAGCGGCCTTGCCCTTTGGACGTGCTTTGAGATTGCTCAGCTTTGCTCTTCGGGTCGCATTAGTGGCGCGGAGAGAGGGCGCGGAGTTGGTCGTGAGTTTTGCTCGCGCACTCAATGCTGACATTGTGCGCTCGGGGGGTGGTGCACATTCGAGCTATGTTCGTGCCGCCCACCGATGGCAAAGCGCGACGGCCTCGGCGGCGATGCGGCTCAGTCCATACCATCGGGTGCAAATTGCGCTGGAGCGAGCCAGCTTCAAATCGCGATATCTCCAATGCGCCATTGCGGTGTCCGAGCTGGTACGCCAGGACCTTCTGAAAACGTTTGCGTTAGCTCCGTCAAAAGTCCTCACATTGTACAACGGAGTGGATTTGAAACGCTTTGCGCCGAATCGTGATAAATCGCTGGCAAGAAAGATAAGGTGCGAGTTTGGAATCCCCCAAGATTGGTCCGCGGTCGCGTTCATCGGCCACGGCTTCGCACGCAAGGGGCTGAGATTTCTGCTTGACGCCTGGCCTCTGATCGACTCGCGAGCGTGCCTGGTCGTTGCAGGCGCAGATCGAGCGGCAGCGGCCTACCGGCGGCGGGCAATCCGATTGGGCCTTGACGGCCGGGTATTTTTTATCGGCGCGTGCGCTAATGTCGAGCGTCTGTTCGGCGCAGTTGACGGCCTGGCAATACCCTCGTTATTCGAGCCCTTCGGCAATGTAGTGATGGAAGCGATGGCGGCGGGTTTGCCGGCGCTTTGCAGCAAGCTAACGGGCGCAGCGGAGCTGATACCGCGCGAATTGAGTGAGCTGGTAATTGACGACCCCACCGATATAGGGGCATTGGCACGCGGCGTGAGTCTGCTCCTGCGCTTGGGAAGCGACGCGTCGAAAGTGGCACGCGCGACCGCCGAGCAATACACCTGGCAACGTTATGGAACGGAGCTGTTGGAAATTATCTCTGGAACCCGGTTATTTCCCGGTGCGCATTAAACCGTCGCGCATTCCCTGGGCGACTGCCAGGCGGCGTTCTTCGCGTGCAATACGAACGAGCGACGCATTCAATGCGCGCGCAAGTGTGAGCCGAATGGCCGCAATCGCGATATTAAGTGCGACTTCTGCTTGAGAATGACGCTCGTGCAAAGTCCGGCAGTAACCGCGCTCGCGCGCGACCCGGATAAATCGCGCAGCGAACAGCACGCGCCGGATCGACTTCATGCAAAACCAGCGCGCGCGGCGCATAGCCGATTCGCAAGCCGGCGTGGCGCAACCGCCGCGATAGCTCGGTCTCTTCTTCATGGCCGGCCGCGCCGGGGCCGAGCCGCTCGTCAAAGCGGGCCAACCATCCGCAACGCTGAAGCACGAAACGCCATGTTAGCACCCATTACGCCGCGAACTTCGAGCACCTCTTCGCCATGGTCGACCATCGGGAGGTCGAGATACGGCGCCATTGGACCGGCTATCGACAACGGGTCCTCCGCCGCCAGAATCCGGCCCTTCATCGCCGCGAAATGCGGATAATCGTCGAAGAAGCGCTGCACCGCGGCCACATAATCCGGGGCGGCCACCACGTCGTCATCCAAAAGGACGACGATCTCGCCCCTCGCCAGCGCAATCGCGCGATTCTGAACACGGCATTTGCCTGGGCGCGCATCGTGGAGATGGATCAGCGCTATGTCGGCGGGTTCGATTTGTGCCGGCGCCGGTGTTCCATTTTCCGCGACAAATAGCTCATGACGGCCGCGCACAAGCTGAGGCGCGAGGCTCGACAGCAGGCGCGCCAGGGAAGCGGGCCGTGCATGCGTCGAGACGATGATGGAGATTTTCACGACCAAAGAATGTAGGACAGGCCCACCGCGCCTGTCGAGGAGGTCCGCCGTAACCAGGCTACAGGCAAGGAAACGATGAAACAGGCGTCGCGCCTAATGACGCCGATTTGTTGCCCACGCACTCTACAGGGTGAGCGGTCCCTACTTGCCCCTACTGGATCGCTTGGCACAACATATCCGCGTGGCGAGCTAACCCTTCAAAGAGAAACATGCCCCGGGCCGTGATGTCGGCGGGGCTCGCTCTGCCCCTGACCGGCTGCTGGCAGGAGTGCGCCCCGTAAGGGTCTCACGTGCTGTGAACGCGCGACCCTCCGCAGGCGAGGTTGGGGAACCTGCGGCGGTGCAGCTCGGCTTCGACGATCACGGCCTGGGCAAACTTCACCTTCACTGATTCAAATGCCACACCGATTCGCGAATGCGCACCACCGGCATTCTCTAAAAATGGGTTGCGCTTCGTCTGGTGGTTTACAGAGCCGACAAACGAGCGAAACTGCGCCTGGATGCGGCGGCCCGACGGCCTGCCGCATCCGGAGCACCAAACGCACTACATAAGGTTGAAGTTGTATTGGAACTGGGCGAGCAGGTAGCTCTGGCCCTTAAACAGGCCGGTACCCTCCATCTTGTCGCCGCCGAGGATTTCGATCGCCTGCAACTTCATGAAGTACTTCTTGGTCCACGGTGGATTGAGGACAATTGAAGGGAACAGTGCGAAGGTAGTCGCCCTTCGGGTTCCAAATCATCGTCCACGTCGGCGCAAAGTCCGACCACCACCACGACGTGCCAATGTTAAACAGCACGCTGACGTCATTCTTGAGTTGATGGGCATTCAGGTCGTTGCCGGTGTAGCACAGCTTGCAATTGTCCATAATGGTGGTCTGAATCATTTCAATATTCGCGGACAGGTTGCCTGTGCTGGTCAGCCACGGCGCATAGGCCTGGTCGAGATCGATGGCAAGCATGTATTTCACCACGTCCGTCCAGCGCTGCCCGTTCATATTTTGGAACTCGTTGCTTTCGAGCGATGTATGATTTGTGATAAAGCATCTCGCCGCGAAACACCGCCGGGAAATACTCGGCAATCGAGGCCGGGGCGGGCACCGGCCGGTCAACCGTGACGCCGGCTTCCTGAATGTCGGGATAGCCATAGCGCCACAAATTCGTGAACGGCGTCCATTTTAGGGTATACGGCGCTCCGCCATTGAGTGTTGTCGTTGTAATACAGCGCCGTCCATTCGGTAGCGCCGTACAGAGTATGGAAGCGCACGCCCTCGTTCCAGTTTTGCGGCTGCATTCCGGGCACGTGCCAGTATCCCGTATCGCCGGGTTGAAAAATGAGGATCCGAGTCCAGATGTCGCCGATGGGCGAAATCGGATTGTTGCCCTTATTCAAGTTGAGATTGCACGGCGAACCCGCCCGGAAAGCGCTTGAGGTACGCTGCGTATGGATTGAAGCCCTTGAGGGTCAACGCGCTGAATGGGGGCAGAGGAAAAACAGGCGGGAGGCTGGCGGATTCACCATCGTGGCGCCGATTTGTGCTCCTCCCGTCGACGTACGGGCCAGTAGGGCTGGAAATCCAATCAGCACCGAATATCGGATTGGTCGAGTACTGAACATCGAATCGCGCGCTCGGTCCATGGCTGGCCGACGGGAGGCAGGGCAAGGCTCGACCGGCCGTGAGGGCGCTTTTGTATTTGTGGTAGGGGTCTTGATACTGCGCTGGGCTGCCAATTCGGCTGAAAGCCCGGCTGCACGACTAACTCGAGGAAGTTCGACGTCAGCGGACCCCATTCCGGCAGGTTCAGAATCGGATGCACCATCCACTGCGCAGTCGCGCGATTGCTCCAGGTTGGCGAAGCCAAAGGCCCAGCAGGTATTTGCAGGATTGACCACGTCACCGACACGGAAGGCCAGCGATTGTCCCCACACCACTATCTGGTTGCCGACGAAGGTGGTCAACGGACCGGTCTTGTTTTCCCACCACGCGTCGCGGAGCTCGTAGGTGTTGTAGTAGCCGTTCATCATGTGGCCGAAGCTCGCGTGGGCCGCGTCGAGCATACTGCGAGTTGTTCGCACTGTTGAACGAATACGGCGGCTCGTAGACGAACCATTGGCGCGCGAAGAACGTATTGTTCTCGTTAAGCCGGTAGTTCTCGTCAATCTGAAGCAGCGAGCGCGCAACTGCCAGGTTGTTGCGGCTCCTGGTGTATGCTCTCAGGTTGGTCGGGTTCTGCCACATGCCGAACGTCTGGCTGGCGTAGCCCGAAATGTGCAGACCGCCGAGCCACGACTCCTCACCTCCGGGTGGAGGCGGCGCGGCCGTGGGTTCTGGCGGAGGCTGCAGCAGGCGCCTGCGGCAATAGATTGTTACGGAATTGGTAACGCTGAGACTGTTTGCGGGCTGGCCTGAGACATCACCTGCCCGGCTGGTTGCGGCTGCCAGTACCACAATCAATGATGCGGCCGCCAAGGTTTTCCATACTCTCCCGGCTCCCCCGAACGTATCACGACACCAGCCCTCGAACCCCATAGCTTCCTCCTTCGATCCGACAGACCTTTGCCCGTCGTCCCCAGACAGACGCGCGTCTTGTTCTCCGGAGCGAGTCCCTGCGTAGCTGTCCCCACAGCCGACAAGGATCTTCTGCTATCGTGCCGCTATTTTAACCGGACCTCGACTAAAGAGTTTTTTCCGAGCCTCACCTCCCCGTTTCAGAACGGTTACGTGCTCAATGGCGTTCGCTATAGTACAGCCATTACATGAATGCAATAGTCCCGGAAAATTCATCGACAGACATTTTTTTGGGTCATGCCGCTGATGGGAGTTGGTTCGACGCGGACCGATTTCAGACGCATGGCGGTAGTGGCTTGAATTGGATCGGCCAGCCGGATAAAGGTTTTCATTCGTCCTGTTCGCGAGAGTGGCGGAATGGCAGACGCGCAAGGCTCAGGACCTTGTGGGGGCAACCTCGTGGGGGTTCAAGTCCCCCCTCTCGCATCAAAGAATCCGCGTAAAAAGAATCCGCGTAAGAGGTAGTTTCTGAACGCCTCCCAGCACGATTTGCAGGGTGTTTTGGCAGATGAACGCCCGCGACCAAATCGTGAGCGCAGAACATCGGCAGGCATCGATTCGATCGCGGGAAATTTCGGCCGACAGCGTCGGCCATCCTAAGCGGATTGCCAATTCGATAAACAGAGTGTCATAGCGCGGGGTGACCGGCAACAATCGCTCTGGTGACGGCGCCTCTCCACAGCTCCGTCACGTCCACGGACGCAACCGCCCGGGCGTCTAAATCGACTAACGAGAGCTTGAGAATCGGCAGGTTCAACCGCCGAGCTGGTACATTGAACGATCTTTAGTCGAGCGGCCCTCCAGCAAATGATGACCGGTGGGTTTGATTTGGACCGCCCGCAGCAGGATGCGGGTGACCTGGCCAATGCCGCCGTCGGCATCGCCGGCGCGCAATGCTCTGCGTACGTCTAGTTCGTCGTCGTTGAGCAGACAGAGATGGAACTTGCCGTCAGCCGTCAGCCGCATCCGGTTGCAGGTGCCGCAATATGGCTCGCTCACCGGGCTGATGAAGCCAATCACCCCGCGCGCTCCCTCCAACCGATAGTTACGCGCCTCGTCCGAAGGATTGTAAGCTTCCAACTCGCGCAGCGGACCGAGCACCGCCTCGATTCGCCGGCGCGTTTCGATGTTGGAGACGTAGCGCTTGATTGAGAGCGAAGCGCATTCGCCGCCGCCCAGCGGCATTAATTCGATGAACCGCACGTGCCAATCACGTTCGAGCGTCAGCCGCGCCAAATCCATCACATCGGCCTCGTTGTAACCGGCAGCCACCACTGAATTGAGCTTGATCGGGACCAACCCGGCCTGTTCCGCTGCCATTATTCCTTCCCAAATCTGTTCAAGACTGCCCCATCGCATCTGGCGTTCGACCGTATCGGGATCGAGACTGTCAAGATGAACATTGATACGTTTGAGGCCGGCATCTTTGAGCGGACGCGCGAGCTTTGGCAGCAGCAGCGCATTGGTGGTCAACGCAAGGTCGCGTACCCCGTGGTAGATGCGCGAGCCGTTCCACGATTTCCAGCAGGTCGGCGCGCAACGTCGGTTCGCCGCCAGTCAGGCGAAATTTGCTGAACCCCGCGTCGAGAGCGGCGCGTACCACCCGCTCGATTTCGCTGGCGCTAAGCAATTCGGGCTTAGGCAAAAACTGCAAACCGTGGAGCGGCATGCAGTAAACGCATCGCAGGTTGCAGTTGTCGATTACCGAGATTCGCAGATAATTGATTTCGCGGTTAAATGAGTCGCGTGGCATGAAAAAAGCCTCTGTCAGCGAGAGGCAGTGTGGATTTCTTGAAATCGCTTCGCTTGCGCTCCGCCTGATGTGTGTGACGGTTAAGGCCCTTAGAAGAAAGTAGTAAGGTGAACCTCACCAGAGTATTTCCTACTCTAGCTGCTCGTAAACCGGCGGCACAACCTCGTTCACCGCTCTTCACCTACCAGGAAGATCGCAAGCGCCAACACCGCGAAAATGATGTTCGGCGTCCACGCGCCCACCCATGGCGGGATTATCGCCGAGTGACCCAGCGACGAAGTCAGTCCGAACGCCAGCCAATAACCAAAACCGATGACGAGTGCGTAGCCGAAGCTACGGCCAAGACTAAGATGGCGCGGCAAAGGATCAAGACTCAGCGCGATACCGAGCGCAATCATGATGATACACGAGAGCGGCATCGCATATTTGAGATCGCGATCGACCAGATAGCCACCTGGGTCAAGTCCCTTATGCTGGAGATCGCTGATATAGCGATCCAGCTCCCACAGGCTGAATTCCTCGGGATCGAGCCGCAGCAGACTCAGATCCGCGGGTTTCAGCGAGGGACCGAAAATATCGCCGCGCTCGCGTCCCGAGACAGAGCCATTGCGGCCGACATGATAGCTGGTTGAACTGTTAACGACCCATTCACGACCGTTCCAGCGCGCGGTTGAGGCGTGCACGATGCCGCGCAAGGAGTAATCCGGCGTGATGTGATAGAGCGTGACGCCCCGCAGAGTTGCCGTGCGTGGCTCGTAGTGATCGGCCGAGAGAAAACCATCGCGCATCCGCACCCATATCGACTGGTTTGCAAACACCCCTTTAAGCTGGCGCTTTTTCAATTCCACCTCGTACAAATAACGGGAGGCGCGTGTCGCGCTTGGCACCACAGTTTCGCTTAGGGTGAAATCGAAGAGCGAAATCAGGGCGGCCATTACCAGCACCGGCACCGTCATTTCCAGCCGGCTGATACCCAGTTGTTGACATGCCAGCACCTCGCCCGAGCGGTTGAGCAGCGCAAAGCCCAATAGCACCCCGGCGAGGCTCGCCACGGGCAACAGTTGGGACACGATCAGCGGCAGTTTGAATGCGAAATATTCAAGCCCCAGCAGCCCGAAGCCGCCGTAACGGATCAGATCACTGAAGCGATCGAACATGTCGCCGAGCAGGTAGGCAATGGTAAATGCGGCAAGGCTCACCAGAAAGGGCCCAAAGAATTGGGCCGCTAAAAAACGGTCGATCGTTGGAGATAACGCGCGGTGAAGCTTCACGAGCTACGAACCCCCAGCAAGGCGAGGGGCGGGGCGCGGATCTAATGAGCGGCGGCCCCTGTCCAACGATGAAAAAGGCGGGCACAGATTCATGTGTTGAGCTCGCGCCGGCGCTCAAAACGCTCAAACAGGTCCCACAGGAAATCACCAGCCCCTCGTCCCTGGTCCCCAGTGTCCGTCGCACTGCGCAAGAACAGCCACACTGCCAGCAGGGCGAAAATCAGGTCCGGGATGCTCATTGCGAAAAATGCGTTGAGCCTCGCACGCTCGGCCAGCGCCTCCCCGGCCCGCATCAGCGAGTAATAGAGGAAGAACAGGGCGATAGCGACGCCGAAGCGCTCGGATTGCCCGCCGCGTGCGGGTTTGAGCCCCAGCGGCACTCCCATCAGCGCGAACAGCAAGGTAGTAAAAGGCACCGTGTATTTACTCGCCAATTCGGTCTCGGCTTCATAGTCGGGGTGCCCGGCGGAGCGCGCCGTGACGATCGTCTGGCGCAGTCGCGTATAACTCATCTCGTCGGGACTGCGGCGCCCAAGCTCCAACCCTTCTTCCGGATGAACGTTCAAATCATAAGTGCGAAAGCTCGTCACGTGGCTGGAGTTGCCGCTGGCCTCGACCCCGAACAACGACCCATCGAACAATCTGAGGGTGATGGATTTACTGGCCTCGTCCGGGATCATGATTCCGCGGCGGGCGATAATTGTATTCTGCTGAGCAGGATTGCGCGCGTCTGATATCATCACGCCGTGTAATGTGCTGTCGGCCGGTGATACAGTATCCACGTACACTACAAGCCCAGGGAAATCGCGATTGAAGACCTTTTCCTTCAAGCCGGCACCGGTAGTGGTTTGGGTTAAGTCAAATAGCCTTTCCTCGAGATGGCGGTTCGCCCAGGGCCTAACTGAGAAGGCCAGCCAGCTTGACAACGCGTAAACCGCGAGTGCCACTCCCATCACCGGCATCGCCAGCCGATACAAACTGATTCCGCACGCCCGTGCTGCGATGAGTTCGCGGTCACCCGACATCCGCCCGAAGCCCATCAGCACCCCCAACAATACCGCCATTGGGAACGTCAGTTCGAGGAAGGCCGGCATGATGAAGCCGATCAGGCTGGCGACCACGCCGAGAGTAACGCCGTGATTCACTACCATCTCGGTCAGCTTGAGCAGGCGGGCGGTCACCAGTGCGAAAGTGAGCAACAAAACGCCCAATCCAAAGGGCCCGAGGATCTCGCGGGCCACATAACCATCGATGATCTTCGCTCGGAGCATTGCTACGAAAGAATACGGTCCTCGGCGATACTCTGCCAGAATCTCAGTCTTACGGACTTCCACTCGGGAAGTTGGGCTTCCGCGTTTTTCAACGCTGCTGCGGTCTAGATATCCTAACCGGATGAAAAGACGCCCACGCGACCTCCATCGCTCCACCTTCGTACGTCGCCCTTCGGGCCGGGTTGCGGGCAATGCAGACGCCCATCAGCCAGGCCCGCAGGCGCAGTACGATCGTCGCGCGCGTGACGTGGCGGAAATAATTTTCGGTGTTGAGCCAGTGCGTGAAATGATCGCCGCGGCACCCTCCCGTATCCGCACGCTTTACATCAAGCTTGGAATGGAGACCAGATTCGGGCCACAAATAGAGGCGGTGCACGAAAGCGGCGGCCACGTCGTCGCGGTTGCGAGCAATGAATTGGCTCGGATGGCGGGTTCGGAGGCGCGTCATCAAGGAATCATCGCGGCGGTTCGCGAATACGCCTACGTGCCGTTAGCGCAGGTGCTCGCGCGCAAGCCAGATCCCTTGCTCTTAGTCGACGGGGTAACCGACCCGCGAAATCTCGGGGCGATCCTGAGAACCGGCGAATGTGCCGGCATCGGCGCAATCTTATTGGCGAAGGACCGTACGGTGGGGCTCACGCCGGCAGCCATCAAATCGTCGGCCGGTGCGTGGGCCCACTTGGCGGTCGCCAGGTGCGGCAACGTCGCCTATACTCTGCAACACCTCAAGGATGAGAGCTACTGGATTGCCGCAATGGACCCTCATGGTGACACTTCGCTTTACGACCTTGATGTGACGCGGCGCCTCACGCTAGTGCTGGGGTCGGAGGGCCACGGTATTCGCGAAATCGTCCGCAAAACGGCAGATTTCGTGGTGCGAATTCCGCTGTACGGCCGGGTGAGTTCGCTCAATGTGTCGGTGGCAGCGGCGATCGCGCTGTTCGAAATTGCTCATCGGCGCGTTACTTGCGGCTTACGGGACCGTTAGTGAGGCGGCCAGACGCGTGCCATGAAACGCACGACCGCCTGATGTGTGCGCTCAAATGTTTGCCCCATGGGCGCGCGGGCGGTTTGCGCGGTTTGATCAAACCTAAAGGACGGCCACAAATGGCAATCTGAGCCGGACATAGAAAGTCAGCGGCAAAACCTGCCAACGCTGCGGTCCACGGCAGCAAGAAGTGCACGAACGTTTGGCTGCGATCAGGCTCAGCTCGGTAACTGCTCGAACCAGTGATTTCGGTTCGGCATTTGTGTGAAGCGTGAGACGATAAAGATAAAACCTGAGATAAGACCTGGGGGCTGCTGGTAATCAGGCCGGACCACGCGATAAAGGGTGCCAGCTATCACTCCCTAATGACTTGGGCAAAACGCGGAGTACCAGACCGCTACCGCGTGAGCGGCCTGGTTGACTTCCCATTAGTAGGGCGATAATGCAGAATGCTTTCAAGATCAGGGCCGATGTAGCTCAAAGGTAGAGCAACTGACTTGTAATCAGTAGGTTGCGAGTTCAATTCTCGCCATCGGCTGAGGTGCGACTGCGAGGCGCCACCTGTATGGAATGGCGGGCGTCGGAGGGAGAGGTTCCCGAGCGGCCAAAGGGAGCAGACTGTAAATCTGCCGGCGTATGCCTTCGGAGGTTCGAATCCTCCCCTCTCCACCAAGGCCAGGAGACAAGACAACGAGAGCGGGAATAGCTCAGTTGGTAGAGCGCGAGCCTTCCAAGCTCGGGGTCGCGGGTTCGAATCCCGTTTCCCGCTCCAGTACGTGATGGATCGGTGAATGCCCACGTAGCTCAGTCGGCAGAGCACTTCCTTGGTAAGGAAGAGGTCATGGGTCCGATTCCCATCGTGGGCTTTGCACAATAAACCGGGACGGCCTGAAGATCTGTCCCACTGGTGATGGACAATGAGGGATCTTATTGGGCTTCAATGCGATGGCTGCAAACGGCGCAATTACGTCACTAGCAAAAACAAGAAGCGCCAGACGGAGAAATTTGCCATTAAGAAGTTTTGCCCGAGCTGTAGAAGCCATACCGTCCATAAAGAGGCCAAGGTTTAGGGTAGGCCTGCGGTTTTATGGCTGCCGCTAGCACTGCTCGCTGGTTGGGCTGACAGTCGCGTTGTTTCGCAATTGAGCGTTCGAAGAAGCATGATGGCAGGGGAGGGTCAGTAGCTCTAACTGGCCAGAGCATCGGACTCCAAATCCGGGGGTTGCAGGTTCGAATCCTGCCTGACCCGCCAAAAGATGTGCCACTTGTAAATCAGCGAAAAAATGAATAACCTAAAATCTTACATCGAGCAGGGCACGAGTTTTGTTCAGGAATCCTGGGCCGAACTGTCAAAGGTCCATTTCCCGTCACCTAAAGAAACTGCGCAGGCGACGGCGGTAGTGGTCGCGTTGACGATTGTTATGTCGGTATGGCTCTGGACGGTAGACTTGGGTGCCACCTGGCTCGTACGTTCGCTGATTCGCTAATAGCGAAAAGAGACTACGGGGGGCGAGTTCCAACTTGGGCGGATAATATCGACAGATTCATGGTAGATATAGCGAGTACAGAACCCAGAGCATCGGCCAACAAGAAATGGTACGTGGTGCATACTTACTCGGGTTATGAACAGAAAGCTAAGGCCGCGCTTGAGGAGCGGGTTCGTGCGCTGAGGATGGACGACAAGATCGGCGAGATTGTGGTCCCAGTCGAGCGCGTCCAGGAGCTCGGTAAGGGTGGGCAACGAAAAGTCTCAACCCGAAAGTTCTTTCCCGGCTACATCTTCGTTAACATGCAGCTCGACGACGAGACCTGGCACGTCATAAAGAATACGCCAAAAGTGACAGGCTTCGTCGGCCATTCGACCGCGGCGTTGGCCACAGCGAGGCCTGCGCTCGAAAGTATCCCCGAAGTGCCCGACTCGGAAGTCACGGCGATACGGCAGCAAATGGAAGAGGGTGCCTTACGCCCGAAACCAAAAATGCTGTTTGAAGTGGGCGAGGCGGTGAAGGTGGTCGACGGTCCGTTCCAGGACTTCAATGGGACGGTAGAAGAGGTGCGACCGGAAAAGGGCAAGGTGCGCGTGCTCATCTCGATTTTCGGCCGTGCCACGCCGGTCGAATTGGATTTTGTGCAGGTAGAGAAATCTTAAGGCAAACTTACGCTATTGTCGCCGGCCGTAAATGCTACCTGAAAGATGCAGGCATTGACGCGCCCGGTGTTTTTGCCTTTGTGGTGCAGAGCTAGATGGCCAAAAAAATAACCGGTCAAGTAAAACTTCAAATTCCGGCAGGAGCGGCCAATCCTTCACCTCCGGTTGGCCCAGCGCTTGGCCAGCGCGGGGTCAATATTATGGAGTTCTGCAAGGCCTTTAACGGCCAGACGCAGAACATGCAGGGGTTGGTGATTCCGGTAATCGTCACCGTCTACGCCGACCGCTCATTCAGCTTCGTCACCAAGAGTCCGCCTGCGTCGGTCTTACTACTCAAGGCGGCAGGACTGGAGAAAGGTTCAGCCAATCCAAACAAGAACAAGGTTGGCAAGGTCAGCCGGAAACAAATCGAAGAGATTGCCCGGACCAAGATCAAAGACCTGACCGCGGCGAGCGTGGCTTCCGCTGCGCGCACGATTGAAGGTACCGCACGATCAATGGGGCTCGAAGTAGTCGAGTAATGCGATCATTAATCGCAAGCCCTTTAGGGGCAGCCCTCCAGCCGCCCTCACTTAACTTAGTCGCGGAGCGAAATCACGATGGCAGGCAAGAAATACGACAGTGCTGTTAAGAATATAGATCGCCAGAAGCGCTACGACCTTGAAGAAGCGCTCAAGTTAGTCGGCGCCAACAAGGTCGCGACCTTCGACGAGACGGTCGAGATGGCGGTGCGTTTGAATGTCGATCCGCGCCAGGCCGACCAGAACGTGCGCGGCACCGTGGTACTGCCCAACGGCACTGGCAAAGTCGCGCGTGTGCTAGTGCTGGCCAAGGGTGAAAAGGAAAAAGAAGCACGTGATGCCGGCGCCGATTTCGTCGGCGGCGAGGATTTGGTCAAAAAAATCCAGGATGAAAATTGGCTCGACTTCGATCGTGTCATTGCGACACCGGATATCATGGGTGCGGTTGGCCGCATCGGGAAAATTCTCGGACCGCGGGGATTGATGCCTAATCCACGGGTCGGTACCGTGACCTTCGACGTCGCCAAAGCGGTCCAAGAGGTTAAAGCCGGCAAAGTTGATTACCGGGTAGACAAGGCCGGCGTAATTCATGCGCGAATTGGTAAAATCAGCTTCGGTGATCAGAAGTTGGCGGAGAATGCGCATGCGCTGCTGGCGTCTATCCTCCGAGCCAAGCCGGCCAGCGCCAAAGGCAATTACGTCCAGAGTGTCGCCGTTTCTTCCACCATGGGCCCGGGAGTAAAGGTCGACTCCGCCAGCACTACTAAGGTCGCGGCAGCCGCATGAGCGGTGGCTCGCGCCAGTTTTAAGAGCAGCTTCTATGAGGAAGGAAGAGAAGACTGCGGTTGTCGCGCAGTTGGCAGAAAGCCTTAACCGGGCGAGCATCGCCGTGATCTCCGAGTACAAGGGGATCAAGGCTGGTGAATCTGACGACCTGCGCCGGCGGTTTCGTGCGGCGCAGGGGGAATTCCGCGTCGCCAAGAACACGCTGGTGCGGTTGGCAATCAAGAACACTAAATTCGAAGCGCTGGAGCCGAGTCTCGGCGGGGCTGTCGGACTGGTCCTCAGCTATGCCGACCCAGTCGAACTCGCCAAGACGATAAATTCACTGCGCGAACTCGGAGAACGGTTCAAGGTGCGCAGTGGCGTGCTAGAGGGCAAGCCGTTGACCGCAGTGGAAATTTCAGCGTTGGCGGCGTTGCCCTCGCGAGAGGTGCTGTTGGCACAGTTGCTCGGCCTGTTGCAGGCCCCCGCAACACGGCTGGCGCGGTTGCTTAATGAACCAGCTACGGCATTGGCGCGCTTGCTTGATGCGTTCGGGAAAAAACAAACCGGGTCTGCTACCCAGACCGGCACCAGTACCGAGACCGGTTGATTGGCCGTGTTGGCGGACCGCAAAATTGGATCCAGAACCCAAGCATAGGGCTTGAGTCGCAAAAGAACGCAGGCATCTGCTTGCGAGGGACCCCACCAGCCGAAGGAGATTAGGTTTAAAATGGCAGAAGCAGCGCTGAGCCGCGATCAGGTGAAAGACTTCATTAAGAACGCGAGCCTCCTTGAGATCGCGGAGCTGGTCAAGGAGTTGGAGCAGGAGCTGGGCGTGTCGGCTGCGGCCCCAATGGCAATCGCCGCGGTGCCGGCGGCGGGCGGTGGTGCGGCGCCAGCAGCGGAGGCTGAGAAGGACGAGTTTGACGTGGTGCTGACGGCGGCCGGTGACAAGAAGATTCAAGTAATTAAGGTCGTACGCGAACTGACCAGTCTCGGCCTCAAAGAGGCAAAAGATCTGGTAGACGGCGCGCCCAAGGCGGTTAAGGAAGGTGTTACCAAGGCCGAGGCTGAGGATGTCAAAAAGAAGTTGGAAGAAGTTGGAGGCTCGGTGGAGCTTAAGTAGGAGCCGGCGGCTGTTTGACGCAACATCGTGGGGTGTCATCTTCGGCAGGTCAGGCGTTGCAACCGGCCATTGTGGCGCAACGCTGGTGTCGGGCTACCATCGGCTCTCTCTCAGAAGGGGTCTCAAGCGGCGGGGCTGTCGCTGCGATCTGATCGCAGGCCCGACGTGGATGCGACCGGATCGTGGCAGGGAGAGAAACCTGAACGGAATAAGTTTTAAAAACTGGCCGCATGCGCCCGTGTGCGGTCCGCAGCGTTTTAACTATTGGCGCGCGGTGTGTAGCGCGCCTTTTAGTCTGGAACGCTCCGCGCCAGAGCAGTTCTTATTTTGGTGCCGGACGAGGTAGAAATGGCTCAGCAGTCGCAGGTCACGAGTAATTTTCGTCTCCGCCGCTCCTTCGGCAAGATCAAAAAGATCATTGATATTCCCAATCTGATCGAGATTCAGAAACGATCTTACGAGGAGTTTTTACAGGCGGACGCTTCAGTTGAACAGCGGACCGATACCGGCCTGCAAGCGGTGTTCAAATCGGTCTTCCCGATTAAGGACTTCAATGAGACCGCTTCGCTGGAATTCGTCAGTTACGAACTTGGGCAGCCGAAATACGACGTCGAAGAATGCCATCAGCGCGGGATGACCTATGCAGCTCCGCTCAAAGTTAAAATCCAGCTCGTGATTTGGGACGTGGAGGGCGGGCGGCGGTCGATCAAAAACGTTAAGGAGCAAGAGGTCTACTTTGGCGAGATTCCTTTGATGACGGCCAATGGTACCTTCATGGTCAATGGGACCGAGCGGGTTATCGTCTCGCAATTGCATCGTTCACCGGGCGTGTTCTTCGAACATGACAAGGGCCGCACCCATTCGACCGGCAAGCTCCTTTACTCGGCACGAGTAATTCCGTATCGCGGCAGTTGGATCGATTTCGAGTTCGATCCGCGCGATGTCCTCTATGTTCGAATCGATCGGCGCCGCAAATTCCCTGCGACCGTGCCGTTGCGCGCGTTGGGGATGACGACCGAAGACCTGCTCAATTACTTTTACAAGAAGGACGTAATCATCCTCGACGGCAGCCGGCTCGCGATGGAATTTGTCCCGGCGCAGTTGCTCGGCCAGCGGGTTACCCGGGATGTCAAAGATCCTAAAAACGGCGAGGTAATTGCGCGCGAGGGCCGCAAGTTCAACAAGGCCATCGTGCGCCAGCTCGAACAGGCGCATGTGAGCGAGATTCCGATTGGGCCCGAGGACCTGGTCGGCCGCATTTCAGCGCACGATGTGGTTGATTCAACCACCGGCGAAGTGCTGCTGCAATGTAACGACGAGCTGAGCGAGCAAGTGCTGGAGCAGCTGCGGCAACACGGTGTCCGGCGGTTCGAGGTGCTGTTTACCGAAGACCAGCCGGGCGGTGGTCCGCTTCGGCTGACATTGGCACAAGACAAGCTCACCACGCCTGACGACGCTATCCTCGAAATTTACCGAAGGCTGAGGCCGGGCGATCCGCCGACGCTGCAGACGGCCACGACCTTTTTCAACAATCTATTCTTCAATCCCGAGCGCTATGATCTGTCGAAGGTCGGCCGCCTTAAGCTCAATCATAAGCTAAAGCTGGACGTTCCACTCGAGCAGGGCACGCTCAGACGCGAAGATATATTGGAAGTAGTGCGTTACCTGGTCGAGCTCAAGAACGGCAGCCCGAATCGCCAAATCGACGATATCGATCATCTCGGCAATCGCCGGGTGCGCGCCGTCGGCGAGTTGGTCGAGAACCAGTTCCGCATCGGTCTGGTGCGGATGGAGCGCGCGATCAAGGAGCGCATGAGTCTGCAGGATATCGAGACGCTGATGCCGCAGGAGCTGGTGAACTACAAGCCGGCGTCAGCGGTCATTAAAGAATTCTTCGGCTCCTCGCAGCTTTCTCAGTTCATGGATCAGACTAATCCGCTGTCCGAAATTGCCCATAAGCGGCGGCTTTCAGCGCTCGGACCCGGCGGATTGACGCGCGAGCGTGCCGGCTTCGAGGTGCGCGACGTTCATCCCACCCATTACGGGCGCGTCTGTCCGATCGAAACACCGGAGGGGCCCAACATCGGCCTTATCGCGGCATTGTCAACGTATGCGCGCGTAAATGATTTCGGTTTTATCGAAACCCCCTACCGGGTGGTGGAAAATGGTCGCGTCACTGACCGGTTCAAATACCTCTCAGCCCTGGAAGAGGAGGATGATGAAGCGGAACCCGGCGCGCGAATAGATGATGGCCCGTCGAGAGCAGAAGCCGCCGCCAGCCATCGCACAAGCTAACGCGCTGGTCGATGAGCAGGGACGTTTCAAAAATGAAATGGTATCGGCGAGAGTAGGCGGCGAGTTCACCATGGTGCGCCGTGAAGATATCCGATACATGGATATTTCGCCTAATCAGCTCGTCTCGGTTGCCGCCTCGCTGATTCCATTCCTGGAAAATGACGATGCCAACCGCGCGCTGATGGGCTCGAACATGCAGCGGCAGGCGGTGCCGCTGCTCAAGACCGAAGCACCGCTGGTCGGGACCGGGCTGGAAAAGACCGTGGGGCGCGATTCGGGCGTCACCACAATCGCGAAGCGCGACGGCGTGGTCGAAAGCGTCGATGCCGAACGGATCGTGGTGCGCGCCGATCGGCAGGGCCGCGAAGCACGAGATGCTGGCGTCGATATTTACAACCTGGTTAAGTACCAGCGCTCCAACCAGAATACCTGCATCAACCAGCGTCCTATTGTCGTCAAGGGTGAGCGGGTTACGGCGGGCGACGTGCTGGCCGATGGCCCCTCGACGGATTTGGGCGAACTTGCCCTCGGGCGCAACGTGTTGGTCGCATTCATGCCATGGGGTGGCTACAACTTCGAGGACTCGATCCTGATTTCCGAGCGGGTGGTTAAGGAGGATTTGTTCACTTCGGTTCATATCGAGGAGTTTGAATGCATTGCCCGCGATACCAAACTTGGTCCCGAAGAAATTACGCGCGATATTCCAAACGTTGGTGACGAAGCGCTCAAGAATCTCGACGCCAGCGGCATCATCCGGATCGGTGCCGAAGTAAGGCCGGGCGATATTCTGGTTGGCAAAATCACTCCGAAGGGGGAGACGCAGCTCAGCCCTGAGGAAAAGCTGCTGCGGGCGATTTTCGGCGAAAAAGCCGGCGAGGTACGGGATACCTCGCTGCGTGTGCCGCCGGGGGTGGAGGGCGCCGTCATTGACGCCCGCGTCTTCGCCCGTCGCGGCGTTGCGCGCGATGACCGTACGCAGGAGATCCAAAACCTCGAATTGGAGCGCTTCAAACAGGACGAGGCCGAGGAAGTCCGCATCGTGCGCCAGGAAACCATGCGCAAGCTAAAGCGCGCACTGGCGGGTAAGAAGCTCGCGGCACGTGTGATGTCGGACGACCGCCGGGTGCTGTTCAACAAGGGCGACGCTGTTTCGGCCGACGACCTTGAAGAATTGCCGCCACCTTTATGGGGCCAGCTTCGCGTTGAACAGGAACCCGTCCAGGCCGAAATCATGCAAGCACTCGACGCGATGAATTCCAAAGTCCGCGAGGTGCAGCAACACTACGGCGCCAAGCTGGAACGGCTCAAGGCGGGTGACGAACTGGCGCCGGGCGTAATCAAAATGATCAAGGTGTTCGTCGCCCTGAAGCGGCGCCTGCAGGTCGGCGACAAGATGGCCGGGCGCCACGGCAACAAGGGCGTGCTATCGCGGATACTTCCGGAGGAGGACATGCCGAGGTTGGCCGACGGTACCCCGGTTGACATCGTGCTGAATCCGCTCGGTGTTCCGTCGCGGATGAATGTCGGGCAGATCCTGGAAACCCACCTGGGGTGGGCAGCGCTGGAGCTGGGCCGCAAGCTCTATGATGAAGCCCACGACGGTGTTTCCGCCACGCAGGTACGTAAGCGTCTGCGCGAGCTGTATCCCGACCGCGAATACCAGGAGTTCGTAGACGGGCTTGAAGATGCCGAGGTGGTGCGGCTGGCGGATAAGGCGCGCGACGGAATTCATACCGCGTCGCCGGTTTTTGACGGCGCGCGCGAAGACGAAATCTTTGGCTTGCTCAGACGCGCGGGACTGCCCGAGACTGGCCAATCCACCTTGTATGATGGCCGGACAGGCCTGCCCTTTGAACAGCCGGTCACAGTTGGCGTGATGTACATAATGAAGCTGCATCACCTGGTCGAAGAGAAGATTCACGCCCGCTCGACCGGACCCTATAGCCTGGTGACCCAGCAGCCATTAGGAGGCAAAGCGCAATTCGGCGGTCAGCGGCTCGGCGAAATGGAGGTGTGGGCGCTGGAGGCGTACGGCGCCGCCTACACTCTGCAGGAAATGCTGACCGTCAAGTCCGACGACGTCGCCGGACGCACCCGGATGTACGAGGCTATTGTCAAGGGTGAGAACACACTTGAACCAGGGTTGCCGGAGTCGTTCAACGTGATGGTGAAGGAGCTTCAGTCACTGTGCCTCAACGTCGAACTACTAGAGCGTGCATAACGCGAAGCTGTTCGTCATTCGTCATGCTGCGTAGTTTTTTCTGCAGAACCCAGCCGGCTGCCAGCGAGCTGATCCTGCCCCCTGGTCCGGGGGAAGCGAAGGCAGGGGTTACCTGCGTAGCCCTACGTCGTCAGGCGGAATAGCCAGGAAGTCAGGTAAAACGATGGAAGATCTGTTCGGAATTTTCGAAAAACCTAAAAATCCACTCTCTTTCAACGCGATCCGCATCGCGATCGCGTCGCCTGAGATGATTCGATCATGGTCTCACGGCGAGGTCAAAAAACCCGAGACCATTAACTATCGCACCTTTAAACCGGAGCGTGACGGACTCTTCTGCGCCAAGATTTTCGGCCCGACCAAAGATTACGAATGCAACTGCGGCAAGTACAAGCGCATGCGCCATCGGGGCGTCGTGTGCGAGAAGTGCGGCGTCGAAGTGATTCAGTCCAAGGTACGCCGTGAGCGCATGGGTCATATCGATCTCGCCGCCCCTGTGGCACACATCTGGTTTCTCCGTTCCCTCCCGTCGCGCATCGGCACCCTCGTCGACATGACGCTGAAGGAGCTGGAGAAGATTCTCTACTTCGAGAATTATGTCGTTACGGATCCGGGTGAGACGCCGCTCCAGCACAAGGAGTTATTGACCGAACGCAAGTATCGCGAGGCACGCGAGCAGTACGGTGAAAGTTTCCATGCCGAGATGGGCGCAGAAGCGATTCGCACGCTGCTGTCTCAACTCCAGCTCGATAAGCTGTCGGAAGAGCTGCGAACGGAGATGAAGGCTACTTCCAGCGAAGCGCGGCGCAAGAAAGTTGCCAAGCGGCTGAAGGTGGTAACCGCATTCCGTGAGTCGGGTAACAAACCCGAATGGATGATCCTGACAATTCTGCCGGTGATTCCGCCGGACTTGCGGCCGCTGGTACCGCTCGATGGCGGACGCTTCGCGACGTCTGATCTGAACGATCTGTACCGGCGCGTGATTAACCGCAATAACCGACTCAAGCGGTTAATCGAACTGAGCGCACCAGACATTATCGTGCGCAACGAAAAGCGCATGCTGCAGGAAGCGGTGGATGCGCTGTTCGATAACGGCCGCCGCGGGCGCGCGATCACTGGCCCGGCCAAGCGGCCGCTTAAGTCTCTGTCCGATATGCTCAAGGGCAAGTCCGGCCGCTTTCGGCAGAACCTGCTCGGTAAACGAGTCGACTACTCGGGGCGCTCGGTCATTGTGGTGGGTCCCGAACTTCGGCTCCATCAGTGCGGTCTGCCCAAGAAGATGGCGCTGGAGTTGTTCAAACCGTTCATCTACAGCAAGCTCGAAGAGAAGGGCTACGTCACTACCATCAAAAGCGCCAAAAAGATGGTGGAAAAAGAGGGTAAGGATGTCTGGGACATCCTCGACGACGTCATCCGCGAACATCCGGTGCTGCTCAATCGCGCCCCCACCCTCCATCGGCTGGGAATCCAGGCGTTCGAGCCGGTGTTGATTGAAGGCAAAGCGATCCAACTACATCCGCTGGTATGCGTCGCTTACAATGCCGACTTTGACGGCGACCAGATGGCGGTTCACATCCCGTTGTCGGTTGAGGCGCAGGTCGAATCACGCGCGCTGATGATGTCGACCAACAACATCCTCTCACCGGCGAGCGGCAAGCCGATTATCGTGCCGACGCAGGACATGGTGCTCGGGCTGTATTACATGACGCGCGAGCGTCCACTGGCCAAAGGCGAGGGCAAGTTCTTCGCCTCGCCGGCGGAAGTCCGTATCGCTTACGACCATGGGGAAGTCGACCTGCATGCGCGTATCACAGTGCGGATGCCAGTCGCCGGCGCGCGCACAACAGTGGAGGAAGACGAAGATGAAGTTCGCCCGTCGCAGATGTTCGATGGTCATGCGGGCAACGGCAATGTAGCGACCGAGCGGGTCGAAACCACGGTCGGGCGGGCGCTGCTGTATGAGGTCGTGCCGTCCCAGGTGCCTTTCTCCGAAGTTAATCGCACGATGAAGAAGAAGGAGCTGGGGAACCTGATTGACACGGTTTACCGGCGGGCGGGCAACAAGGCGACCGTTATCTTCGCCGACCGCCTGAAGGACGTCGGCTTCGACTTCGCGACCCGGGCCGGCATTTCGATTTCGATCCGCGACATGACGATTCCGCCGCAAAAGCCCCAACTGCTTGAGCAGGCGCAGAAGCAGGTCTCGGAAATCCAGAAGCAGTACAACAACGGCGTCATTACTGACGGCGAGCGCTACAACAAAGTCGTCGATATATGGGCCGAGGTGCAGGACGAGATTGGCGGCGCCGTGCTGAAGGGTCTTTCCACTCAGGTCTACGGCCACGATAAGGACGGCAAGGAAATCGTCGGACCGTCGTTTAATCCGATCTTTATCATGGCAGATTCGGGTGCGCGCGGCTCTGAGCAGCAGATCCGCCAGCTTGCGGGCTTGCGCGGCCTGATGGCGAAACCTTCAGGTGAAATTATCGAGACCCCCATCACCGCCAATTTCCGCGAAGGATTGACGGTGCTGCAGTATTTCATCTCAACCCACGGCGCCCGTAAGGGCTTAGCTGACACGGCACTCAAGACTGCTAACTCAGGCTATCTTACGCGGCGGCTGGTCGATGTCGCGCAGGATTCAATAATTACCGAAGAGGACTGTGGCACTCTTGATGGCATCGAGATGACACCGCTGGTCGAAGGCGGCGAGATCATCGAAGGTCTTGGCGACCGCGTCCTCGGCCGCGTCGCGCTGGACGAGATTCGGGATCCGTTTACCAACGAAGTCCTGGTCCACGCTAACGACATGATCGATGAGGACAAAGTCGCCGCAATCGAAGACGCCGGCGTCGAGAGGGTCAAGATTCGTTCGGTGCTGACCTGCCAGTCGCGCCAGGGAGTATGCGTTAAATGCTATGGGCGTGACCTCGGCCGCGGCCATCTGGTCAACATGGGCGAGGCAATCGGCACGATGGCGGCTCAGTCAATCGGCGAGCCCGGAACCCAGTTGACCATGCGCACGTTCCATATCGGCGGAACCGCGAGCCGGCGAGCCGAGCAGACGACTCTCGAAGCGCGTAATGAGGGTATCGTGCGGTTGCATAACGTGAATACTGTGCGCAGCCGTGACGGTAGTCTGATCGTGATGTCGCGGCGGGGCGAGGTGGTGATCGCAGTGCCGGCCGGTCAGGCCGAGCGCGAGCGCGAACGCTATCCTCTAGTGTATGGCGCCAAGCTGCGCAAGAACGATGGCGATGCAGTCAAAGCCGGCGAACTTATCGCCGAATGGGATCCATTCACCACGCCCATCATCACGGAGGTGGCAGGCACGATTAAATACGGCGATATCCTCGAAGGTAAGACTATGGAGGAAAAGCCGGATGAGCGGACGGGCGCGCGCTACAACGTGATTATCGAATCGAAGGAGCTCGACGTGCGCCCGCGCATCTCGATCAAAGATAATTCGGGTAAAACCGGCAAAGTTCCTTACAGCGATAATTACGCCCGCTATTTCCTGCCGGTCGGGGCATACATTACCGTCGCCGATGGGACGCCAGCCGAGGCAGGCGATATTCTCGCCAAGATCCCGCGTGAGCAAACCAGAACCAAGGACATCACCGGCGGTCTGCCACGGGTGGCCGAGTTGTTCGAGGCACGTAAACCCAAAGAATTCGCGGTCATTTCCGAAATCGATGGCCAGGTATCATTCGGCAAGGACACTAAAGGTAAGCGCAAAATCGAAGTCACTCCCGAAATCGGCGAAAAACGTGAATACCTGATCCCCAAGGGTAAGCACCTCGCGGTCCATGAGGGGGATATGGTCAAGGCCGGCGAGCCATTGATGGAAGGCTCGTCGAATCCCCACGACATCCTGACCATCCTGGGCGAAAAAGCCCTCGCCAAGTACCTGGTCGACGAAATCCAGGAAATCTACCGCTTGCAGGGCGTCCGCATCAACGACAAGCATATCGAAGTAATCGTGCGCCAGATGCTGCGGCGAGTGCGAATTAAGGAAGTAGGGGACACCGGCTTCCTGGTGGGCGACCAGGCTGAGAAATGGCGCTTCGACGAAGAGAATGCGCGGGTACTGACGAAGGGCGGTGAACCGGCTATTGCTGAGCCGCTGCTGCTCGGAATCACTAAGGCATCACTCTCGACTGAGAGCTTCATTTCGGCGGCGTCGTTCCAGGAGACCACCCGTGTACTGACCGAAGCCGCAATCAACGGTAAAGTCGATCGCCTGGTCGGTCTGAAGGAAAACGTGATAATGGGCCGCCTGATTCCGGCGGGCACCGGCCTGCCCAAGTACAACCGAATCGAACTAAAGGCCGAAGCAATCCCGGCCCAGGAAGAGGACCAGGAGGAAGAACCCGCCGCCGCGGCCGCTTCAGTTGGAGATTGATGAGTCGGCCCTTATTCGCAGGCTGTGGTCTGCTCCCCAACAGCTCATCGCTGTTGGGGAGCTTGTGTGGGGCAGATCAGTTGCGCAGATCAGTTGCGATCGATGATTTCGGCACAGACTGATCCGAAGCAAATGGCGGCGAAGCCTGCCAAGCCGGCGGCAGCACCTAAGCCCTGGCGGCCAAATCGAATCGGGATTCGATGCGAGCGCGGTTACGATCTCGCCCACGCGGAAGGGGCCTCCGAAAAAGAGGAGAACGGGTGTTGCTCCGGTTCCTTCGGCGTCGGCCAGTGGCATCTCAACCAACCACGCAGCCAAGCCAGGCCTACGGCTGCTATCATCCCTAAAATCGCTAGACCGACCAGCACCCAAGAGCACTGCAGGGATATACGTTAGACGATTGCCTGCCGTGCCATGAGATTTATCACGATTGACAGTTCCGCCGAGGCTGCGGGGAGTAGCGGCTTGGGCGGATCGTTCTGGCACAGAGTGGCTAATTTGTCATCCAGACGCAAACCAAGGAAGGCCGAGAATGAATGATTTGACTATCAGCTAACGAGCGTTATCACGGTGATTAGCCGCCATTGGACAGGCGAGAAATTTGGGGGGCACGGTCATCCGAGCACGCTTATGAGGGCGCGTCTTTTGCCGATAGTCAATGTTTGTGCCGGACAGCGATTGACAAGCCCGCCCGTATTCCGGAGAATCTATACTCCCCCAAGAGCGCGGTGCTCTTGGGGGGTTTGTTTGCATCGCTGGGCCAGTTTGGGCCAGCAGCTAAAGGATAGCAAATGCGACAGACTTTTCAGTCTGTCATCGTCATAAATGGGACGGGTGTGAGCCGCTTGGTTCACGCGGCAAGGGACGGGCGCGCGAGAGTTCAAGTGCCGACGATAAATCAGCTGATCCGTGATGCGCGGATAAAGAAACGGTATAAGATTAGTGCGCCCGCTCTACAGGGATCGCCGCAGAAGCGTGGCGTATGCACTCAGGTCAAGACCACCACGCCGAAGAAGCCCAATTCGGCACTGCGCAAGGTCGCGCGCGTGCGGCTTTCCAACGGTTACGAAGTCAATACTTATATTCCGGGCGTCGGTCATAACTTGCAGGAGCACTCGGTCGTCCTGATCCGGGGCGGTCGGGTAAAGGACCTGCCCGGCGTGCGTTATCACGTGATCCGCGGGACGCTCGATTCAATCGGCGTGCAGGAACGGCGCAAGGGGCGCTCCAAATACGGTTCGAAAAAGCCGAAATGAGAGGCGCGCGAAGCGCGGCGGTCATCCTGAAAGCAGTGAAGCATTTTATTCGAAGGATTTATTGGGGCGGAAGCGCGGCCGTTATCCTGAATGGGACGCATCCGGGCGGAACGGACTGAAGCCGAAGCAACAGTAAGCAGATTGGTCAGACGGACAAGCTTCTGCGAACAACTTTTGGTTAATCATGTCACGAAAAGGACAAGCGCGTGTCCGGGAAATCGTTCCCGATCCAAAGTTCCATGACCGTACTGTCGCCAAGTTTGTCAACGTAGTGATGGAGCGGGGCAAGAAGTCGGTCGCCGAACAAATTCTGTACGGCTCTTTGGATTTGGTCGCCGAACGGACCAAGGAAGACGGCTTGGCAGTGTTCAAGCGCGCGCTCGACAACGTTCGTCCGGCGGTTGAGGTACGTTCGCGCCGGGTTGGCGGCGCTAATTATCAAGTGCCGGTCGAAGTGCGGCCGCTGCGGCGGTCGTCGCTGGCCATGCGATGGCTGGCGACGGCAGCGCGTGCACGCGGGGAAAAGTCGATGGTTGAACGGTTGGCCAACGAGATGCTGGAGGCGGCCAACAATCGGGGCGGGGCGGTGAAAAAACGCGAAGACACCCATCGTATGGCTGAGGCCAATCGCGCCTTCGCCCATTATCGCTGGTAAATTAACTTTCACGGTTTGAGTTTTAGAATGGCTCGTCAGACTCCCATAGAACGGGTGCGCAATATTGGCATCATGGCGCATATTGATGCCGGTAAGACCACCACTACCGAGCGCATCCTGTACTACACCGGGATAAATTACAAAATCGGCGAGGTGCATGAAGGCACCGCGACGATGGATTGGATGGTGCAGGAGCAGGAACGCGGTATTACGATTACGTCCGCCGCGACTACCTGCTTCTGGCAGGAACATCGGATCAACATCATCGACACACCCGGTCACGTCGACTTTACAATCGAGGTAGAACGCAGCCTGCGCGTGCTCGATGGTGCGGTTGCATTGTTCTGCGCGGTAGGCGGCGTAGAACCACAGTCGGAGACGGTCTGGCGCCAGGCTGACAAATATCGGGTGCCGCGCATCGCGTTCATCAACAAGATGGACCGGGTCGGCTCCGATTATCAGCGCGTCGTCGGAGAGATCCGCGACAAGCTCAAAGCGAAGCCGCTCCTGCTGCAAATCCCGATCGGCAGCGAAGATAAGTTCACGGGTGTGATCGATTTGATCGAGCAGCGCGCGATTATCTGGGAAGAAGATCGGCTCGGCGCCACATTTAAAGTCGAGTCGATTCCTGAAAATTTGCGGGCAGAGGCGGCAGCCAGCCACGATAAATTAATCGAAACGCTTGCCGATCATGATGACCGCATCATGGAGCTGTATCTTGAGGGCAAGTCGCCAGAGCCGGCGTTGGTTCGAACCGCGGTCCGCGAGGCCAGCCTCAAGCTGGAAGTAGTGCCGGTATTGCTCGGTTCTGCGTTTCGCAACAAAGGTGTGCAGCCGTTGCTCGACGCAGTGGTGGACTATCTGCCGTCGCCGCTCGACTTGCCACCGGTGATCGGTAAAAACGGGGATAAGGTCGAGGAGCGCTGGCCGCGCGATGACGCGCCGCTGGCCGCGCTCGCGTTCAAAATCATGACCGACCCTTATATCGGAACCCTCACCTTTCTCAGAATCTACTCGGGGCGGCTGGAAAGCGGTAGTTCAGTGCTAAATTCGACCAAGGGCAAGCGCGAGCGAATCGGCCGCCTGGTCAAGATGCATGCGAACAAGCGCGAGGAGATTTCGGAGGTGTTCGCCGGCGATATCTGCGCAGTGGGTCTGCGTGACACAACCACTGGCGACACGCTCTGCGATCCAGCCCATCCGATATTACTTGAAGCGATAGAATTTCCGGAGCCGGTTATTCAGATCGCGATCGAGCCCAAGACGAAAGCCGATCAGGAACGGCTGAGCGAGGCACTGCAGAAACTGGCCAAAGAGGACCCTTCATTTCGGGTGAGCGTCAACCGCGAAACCGGCCAGACGCTCATTGCCGGCATGGGTGAATTGCATCTCGAAATCATCGTCGATCGCATGCTGCGCGAGTTCAAGGTTGACGCGAATGTTGGCAAACCTCAGGTGGCCTATCGCGAAACTATTCGGCGAATGGCGGAGGCGGAGGGACGCTTCGTGCGGCAGTCGGGCGGCCATGGGCAATTCGGGGTAGTCGAGCTGCGGATCGAGCCCCTGGCGAAAGGCATGGGTTTCGAATTTGCCGATGAAACCAAAGGCGGCGCGATCCCCCGCAACTTCATCCCGGCGGTGGAGGAAGGCGTTAGGGAAGCGATGGAGAGCGGGGTGCTGGCCGGTTATCCGATGGTTGACCTGCGGGCTATACTGCTCGACGGCAAGTACCACGAGGTTGATTCATCCGAATTGGCGTTCAAAATTGCCGGTTCGATGGCCTTCAAGGAGGCAGCCGACAAGGCCCTTCCGGTGCTGCTTGAGCCAGTGATGGAGGTCGAAGTAGTAACGCCTCAGGACTTCATGGGCGACGTCATCGGCGACCTGAATTCGCGCCGTGGTAAGATCCTCGAAATGGAGAGCCGTGCCGGTGCTCAGGTGATTGAAGCACGGGTACCGCTGGCAAATATGTTCGGCTACGCGACCCGGCTGCGTTCGATTACGCAGGGGCGGGCGACATACACAATGCAGTTCGCGGTATACGAACCGGTACCGCCACAGATTCATGAAGAACTTACCGCGCGCAGCGGCGGATATAACGAAGCCCCGGCGCGCGCTTAACGCATAGAGGAGAGAGAGCCGGGAGGTCATAATCATGGGCAAGGCCAAATTCGAGCGAACCAAGCCTCATCTTAATGTCGGCACTATCGGACATATCGACCACGGCAAAACGACGCTGACCGCGGCGATAACCAGGGTCTTGTCGTCGCGGAAACTTGCCCAGTTCACCGCCTTCGATCAGATTGACAAGGCCCCCGAGGAACGTGAGCGCGGTATCACCATCGCAATCGCGCACGTCGAGTACGAGACCACCAAACGCCATTACGCCCACGTCGATTGTCCCGGCCACGCCGATTACATCAAGAATATGATTACCGGTGCGGCTCAGATGGACGGCGCTATCCTGGTGGTCGGGGCAAACGACGGTCCGATGCCGCAGACCCGCGAGCATATTCTGCTCGCCCGCCAAGTCGGGGTGCCGTCAATTGTGGTGTTCATGAACAAGGTCGACATGGTTGACGACCCGGAATTACTCGATTTGGTCGAACTGGAGGTGCGGGACCTCCTCAAGAAATACGAGTTCCCCGGGGACGATATTCCGGTTATCCGCGGCAGCGCGCTCAAGGCGCTTGAATGCGGCTGCGGCAAGGACGATTGCCCCAACTGCAAACCGATTCTTGAACTGATGGAAGCGGTTGACAGCTATGTGCCGCAACCTACGCGCGAGACCGACAAGCCGTTCCTGATGCCGGTGGAAGACGTTTTTTCGATTTCCGGACGCGGCACCGTCGTGACCGGACGAGTCGAACGCGGCAGGGTCAAGGTTGGCGAAGAGGTCGAAATCGTCGGGTTCCGCGACACCACCAAGACCGTAGTGACCGGAGTCGAGATGTTCCGCAAGATTCTCGACGAAGGGCAAGCGGGCGATAATATCGGCGTCCTTTTGCGTGGAGTCAAGCGTGAAGAGGTCGAGCGCGGCCAGGTGCTGGCGCAACCGGGTTCGATTACCCCTCATACCCGGTTCGAAGGTTCGATTTACGTCCTGACCAAGGAAGAGGGCGGACGCCATACTCCCTTCTTCAACGGTTATCGGCCGCAGTTCTATTTCCGCACAACTGACGTGACCGGTGTGCTCACACTGGCTGAGGGCACCGAAATGGTAATGCCCGGTGACAACATCAATGCGGTCGGCGAGCTAATTACGCCGATCGCGATGGAGCAGGGCTTGCGTTTCGCGATCCGTGAAGGCGGCCGTACGGTGGGGGCCGGAGTGGTTTCAAAGATCCTAAAATAAACGACGATCACGGAAGCGGGTAAGGCCAGTACGCGTTTGAATCGCAGATACCGGGGAGTGCTAAAGCCGGAGTCGGAACTGTGGCTGACAGGATGAACGATAAGATCAGGATACGGCTGAAGGCGTACGATTACCGGTTGCTGGACCAATCGGTGCGCGAGATCGTCGATACTATTCGGCGCACCGGTGGCAGAGTCGCCGGACCAATCCCGCTGCCGACCCGGATCGAACGTTTCACGGTGAATCGCTCGCCGCACGTTGACAAGAAGTCAAGAGAGCACTTTGAGATCAGGACCCACAAGCGATTGCTCGACGTGCTCGAACCAACCCAACAGACCATCGACGCGTTGGGCAAGCTCGACCTGGCGGCCGGCGTGGACGTCGAAATCAAGCTCGAGTAGGACGAGGAAGAAGCGAACCAGGAGCACGCGGGGCGACCATATGTTGACTGTGCAACGAAGAGCCGCGACACGCAGGACCCGCATGCGCGCCCATGGTGAGCGAGTCTGCGGATGCAGCGCTCCAGGGCGAAGCGGCACCGCAATGCTGGAACGGTGAAAAAAGGTGCTGAGCGGGCTGATTGGCAAGAAAGTGGGGATGACCCAAACGGTTGACGCCGCTGGCCGCGTGCGCGCGGTAACCGTTATTCAACTGGGTCCCTGCGCGGTCAGCCAGATCAAAACCCACTCGCTTGACGGCTACGACGCCGTTCAAGTCACTTGGGGCCGCCGGAAGCACTCACGGGCGACGTCACCCGAACGGGGGCATTTCAGAAAAGCCGAGGTTGCGCCAGGGGCGGCGACACGTGAGTTTCTGCGTCGGGGTGAAGCTGAGATCAAGCTCGGCCAGATGATCGCCGCGCCGGAAGTATTCAAGCCGGGTGATACCGTTGACGTTTCCGGAATCAGCAAGGGGCGCGGTTATGCTGGTGTAATCAAACGTCATCACTTTGCTGGCTTTCCGAATGCGCGCGGGACTCACGAATATTTTCGCCACGGCGGGTCAATCGGCAACCGCTCGTTTCCCGGCCGCGTCCGCAAGGGTTTGCGGATGGCAGGACAAATGGGCAATGAACCAGCGACCATCGTGAATCAGAAGGTGATCGAGATCATCGCAGAAGACAATTTGGTTCTGGTCTCGGGGGTGGTGCCCGGAGCAGACAACGGCATCGTCGTCGTGCGGCATGCCGCCAAGCAGCGGCATCGCGCGCCGGAGCAGCAGGCCGATGGATGAGCAGCAGAGTGAACAGGCTACGAGCGTAAGAGTGCCGCGGTTCTCCGGCGCCCGGGAGCGCACCGGCGAGATCGAATTGTCGAGCATGGTCTTTGGCCGCCGCGGCGGTACCTCGCTGCTGCATGAAGCGGTTCGAATGCAGCTAGCCAATCGACGCTCAGGAACCGCCGCGACCAAGACGCGCGGATTGATTTCCGGTGGCGGACGCAAGCCATGGCGGCAGAAAGGGACCGGCCGGGCGCGCGCCGGCTCGACGCGCTCGCCGGTATGGCGCCACGGTGGAACGATTTTCGGACCGCAGCCGCGTGACTTTTCTTATAAAATGCCAAAGAAGGCGTGGCGGCGGGCGCTGACGCTGGCACTCTCGGACCGTGCACTCAATGGCAAAATGATCGTGGTCGAATCGTTGGAGCTCGCTGAGTCGAAGACCAAACATGCCAAGGCTGCGCTTGATGCGCTCGGGTTGCATCATGCACTGATTGTGCTGGGAGAGGACGACCAAAATTTCTACCGTGCTGCGCGAAATCTGGCCGCACACAAGGTGCTGCGGCTCGGGGGGTTGAACGTTTTCGACGTGCTCAATTACGACGAGTTGCTGATGACCGAAAGCACGGCTCGAGCACTCGAAGCCAGGCTAGGCTCAAGGGACGCCGCAGGTGATTCGGCAGGAGTGGCGGAATGAGTGCGGAGGCAATCGTAATTTCGCCACTGATCACGGAAAAGGGCACCACCGTTGGGGAGAAGGGCAACCAGGTGGTGTTCCGGATTCGGCCGGGTGCGAGCAAAGATCAGATACGTAACGTAATCGAAGACTTGTTCAAGGTCACCGTAGTCAAGGTCCGCACAGCAAACTTCCTCGGCAAAGAACGCCGCCGAGGGCGCACTGCGGGGCGGCGGCCGAACTGGAAGAAGGCCTATGTCACCCTCAAAGAGGGTAACCGCATCGAGATCTTCGAGGGCTTGTAACAGTAGAGGCAGACGGAGAAGAGAGTGGTGAGAAACGAGCGCACGAAAATACGGAATGCGGGCATCTTCGGTTGCACCGCTCGACACTCCCTGCTGGTTGTTTGCAGTTTTGAATCATGGCGGTAATTCAGTTAAATCCTCGTACTCCCGGCCAGCGTTTTATGCAGGTCGCGGACTTCAAGGGACTGTCCCACAAGCGCCCGGAGAAGCGTCTTCTCGCCCCGCTCAGCAGTTCCGGAGGCCGCAACAAAAGCGGTCATATGACGATGCGCCATCGCGGCGGCGGCCACAAGCGGCGCCTGCGCATAATTGATTTCAAACGCAACCGCGACGGTATTCCGGCGGTCGTCGAGTCGCTCGAATACGATCCGAACCGCTCAGCGAATATTGCACTTTTGAAGTATGCCGACGGCGACAAGCGCTACATTCTTGCGCCGACGGCGCTCAGGGTGGGCGATCCCGTTGAATGTGGCGCCGAAGCCGATATCAAGCCGGGCAACGCCCTTCAGCTGAAAAATATCCCGGTCGGCACCGTCGTCCATGCAATTGAACTCCGGCCGGGTAAGGGCGCTCAACTCGCGCGCGGAGCCGGCGCGCAGGCACAGCTTATGGCGAAGGAGGGCAAGCTCGCGTTGCTTAAACTGCCGTCCGGTGAGCAGCGGATGGTACTGGCAGAATGCCGTGCAACCATCGGTCAGGTCGGCAACGTCGAGCATGAGAATATCTCCATTGGCAAGGCCGGCCGTAGTCGATGGCTTGGTAAGCGTTCGCACGTGCGCGGGGTTGCGATGAATCCGGTTGACCATCCGCACGGCGGCGGCGAGGGGCGCTCTAAGGGAAATCATCCGCAATCGCCATGGGGGATGCCGACTAAAGGCTACAAGACTCGAGGTAAGAAGCAATCGGACCGCTATATCGTCAGCCGGCGGCCACGAGGAAAGCAGAGCTGACAGGAGTGCGGAAGTTACGAGCCGGCGCGTTCCGGACGCATGGCCGCGACAACTGGGTAAGTCGAGGCTCCGTACAACAGCGCCGAAGCTCTGAGCGAAGCCGAATGGGTGAGCGCGTCGCATTCGGCAAGGCCGCTTTGGCCAAAGCAGCATCCGAGTCTGCGGCGTGCGCATACAGACAGGTCGGTGGAAAAAAGATGGCGAGGTCGTTGAAAAAAGGTCCCTTCGTCGACACTCATCTGCAAAAGAAAGTTGAGGTGGCCAACAACGCGGGGGATAAGCGTATAATCCGGACCTGGTCGCGGCGTTCGATGATCGTGCCGGACATGATCGGACTTACCTTCGCGGTGCACAACGGTCATAAATTTATCCCGGTTTACTGCACCGAAAACATGGTTGGGCACAAGCTCGGAGAATTTTCGCCGACGCGCACTTTTCATGGTCATGCCGGCGACCGCAAGGGCGAAGTTAGGGCGGCGACGGCACCGGCCGCACCCGCAGCAGCGTCTGGCGGAGCGGCACGAGCTTAGTGTTCGTCGAGGAATGATTTGGCTGGTGGGACCGCTTTCGAGCCGGTCGACTGAATCGAAAAAACACAAGATGGCTGGAAAGCCGGACCACTAACTGGAAACAGATTAAAGAAATGGAAGCGTTGGCACGTACTCGTTTTGTCAGGATCTCGCCGCAGAAGCTGCGATTAGTCTGCGACTTGGTTGCCGGCAAAACGGTCGAGCAGGCGTTGTCGATTCTGCAGTTCACGCCTAAGAAGGGCGCAAAGGTGGTGTCAAAGACGCTGATGGCGGCCGTCGCCAATGCGCGCGATCAGCAAAATGTCGATGAAGACCGGCTGTTCGTCAAGCGTGTCACGGCGGATACCGGACCGACTTGGAAGCGATCGCTCCAACGCGCGCATATGCACGCAACGCCTATACTCAAGCGCACAAGCCATTTGACGGTAGTGGTGGATGAGCACGCTACCTGACGCTTCAGAAAAGGATGCGAGACTGCCAGGCATTGAGAGTTGTTCGTTGCCCAGAAATGTACTTAGAGCCGCGACCAGGCGGCTAAGCTTCCTGTCAGGTTGAGAAAAAATGGGTCAAAAGACACATCCGCGCGGCTTGCGGCTCGGCATAATCGAAGGATGGGACTCGAAGTGGTTCGCCGCTCATGATTACGCGGCGTTACTGCATGAGGACTTGAAGCTTCGCGATTTTATCAAGAAGCGCCTTTACCATGCGGGCATTTCCCGTATTGAAATTGAGCGGATGGCAAACAAGGCCAAGGTTAATATACATACCGCACGGCCCGGGATCGTCATCGGCAAAAAGGGTGCCGAGATCGATCGGCTGAAAGGCGATATTCAGGAACTGATGAAGGGGAAGGAAGCCTTCATCAATATCCACGAAGTGCGCCGCCCCGATCTGGATCCACAATTGGTGGCCGAGAATATCGCGCTCCAGCTCGAACGGCGCGTCGCGTTTCGTCGTGCGATGAAGGAAGCCGTACTGCGCGCGATGCGAATGGGCGCGCAGGGTGTCAGAGTCCAGGTAGCCGGGCGTCTAGGCGGAGCAGAAATCGCCCGCACAGAATGGTATCGCGAAGGACGCGTGCCGCTGCAGACGCTCCGCGCTGACGTCGCCTACGGGCTAGCGGAAGCGAAGACTACCTACGGTGTTATCGGCGTCAAGGTGTGGATCTTCCGTGGCGAAATTCTCACCCGTCAGGAAGAATCGGCCAAGCGTTCGGGGCTCCAGATGCAACAGGCTTAGATGCGTGTGACAGGGGGTCAGGCGGATCCGGCGGCTCGACGAATGAGATGATAGTTTAACGACCGGGCCTTGAAAAAAAGAGATGCTTGCACCAAAAAAAGTCAAATACCGCAAGATGCAAAAAGGCCGCGTCCGCGGTGCGGAATCGCGCGGTCTGGAGTTGGCATTTGGCGATTTCGGGCTCAAAAGTCTTGAGACTTCGCGCGTAGATACACGGGCACTTGAGGCGGCGCGGATCGCCTTGACCCGCCATATCAAGCGCGGCGGCCGCGTCTGGATCCGGGTTTTTCCTGACAAGCCTTTCACCAAAAAGCCCGCTGAAACTCGAATGGGCAAAGGCAAAGGCGGTCCGGAGGGTTGGACGGCGGTGGTGCGGCCAGGACGCATTTTGTTCGAGATGGAAGGGGTCGACCGGCCTACTGCGCTCGAAGCTATGCGGCTCGCCTCACATAAGTTGCCGATCAAGACTATTGTGGTCGAACGGGAGGCCGAGGCCGTTGGAGCTTGACGAACTCAAACAGATGAGCGTCGCGGATTTACGCATTAAGGAACGCGAAACGCGAGAGGAGATTTTCCGTTTGCGGCTTAAGTTGCGGACCAACCAGCTTGACAACCCTGCCAATTACCGCAAAGCGCGGCGGGAGCTGGCCCGGATTCTCACGCTGATCTCAGCTCAGCGGACGAGGTGAGCCAATGCGCCAGCGGGTTAAACGGCGTGAGGGCACAGTCGTCGCTGCCAAAATGGCTAAGACGGTAGTGGTGCAAGTCGATCGCCTGGTCGAGCACCCCTTGTATGCCAAGCGGATCAAACAACGCAATCGTTTTATGGCTCATGATGAGCGCGGTGAATGCCGCGAAGGGGACCGCGTCCTGATTATTGAATCGCGCCCGCTCTCGCGCCATAAGCGCTGGCGTGTCAGCCGGGTCCTCAAACAAGCCGCGCAGTAGGAATGCCTGCCGATGGTTCAGATGCGAACGATACTGGGGGTGGCCGATAATTCCGGTGCACGGAAGGTGCAGTGCATCAAAGTGCTGGGCGGTTCACGCCGCCGCTACGCCACGGTCGGCGATGTTATTGTAGTGGCAGTCAAAGAAGCGATTCCCAACGCCAAGGTCAAAAAAGGCGACGTGTCGCGTGCAGTAATCGTGCGCACCAGCAAGGAAGTGAGCCGCCAGGATGGCAGCTATATCCGGTTTGATGATAATTCGGCTGTCCTGCTCGATAACCAGCACGAACCAATCGGTACCCGCATCTTCGGACCAGTCGCGCGTGAGCTTCGCGCCAAGCGCTTTCTCAAGATCATATCACTGGCGCCGGAGGTACTCTGATGGGTGCCGCACAATATGCGCGGAAGTTCAAGGTGCGAAAAAATGACACGGTGATGGTAATCGCGGGACGCGACCGCGGTAAAACCGGCAAGGTCTTGCGCGTCCTGCCAGTGCCGGGACGGGTGATTGTCGAGCGGCTCAATATGGTTAAGCG
Organism: Binataceae bacterium (SeqCode); assembly: GCA_963752805.1. GTDB lineage: Bacteria > Desulfobacterota > Binatia > Binatales > Binataceae > JAMXLL01. The sequence goes on from CAVWAA010000016.1 coordinate 75,222, forward strand.
CCACACGAAACCGCGTGGAGCGGCGAGTCCCGGTGGAATCGTCGAAAGAGAGGCGCCGCTGGATATTTCCAACGTCATGGTGCTTTGCGATCGCTGCAACGCACCGGTGCGCATAGGCGTCAAATTCGCTGCCGATGGGAGCAAATCGCGGGTATGCCGCCGGTGTGGCGACGCATTGGGGAGTGAATGACATGGCCGACGAGGAGAAAAGCGCAAAACTGAAAGGGCGAGGAAAAAAATCCCAAGCCGGTCAGGGCCAGGCGCCAGCAGCGGCCAACAAGAGCGCGGGCAAGAAACGCGCCGCTGACACTGGTGCGGTTGCGGAGGCGGCGCCAGCAGCCGCTGAGCCAGAGCCCAAGACCCCGGCAAGGCTCAGGATGCGATACGAACAAGAGATCGTCCCGATCCTGATGCGCGACCTTAAAATTGACAATCGGATGCGTGCGCCCGGGCTCGATAAGATCGTGATTAACATGGCGCTGGGCGAGGCGCGCGAGAACATCAAAATTCTTGACGCCGCGGTCGACGAATTGCAGCAGATAACCGGGCAAAAGCCGGTTATCACGCGCGCACGCAAGGCAATCTCCAACTTCAAGCTACGCGAGGGGATGCCGATTGGCGTGATGGTCACGCTGCGACGCGAGCGCATGTACGAATTCCTGGACCGGCTGGTGAATATCGCGCTGCCGCGCGTGCGCGACTTTCGTGGGGTTAGTGACAAAGCGTTCGACGGGCGGGGGAATTACTCGCTCGGTGTGCGTGAGCATACAATTTTTCCCGAGCTTAATCTGGACAAAATCGAGCGCGTGAAGGGTATGACAATTTCGATAACTACAACCGCCCGGAGCGACTTCGAGGGCTACACGCTCTTGAAGGCCCTCGGGCTGCCGTTTCGCGGCAGCGGGAGTGAAATGGCCGCGCGGGCGGCCTAGAGTGCGTTATGGCGAAGACGTGTCTTCGGGTCAAGGCAACACGGCCGCAGCGGTTCAAAGTGCGTCAATATAATCGTTGCCCATTATGCGGCCGTTCGCGGGCGTTTTTCCGGCGGTTCAGGATGTGCCGCTTGTGCCTGAGAAAACTGGCGCTGCGCGGTTCATTGCCGGGTGTGGTAAAGGCTAGCTGGTAGGCGAGCCTGGTAGGGATGTCATGTCGCAAACTGATCCGATTGCGGAAATGCTGACCCGGCTCCGAAACGCGGTGCGGGCCCGCTATAACCAAGTCGAAGTTGCGCATTCGCGTCTGCGCGAAGCGATCTGTCGTGTGTTGCTGGCTGAAGGATTCCTGGCCGGCATCGAAACCGCGGGTGAGGGTTACAAAAAGAAGCTGGTACTCGGCCTCCGCTACTCGGCCGCGCGCGAGCCGATTATCAACGGCATCGAACGCGTGAGCTGTCCAAGCATCCGACGCTATGCCGGTGCCAAGTCGATGCCGCGCGTTTCAGGCGGGCTCGGTGTTCATGTGGTCACGACGCCGCTTGGTGTGATGACCGACCGGGAGGCTCGTCACCGTAGTGTCGGCGGCGAAGTGTTGTTCAAAGTGTGGTAGAGAGGGCCGATGTCACGCATAGGAAGAATGCCGGTCGTTTTGGAGAAGGGTGTCAAAGCGGCCCTGAACGACGCCATGCTGACAGTCGAAGGACCGAAAGGCAGACTGCAGACGCCAGTGGCGCCAGGTTACACGTTGGAAATTGGCAGCGATCGAATCGAGGTTAAGCGGCCTGGTGATTCGCAAGAGCAGCGCGCGATCCACGGCCTGATGCGCAAGCTGGTCGCCAACATGGCGGAAGGGGTGAGCAAAGGCTTTACCCGCGTTCTGGAGATAAACGGAGTGGGCTACCGCGCCGAAGTCAGAGGTAGCAATATCAATCTAACTCTCGGGTATTCTCATCCGATTGTTTACCAGTTGCCACCGGGAGTGAGCGCAAGAGTTGACCGCCAGGTGATAATCACGCTTGAAAGCGCCGACCGCCAGTTGCTGGGCTCGGTGGCAGCTGAAATCCGCGCCTTGAGACCACCAGAACCTTACAAGGGAAAAGGAATCAAGTACGCAGCTGAAACTATTCGCCGCAAGGCCGGTAAAGCGGCAGCCGGATCGAGCGGCGGCTAATAAGCTGTACGAGTGGATCGTTGAAAATGAGTTTGGAACGCGCAGAAAAACGTCATACGCGACAAGCCAGGGTCCGGCGCAAGGTACGCGGCAGCGCACAACGCCCGCGGCTCTCAGTTTATCGGTCGCTCCACCATATTTATGCCCAGGTGGTTTCGGATGAGACCGGAAGCACATTGGTCGCGGCGTCCACGGTGTCGCCCATGCTCCGCGACGAGATAAAGAGCAAAAGCGGCGTAAATGCGGCGAAGTTGGTCGGGAAAACTGTCGCCGAACGTTGCCGTCAAGCCGGAATCAGCGAAGTCGTGTTTGACCGCAATGGGTTCCTTTATCACGGTCGGGTGAAGGCCCTGGCAGACGCGGCTCGCGAAGCCGGGCTCAAGTTTTAACTGTGGTGGCATGGTTCAAGCCGTTCGTTGCTCGTACTGGCTTTAGCCTGTGCCAGCTTCGGACAATAGGCGAGTAACAGGAAGGTATTCGTGGCACAGCGGATCGATCCCCAGGGGCTGGAGATCAAAGAAAAGGTGGTGCATATCAACCGGGTAGCCAAGGTCGTCAAGGGCGGCCGGCGCTTTAGCTTCAGCGCACTTGTGGTCGCGGGGGATCAGAATGGACTGGTAGGTTTTGGCCTCGGCAAAGCCAATGAAGTTCCTGAGGCGATTCGCAAGGGTGTGGAACGGGCCAAGAAAAGTCTGATTCGTGTGCGGTTGAGAGAGGGAACCATTCCCCACGTAGTGCTGGGCCATTTCGGCGCCGGCAAAGTGATCCTGAAGCCTGCCGCCGAGGGAACCGGTGTGATCGCCGCCGGCGGCGTCCGTGCTGTGGTTGAACTGGCCGGCATTCGCAACGTGTTGACAAAGAGGTTAGGCTCATCAAATCCGCACAACCTGGTCAGAGCCACACTCGACGCACTGGCGGAGTTGCGCGACCGCGAGGATATTGTGAGAATGCGCGGCGTGCCAACCGACAAAGTCGCCGCACCGGCTGCGTGATCGCCGCACCGCTGCCATTAAGGATGTGTGATGGACACCATTCACATAAAGCTTATACACAGTCCGATTGGGACCAAGCAGCGAGTGCGGCAGACGCTGAAGGGCCTCGGGCTGGGCAAGGTCGGTAGCAGCAGGAAACTGCAAAAAACACCGCAGGTGCTGGGGATGATCCGTCGAGTGGCACATCTAGTCGACGAGGTTAAGGAGTGAAACGGTGCGGGTTTTAGCCTGCATTTGATCGATGTGATGAAACTGAATGAGCTTAAGCCGGCACCCGGCTCCGTCAGGTCGAAAAAACGCGTTGGCCGTGGAATCGGTTCCGGTCATGGCAAGACCGCCGGGCGCGGCCATAAGGGACGTCGTTCCCGTTCCGGCGGTAACACTCCGCCTGGATACGAAGGTGGGCAGATGCCCTTGCAACGGCGTCTGCCGAAGCGCGGTTTCAGACGGCTGCAAAAAAATGCGGCCCGGCGGGAAGAATACGTCCCCATAAACCTGCGCAGCTTCGCTGTCTTCGGTCAAGGCGCTACGATTGACCCGGCGATGCTGGCCGATCGCGGGTTGGTTAAAGCCGGGCATAAGATCAAGGTGTTGGGTGATGGGGAGCTGACGCTCAGGTTGACCGTGCGCGCCCATGCGTTTTCGAAGAGTGCGCGCGAGAAAATCAATGCTCTCGGCGGAACGGCGGATTTAATCGAAAATTCGGCAAAACTGAATGCTTGAAGGATTTGCAAACGCCTCGCGCATTCCGGAGCTGCGCCGCCGCCTCCTGTTCACCGCGGCGATGCTGGCGGTGTACCGGATTGGCGTTGCGGTGCCGACTCCTGGAATTGACGGGCAGGCGCTGGCCGATCTGCTGTCACACATCTCAGGCACCTTATTCGGTTGGATTAACTTGTTCTCCGGTGGCGGGCTGGAGCGGTTTTCGGTCTTCGCGCTCGGAATCATGCCCTACATTTCCGTCGCGATTATCCTTGATTTGCTAAAAATCGGGTGGCCGTACCTAGACGAACTTTATAAAGAAGGCGAGGCCGGACGGCGTAAAATTTCGCAGTACACCCGTTATGGCACTGTCGGTCTCGCCATTGTTCAGGGCGCCATGATCGCCGTCGGACTGGAAAACTACGGTACGCAGGGTGGTGGTGGCAGTGCCACGCCGCTGGTCTATCATCCGGGACCGGGATTCATCGTGATGACCGTGATTACGGTGACCGCCGGCACCATTTTTGTCATGTGGATCGGCGAGCAGATAACTGAGCGCGGAGTCGGCAACGGTATTTCGCTGATAATCATGGCGGGAATTGTCGCGCGCCTGCCGAGCGCGTTGAGCAGCACTGCCCAATTCGTGAAAAACGGCGAAATGAGCATCTTCGTGCTGATCCTTATCGTTGCGGTGGCTGTATTGGTGACTGGTGGGATTGTCTACGTCGAGACTGGTCAGCGCCGTATACCGATACAATACGCTCGGAGGGTGGTAGGGCGGCGGGTTTACGGCGGGCAATCGAGTCATCTGCCGCTGAAAATCAACACATCAGGTGTTATCCCGCCGATTTTTGCATCGTCAATCCTGGTCTTTCCGGCCACGGTCGCGACCTTTGTGCCAGCGCTCAAAGAATGGTCGGGGTATTTAACACCGGGCGGACTGATATACAATGTTGTCTACGTTGGGTTGATCATTTTCTTTTGTTATTTTTATACCGCAGTGACCTTCAACCCCGTCGATGTTGCTGACAATTTGAAAAAATATGGCGGTTTCATCCCTGGCATTCGGCCCGGGCGTTATACCGCCGATTATATTGATCGGGTGCTGTCGCGAATCACGCTCGGCGGCGCGATTTACGTGAGTGCTGTCTGCGTTCTTCCGACTCTGCTGGTCCAGCGTTTTAACGTGCCGTTCTACTTCGGCGGCACCGCATTGCTGATCGTGGTAGGTGTCGCGCTTGATACGATGGCCCAGATTCAAACTCATCTGATCGCGCGCAACTACGAAGGCTTCATGCGGCGCGGCCGAGTTCGCCGGCCGGGAGGTTAATTGGTGCGGTTGGTGTTGTTGGGTCCGCCTGGTGCTGGTAAGGGCACACAGGCGCGAATGCTCGAGACCAAATTGCAGACGCCGCAGATTGCCAGCGGCGATTTGCTGCGGACGGCGGTACGTAATCGGACGGCGCTTGGTGTCCAGGCGAAAGCTTTTATGGACAAAGGCGCGTTGGTGCCGGACGACTTGGTTTTAGGGTTGATCGGGGAACGGCTGAGCCAGAGCGACGCTCAAAGCGGATTTATCCTGGACGGCTTTCCTCGCACGGTGGCGCAGGCTGAGGTGCTCGGGAGCATACTGGCGCAGCGCCACGAAAAACTCGACAGAGTGGTGGCGATAACGGTTCCCGACGAGGAGATCGTCAAACGCATTTCAGGACGGCGCACTTGCCGCTCCTGCGGCGCAATGTATCACGTGATCTATGAGACGCCGCGCACTGTGAACGTGTGCAACAGTTGCGGCGGTGAGCTTTACCAACGGGAAGATGATGCCGAGCAGACCGTGCGTGCGCGACTTCAGGTTTACGCATCCTCAACCAAGCCTCTACTCGACTACTATGGACGTGCGGGGCTCCTCGCTGAGGTGGACGGAATAGGCCGTCCTGAACAGATCGAGCATCGGATCCTGTCTGCCTTGGGCATCGCCTGACGCAACTTCGAGGCTTCCAGGTGATAACCCTTAAGCGCCCGAATGAAATCGCTTTGATGCGCCGGGCGAACCAGATTGTAGCGGAAACACTCGACGAGTTGATCGCTGCGGCCAAACCGGGTGTGACCAGTCTCGACCTCGACCGGCTGGCGGAAGAGTTGACTTTGAGAAAGGGTGCGCGGCCCGCATTCAAAGGTTATAAGCCGCACGCCGTTGAGTATCGACATAGCTTGTGCGTTTCGATCAACCACGAAATTGTACACGGCATACCCTCAGCTAAGCGCCGGCTGAGAGAGGGCGATATTGTCGGTCTTGATTTTGGAGTCTGTTATCAAGGTTATTTCGGCGATGCCGCGCGCACCATAGCGATCGGGAACGTTTCGGAAAACGCGCGCCGCCTGATGAGAATTACGCGCGATGCGCTTTATGCCGGAATCGAACAAGCGCGCGTTGGCAACCGCATCAGCAACATTGCACGGGCGGTTCAAAACACCGCCGAAAGCGCTGGGTACTCAGTTGTGACCGAGTTCGCAGGCCATGGAATCGGGAGGAAGCTCCATGAGGAGCCGCAGGTGCCGAATTATTTTCGGCCGGGGATGCCCAATCCGCGGCTGCAAGAAGGAATGGTATTGGCTATCGAACCGATGATTAACGAGGGCGTGGCGGAACTGGAGATTCTCAGTGACGGATGGACGGCGGTTACCGCCGATGGCAAGCTCTCAGCTCATTTCGAACACTCCATCGCGATCACAACCGCCGGCCCCGAGATTTTGAGCGAGTTGAATCACGATGTCTAAGGGAGACGCGATCGAAGTGAGCGGGACAGTTTTGGAGGCGCTGCCGAATGCGATGTTCCGGGTGTCGCTGGAAAACGGTCACCGGGTCCTGGCACATATTTCGGGTAAAATGCGCATGCATTACATCAAGATCCTGCCGGGCGACAAAGTAACGGTAGAATTGTCACCTTACGATCTGACGCGCGGCCGCATCACCTACCGCATGCGTTGACAACAAGGCTAAGCCAAGCAGACAACTCTGCGCGGTGCACATAAAAGAAACGCCAATGAAGGTTCGTGCTTCGGTTAAAAGAATCTGCAAGAACTGCAAAGTGGTGCGCCGCCAGGGTGTGGTTCGGATTTTGTGCTCGAACCCACGCCATAAGCAGCGTCAGGGTTAGCTGGAGGAAGTTCGATGGCACGTATCGCAGGTGTCGAACTGCCGCGAAACAAGCGGATGGAAGTCGCACTCACCAGTATCTACGGAATTGGGCGCGCCACTGCGCATCAAGTGTTGGAACAGGCTGGGGTTGAGTTTGGCCGCAACAGCGATGAATTGACTGCGGACGAGCAGGTGCGGATCCGCCAGGTGCTTGACCGCGACTGTAAAGTCGAAGGTGACCTGCGGCGCGACGTCCAACAGTCGATTAAGCGGCTGATGGATCTTGGCTGCTATCGCGGTCTGCGGCATCGGCGCAGTTTACCGGTCCGCGGCCAACGGACTCATACCAACGCGCGTACGCGAAAAGGTCCACGCAAAATCGTGGCAGGTAAAAAGGCGCCGCCACCCAGGGGCTAGGTTGAATAGGCCTTCCGGTCTGTAATTAAGGCGATTTCGAGGTTACATGGCTGACGAGAATCGAGAACCTAGACCTGCACGGCCGACTGGTGCAACCGGAAATCCGCCTGTGGCTGGTGCGGGGAATGCGCCTGCACCTGCATCCTCCGGAGGCCCTGCGGCCGGTACCGCGACCGCGCCGGCACCGCGACGAAGGCGAACACGCCGAAGCGTGCCGGAAGGTGTAGCCCATATTCATGCGACCTTCAATAACACGATTGTTGCGATTACTGATCCACAGGGAGCCGTGGTTGCATGGTCGAGCGCCGGTTCAGTCGGCTTCAAGGGTTCGCGTAAGGGAACACCATTCGCGGCCCAAATGGCGGCAGAAGCGGCGGCGCGCAAGGTGGCCGACTTTGGAATGCGCACCGTAATTGTATTTGTAAAAGGTCCAGGAGGCGGCCGAGAGTCGGCCGTGCGGGCCCTGCAGGCGGCCGGACTAAACGTTTCGTCAATCCGCGACGTCACGCCGATACCGCATAACGGTTGTCGTCCGCCCAAGCGGCGCCGAGTCTGAGCGATTGGCGATGTTGGAGATGATCGATCGGTTGGGCGGCGAATATCTTAGAATATGCACCGAAGGGCGTGAAAATGCAGCGCGGTGCGTGCCAGGTCGCTAAGAAGAGGAACAGGTGGCGAGAAATCTTGGTCCCGTGTGCCGGCTGTGCCGGCGCGAAGGCTTAAAGCTCTTCTTGAAGGGCGAGCGATGCTATACTGATAAATGCGCGATCGAACGGCGCAATTACCCGCCCGGTGCGCATGGGCAGTCAAGGACTCGGTTTTCGGAATTTTCGATTAGATTGCGCGAGAAACAGAAAGTCAAACGAATCTACGGTTTGCTGGAAAAGCAGTTTGCGCACTACTTTGAATCGGCTGAGCGAATGCCCGGCATTACGGGAGAGCACCTGCTTGTGCTGCTGGAACGGCGGCTCGACACGGTGGTGCTGCGGCTCGGCTTTGCCAGTTCTCCCGCACAAGCGCGCCAGCTGGTACGCCACGGACATATCCAGGTCAACGGCAAGACGGTGACGATTCCGTCATACCTGCTGGAGATAAATCAAACGGTCAGTATCTGCGAAAAAAGCCGCCAGAAGAAGGTGATAGTCGACGCTATCGAGTTGGCGCAACGCCGCGGGGTGGCGTCCTGGATTTCACTGGAGCGGGAGCAATTCCGCGGCTCGTTAAGGGCCTTGCCCGCACGCGCTGATTTGACGATGCCAATCAGCGAAAAGCTGATTGTCGAACACTATTCGCGGTAAGGGACGGCTGCTCAGCGCATTAATTTTTGCTCGGGTACAAATATAAAGAACTATGCACAATGATTGGCGTGACCTGATCAAACCCAAGGGAGTTGAGTTCGACGAAAAGGAACTTACTCCAACCTACGGCCGGTTTTTCGCCGAGCCGCTGGAGCGTGGTTACGGGATTACGATCGGCAACGCGCTGCGCCGGATCCTCCTGTCGTCCTTACCCGGCTTTGCCATAACTGCAGTGCGAATGCGATCTACTGAGCCGGCTTCCGGCAAGTTGAAGGATGTATTACACGAATTCTCAACCGTGCCCGGAGTAAAGGAAGATGTAACCGATATTGTGCTGAACCTCAAAGAGGTGCGCCTGCGCCTGCACGAAGGCGACGAGCTCACTGCAGCGCTGCACGCCAAGGGCGAGGCGGTGGTGACCGCACGTGATATTACTGGCGGCCCCAGCCTCGAAGTTCTCACCCCCGACCAGCACATCGCGACTCTTGACAAAGGTGCTGAGTTCGACATGGAACTGGTCGTCAAGCGCGGGCGTGGTTACGTGCCTGGAGAACGAACCGATGAGGACGAGCCAATCGGTACGATTCGTCTTGACGCGATCTATGCGCCGATACGCAAAGTCAATTTCATCGTAACCAATGCTCGCGTCGGCCAGCGCACCGATTACGATAGGCTGGCGCTTGAAATCTGGACGGATGGATCGATATCGCCGCGTGACGCGCTAACCTACGCCGCGCGCGTAATGCGCGACCAGATATCGATTTTCGCGGGTGTCGAAGAGGAGATCGAGGCGCCGGTGTTGGGTGAGCACCCGGAGATTCGTCCAGCCTTTAATGAATATCTTTACCGGCCGGTGGAAGGACTGCCTATTTCCGTGCGTGCATTCAACGGGCTCCAGAACGCCGACATCAAGTATATCGGCGAGCTGGTGCAGCGGACTGAGCAGGACATGCTGAAGATCAAGAACTTCGGCCGTAAGTCGCTCAACGAGATCAAAGAAGTGCTGACGGATATGGGACTGTCGCTGGGGATGCGGCTGGAGAACCTGCCGTCCCGCGGCGAGCTGGACAGGATGTGGGAGGAGCAGGAGCGGCGCGAATCGGCGTAACTCCCGCGCGAGTCATCCAATGCGTCATTTGAATCAGGGGCGGAAGCTCAACCGGACGTCCGCCCACCGCAAGGCTCTCTTTCGCAATCTCGTGCTGGCGTTGGTTAAACACGAGCGCATCAAGACTACTGATGCGAAAGCCAAGGAATTAAGGCGCTATGCCGATCGGATGGTCACGCTGGGCAAACGCGGCGATCTAGCCGCACGCCGGCTAGCGTTTGCGTTCATGCAATCGCGCGACGCGGTTAAGCGACTATTTGACGAGATTGCGCCCCGGTTCAAGGAGCGTAACGGTGGTTACACGCGGGTAGTGAAATTCGGGTTCCGGCGAGGTGACGCAGCCCCGTTGTCGATCATCGAATTCAGCGACCATTCCGAGCAGGCCAGCGCCAGAAAGCCGGGCAAAAAGCGCACCCGTCCCGAAAAGGAAAGCCAACCAATGCGGCGCGTCGCCGCTGGCTAATGGCGACCGGCCGCTGCATGAAGTTTGCGGTCACTCATTCTCGCCATTTGGGTATCGCGGCCTGATGGGATCCGGCGCATAACTTCTGCGACCCACGACAAAATCCACGAATCATTGACAATCGTAGCGGCGGTCCCACCAACGTCGCAGCTACGCTACGAAACGCTCACTCGATTTACTTTCGCCCCAGGAAGCAGCGCTGGTTGCTCCAAGGGATTGGATAATACGCGCAATGTTGAGAGCAGGGCATGCGTTTATTCCTGCGCTGCAGCGAGATGACGATTCGGTCTCGGGCTACTCTATGCTGACTTCGTCGGGAAACAGGAAGGTAGTACTGCCGTCGCCAAATTGCACCAGAAACATTCGCCGATCCAGATTGATCACCTCTCGCAGCACCTTTGGCTTCTCGTTGAAATGATTCACTCCGTCGCGATCACGCACCGGTCGTTTCAGCAGACAATACCGCCCGACCACCGGGTCAACGGTTTCAAATTGCATATTCTCCATTTCCACTGAGCCTCCCTACCGCCCCTTTCGGGCGCCCTTGCGCCCACGAGATATTTTCTAGCAAGGGTTGGGCCTGCGTTCGGATTGCCTCTTGTTGAGCGAAACGACCTTGGCGCTACCTAAGTGAGTATCCGCGAAGTCAGGGAATTCGCACTGTATAGTGAAATCAACGGAGCGTCGTCAGGTTGTGGTCATTGTGGTCTTCTCACGTTTGCCTGCCATCGCGTCGAAGGAAGAAAAAGCGCCTAAACTTTGATATTCTCGCTCCTTTTGGTTCGCGACGCTTTTTTGACTGCGAGGCAATCCGCATGACGACAATCTATCCCGTAATCATGGGTCGTGAGGCGATGGTATCTACTGAACATTACCTCTCAGCCTCTGCCGGCGCTCGAATGTTCGCTCGGGGCGGCAACGCGATCGATGCTGCGGTTGCAGCGACTCTGGTCGAGGGTGTCGTGAATCCTCACATGCATACGATAGGCGGCGAAGCGCCGATGCTCATTTATGTGGCAGATGCTGCACGGGTTGTCGCGGTGAACGGCAATATGGCTGCTCCTGCGAAAGCGACCATCACGCATTACCACGACTTGGGAATGGACCTTGTGCCAGGTGAAGGTCTGCTTGCTGCAGGGGTGCCTGCCGCTTTTGACGCGCTCGCCGCAGTACTGGGACGCTTTGGAACCCTCACACTGGCGGATGTGTTTGAACCCGCGCTGAAGCTGTGTGAAGACGGCATGCCGATGCACGCGGGATTGAGCGGCCATGGTGACACGCCGGAGGACTTGTCCGGCCTAATAGGAAGGGCATCGCTACGAAGCAACGAACGCAAATTTCGAGAGCGCTGGCCCACCACCGCCGCTATCTATTTGCCGAATGGGAAATTGCCCCTTCCCGGTGATATCATTACAAATTCTGCTTTGGCCCTTCTTTTCCGGCGTTTACTAGATGCCGAGTCGGCTGCCCGCAACCGTGGCCGCGATGCGGCGATCGACGCAGCTCGTCACCGCTTTTACCGCGGCGACATTGCGCGCGAAATCGTACGCTGGTCCAAAGCGAATGGTGGATTGCTGGAGGAGGACGATCTTTCGCGATTTGCGACGAGATTCGAAGATTCCGTCAATGTCGATTACCATGGTATCACTGTTCACAAATGCCAGCCATGGTCGCAGGGTCCGGTCTTTCTTCAGCAACTCCGTATCCTGGAGGGTTTGGATTTGCGGCGGATGGGCCACAACTCCGCCGACTATATCCATTATTCGGTAGAAGCCGCCAAGCTCGCCTTTGCCGACCGCGAAGCCTACTATGCCGACCCGGAATTCGCGCGAGTGCCGCTGGATGGTCTTCTTTCAAGAAAATACGGTGATTTGCGACGCGCACTGATTGATCCCGATTGCGCATCGATGGAACAGCGTCCTGGCGACCCAATTGCGATGCGCGCATTAAAAGCACCCGGTGGCGCAGAACCGCGATCATGGGGAGGCGGCACGATTCATGTCACCGCTGCCGACGGTCGGGGTAATATGGTCGCTTGCACCGCGAGCGGAGGATGGATTCCTAGTTCGCCGGTTATCGACACGTTAGGTTTCCCACTCGGCACGCGGATGCAGACCTTTTATCTTGACGAGCACCATCCAAACGCACTTAAACCAGGTAAGAGACCGCGCACCACTTTAACCCCGTCGCTCGCCACCCGCGGTGGGCACCCATTGCTCTCTTTTGGCACCCCCGGAGGCGATCAACAAGATCAGTGGACGTTGCAGTTTTTCATTAATCTAATTGACTTCGGCATGGGTGTGCAGGAAGCGATCGAAGCGCCGAGATTTTCCACCGCCCATTTTCCGTCCACCTTCTATCCGCACAATTCGATGCCTGGTGTCGTGCGGCTCGAAGACCGCATCGCTAACAAGGTCGTAGACGACCTTTCTGCGCGGGGCCACCAGGTGGTTGTCAGGCCTCCATGGTGCGAGGGTCATGTGCTTGCAATTCGCTTCGATCCGACACGGCGTCTACTCGAAGGTGGCGCCGATCCGCGCGGCCAGTTGGCGGTGGTGATGGCGGCACAGGCGATTGGATGGTAGCGGGAACAGATGAGAGGGGGAAAAGGAACTATGAAGTTAGTGGCCGGACTCCTGGCGGTTCTAGCGACAAGCTCAATCACAACGCGCGGTCTTGCAGCGAGTTCCGCGATCGACCCAGCCAAGATGATCGACCTGACGTACACCTTCGATAGTGCGACAATCTACTGGCCGACTGAGCATCCCTTCGTCCATCAGTTCGAGCATTACGGGATGACGCCGGGCGGCTATTTCTACTCGTCGGGAAAGTTTGCTGCACCCGAGCACGGCGGGACTCACATGGATGCGCCAATCCATTTCAGCAAAGGTGGAATCAGCGTCGACCAGGTGCCCCTCACCTCGATGGTGGGGCCAGCGGCGGTTATCGATTTTTCAGCCGGCGCCGCCAACAATCCGGACGCGATGCTGAGCGTCAACGATATTAAGAACTGGGAATCGGCACACGGCGATATTCCTGAGGGCGCAATCGTCGTCGCGCGTTCGGGATGGGGCCGCTACTGGCCAGACAAAAAGCGCTACCTCGGAACGGACAAATTCGGCGATGTCACGCATCTGAGATTTCCGGGCTTTTCTGCTGATGCGGTGAAGTATCTGCTCAACAGTCGGAAGGTTGCCGCTCTCGCGATTGATACGCCCAGCATGGATCCGGGCAACTCCAAGGACTTCCCGGTTCATCGGCTGTGGCTGGGGGCCAATAAGGTTGGTTTCGAGAATGTGGCGCATGCCGATAAATTGCCCGAAATCGGCGCAACTATTTTTTGCATCCCGATGAAAATTGGCAAGGGTACCGGCGCCCCGACCCGTATCTTCGCGCTACTGCCGTGAACAGCAGGACCAGCGTTCCTCAGTGCCACATATGGCCGTAGAATATTCTTCGCTATTGATGCAATGCTTTGCCACGCTATTGAGCGGCCGGGCCAGATGCCCAAGGAGCAAATCGCATGTCCAGCGTCGAAACCATTGATCGCTCAAGCCACAAGCCGGATGCACGGCCTGTTACGCGGCCGGGAATTCCCAGGCGACACCATCATCTGGCCTATAGTACACATGACACGCGCGCAACGATTGAGTTCTACACGCGCGTGATGGGCATGGCGTTGGTCGGTGCCGTTATCGACGATCGGATTCCTTCCACTAACGACGCTTATACCTATTTGCACACGTTCTTCCGCATGGAGGACGGGGCATGTCTCGCGTTCTTTGAGTCACCGGGGGTTCCGCAGATGCCTCCTATTGAGCACCCAGCGCACAGGATTTTCAACCATCTGGCGCTCGAAGTGCCGACACGGGAAGACGTCGACAGGTGGTGCGACTGGCTTACCGCCAATGGTCTCGAGGTGCTGCGGGCCGACCACGGAATCATCTACAGCATTTATTTTTTTGATCCTGTGAACCATATTCGGCTCGAACTAACTGCGACTATCGATCCCACTTGGAATGACCGTTCCGAAGAGGCTCGTAGGGCAGTCAAGCAGTGGTTCGAAGTTCAAGCCCGCGCCGAGGCCGAAGGTCGCGACGTGGCCGTCGCTCTGCGCGAGTTCGCGCAGGTGCGTAGAAATCGAATGAAAAGCTAGCAGAGCCGCTATCGTTGACTCTCCCAAGAGACGGTTGCATGACCCTGCGCGAGCAAATCGAAGAGATCGTAAATCGTGAAACCCGGGCCTGGGATAGTCAGGATGTCGACTTGCTGCTGAGCGTCTTCCATCCTGACATGGTTTGGCCTTGGCCCCCTACCGCGGACTCTCACGATCCGGAAGATTGGGTAATGGCAATGGGGCGATTCGATCGCCGGCGTTGGGGAGATTCCTAGCGGGAGTTGTTTGCGACTTTCAGGCTGGTCCACAACCGCCGACAAATTCGCCGGATCGAAATCTCACCCGAAGGCGATGGTGCTTTTGCCGTGGTCTACATCGATACATTGTGGCTCGCGAAGAATGGCACAACATCGCTTTGGAAGGGACGCGTCTGCAAAGTGTATGCGAGAGTCGCCGATGAATGGAAAATGACGATGCACACCGGTGTGCTGCGTTATCCGGAGAGGCAGTGAGAAACTGACCGGCGGTTTTTGGGCGCCCGGTTTGATCAGCGACATAGTGCTAGTTAATGACTTTTTCGCTTCTGAGTATTTGCAAATCGAGATCGGAATACCCTGCCTTCCGGAGTATTACTTCCGTGTGCTCGCCCAAACGCGGAGGCATCAGACGCTTTACCGACTTCTCGCTGTTGATACTCACTGGAATATCAACAAATTTCATCTCCGGAATGCGAAATTCGGCAGTCACCGGCGGAAACATCCCAAGCGCATTGACCTGCTCGTCGGCAAAAACCTTGTCGATTGAATTGATGGGGCTGGTCGGGACTTGCGCCTCACGCAGCAGACGAATCAGTTCGTCGGCACGGTAGCGACGAGTTTCGCACTCCAACAAGGTGTGAAGCTCGTAGCGGCGTGCGACCCGTTCCGAATTCGAAACAAAGCGAGGATCGCTGGCTAGAGGAGAGCAGCCGAGCACGTTGCACAGTTTCGCAAACAGGCGATCATTACCCGCGGCAATTAAGATCCAGCTCGGATCGCTGGTGACGAAAGCCTCGTACGGCGCCGCAGCAGGCGAAGTCGAACCCGCCGGTCCGGGCACTTCGCCGGTCGCCTGATAATTTGTCATCAGCAACGTCGTCCAGGTGACCCCGGTTTCCAGTAAGCTGGTCGCGACCTTGGCACCCTTGCCGGTCTTTGCGCGATCCAGCAGTGCGGCCAAAATTCCGCTGAACAGCCACAGACCAGAGCCCATGTCGATTATCGGCACCACGACCCGCGCGGGGGGCGAATCGGGATGGCCGTTGACGCTGATGATTCCGGAATAAGCCTGACCCAGCGGATCGTAGCCGGGGAGATTACGCAGTGGTCCCTTATCGCCGAAACCGCTAATCGAGCCGTAGATAAGGCGCGGGTTTTCCGCACCAAGTTGCTCGTAACCAAGGCCGTGCGACTCGGCGCTCCCAGGCTTCATCGAATGGACAAAGATATCGGCATCCTGAGCCAGGCGGCGAACAATTGCTGGCCCTTGCGGATGGTTGAGGTCGATACAAACGCTGCTTTTATTACGGTTATAGCAAAGATAAGGGGCTGACTCGCCGTGCCACAGCGGAGCGAACCGCCGCACATCGTCGCCGCCATCCGGTCGCTCGATTTTGATCACGGTGGCGCCAAAATCGCCGAGCAGTTGCGTGCAATAGGGGCCGGCGACATTTTGCGTCAGATCAACGACGACAATTCCGTCCAACGTCATCATTGTCAAATAACGCTCCGCGTAGAGGCCTCGACACGGCCCCTGCCCTTCAGCAAGGGCCTACTGGTGCGCAACGGACCGCTTTTGCCAGCCTGCCAGGGGACCTTAATTTGAAAGGCTTTCCGATGTCACGAAAGCTGCTTTAGACAGCCCTTGATCGCATCGAAATTCGGCACATTGCGGGCATCGGCCAGAATTTCGGCGTAACGCACAGCTCCCTGCCGATCGATGACAAAGGCGGAGCGTTTGCATACGCCTTTGAAGCCCATCAGATCGTCGTAGAGGGCGCCGTACTCGCGTGCAGTTTCCTTGTTGTAATCGGAAAGAAGGGGGAACTGGTAGCCCTGCTCTTTAGCCCATGCATCAAGCGCGAACGGGCTGTCGGTGGAGAGCCCGAACACCTTGCAGTCGAGCCCTTCGTACTCTTTCAATGAATCGCGCATGCTGCAAAGTTCCTTGGTGCATACGCCTGTGAAGGCGAGCGGGACGAACAGCAACAAAACCTTGTTGCCGCGTAATTCTGAGAGTTTTACGTCTTGCATTTTGTTCGACTTCAGAGTGAAGTCCGGCGCCTGCTGTCCAACTTGTAAGGCCATATAGTCTCCTTTTCGGTTTGGTCTTTTTTTGCTTCAGTTGACCTTACTGGAAGCGCGCTTTGGGGACGGCGAGACCTGGGATGTCGGCGCGCATTCTGAAGATCGTGCCCTTCTTTTCTTTATCCTCGGTGTTGTCGGCAGTGACGACATACAGCTCTTCCAGATTGGGGCCGCCAAAAGTAACGCTCGTGACCATCTTGGCGGGTACTTTGATACGCTCGGCGAGCGTGCCGTCGGGCTTGAAGCGCATCACTTCGCCCGCCTCCGGAACCGCGACAACAACTCCGCCCTCCGCATCGACCGCCAAGCCGTCGGGGATGCCCTCGGGTAGTTTGGCGAAGATACGCCGATCCTTGACGCTCCGATCGGGTGGAACGTCGTAGACCCATACCGCACGAGTGCCGGAATCGGAATGATACAGCAGCGTGCGGTCCGGGCTGAAACCTAGACCGTTGGTGACTTCGATGCCGTCCCACAACTTGGCAATTTTGCCATCGGGATCGACCCGAAAGAGGCTACCCGGAATCGGCTTGCGATTCGAGAACGGATCGAATTCGAGCGTGCCGCAGTAAATCGAACCTTGAGCATCAGGCTGAATGTCGTTGATGCCTTTAAGCGGTTTACCGTCCCATTCGGTAAATAGTTCGCGGCTGGTGCGTGTCGCCTCGTTGAAATAGATAAGATTGCGGCCACTGCAGACGATCCCATTGCTTTCGTTGATCGCAATTCCGCCCACGCCCCGCCGTTTCGGGATTAGAGTTTCGATGTCACCATCGGGACTGCGGCGATAGACGCCACCATTGCTGACGTCGCTGAAGCACAACCGGTTTTGGTCATCCAGACGGGGGCCTTCGATAAGGCCGAACCCGCTGGCCAGAATTTCGAATGTTGCCATGTCGTCTCCCTTCGAAGGCCCTCGCCGCTTCTTTACAGGCGTGGGTAAGTGAGGGTTATCTGCGCCTTTTACCATGATTGGCCGGTCGCGAGCGAGCTTTTCGCCCAATCGTGTTGGATAGATCATGCTTCAAGGCCGCGGGCCATCGGCTCATGAAGCCGCCAACTGCTCGATGGTCGCCTCGTCGGTCGGCCCTTCGCTCTGGCCGAGCTCGAGGCATCTGCTCGCCTGGCCAAAAGCGCGCCTTAAGGTCTTTCGAGCGGCGTGCGTCAGCTCATTCTCGAAGCGGGATGCGTAACTATAGAGCCCGCGCGGAGAACAGTTCCACCGGTCTGGCGAAGCCTTTGAGTTCGGTGCTCCCAATGCTCTCAAATCTGCAAAGTTCGCCGTTCTCGCCCATCAGGCCTACCGTCCTGGGGTCGACCAGAACCTGGCCCGACTCCGCATGGCTCGATAACCGTGCTGCTAGGTTTACCGCCGGGCCAACCGCGGTGTATTCCAAATGGTCGGAGCTTGCGATGGTGCCGACAGTCACGAAACCGCTGGCAACACCAAACCCAAGACCGACTTGCAGCCCGAGCCTCCGCCAGCGCTCCTGCATTTCACGAAAACGATCCCAAGTTTCGAGTGCGATTCTGACGGCGCGCGTCGCATGGTCAGCGCATGTCACTGGCGCCCCAACCAGTGAAACGATGCCATCTCCCGCGAAGTTCAGGATTGAGCCACCCGACTCGGTCACCACTCGACCCACGGTCTCATAATACTCGCGCAGAAACTGGATCACATCTTCTGGGGCGGCGGTCTCGGCAAAAGCGGTAAAACCGCGCAGATCGCAAGCTACTACCGAGAGCTGGACCCGATTCTGCCGCATGGTATCAGACAACCCACGTTCGAGGACCGAGCGGGCGAGTTGTGGCGAAAGGAAGCGCGCAAGGAATTCGCCGCGGCGACCTTCCGCGAAGTAACGAAGGCTGAAGACCACAACATAGGTCAACCCAAGAGTGAAGCAGGGAAAGACTATGCCGATCAGTGCACCGTCAGAGGCCAGCCGTAACACCGCATAGCAGAGATATCCCACAGTGAGCGCAAGCATCAGCCCGAAGCTGAAACCCGCTGTTGTAAGGGCAGCGGCAAACGTGATCGCGACGCCGAGAACCCAACCAGCGATCTCTCCTTCGTCTTCCGTCTTTAAGGAATGATAAATGAAATCTCCAGCCAACACATTGTTGACAGCAGTGGCCAACACCTCCACACCCGGGAAATCACGGCCTATGGGAGTCACAAAGCGGTCCCCAACACCGAGCGCGGTGACGCCGATCACCATGATTTTGCCAGCAAGAACGCCGGGCGGGATGCGGCGATGAACAATATCGCTGATCGAATATCTGGGAATTGTTCCGGCGGGGCCGCGGAAATGCAGTGTCACCCGTCCCTTCTCATCAACGGGTAGCATCCGATTGCCCAGTGCGACCGTGACGATCCCATAGTCGGCAAGGCCGAGGCTTAAAGGTGCATTATGCAAGCGCGCGTCCGCTAGGGCGAGGAACAGTGGGACGCAATAGACACCGTTGAAAAGGATTACAGTCGGGTAGGAGCGCACTATACCGTCTAGATCCTCATCGGCGTTAAGAAAGGATGTCCCGGCCGCCGCACGGTTGAGTTCTGGAATCGGTGGCAGATAGCCGCCCGCGAGCAAAATTGTCTGCCGCGCATTGGGCTCTTTGCGCACGATGTTATAAGCCATCGGAGGGGGATCAAGGAAAGCCGTTTTGTAGATGTACTGATCAACATCCTTGACCGGCAGATGAATGTTAAAAAAATAGCCGATGTAGGTCGAATTTTGCGCCGCCATCGATCGCGCAAAACCGGCATCATTAGTCTCCGAGTCTCTTTCGCTGAAGACCATGTCGAAGCCGATCACAGCGACGTGGTAATCCTTGAGCGCATCGACGAGACGCGCCTCCATGCTGCGCGGCCATGGCCATCGGCCGAACTCGGCAATGCTTTGCTCGTCGATGGCCGCGATTATCACCGTGGCCGTCGGCCGAGCGAGCTTCCCGTGGTAGACAGCAAAATCCGAGGCCATTAGCTCCAAGTGCTGCATTGGCGCTGTGGTATTGAAGAGCGACGCGGCAATCACCGCCAACAGTCCAGCTGTCGCCGCTCTCCAGCGGGCATTGATGGCCTTGGTAACCATATATTCGCATCGAGAGCTTACGACTTTGCGGGGGTTTGGAAAATTGGCTGGGCCAACCGCCTTTGGTATTTTTTTCCGCCAGCTTAACCGAAACCGAATCGGCAGAGATCTTGCCGAATGTTGAGGAACTGGTGCGGGATTTTAAAAGTCGCGCGCCCTTCATCCCGTGCAACGCGAATTTCGGTTGGAGGAGCAAGAACCATCGTCGATGCTGCCGCAAAGAAGCCCGGCGCTATAGGGCCGGGCTTCTCCGATAAGATGATAAGATCGTGCGGATGAGAGCTTCGAGTCTCGGGGAGCGGCCGGCACTCGATCTCGGCGAATCCTGCTGCATGATGCGGCCCGCGGCGACTGGAAGCTTTTAGTACAAGCTTGAGTTTGACTATCTTATAGGCGTGTGCTACCGGGCTTGGCAATCAGGAGCGTTCGTAAACAGAGGTATCGAAGATTACCAGTTACGTTCGAACTCATTTTGTCTTTCGAGCGTCCCGCGTCGGGTCTAGATGCGTGTGTCTATCCTTGCAGACAGCAGTCAATATTTCCTACGGATTGAAGGTAGCGTTGAGCCGAGGGGTCTACTCGTTCATTGTCGCCGCGTTGATTGTGAACTTCGCATCATTCTATGCGGCCGCTGAGGATTCGAACCCCATCGGCTCAGTCACTGAACTTCGTGGTAATGTAGAGCTTGAGCGAAACGGGCATAAGTCCATTCCGAGGCTATCGTCCGGAGTTCTACTGGGGGATGTATTCACAACCCAGCGGGCCTCATCGGTAGCCATTACGCTCGCTGGTGGAAGCGAACTTGAGGTCGGCCAATCGAGCTCCATCAGAATCGATCGAGATGTACTCAATGCTAACAGCGGTGCACACTTCACGATCATTCAGCTGCTCAGAGGAAAGCTCCATTCGTTTGTCCCGTCTCTAGTAAGCGGGGGCAATTTTTCCGTGCTGACAGGGAACGCGATCTCTGGTGTTCGCGGAACTGAATTCGAAACTGCCTACACGGAGGGCAAGCCATGCCCAGGGTTTCCGGATTGTCTTCGTTACACAGACGTTGGTGTGTATAAGGGAGTGGTCGAAGTCCGCAGCGTAACTAATCCGCAGGCACCGGCCGTGCGGGTACTGGAAGGGTATGAAACGACAGTGCCCTGCGAGGTGCGGCCGAGTTCGCCCTCGCCTTTGGGAGCGACCGAACTGGAGGTACCCGGCTATCACTGAGTTGATTGTTTAATGCTGTCGCACTTGGCGAAGCTTTTGAATAAGTCAAACAGGTCGCCCTGCTTGCGGACGGCAATCATCGTACTTTTGGGCCTTAGCGCTCCGTTCGCTTCCGATATACCGGCTTATACGTCTTCTGACATTTTCGAACTCGTTAGCCGTCCACATGTAGGCGTGACGCTGTTTTCAATTGGCTACGGCAATGAGAAATACGGTAGCACTCAAGGTGGATTTCAGCTCGAACAGAGCGTCAATGGCCTATTTGGTCTAGTCGCACGTGCATCTGCCTACCAAATATTCAAAGGGACGATAGGGTACGACAGTCCCCTTTTGCCCTCTTCCAGGAGCGCGACGCGCAATTTTGGACGCTTTCAGGGAGGGGTTGACGTTACCCCTTTTGAGGGAACCTCGCTTGTGCTGTTGGGGGGCGAGGATGTCGGCGATAGCCATGCACCAGTTGTCGAAGGGGATTTCTCGAGCTGGTTTGCCATTCATACGATCCATCCCCTTAATGTTTCGTTCACTGGCAGCCATTATTACCAGAATGGAGTGACCAGCGGCAGGTATGATCTGCGTACGATGGCAGTGTCAACGGCGGATTTTATATTTCTGCTTGGAGGAGGTGGCACGATTTGGGGAGGAGGTTCACTTACAACGGTCAAAGCGCACGGAGGTCCCGAAGTAGGGATATTTGTAAGGCGGTGGCACTTGAGCGTTGAAGTCCAAGCCGGCTATGGCAGTGCTCATACATACGGCGTAGTCAGTGTAGCGAGACAATTTAATTGGGATGAGTAAGGCACTCTCGTGCGCTGCCTCACCGAACTACCGAACCGGCATTGAGGGGCTTGGGGCGGCCAGGCGCAGGCGCCGGTGGCAATCAGGACCGGCTGCAGCACGCGCCTTAGCACCAGGATCGCCAGCGCCCCCCGCGGAGACGACAATTGCCAACGGCCGCTGGGATTGCGCGCTGATTCGCGTTGAAATGGCGATAGGCATTAGCCCAAAGGCTTCTAACGGATCGGGCATCATCGTCGCACGCAGGCGGCGATACGGGCCGAATCGACAAAGGCGTGACCCTCGGTCCAGAGCTGGCGTACGTAGAAGCTCAACAGGATACCGTCCATCGTGCGGTGCCGAAAATCGACACAAATAGTGGACGGAATTCGGCGTTCCTAAAGTCAGAGGAATAACTATTGGGGTGCGCCGAGTGACGCGGAGGTTCCGGATTCACCCAAACCAGGCTGAAACAATCCGGGCTCGGCCACAAGACCCGAGCGTCTCTGCTGCTCCGGGTTCCTGCCCGAGACCATCTCGTTGGGTTGGTATTGTTGATACTGCCCGGCCCCAGGACCGGGTTGAGCCTTTACGGTGGGCTGAACACCAGCAGCCTTGGTCGCGGCCTCGCCATATCTCTTTTCCAAGTCGCGCATATAAAGCACGATTTGCCAGCGTTCAGTCGCCGACATCGCATCGTCATAGGACGGCATCCAGATGCCGCCGTTGCGGATATAGCCGAAGACGTAGCCGTCGGGCAGGTTAGTGCTGACGCCGGTCAGCAGATTGGCGGGTTTATGTGCCAGCAGGTGAACGACGCTACCGTCGCCTTTGCCGAGTTGGCCGTGGCACGGGGCACAGACAGTTTCGAACAGAACCTTACCATGGGCAAGGTTCTCAGAAGTCGGCTGAAGCGGATTCTGCTCCCGGACCGTCATCAGTTCGAGCTTCATCGGCAAAATCGCGGCGGTGGTAGGCATTCCAGCGGGCTGGCCGTAATGAACATTGTAATGAATACCGTTAACCGGCAGCGTTCCATCAGGCATTACACGCGGTGCAATTTCCAAAGGCTGCACCGCCGCGCCCTGAAACATGTCGGTGCTCCAGGGAAACGCGTACGTCTTGGATTCCGCGCCCACGACTGCGATGCCGAGGGCGATGGCAGCCAAAATCGTCTTGGCGCAGACCCTCGAAACCTCGTTCAATCCGGTCGTGCTTTTCCGCATTACGCCTCGAAGCCTCGGCCATTCTAAGCACGCGTATCGGCCTTTGTCGCTTAAACCCAGAGCAGCCCAACAGGCCGACACAGGCATTTCTCACGCACCGATGCGCGACTACCTCTCCTAACAAGGAACCGGCGGCAGAATAGCGTGCAATCTACAATTGATCTAGCCTGCCTGGCGTCTTTTTAAAAAAGCGAACAGAATCTACTTGACGACGATCTGTCCGTTCATACCGTCCTTTTCGTGCGGCACGCAGGTATATTTGTAGCTGCCTGGGACCTTAAACGTGTAGTCCCATGTCATATCGGGCTTCATGAATCCCGAGTCGAACGGTTTCGCCCCCGTCGGCAGCGAAACATCGGACGGTTTCAGAGCCATCGAAGGGTCGCCGTCAACCGAATGTAGGGTCTTGGCATTGTTCACCCACTCGACTGTCTGCCCAGCCTTGATTGTGACCTTATCCGGCAGGAATTTCGGCGGCTTGTCACTCATTTTAATCACTATCGCGGGAGCGCTTGCGCCAAAGGCGGGGAACAGAAATGAAAAGCCAGAAAAAGCAACAATTGCAATCAAAATCGTAAAAAAGCGAATCACAAAGAACCTTGATGGACCGATCTGTGACTCCGCTATACTGCTGTGAATGGAACCGCCGGGGTAGCGCACGTTTCATGCTCCTTCATTCGCCAAAGGTTGCTTGGCCTTTAGTCCAGGTTATGTCTCGATAGCCGCGACTTTAGCGCTGCTTCTTCCATTAATTCAACATTCGGAGCCGTACTCAAGCTGCCGCGGCGTGGTAGACCGGCCGCACAGTAGACGTCGTCGATCAACCGCATGTTAAGCACTCCGTCCGATCCCCCGGTCGCAATGCGTTTATTATCCCGGACTGCCGCAACAAAGGCTTTTAATTGATAAAGGTAAGTCGCATCGCCTTCAACGATTTGCCGTTGTTCGCCGGCGCCGCTCCGTATCGTAAGCAAATGGCCGTGATGTGGCGCGACCGGATTGGTCACCAAGAGTTCGCCGCAATCGCCCCTGGCGGCGAACCAGGCGCCAGCTCGAGTGTCACCTGCGATCGAGCAACTAATATGCGCATTAACGCCGTGCTCGAACTCAAGTTCGGCTTCCATAGCGACATCAATTTTGGGTGGTCCGACCCGCGCTTTAGCCCGGCGAACGACAGGGATAAATCCAGAGAAGTAACACAACATATTCAACAGGTAACATCCCAAGTCCATTGTGGCACCGCCGGAGAGGTCCCAATCGTAGCGGATGTCTGTCGGCAAGCTCGGAGCCGAAAAATGACCGTCGAAATGAACGACTCGACCGATGCAGCCAGCGCGCAACAACTCGCGCACGCGAGCCGCCAGCGGATGGTAGCGGTAGTGGAATGCCTCGGCCAGCACCAGCCCAGCCTCGCTGGCCACGCGCGCCATTTGCTGCGCTTCTGTGGCATTGGAGGCTATCGGTTTCTCGCATAAAACGTGCTTGCCTGCCCGTAGCGCACGGATGGTCCATTCGCAGTGCAGAGAGTTGGGTAGCGGAATGTAAACGGCGTTGATGTTTGAGGCAGCAATCAACTCGTCGTAGGAAGACAGCACTTGGGGAATTCCGTTGTCGGCTGCGAACGCGCGAGCTCTGATGGGATCGCGCGCCGCAATCGCTACGACTTCGGCGTCATCAAGCTGCTCTGCAGGCTTGATCAGCGCTTTGGGCACTATGCGAGCCGCCCCGAGTATACCGAACCGTACGGGAGGTTTGTTGGCCACGATTGATTCTGGTGCGTTGGATTTTGAAGTCAACTCAATCGCGCCGCCGATCGAGCTGGGTATCAGCCTATAAGGGTTCGCTTGTGGCCGCGTTGAGGAACCGGCTGAATAGGGCACCGCTGGAATCGAGCGCGACATCGTATAGCGACGGTGTGCGTCCTGGCACCAGGATCTGGTGTCCTTCGTCCAGGAAGGCATAGCACACACATAGCATCAGTGCGGTGTATGGCCGCCCGGCCATTGGGCCGCGAATTAGTATCCAAAACAGAACACAGTAGTTGATAAAGTGCGCAGCTTTACGAATGAGCCCGTGCAGCATTGCGATTGTTGCATCGGGGATGCTGGGCAGCAAAAAACGTAGGATCGGCTCGATAATTCTGGAGGTATTTGCTGCAGAAAATACCGATGTTGAGAGCACAAACAGCGCGATTAGCCAAAGAATCGCGGGCAGCCACAGCTTCAGGTTGCCAACTGCGGCACCGGCGATTGGCGTGCTATCTTCCATTATGCTCAGGCGCTCAACTCCAGATATTCCGCTCCTAGCGCTCACGGCGAGGGTACTTCATGATAACTTATAGGAGGAGGGTGATCGACGGGCGACCTACCCTCCACTTTTTCCGTGTTCTGGCTCATTATGGCATGCCAGCCACAGTCTAAGATGCACAATTCCGGAGAAGCCAGTGGATCAGACTTATCAAATTGCCGAAGCGCAAGCCGTTCCGGCTTGTACCGTTGTGATTTTTGGCGCTTCAGGTGATCTGGCGCGGCGGAAGTTGATTCCCGCGCTGTATAACCTGCGAGCCTGCGGTGAAGGAATGAGGCCGCATGATTTTGCGATATTGGGCTTCGCACGACGCCAGATTGCGGTTGACAGATTCCACGATCAGATGCGCGACGCAGTGGCCAGATACTCGCGGCTTGAACTTGACGACGCCTGCTGGAGCGATTTCGCTGCACGGCTGGATTATTTGAGTGGGCTGGATCAGCCCGGCGGGTTCGAACGATTGCGGACAAGGCTGGAACAACTGGAGGCGAATTACAGGCTCCCGCCCAACCGCATTTATTACCTTTCGATCCCGCCCGAGGCGATTAACGAAACGGTGGCAAGCCTGGACCAGGCTGGACTGATTGCCAAGCCCGGAGCGCAGCACTTCTCTCGTGTCGTGGTAGAAAAACCTATTGGGCACGATCTGGAAAGCGCCCGCCAGACCAACCGTGCGATCCTGGAGCATTTCGCCGAGTCACAGATCTTCCGAATCGACCATTACCTCGGCAAGGAAACCGTCCAGAATCTGTTAGTGCTGCGCTTCGCTAACACGATTTTCGAACGGGTGTGGGGAGCGCGAAACGTTGACCACGTCCAAATAACGGTGGCCGAAAGCGAAGGAGTCGGCTCGCGCGCGATGTACTACGAGCCCGCAGGCGCGCTGCGCGATATGGTCCAGAATCACATGCTGCAACTCCTCGCGCTGATCGCGATGGAGCCGCCGGTGTCGCTTGAAGCTGAAGCTATTCGCGAGGCCAAGCTCAACCTGTTGCGTGCTTTGCGGCCTGTTCCCCCTGGTCAAGCAGCGACCCAGGTAGTACGAGGGCGCTATGCCGCCGGAACAACCGATGGGCAGCAGGTGCACGGTTACTTGCAGGAGGAGGGTATCCCAAAGAACTCGCGAACAGAAACCTTTGTCGCGCTCAAGGCGTTCATCGATAATTGGCGATGGGCAGGGGTGCCATTTTATTTGCGTACCGGCAAGCGGATGGGGGCGCGCGAAAGCCTGATTCATATTCAGTTCAAGGAAGTGCCGCGGATTTTGTTCAATCGAGCCGGGGTGCTGCCCGCAAACGCGCTAACACTCAGGATTCAGCCGGATGAAGGATTTTCGTTCGGTGTTCTGGCCAAACAACCTGGCCTGGGGGTCGCGATTCGTCCCGTGCGAATGAATTTACATTATCAAAGTGAGTTCCACGGACCCGTGCCGGACGCTTATGAGCGACTGCTACTGGATGTGATGGCAGGGGATCACACACTATTCGTTAGCGCTTCCTTCGTCGAACAATCATGGGCTTTCGTCCAGTCGATTCTGGACTCGTGGGCGAGCGACTACTCGATTCCGTTAAACGAATACCCGGCCGGAACCATGGGGCCCAGCGCTGCAGATCAATTGATCCAAGCGGACGGGCGGCTATGGTTAAGTCTATGATCATCAGCGATCATCAGCCGGCACTGACCTCGCGATACAATTTAATTAGCCCTCAACCTTTATGGACATCATGCGAACGTATAGAAACCAAGGACCCGGAAACGGAGATGGACGGCGACCGAAAATGGTGCTGAAGTGCGTCGATATCGTGGAGGCTCGAAGATGAATCAATCGCCTGTCTTTATCCTCGGCGGAGCGCAGAGTGATTTCGCCCGCAACTGGAACAGAGAGGGCAAGCATTTTGCCGAGGTCATGCGCGAGACCGTGATGGCGGCACTTGAAGCCTCAAAGCTGGAGCCGAAAGAGATTCAGAGCGCGCACGTCGGTAACTTTGCCGCCGAACTATATGCTCATCAGGGCCAGCTCGGTGCATTTTTCCTGGAAGTCAACCCCGCGTTTGCGGGCCTCGCAACCAGCAGGCACGAAGCGGCATGTGCTTCCGGCTCAATCGCTATCATGGCGGCATCAGCCGAAATCGAGGCAGGTCGCTATGACGTTACTGCCGTGGTGGGGCTGGAACAGATGAAGACGGTCAACACTGCGACTGGCGGCGATTTCCTGGGCACCGCGGGTTGGTACGAACGGGAATGCAAAGGCAAGGATTATCCATTCCCGCGGCTGTTTGGGCGGCTCGGCGACGAGTACGACAAACGTTTTGGCCTTAAGCCTGAGCACCTGGCTCGCATCTCATCGGTAAACTATTCGAACGCCCGGCGTAACCCGCTGGCGCAGACACGTAACTGGCCAGATGCCGAAAGCGATCCGCAGCAGCGCAGCAAATTGAACCAACCGTTGGCCGGCAGGATCAGAGTAGGAGATTGCTCGCAAGTTACGGATGGATGTGCCGTGCTGGTTCTGGCATCAGAGAATTACGCGGCAAGTTACGCGAAGCTGCGCGGGCGCAAGCTGGAGAGCTTGCCCCGGATTCTCGGCTGGGGCCATCACACCGCCTACTTGGAATTCGACAAGAAAATCGCGGAGAGCCGCGGCGATTCGTACGTCCTGCCCCATACTCGGCGCGCGATCCTCGACGCATTCGAGCGTGCGCACATCAATTCTGTCTGGGAACTTGACGGGATTGAGACCCACGACTGCTTCACCACGTCAGAGTACATGGCGATTGACCATTTCGGGTTGACCAAGCCCGGCGAGTCCTGGCGGGCCATTGAGGAAGGGATGATAGAAATTGGAGGCAAAATGCCGATTAACCCCAGCGGGGGTCTTATCGGCGTTGGGCATCCCGTGGGAGCAACCGGCGTGCGACAGATGGTCGATTGTTATCGACAGGTGACCGCTTCGGCCGGCGACTATCAGCTCGACGGTGCAAAGCGGTTCGCGATGCTGAATCTAGGCGGCAGTGGTACGACGAGCTGTGCCTTTGTGATCGGAGTATAAACTGGGGAACAAAGCTTCCGACGCGAGGCCGTGCTTCTCTCCTCAGCTCGCAGCTCCTTGCGCGTTTGCTGCTATCTCGGGTTTTACAGATCAACTGGCAGCTCAAGATATTCGTGGTAGATAAAATCCCGATGCGTGAGGAGCTGCGGAGTGATTGCGGCACGCACTACCGGGTCTTCGCAAATGTATCGTCGGCGGAACCTCCGACGGCATTGGGCACAGATTTTCCGGCAGCGGTTCGATCAGTGCTGCAAACACCGCCCAGTAAATGTCAAGCGCCGAGAGCCTGTCGCCGATTAAGAAGCGTGCGCCGCGCGACCGCTGCGATTCCAAACGCTCTGCCAGGCGCTCGGCAATTTGCGCTACCTTGGCAGGCGCCGCGGCCGCGGTAGTGGGCGAATAGCCGTATTTCGAGCCAAAGGTAAGCATCCCTTTCCTCGCTTCGTCGGTCGCATTCGGATCGGCGACCGCAGCGTGAATCAACATCAGCCGGCGCGACCATCCGAAGCCGTTTTCCCCACACAACTCGTTGCTCAACCCGAACATCACAACGCGCTCTTCTATATTCGATGGGACCAGCGAAGGGTTGGGTTGCAGTCTTTCGGCCAGAAATAGCTGGTCGCTCCAGACACTACGCGGACGCTCGTCGTTGTAGACCATCACTGGAGCACTCGACTGCGCAGTCCAGCCGATCAACGGTGCGTAATTGCCACGATCATGCCGTACCCGGGTAAACGGAATTTTTTTGACATGCAGGATGCCTTTAACCGCTTCAGCCCATGGTCCGGGGATTCCGGGAGGAAGAACGACGCGCAAACCACTGATTGTAACCGCCTGTTCGATATCGACGTACTCAGCCATAACGTTGTCCCTCGATGATTTGAGTCCATTACAGCTACCAGCTATAGCGGTAACTGCCAAAAGGCGGCATTGGAAATTCAGCCGACGTGGTTGTTCGCTTTTGTTGCTCGCTTTTATAGAGCGATATTGACTCTGTTTGACAGAAACTGTTTCAATTGATTTAATTTAGCCGCTTCGCGTCGCTCGCAGAAACCTTTTAGTGAAGTAACGGCGAATTTCGGCCCTGAAAGTCTTCGACAGATGAAAA
Source organism: Binataceae bacterium (SeqCode) (assembly GCA_963752805.1). Taxonomy (GTDB): domain Bacteria; phylum Desulfobacterota; class Binatia; order Binatales; family Binataceae; genus JAMXLL01. Next base: position 104,683 of record CAVWAA010000016.1, read on the forward strand.
AGCTGAGCGTGCATATCGCACTAACTGTTACCTGCGCGATACTGGCGATATTCGCAGCGAATTACGCCCGAGCCGACGGCAATCTCCAGAACCTGAAGCACATCATAATTATTACCCAGGCAGACCATTCTTTCGACAATTATCTCGGTGCGCTGCCTTACGCGAGCGGCACGCCTTATCATGCAGGGCCGTGTAGCAGCAATGACCATCGCTGCGTCGATGGGCTCACGTGCGCCCAAAACCATGGACTCGAATGTGACAATTCGAACATCGCCGAGGACGGTACAACCGCACTCTCGTTTCATCAAATTGCGTTGTGTACGCCGGATTTGGATCACGGCTGGGCCGGCAGCCATTTGGAGGGCAACTTTACGTTCCCCAATATGATGTTGTCGTCGAGTCCCAATGACGGTTTCGTTCGTCAGAATGAGGAGCGAGCGGGGAACCAGGCACAGACGGATCCGACGGACAGCGCCACTATGGGTTTTTATACGGACAAGGACCTGCCATTCTATTATCGGTTGGCCGAGACGTTTGCACTCGACGACCGATATTTCAGCTCGCTGGCGGGACCCGCTTTCCCAAATCGTGCCTATGAATTGGCCGCTACTTCGTTCGGCCATGTCAGCAATAATGAGATTCTCCCGCCGCCGGGGGGCTACAAACCGGCCGGTGGTACGCTCTTCGATTTGCTCGACCGCAACGGGATTACCTGGACCAACTATTTCGGCAATTTCGCGAGTTCCTTAATTTTTCGAAGCGCGACAAATTCGCGCCTTGCTTCGGTTGCCGATTTCCTGGCTGATGCGGCGGCGGGCAGATTGCCTGCTATCTCGTTCGTCGATCCTGTGTTTACCTCCATGGCGCCCGGAACGGACGAACGTCCCCCGTCGGATATCCGCGCCGGCGAGTTTTATGTTGCCAATCTCGTTCGGGCGGTTCGCAGCGGCCCGAACTGGAAAAACTCCATTATCTTCGTAACATACGACGAGCATGGCGGATTTTACGATCACGTGGCGCCGCCCAAGGCGAATCAAGACGGCCTGAACTCGCCCGACGGAGTAGACCCGGGTTTATGCGAGGATCTTTCCTACCCTCCGATCAGCATGAACGCTGGGGGCGGAGCGAATTGCATGGGACCGCCATTGACGCGCCATAGCTTCGAAGAGGCGGCAGAGCTTTGTCCGATGCTGGTTCAGCCGAATGAGGCCTACCCGTCCTTTTGTTCAGGCTTTAACCAACTCGGCTTCCGCGTGCCGCTAATCGCAGTTTCGCCATTCTCCAAGCCCCATTATGTGTCGCATACGATTGGCGATCACACGTCTCTGCTTGCTATCATCGAGCAGCGCTTCCTTACTCGCGCTGGTCAGCGGCCGCATCTAACCGCCCGTGATGAATACGCCTCCGCCCTGACTGATATGTTCGACTTCGACCATTCGCCGTCGCTGACCGCAATCGTCCCACGCGCTCCACGACCAAGTTCGGCCGATCCCGGATGTCGCAGATGAGGCCCGCGCCGACGCTTAGCCCAGTTCGCCTTCTTCTTTGCCCTGCACGATTTGCGGAACCTGCATGCGGCGGCCATCATGCTCGATGAGCACGATGCCGCAATTCGGCGGCAGATGCGCTCCATGCCATTGACCGGTAATATGGGCCCAGAGGGAAAGCATTACGCCGCCGTGACTAACGATGATAACCTCGTCGCGCGGGTAACGTAGAAGTAACTGGTCAACGGCAGCCATCACTCTTTCGCGCACATCTTCGTAGCTCTCGCCGCCTTCAGGTTTCCAGGACCATCCGCGAGCAGGGTCATACGAAGGATCTTTTAATACCAACGCCCGCAGGTCGTCATAGGAATGACCCTTGAGGCACCCGAGGTCGCGCTCGTGCAAGTCGTGCACGGTCTCGATTCGTAGATTCAGCACTTTCGCGATAATCTCGCTGGTTTGATGTGCGCGTCGAAACGGGCTGGACACGACCAGTTGTGGTTTGAACAACTGGGCGATTCTTCGCGCCACTTCGTGCGCCTGCCGCAGGCCAAGCTCGGTGAGTCCGACCTCGGACGAAATGGTGAAGCGGCGCTCGCGATTGCCCTCGCTCTCGCCGTGGCGCACCATGATGAACTTGCCAGCGTTGCCTGAAATCAGGCGGTCGTTTTCCTCGTTATTGACCATCGCGCCGCTTCAATTGCAAGTGCATTGCGAGCACATCTGGAGTTGCGCCGCGGTCGAGAAATTCAGGGTGCCTGGAAGCGCTTGAACCGCAGCCGCACCTGCCGGTTGGTTCGCGCCCGCAGCCGCACCTGCCGGTTGGTTCGCGCCGGCCAAACTTGGCGTCAGGGCGGCACCAGCAAATGAGCTTGCGTAATTGTACGCCGAGGCGGGCTGCTTTTGTTGGTTGAACGACAGGCACGCTCTCGTCGCGCCCTGGCGAGCTGCGAAGTACCCCATTGCACTGACCTGCCCCATCCAATGCGTGCCGCTGCCAGGTCCGAAGCAACTGCAATTAAACGCCCGCAACGCCACCGCGGTCGCTATCGCAGCAGGCGTGGGAATAACGGCCAAGGTAGGGATGCCGATCGTGGCCGCGGGTTGGGACAAGCTCGGCACAGCGCTCGGCGCCGCCCCCGGAGCCAGGTTGGGATTACCGGGAGGCAATTGTGCCCACAAACGCATCCGCGCAGACGGGAAAGCCAGCGCTAGGATCATCAGTACAGGCAGGAACAGGGCAGCAATAAACTTGAGGATCCGCATGCGGTCAATCTCTTTCACCAATCATTGCCACCGCTCCGCTTTGGCAAGTCATTTTTGCATGCCGGGACGACTGTAGCTAGCCGACAAAAGCTGGCAGTCTCCTCTGCGCGGGCAGAGTTTTGGTAGAAGACGATCGGAGTCATCGCTATAATCCGCGCGGTTGGTGTAGTGCAGCGCTCGGTGCATGTAAGAAGTTAGCCTGACCTGCCTTGCACCCGGCTCGGTGCGAGACAATCTGAACGAAGGATCCGGCCTTGGACGCATCAGCCAATAGCCCGCGACGTACGTACCAGAGTAGCAAACTCTGAGCGTGTCATCGCATGCGCTGATTAGGGCCGATAGAAGGAGGCAGCGAGATGTTACGGATTAGAACTGTATTGCTTGGGCTGGTTATGGCCGCACCCATGCCTGCATCGGCTCAATACAAATCTTCCAGCCAGTATGGCACCGGCGGCGTCCAGGCGCCGTCAATCAGCAGCCAGACTGCGCCAGCAACTCTACCGCCAGCACTTCGGCCCGAGGTGAATGTCCCTGAGCAGGCGACCTCGCCCTTCGAACAGAACCCGATTCTTTCCATTCCCCAAACCTTCATTCGACAATGGCAGTTAGGTGCGCAGATCCCCCCGGAAGCGCTGATCAGCGAACGCTATTTGCGCACGCAGGATACGCTCGCACGCAGACTTACCCTGAAAGAGGCGGTCTACATAGCCGTTCGCAATAATCCCGGACTCACCGCCGTTCAGCTCGACCCTATCTCGGCTGAGGAAAGCGTCAAGTTGGCCAATGCTGCCTTCGATCCTGACCTGACCGCACAAACCGATGTGACCAAGTCAGTGGTGCCGGTCTCGTCGCCCTTCCAGGTCCAAAACCAAATTCATTTCACCCAGAAGTTGTATGACTGGAATTTCGCGATTAACAAAGTGTCAGCTTACACGAACGGGACGTTGAGTATCACCTTCGACAACAATCGGACGCTGTCTAATTCAACCTTCTCGGCGGTGAATCCCTCCTACAGTCCTCTACTCGAGGTATCGCTGGTGCAGCCGCTGCTGCGCAATTTTGGCTGGCAGTTCGCGACGCTCAATGTCACCCTGGCCGAATCGGCGCAAAGAACAACGCAGTGGAACTATGGTTCTTCGCTCAACGATTTCGTGCAACGGATCGGCAATGACTATTGGGGAGTGGTGCAGGCGCAGGAGAATCTGCGGGTCGCCGAATCGGCTTTGAAATTCAACAACGATCTTGTGCGTGTCAACCGCATCAGCCTTCAAGTCGGCACTCTCGCGCCGATCGACTTGCAGGAAGCACAGTCTGCCGCGGCGACCGCTGAAGCAAATGTGTATGCGGCCGAGGCCACGCTCAAGACGGCGCGGGCCCAACTGCGCCAGGACGTAATGCTGAACCCGGCCGGGACCTTCGTACCCGAAGATGTCGAACCTGCGGAGGCACCCAACCCCGGCTTTGTAATTAATGAGACGGAAGAGACTGCACTCGAACGGATGGTCGAATACAGTCCGGCGCTGGGCGGCATGCGCGAGGCGATCCGAACGGCGCTGCTGCAAGTGAAATTCGCGGAGAATCAGATCCTGCCTCAACTGAACTTGGGCGCACAATTCGGCGCGACGGGCGTCGCTGGCACCACTCCCTGTGTCCTGAGCTTCAGTTCCAGGGCCCTGACTAATTGCACCATAGGCGGGGTGAAGGGGGACCAACTTCCATTCCGCGGTATTTACGGGGACGCGCTGGACCGGCTGTTCAATCTAGGCTTCTACAATTATGCGGCGGTATTGTCGTTTGAGATGCCGCTCGACAACGCGGCGGCAAAATCAGCGCTGGCGCAGGCCCGCATTGCCTACGAACAGGCTCGGATGCAGTATCGCGAGGCCTTGTCGCAAACGGTCGTGCAAGTGGAGAGCGCAATTGGCAACCTGCATGCTTTTGAGAAGCAGGTCGAGGCCACCAGAAACGCAACGTTCTATGCCGAGCAGTCGCTGCATGACGAGCAAGTCGAATTCCGCGTCGGCATGGCCACCACCCATGACTTGCTGCAATATCAGGAAGAACTGGTGACGGCTCAGGGCAATGAGGTGCAAGCCGATGTCGGGCTCGAAAATGCGCGGCTGGCGCTATGGCACGCCCAAGGCACGCTGATGAACATCTTCAATATCGATTTCCAGGTGCAGAATCCTCATGTCGCGCCATGGTACACGCAATTCTAAGAGCGATCCTGTCAGAGGGGCTCTCAAGCTGTCGTACAATTGATGAGGCCGATCAATGGCAACACAGTTCTTCAATCCACCCGATATACATAGGCCGCGCGGCTACACGCATGTGGTCGCGGTTGATAACGGCCGTTTGATATTCGTCGCCGGCCAGGTAGCGTTCGACAAAGAGGGCAATTTAGTCGGTAAAGGCGACCTGCGCATGCAGACTGAAAAAGCGATGGAAAATCTCGTTGCCGCTTTGGCGGCCGCAGGAGCTACGCCGGCCGATGTCGTGAAGGTGAATACCTACGTCGTCAACTACAGGCCGGCTGATTATCCGATCATCCGTGAAGCGCGAGCGCGCATTTTTGAGCAGCAGAACCCGCCGGCCTCCACGCTGATCGGCGTCCAGGCGCTGGCCGTGGAGCAATTGCTAATTGAGATTGAAGCGATTGCCGTAGTGAAGTAGGTGATAACTGCTCCTCCGAATTCAGAAGAACCGGCGGGCGATAGGGCGGCTGGGTGGTTGGCGAAGCGTGATCTATGCGTACTCAATCTTGACGGACTCGAGATAGACGGCAAGTTCATTGGCGTAGCGGCGGATCGCTTCTGCATCATGATTCCGCGCTGCCTGCTCGATTTCGGCCCCATAAAGGCTGATCGCGTCGAGCCCGTAGCTACCCCCTTCACCTTTAAGCTTATGGCCCAATCCGGACAGCACCTCGAAGTCGATGTGCTCGGCCGAGACACCTGAAAGAATAGCACGCGTGTCGCCACGCTTATGTGCCAGAAATCCAGGAATGAGGTCACAAAGCTCCGGGTCGACTTGAGCAATGAGCTTGTTCATCTCCCGCTTTGCTGAGCAAGGAGCATGCCAGCCGGAGATATAGCCGAGAGTCCTGGATCGGAAGAAAACTGTATCACTTTCGGAACATCTCTTCTGTGTCAAAATGCTGATTTCGACACCCGACGAACCTTTATGAGCCATCTAACCGGCGAACTTTCTTAATGACCTGGTGATGACCTGTTCACGCCTCGAGCGCCCGTTCGAGGTCCTTGATTAGGTCATCTGCGGCTTCCAGCCCGACCGACAGCCGAATCAGGTGGTCAGCAATTGCGGCGCGGCGGCGTTCTTCCGCCGTCATCCCGGAATGAGAGGTGGCCGCCGGGCGCGTGATGAGACTTTCGACCCCGCCCAGACTCGGCGCTGAGATCGGCAGAGTCAGCTGCGAAATAAATTTCTCCGCCGCATCGATGCCGCCCTGGAGTTCGAAGCTGACCATCCCACCGAATCCATCGAACAGCTCACGGGCGCGATGATGATTCGGATGATGTTCGAGGCCTGGGTAATTCACGATTGCCACTGACGGATGAGTTTCCAGAAAACGCGCCAACTTCAGCGCCGTGTCGTTCTGATGGCGTACGCGAACGGCCAGTGTTTTCATCCCGCGCTGCAGCAGGAAACATGCATGCGGGTCAAGCGACCCGCCAAAGTGACCCAATTTCCGGTTGATTTGGTCAATCAGGGAAGCGCGCCCGATTACCGCTCCGGCGACTATGTCAGAGTGGCCGTTGAGGTATTTGGTGCAACTGTGCAACGACAGGTCGAAGCCCCATTCGGCCGGCCGGAAATTGATAGGGCTGGCGAACGTGTTATCGACCATCGCAATCAGGCGATGAGCCCTTGCAAATTCAACCACCGCGCGAAGATCGCCCACGTCGATGAGTGGATTGGTTATGGTCTCGAAATAAATCGCCTTCGTACGCGGTTTTAGACTTCGCGTCCAGGCTTCAGGGGTATTACCGTCAATAAAGTCAACTGCGATACCGAGGCGCGGAAACTCTGTCAACAGCAGCGCATGAGTCCCACCGTACAGGCAGTTCTGCGCTAGCAGATGGTCACCAGCCCCGAGCAAGGTCAGCAAAGCGGTCGAGATAGCTGCCATTCCACTCGAGGTAACCAAAGCCGCTTCAGCATTTTCGATCGCCGCAAGCTTGCGATGCAACGCATCGTGGTTCGGCGTGTTATTGAGGCGAATGTAGCGGAGCGTATGATAATCCTGCTCGCCGCGATATTCGAAAGTCGCTGATTGAAAGATGGGCATACTCACCGCCCCTTCGATCAGCGGGGAAGGTTCTCCGGAATGAATCAGCTTCGTATCGATCTGGTGGCTAATCTTTTCCATCGCCGTTCCATCTTGCGTATCGGCGGGTTGAAATGCTGACGATTGTATTGCGGTTGAGAACCCGCGGATAGTCCTCCGTGAGAGTGCCGGCGCTCGGCCGTCACTTCAGCGAATCAATGGGTCGATTTAGAATTAGAAGGCAGGAAGCGTGCGATTGCGTCGAGTACCTGCTGGCTTTTGAACGGCTTACGCATAAATAGTGTATATGCGCCGTCGCACTGCTCGCGCACGGTATCTTCGGAGAGCGCGCTGGTGAGAATGACCGGTATAGCAGAATACTTGGGGTCACGGCGCATTGCCTTCAGCACTTCTGCGCCGCCCATTATCGGCATCATCAGGTCGAGTATAACAACGTCGGGAGTATCTTGTTTGAGCCGCGCCAGTGCCTCTTCGCCGTTCAGTGCTGAGATGACGGTGAAACCCGCGTCGCCCAGGATGAATTCGAGGACCTCGACGATCCCCAATTCGTCGTCAACAATCAGTACCGTCTTGGCCCGGCCATCGGCCACTAGGGTTTGCTCCACACGCCGATCATCTACCCGGTTCTTGAGCGATTCTTACCGGGTCTGCCCTTCGCGCATGACTGGAAAAGCTCGACAAAATAGATTCGGCACTTTCGGAGTTTTCGGCGATATCGATGCCGTTACTGGTAATCGAAAATAGACGCAGTGCGCTATCGAAATCACTATCTCGAACCTTCAAGATAGATAACAGCCGGTAGAGGCTCGCTCCGACCTCGACAAACCGCAATAGGATATGATTCTCAGTTACATCAGATAATCCGCGCAGCGGCGCGGTCATGGTAGGACCGATTATCTCCGGAACCTCTGCTGTACATACGATGGTAACCTTGTGTGCTCTTAACTGGTGTGTGAGCGCGGAAAAGAAGGGCTCGATCGGACGCGAGCGGACTGCTTTTTTGAAGCCGCCGAGGCCGTCAATTACCAGCCGGCGAACATTTCTCTCTTGCACAGCCTCCAGCATACGATCGGCCAGGCCGTCGATCAGCTGATCGCTGGGTGGGATCCATAAAATCTGCGCATCGCCTGCATCCAGCGCCCGGGTCAACCGCGTGGCAACCGCGTTCGCTTTGGTTCGAATGCGGGCCGGTGTCTCGTAGAAACCCAATAACAAACCAGGCTCTTGTGCGCTCGACTCCGCTAAAAACTGCATACCGAAGGTGGTCTTGCCGGTACCGGATGGGCCTACCACCATCGTGATTGAGTGGGAGGGAATACCACCGCCGAGCATTTGATCAAGCCGTGCAATTCCTGTCGGTACCCTTTGCAGTTCGCCATTGTCAATGCCTACTGAACTGGAGAGGGCCTCGCGCCGGGGGTAAACGGTGAAACCATCGTCAGCTATTTGGAAACTATGGACTCCGAGTAAATAACTGCTACCGCGGAATTTGCGGACGTATAATTCACGTGACGACCGCCAATCATACAAAGAGCTAGTTAGGTTGATTATTCCATCCACCATCGTCTCCTCAGACGAGGGTGTTTGCTCACTTGGATTAGTCAAGAGCAACACCGTGCAATCCACCGCATCCGCTTGCGTCTGGAGTTGTTGCACGAACACCTTCATTTCCTCGCGGGAGTGAGCAAAATCCGCGGCTGCGGCGAAACCATCGATCACCAGGATGCTGGCGCGCCGGGACGCTACTTCGCGTCGCAACAGATGTAAGAGGCCGGTCAGGCCACCATTTTTGAGCTCGCTAAAGCCGCTTAAATAAACTATACCAACCCCGATTGCCGCATCTTCGTAAAAGCTCAGGTTTCGGATGTTGAGCAACATCCGGCCAACTGTTTCGGCAATCAGGGTGACATAGAGGACCTGTTCCCCGGCTTTGGCCTGATTGAAGCAGAACTGGTTGCCGAAGATCGTTTTACCGGTGCCAGGCACGCCCTCGATAATGTAGAGACCGCCTTTGATAAAACCGCCATGCAGCACCCGGTCGAGACCTTTTATCCCCGATTCTACGCGTGTCAGTTTTTGTGCATCACCGCTCATTGGTTCTTCTGCCATCTATTGGGAGCGTCACTGTAAAAACCGAGCCTCCTGCCGTTGAGCTCATAACGTCGATTGAGCCACCCATTGCCTGCACGAAATTGCGTGAGACCCAAAGACCGATACCGAAACCAGGACGCGGACGAGGCGCCACTGCGCGCTCGAAACGTCCGAAGATGCGTTCAGTGTCAGCCGCGGCAATGCCGATACCATGGTCCCGTAGCTCGATGATGACCTTGTCATCGAGCGACCTCAATGTCACCTCAATAGGCTTTCCCTGGCCGTATTTGATTGCGTTGGAAAGCAGGTTCTCCATAATTGCGGTGGTGGCGAGCATATCAAGCCATACGATGACGTCCGGCTCAATATTTGCCGAAAGACCCGACCCGCAACGCGTCAATAGCGCGGCGTGACCGTCGAGCACTTCTGTTACCATTCTTGATAGGTCGAACCTCGACAGCTCAAGCTGAAGTTTCCCCGCATTTAGCTGTGCCGTATTAAGTAGTAGTTCCGTTCGTTTCATGAACTGCTCGAGCACTGACGCGAGCGGTTCAAGCTGAGCTGCTATCTGCTCATGGTCGCCCTTGCGTTCGGCGCGCCGCAAGAGTTCGATTCGCGCCTGGATAGCCGTCAACGGACTGCGAAGCTCGTGCGCTGCAACAGCAAGGAAATCGTCCCGTGCTGCGACCGCTTCACGAAGGCGCTCAATCAACGTATCGCGCTCGTCAATGAGGTCTGAGGACGGGTCCAAAGTTGGCTTAACTTGCGGGCCTGACGCTGAGTTGCTCGGGAGCGAGTTCTGAACCTGATAACGTGCCATCAAAGTTGTGCTTCAGTTGGAGAAGGCGCCTGGCGGAGAATCTTACTGGAAGAGAAGAAACGATTGAGACCGCAGGATACCAGCTTCTACTCCGTGTATCGGCTTCGTGTTCGGTAGCATGCAAATGCGGTTCCAGCAAGTCTGTTTGGTACATTGTGTGCCGAGGGATGTTATTAGTACTGATTTGAAGCCACTTCTCAACCTAAGCCAGCAACAATCGCATAAAAGTTTCAGTTGATCGTCGTGCTACCGGCCGCCGATGCTGCCTCACAAGGTTTCACAGATGAGAGCTTGTGATTAAGCTTGGGTTGATTAAGCTGGGTCGGTCGCGCGACCGGCATTCATCAAACAAGAGGGCGGCGGACGTGAAGAAACAGGTCGTTATTATAGGCGGGGGCGTGATCGGCAGCTCAATCGCATGGCGTCTGGCGCGCCAAGGTGCTGCAGTTACGGTGCTAGAGCGAGACGGGTTGGGCAAAGAAGCTTCATGGGCAAGTGCCGGTATGATTGCGCCGCAGGCTGAAGCGCAGGCTGCCGGGCCGTTCTTCCAGCTTTGCCTGCGGGCCAGAGACACTTTCGAAGCGACGCTTGAAATGCTTCGCGCCGACACTGATGTCGATCCCGAGTACGACCATGTAGGGATTCTCTATCTGGCCCTGAACGACTTGGAACGCCGCGAGTTAGAGCAGCGCGCACAATGGCAGGCGGACGCCGGTGGCACAGTGGAAGAATTAACGCTTGCCGCGGCACGGCAGATGGAACCGGCGATCTCTCCTCAAGCCGTTTACGCGCTGCACATGCCCTTGGAACGCCGCGTCGAAAACCGTGGGCTTACGCTGGCCTACGTTACCGCCGCGATCAGCAACAGCGCCACGTTCGTCGAGGGAGTGGCCGCGAAAGAAGTGCTCGTTAAGGGAAGCAATGTCACCGGCGTTCGCACCTATGACGGGCGCGTATTCGAGGCGGACGCTGTTGTCAACGCGGCTGGGGCATGGTCAGGTGAAATTCAAGGTATCGCGGACAAGGTTGAAACCTACCCGGTGCGGGGGCAAATCGCCTGTTTCGAGACGCGCCCCGGGCGCCTTCGCTCCGCGGTGTTTTCGCTCGGCGGTTATCTGGTGCCGCGTCGTGACGGGCGAATCCTCGCCGGCTCAACCATGGAAGAGGCCGGCTTCGACAAAAGTGTCACTCTTGCTGGCCTCGCCAAGATTACCCGGGCGGCGGTGGAGATGGTGCCCGACCTCAACGAACTGCCGTTTCGCGAGGCGTGGGCGGGACTCCGTCCGGCGACCAGAGATTTCCTGCCGGTGCTGGGACCTTCACCGTCGGTGCCCAATTTCTTTTATGCAACTGGTCATTTCCGAAGTGGGATCTTGCTCTCAGCGATTACCGGTGAAATTGTCGCCGATCTGATTCAAACAGGGAACTCGCCGATTGACGTCGCGCCGTTTTCACCAAATCGCTTCGCTGACCAGCCGAAGGTCAGCACCCTTGCTTTGATCCGCGATATACTCTTCCGCTCGCGAATCGACGCCACGGCGCAGACCCTCCGGAGTGAAGTGGCCTACGCTTCCGATTTGGAACAAGCGCAAAAGCGCTGTGGCGAGATCACGCCGATAACCGTCCTGGTCGATTTGTCAGATGCAGCGTTCCCGCCGGCGGAAGTTTGCAAGAAAATTCGAGCGGTCGCACCACAGGCTCGCCTCATTGGATTTGCATCGCACGTCGATCTCAAAGCGTTGAACTCCGCCCGGAGTGCGGGGTTCGACTTGACTTTGTCCCGTAGCGAGTTTACGGCCAGGCTCGCAGAACTACTAAAGCCCTGAGTTAGGCCCGAGAGAGTTGGATGGAACGACGAGAATCCCACCGCCGACGGAAGCGCTCGCAGGTTTCATCTCGCAATTTTTTCATGCCGGCCAAGCGACAATTACACTCATTCCACAATACAGCTAGTCGGAGGTGAGCATGAAGGAGGTAAAGCACGACTAAGCATAATTCAACCGTCGGCACGATCGGTGCTCACGTAGAATACCCGAGCAATGCGGCCCTTGAAACCTGACCCGAGATCGGAGCGCACTCTGCTGCATGTACCTCGAACCTGTTCTCCCGGAACTTGTACCGCTACCATGCGTGCCCCGATCTAAAACCTGGAACTTCAGCTAGCCGCCGCAAAGCTATAGTGCTGCTGCTGCGGGGATGGGAGTGGTCTCCTGCTCCCATCCCCGTTGCGAATTTACCCTCAAGCCCAAGCAAATCATTTGTTGACAGGCGTCACGGCACCATTTGCCTCTGTCATTGGGACCGTCTACCCTATTTTTTGAGGTAGTAAGCGGATGTCGGTCAACAAAGTCATTTTGGTCGGCAATTTGGGGCGCGATCCCGAGGTTCGCGCTACGCCATCAGGTCAGAGCGTTTGCAACTTTTCGCTAGCCACGACGGAGCGGTTTACTGACCGTGCCGGCCAGCAGCGCGACCAAACTGAGTGGCATAATGTTGTGGTTTGGGGGAAGCAAGCCGATCTCTGCGGACAGTATCTGAAGAAGGGCCGCCAGGTTTACGTCGAAGGTCGTCTAGCCACCCATCAATATGAAGCCAAAGACGGCACCGGCAAGCGTTATCGCACCGAGGTAGTGGCCCAACGTGTACAGTTTCTGGGCGGGCGTGCTTCCGCCGGGTTTGACGATGGCGCTCCTGACTTCAACGCGGGGCCTGATGCGCCGCCCCCGGTGGATGACGAAGACATTCCCTTCTAAGGCTCACCCGCGCGCCCATCTGATGGTAGGCGGCTGTTCAGCCGGCGGCAGGCATTCACAGCGAGCATCGTAAGAGGTTCGTAGCGCCTCAAAGTACCGTGTCAACTCGGAACTAAACTGCCCAAGCTCGATTCCCATCCAGAGTGCGGGAAATTGAGTCAGTTTTGACGACGATTTGAGATAAACGGAAATAGCGCCCGCCTTATTCCCACGTTGAACGTGAGCCAGCGCGACCGCCGCCTGAATCATCCCTTGGTAGAACATCCGTTCTGCACCTGCCGCTTCCCTCCACCGTTGCTCCCACACCTCGTGCGCCTCGAAGAAGTTCCCCTGATTGAATAATCGCATTCCTTCCTCGAAACGTTCCTCGATTTCAGGCTGCGTCACCTTGATGACCGCTGGCGAAAGATTAAGAAGATACAAACCACGAACTGAAAGTCGTAGACAGCGGAGCAGAGAAAAAGCAATTCATCGGGTAGAGACTAGTTCTGATCGGCTACGGTATGGCTCACAACTGCGCGTCGTGGCATCGGCCCCGGTAAGCCGTCGTACACTAGCGCACGCCCATCCGAGTGGAACCCCATCGCAGCCATCGCGGAAACGTGGGCGGATTCGAGTGCCGGCTCGCTGTTGATGGTATCAAATAGCAGCCGCGGCCGCATCTTCATCAGTTCTGTAATCGCTCCGATGAAAGCAGTTTGATCGAGCGTAGCCGAACTCGTTAACGCACGGCCGGCAAGACTTACAATCACGCGTCCGTGCTGAACGACCAGCAGATTGCCGGGCTCGCGCGCGACACCGCATCCCGGCAACAGCACACCGAAGGGATTAGCCGGGTCTACGGCACTGATAACTGTCGGCTGTCCCGTCTCTTTGGCCTGGCGCTCAGAGCGCAACATTTCGAGTGCTTCGGGCAGGGCATATTGTTCGCCCGACAGCGCTCGCACGAACCATCCCCGGCGGATTATGCCTGCGTACTCAAGACGGCGAAGCGCGAACAAAATTTGCTGCCACGAAATCTCGAACTGTTCCAACGCCATCATTTCGCGGGCGAGGATGCCATGGCGCCGAAGCAGGATTAAGGCGATTTCGCGGGCAATGTCTGGGCCGTGAGCTTCGTGTGTCTCGGCCACTTTTGCGGGTGTCGCACCCGGCTTGAGCTGCGCCACGATGGACCATCGACCGCTTAGGCTGGACTGGAGCCGCGCCCGTAAGGCGGCGTCGCGACGGCTTGGCTCGCGTTGGGACGGCCGGTTGGAGATAAGCCTTGCTGCGTCGGGTTCGACCGCTAGCAAACGCAAGGGCGCGAAGCTGTCGTTCGACACCATGCCGGCAGCAGCAAGTCGCCATAAGGCGGTTAAGGTGTCACGCTCCGACAGATTGGCGTGCTCGGCAATTTGATCGAGGTGCTGGGCCCCAAAATGGCTGAGTACCTCGGCCACCATCTGTGCGCGCGAATCGGCCGGCATCTCGCTCGGCGGCCAATAGCAGCGCGCTCGACGTGGCAGAAATGAGACAGTGGCGGGGAACTCGCGATTCACCTCGGATTCGTCCTGGAAGGGTGCTGCCACCCACGCGAACTCTCCACTCATGCATAACAGATCAAGATGCTCGGCACGGTAGTCGGCCACACGGGCGGGAAGGATCACGCGCTCCCACAAATCCGGCGCGAACGCAAGGCCACTCATCTGTTCGAGCGTGCGCCGCACGCCGTCAACGCCCGCCCCCTGATGCGCATCACCGATCCGATTCCATTTCAGACGAAATGCGACAAATTCGGCATCGTTGCAAGGTTCAACTGCTGATCGCAGCAGATTCAGCGTCTGCCGATGAATTCTTTCCAGCACATGGCGGTCGCACCATTGAACGCCTGCGGCTTGTGCTTCGGAACTGCCGCCATTGCCGCTCCGTACTTTTGTGAAATGACCGCGAAAGATCGATCCCTCTGCTTCGAGCGCCATCAGCGCTGGTAAGATATCGTCAACCGGCAGACGAAGCCGCTGCGCAAGGTCAACTGCGAGGGTCGGTCCTGATGTGACCAGCGCCCGTCTCACTATCTCCTGCACCCCGCTGCGGTGGTCAGGCCGCTCGTCGGAGGATGTAAAGCGGCTTGCCTCAGCGCCCTCGCCCCAGCCAGGAGGAGGTAAGGCTGTCCGGATACACAGCCGAAACCAGGGCTAGATCCTCAGTAGCGATTGCCACTTCAGGCGAATCGTGGTGGCCAACGCGAATCCGGCATACGCGGCCATCACTCTCCAACGCCGCGAGCATGGCCGCTCCATCGGCCGCGGTCCGCTCCTTTATTTCGCCGCACGAAATCCATCCATGCGTACGAATCAATTCGTAAAGCTCATCGCAATTCCGGGCCTGCGTCGATGTTGCTCTCCCCTGAATTTCCTGGGTAACCCGTTCGACCGCCTCCGCTGACAGCAGTTCGGCCAGGTTCTCGCTGCGGAAAACGTCCTCCGCCATCGCACGATTCATTGTCACCGTGCGGCTGCGGCGATTGGCCCGTTCGCCATCATCGAGGAAAGAGTAATCCCATGCCAGCAGCACCCGATGGGCAAAGACCGAGGGTGCGATACTATCCACCATTACCGGCCTGATCGAGCCGTCGTTGAGGCCGCGCAGCAATGCTTCGAGGCGCGAGATATCCGCGGTCTCTTCGAGGCACTCTCGCATCGTCTCGTTGACTATAAAATGGTCAGGCAGGATGACTGCCGGCGGGCGATTATCGAGGCATGCGTTCCGCTGGGGGAATAGCGCGGTAATCAGTTCCTGCGAGCGGAGCCGCTGAATCCATGCCGGCACCTTGCTGCCGCGGCCCGAGCGCATAATCGACAACGCCCGCGTCGCCACGTGGCGGAAGCGAACCTCGAACATCGGCGCATCGAGCAGCGCCTGCTCTAGAACTTCGCGAACGTTCCGCGAATTAACCATCGCGAGAATATGCTCGAGCGGAAAACTATGCCGCGAGTTGAGCGCCAGCAGAATAGCATCATCAATCGCGGACGCCTGGATTTCGAAGTCAAAGGATTGGCATAGACGTTTGCGTAGCGCGAGGCCGAAGCCACGATTAAGCCGAATTCCCCACGGCGAATGAATAACAATCTGAGTCCCGCCCAGGCCATCGAAGAAGCGTTCCACTACCAGCGTGTTTTCATCCGGAAGCGCATTCAACGCCGCTAATCCACGCCGTATATAAGCAACCGCCTGCTTGGCCGCTTCTGGCTCGAGCGCGCACTCCGACTCGAGCCAACTGCTTGCGCCGTCATCGTCGCCGGAATTCGCGATGAAGGCCGCGATTTTCCGGCGCAGGTCGCAAAGTTCGGTCGAGAGCGCGGGAGAGCGCCCGGCGGCTTCTGTTTGCCAGAACGGAAGACTGGGAGCCATCCCGGGGGCCGGTTCGACCAGGAAGCGATTCTTCGAAATACCCAGCACCCGCCACGGCATCGAGCCGAGCGAAAAGATGTCGCCGCGCGACGATTCCTGCGCGAAATCCTCTTCAACATCGCCGATTTTGCGGCTCTCTGAAGCGATCACAACATCGAGATTGCCACTTTCAGGGATGGTGCCGCCTGAAGTGATAGCAGCCAATCTCGCGCCGCGGCGTGCACGGACTCGTCGGTTCACCTGATCATAGAAAATTTTGGGATTGGCGCCTTGAATGCGTTCAGGCAGCTGCGTCGACATTTCGCGGAGCAGTTGCTGGAGCGCAGGGAGCTCGAGGCCGGCAAAATTCTGAACCGAGCGCAGCATGTTCAGCAATTCCGTTTCGCTGATTTCCTCCTGGTCAGTGGCAAGCGCGATGATCTGCTGCGCCGCCACATCGAGGCATCCGGCAGGTATTTCGACTTCATCCAAATGGCCGTGCCTGACGGCTCGCACAGCGGCCGCGCATTCCAGCAAATCGTCAATCGTGAGCGCGAAAAAACGGCCCTTCGGGGTACCGCCAAGGTGATGGCCGGAGCGCCCGATGCGCTGCACCGCGGCCGCAATCGATTTCGGCGAATCAACCTGGCACACCAAGTCGACCGCACCAACATCGATACCAAGTTCCAGCGACGAGGTCGCGACGATCGCCTTCAGCTCACCACGCTTGAGACGCTGCTCAGCCTGTAGCCGCTCAATCCGCGCAAGACTGCCATGATGTGCCATCACCGCATCTGAGCCGACGCGCTTTTGCAATGCGAGCGCGATCCGCTCAGCCCATCGCCGGCTTAAGGTGAACACCAGCGTCGTACGATGTTCACGGATGAGGGCTGCGAGCGCATCGTACATGGCCTCCCAGTGCTGATGAGTAGCAAGGGAACCGAGTTCTGGTCCGGGCGCGATAATCCGCAAATCGAGCTGCCTTGGATTGTCATCCGCACGCACGATCCGAACCGGACGCACATTCCGCGTACCATCATCGGCGACTTCCGCTCCGGCCAGAAAGGCAGCGAGCGTCTCGATTGGGTTGAGCGTCGCCGAGAGACCGATCCGAGCCGGACGAGGCACATCGCTCTTACGCACCAGGCGCTCCAGTCTTTCCAATGTGAGCATCAGATGAGCGCCGCGCTTGTTGCCTGCAATCGCGTGGAGTTCGTCAACGATAACGTAACGGACGGCGCGGAGCTTTTGGCGAAAGCGCGGCGAGGTCAACAGGATGAACAGCGACTCAGGCGTGGTAACCAGAATATGCGGCGGGCGCCGCAGCATCGCTGCTCGTTCACCTGCCGGCGTATCACCCGTGCGCAGCCCGGCGCGGATGGTGCCAAGATCGAGACCGGACTGGTCCGCGACGCTGCGCACTCCGGCGAGAGGGTCTTCGAGATTGATTCGTATATCGTTGGCGAGTGCCTTTAGCGGCGAGACATACAGGACTGAAATCTGGTCGGGCAACGCGCCGTGTTCAGCCTCGACGACAAGGCGATTGATCGCCCACATAAAGGCGGCCAGGGTTTTGCCGCTGCCGGTGGGCGCGCACAACAAAACATCATGGCCGGCGCCTTTCTGCGCCTCGCCAATCACCGGCCATCCAAGTTCCTGCACCCGCGACGGTTTACCGAACCGTCCAGCGAACCATCTTTGAACCGCCGGATGAAATCCATCCAACATCGAATTCACAGCCATAAGATATAGCATGAGTTCGAGGATCGCGGCTCGGGCCGAGTGAGGGCGGCACGAGCCGGCGCGAGTCGCGCGTTGCGAAGTGCCAATGTATGGTCCGCGCCGCATGCCGGATCTTATTTGGCGGATCTTATGGAGATTCGAATATGACAAATTCGAACGCCGCTGACCCTGAGAAGACTGAGGACCGCGCCACGGACCCCGTGTGCGGGATGAAAATCGAGGTCGGAACGGCAACGCGATCCATCTCACACCACGGTCGGACCTATTATTTCTGCAGCCAGAAGTGTTTGGATAAGTTTGCTCAGGAGCCAGCTAAATACTCAAGGAAAGCTGAAGCTTCAACTCAAAACGCTGCGCTAACCGGCCATGCGGCGCGGTTGGCAACCGTCGAATTTACCTGCCCGATGCATCCGGAGATTGTACGCAATGCTCCGGGAAGCTGCCCCATCTGCGGGATGGCACTAGAGGCGCGCACGCCGACCGCAGACGTGGAGAACACCGAGTTGCTCGACATGACGCGCCGGTTATGGATCGGCGGCGCACTCAGCGTTCCGGTGGTGCTTCTCGCGATGCTGCCGGAGCGCCTCTGGACTTCGTTGCTGTCAGTCCACGCCGCTGCGCTGGCGCAGTTTATCCTGGCCACCCCGGTTGTGATTTGGGCGGGCTGGCCGTTTTTCGAGCGCGGCTACCATTCTATTCGAGAACTGCATCTCAACATGTTCACGCTGATCTCGATTGGTGTGGGCGTTGCTTACAGCTTCAGCGTGGTAGCACTAATGGCGCCAGGGATTTTCCCGGCCTCGGCGCGCGATCCGAGTGGACTGGTTCCCACTTACTTTGAGGCCGCCGCAATAATTACCGTACTCGTGCTGCTGGGACAGGTGCTTGAACTCCGCGCCCGCAGTCACACCAGCAGCGCGATCCGCGCCCTGCTTGATCTCGCCCCTCGCACCGCCCGCGTCATAATGCCTGATGCTTCGGAGCGTGACGTCCCACTTGAGCAAGTAAAGCCGGGCGACCGTCTGCGGGTTAGGCCGGGAGAAAAAATACCAGTCAACGGCGTGGTCCTGGAGGGCAGCAGCAGCGTCGATGAATCCATGTTCACGGGCGAGTCAATTCCAGTTGAGAAGCAGCCTGGAGACAAGGCTATCGGCGCCACGGTGAACGTCGCTGGCAGCTTCGCAATGGAAGCGCAGAAGGTCGGCGCCGATTCTCTGCTCGCCCAGATTGTGCACATGGTCGCCGAGGCTCAACGCAGCCGTGCGCCAATCCAGCGCCTTGCGGATGTCGTCGCCGGATGGTTCGTGCCCGCCGTTATCGCTACTGCGGTGGTGACTTTCGGGGCTTGGCTGCTGGCCGGCGCTGGTGTTGGGGAGGCGGTTGTTATCAGCGTCTCGGTCCTGATCATTGCCTGCCCATGCGCTTTAGGGCTCGCGACGCCGATGGCGATCATGGTCGGCACCGGCCGTGGCGCCATCGAGGGCATCCTGATCAAGAACGCCGAAGCGCTCGAAATGATGGAAAAGGTCAACACGCTGGTAGTGGACAAGACCGGCACGCTTACAGAAGGCAAGCCGCGGCTCGTATCTATCGTCACAACGGAGCAGTGGGACGAAGCGACTGTCTTGCGGATAGCGGCTACGATCGAGCGCGGCAGCGAGCATCCGCTCGCGGCCTCGATTGTTTCTGCCGCAGAGGCACGCGGTCTCAAACTAGCCGAAAGCCTGAACTTCAAAGCCCTCCCGGGAAAGGGTGTGATCGGGGTAGTGGATGACCATGAGGTGGCTTTGGGCAACCTCCGCCTCTTCGACCATCTGCAGATTGCTGCCGGCGAGCTCGCGCTGAACGCCGAGCAGATGCGTGCCACAGGCGAGACGGTGATGCTGCTCGCAGTCGATCGCAAACCGGCTGGCGCTATCGGTGTTGCAGACCCGATCAAAGCATCGAGCGCGGAGGCCGTCAGGCTACTCAAAGCCGACCGCGTACGAATCGTGATGCTGACGGGCGACAGCAAGACTACAGCCGAAGTGGTTGCCGATAAATTAGGACTCGACGAGGTCCGCGCCGAAGTACTGCCACAGGATAAGGCCGGCGAGGTCAAGCGACTCCAAAGCCAGGGTCGGATCGTAGCGATGGCGGGCGATGGCATAAACGACGCGCCCGCACTGGCTCAGGCACAGGTCGGTATCGCGATGGGCACCGGAACCGACGTCGCCATGCAGAGCGCAGGGATTACACTGGTCAAGGGCGACCTGCGAGGCATCGCAAAGGCGCGACTGTTGAGCCGTGCGACGATGCGCAATATTCGCCAGAATCTCTTCTTCGCCTTCGTGTATAACGCGCTCGGCGTGCCAATCGCAGCGGGCGTGCTTTATCCCTGGTTCGGCATCCTGTTGAGTCCGATTATCGCCAGCGCGGCGATGGCCTTAAGCTCAGTATCGGTGGTAGGAAACGCGCTCAGGCTTCGCAGCGTCAGAATCTAGCGTTTAGCCCGCATCGACCGCGCTGGGAAACGGATCGGCGGGTTAAGCAACTATCACTTGCCCTGCTCGAGCTCCTTGCCGCGCTTCTCCATCAACTCGCCCATCTCCTTCATCATGCGGCCATGAATCTGCATCATCTGCCCGCGGGTCCTGGGATCGTGCATCATCATCTGCATCAACTGCATATCCAACATACCATTCGGCGCCATGCCGTTCGGTTCGATCATCATGTGGGGTCCTCCCATCATCCCAGGTCCGTTCATCATTCCCTGGCCCATCATTCCCGTGCCAGCCGTGCCGGAAGACTTTCCGGATGAGGCTTGTGCCTGGTCAGAAGCATGATGAGACTCGCCTTCACCTTGCGAAGTCGCCGGCTGAGCTAAGGCAACTGCGAACAAGAGAACAAAGCTCGCGATGATAGTTATGAGGTTCGCGAAGGCAAGTTTCATGAATTCCCTCCTTTTTACTAATGCGTCACATCGAAGATGTTTTCTCAATACCGGAGACGCACGGCGAAAATGAAACGGGATCGTCAGGATTGCCGCTCTCGCGGCGAGTTAAGCTGGCAGTATGACCAAACGCTCCGGCGTAGGCGAAGCCGACGTAAGGAGCGACTTCCGGCTGAACTGGTAGTGAACACGAAGGCCCGCATCGAGCTCGGAGAATCCCGAGCCGACTCCGCGGCTTGGATTGTCTTTGCTGTAGAAGTTTAACTCGAACTGCGTGTCAACTTTCAGAATTAAGTGGGTGCGCCAGGCGAAGCCTGGGAAAGGAGGATGAATAAATCTGAAACCTTTCAATGGAACCCAGCGGGTAGCCACTCCCGCCCGGACAAGGCTGGCCAGCCATCCGGAAGCGAGTCTTGCGTGGCGGTGGGGTAACCTACCCTGCGAAGCGTAGACAGCGAGTGAACGGGCCGTGTGATTGAGCCTCGAAATTTTTGGGAATCGTGGGAGTTGACGTCGTCCATTTGGCGGAAGACAACACCGAAAGCGCGGCAGTGGCCGAGCGCAATGGTCCTACCGGGGTCGAAGAGCAGGGCACGTTCACAGTGGGGTTCTCCAGGAACCTGGGAGCTCCTGTCGTCTCCGTCGAAGAACCGGTATGGGGATTCCGGTGAACAACCCCAGGCCCGCAGTCGTAGCGTCTTGCAGCTGCGGGAGCAAAAAAAACCAAGGCGTAGCGGCGGTACCGCGTAGCGAAGGAAACGAAGCGACGCGGGAGGGACGGCAGGAAGTCGGAGTGCTCTACAGTACCGAGGAAGCGGGGGAACCAACCCGAGGGACCCCGTGGAGGGAAGGGAGCACCGGAACACGGGAACGTTCGGGGGAAAGATGGCGGAGACATCGAGCTCCACAACCGTATCAACGAAACTTGAGCGGATAGCAAAACTGGCGCGCGAAATGCCGCAGGCGGCATTGACCACGCTCGCCCATCACATCGACCTCGACTGGTTGCGCGAAGCGTATCGTCGCACGCGCAAGGATGGAGCCACGGGCGTTCACCGGCAGACGGCCGACGAGTACGCGAGGAACCTGGATGACAACCTTCGCTCGCTGCTCGAACGCGCCAAGTCTGGCAGCTACGTGGCACCACCGGTCCGAAGAGTGCATATTCCGAAGGCGGGGGGTGGCTCGCAGACACGACCCATCGGTATTCCGACCTTCGAGGATAAGGTGCTTCAGAGGGCGGTGGCGATGGTGCTGGAAGCAGTGTATGAGCAGAGTTTTCTGGATTGCTCATACGGTTTCCGGCCCGGCCGCTCGGCGCATCAAGCGCTGCGAGTCGTGCAAAGCCAGACGGTGATGATGGCGGGCAGGTGGGTTCTTGAGGTCGATATTAGAAATTTCTTCGGCACCTTGGACCATTGTCACCTTCGAAACATCGTGCGCAAGCGGGTACGTGACGGAGTGCTGTTGCGGCTCATTGGCAAGTGGCTGAACGCCGGCGTGATGGAAGACGGGGCGCTTAAGTACCCGGAAGCCGGCACGCCACAGGGCGGGGTAATCTCCCCTATCCTGGCGAACATCTACCTGCACGAGGTGCTTGATGAGTGGTTTACACGACAGGTCGTGCCGCGACTTGTTGGCCGTGCGACGCTTGTCCGCTATGGAGATGATTTTGTCATCATCTTCGCGTACGAGCAGGACGCTCGGCGAATGCTCGACGTGCTGCCGAAACGGCTAGCGAAATATGGTTTGACGCTTCACCCGGAAAAGACCCGGCTGATTAATTTCGAACGACCGGACCGGAGGACTCCAACGTTGCCCGATCGCAACGGCGATGTGTGTGCCCGGCCTGGTACCTTCGACCTGCTGGGCTTCACCCACTACTGGGCCATGTCCCGCAAAGGATACTGGGTGGTGAAGCAGAAAACCGCCGCAGACCGCTTTCGACGGACTCTCAAGCGCATCGCGGACTGGTGTCGGCAGTATCGGCATGAACCGGTTCGCGACCAGTGGCTAGCACTCAGGCGGAAGCTGCTCGGGCACTTTGGATATTTCGGTATCACCGGAAACTTCAAGGCACTGCGCAACCTTCGCCACTGGGTCATCGCGGTGTGGCGTAAGTGGTTAAGCCGCCGCTCGCAGCGGGCCCGGCTATCGTGGGAGGAAATGCTGCGGCTTCTGGCGCGTTATCCGTTGCCCGAACCGCACATTCGCTCCACTGCCGTTACGTAGCGAATCCGTGGACCGAAGAGCCGGATGCGGTAGTTCCGCACGTCCGGATCCGCGGGAGCCTCGGCGGAGCAATCTTCCGGGGCGACCCGACCGTAGACTTTTCGGCGCTATTTGGCGTGTCATTCCGGCCCAAACGGGCCGCACCCGCTAAGACGCCGTGACCTATGCGGCGGGGACGCTTGCGAGCTTGGTGACGTGGTTCGGCTATATGGTGATTTTCGCGAGATGTTATGGGTAATGAGGGTGTTATGGCTGAGGCTGTTGTTGATGCGCTTGATCGCCTGGCGAGTTTTCGCGGCGAGACGCTCGCGGTGGGTGTGACACGCCTGGAGCGGTTGGTGGCAGGTCAGGATCGTCATGGATTGGGGTTGCTGCTTGGCCAGGAGTTCGTGACGCTGGATTTGTTGCGTGCGGCGGTGGTCGTGAAACGTGCCGCTGCGCAGATCGACGAGATTGTGCGTACCGCCGGCATGCTGCTGTGCCTCCCCGAGCTTCTTGAGGACGGCGAGCAGATTGAGGGCGTCTCATTGGCGGCAGGGAATACCGGGAAGGCGTTTGATCTCGTGACGGACCGGCGGATTGCGGAGTTCACGTTCATCGACTGGAAAGGCGGCAGTGAGTCGATTAGGAAGCAGAAGTTCTTTAAGGACTTCTACCAGCTCGCCGAAGCTGGAACGACAAAACGCCGGTATCTTTACTTTCTTGATGATGAGCATGCGCCCAAGGTCTTTCGTTCGCAATCGTCGTGCAAGGGGATGCTGCGGAAGTTCGCGATCCTTAGAGACACCTTCTTGCAGCGCTATGACCCGACGCTCTCAGTGCGCGACTACTGCTACGCGAAAAAGGACGTCGTGATGTTGCAGAATTTGGAGCGCGCTGCGCCCAAGGCGGCACGGGCATTCGCGCATGCGCTGGCCGCGAAGGCATGAACTACGGGACTGTGGCCCAGCGTGTTTAAGCCTGCCGCGACGAATACCGCCGTGCACGTGCCCGATCGGCCACGGGTGCCCGTGACTGTTGTGACGCTGGTCACGACCAAAGATCCCTTTCATGGCGCGGGCGAGCTGTATTACCTCCAAGTAATCAGGCAGCACCCATCGCTTCTCGCGGGGGAACTCATGGCCGCGCGATGCCAGTTGTACCTTGATCATGTTGCCGAGCTCGCCGCCCAACTTGTCACCGCCCCGGGCGTCCAGGAATGCGACGCTATGCTCGGGGTGCCGACGACGCGAGAGGACTTATTGCGGCCGTACCTCGAAGCAGCGCGATCAATGCAACCAAACATCCTGGATTTGACGCCACTGGTGCACCGTGAACCTGGCGCGGGAAGTACAAGCAAGCTCTCGTTTGCGGAACGCCAAGCACAACACGAGCTCACCGGACCGCTCCCCGTCATGCGTCGCCTGTTGGTCCTGGATGACTTCCTTGCGACTGGCGAGTCCGCCGCGCATGTCATCGAAATCGTGTGCCACCACACCACGGTAATGCCGGCAGTCGCGATCGCCGCGCCGCTTTGGGTACCGCCAAAAAATCCAAGCGCAAGCTTTCTCGGATAAAACGTCACGTGTACGGCTCGAGTTCCACCGTGATCACGGTGCCGCCTGTGTAAGCTCCGCGCGTCGCGCATCAGGGGCGCAGCCGCCTAAACGAGGATGTGCGGCGGTTGGTCGGAGGCAAGAAACTTCTCGCCGAAGGTGTCGATCGGGGCTGGATCGAGCAGGTCTAATCGCCTGTATCTCGACAGTCGATCTCCTCAAGCTTAGTCGCGGTCGGCGCCGGGACGAATAACCTTGGCGCGGACTTTCGGACCCATTCCCGAGGGTAAGCTCACTCATCCAAAGTCGGATTACCCAAATAGCGCTGAAACTTCTACGCCAAATATTTCCGAAAGTGACAAACTGGGGCTGTGCAATCAGGCGTTTGGGTCATCAGCATGTCGAACGAACCTTCGACGCAACCGGCGAAGAAGCCCCGGTTGCTGAAATAGAAGGTTGATGCAAATTCGAAGAAATACGGCGCCAATCCCTCGATTCCGCATCGTCCGATATCTTTCCTGAGGTATTGCGACGCGCAGGTGGGGCTGCGTTACGATCCAGGTCCGCTGCTGCGAGCTTCGCATGACATTCGACGAGCCTCGACTCCAGACTGAGCCGACATTTGCGGCTCATTTCCATTTTATAGCTATGTATCGGCTAGAGAGGCGCCTTGCCATTAAATCCTGCCGCTTTTGCTGACTGATCACCGTTTGTATAATTTCGAGGGCATAAGCGCAGACGAGCGCAAGTTGAGAGGCTGATGTCGGCATCGCGGACACCTCCGGTCAGAATCGTTCCCTTGGGCGGGTTGGGTGAAATCGGACTCAATCTGATGGTGGTTGAGTGCGCGCAGCACGCGATCATTATCGACGCGGGCGTAATGTTTCCTGAGGAGCGCGGCCTCGGAATTGGCCGGCTGCTGCCGGAAATGACGTATCTTGAGCAGGCACACTTGCAGATAGACGCAATAATCCTGACCCATGCGCATGAAGACCATATCGGGGCACTACCTTATTTGCTGCGGAAGTTCCCGGCTCCAGTTTACGGAACCGATATGACGCTCGCCTTCGTGCGGCGGTCGCTGAACGAAGAAGGACCGGTTGGAGCGGATCTCCATCCTCTACGCGCATCGACAGACTTACACGCCGGGCCCTTCGTGGTGGAGCCGGTCCGGGTAACGCATTCGACTCCTGACTCCATTGCATTGGCGATCCGAACGCCCGCCGGGCTAATCGTTCATACCGGCGATTTCAAGATCGATCCTGCGCCAGTCGATGGCGTCCGCTTTGATGCTGAACGCTTTGCCCGCCTTGGCGAAGAAGGAGTAGAGCTACTGCTTTCGGATTCGACCAATGCCGAACTGGAAGGGCACAGCGGTTCGGAAAGTTCGCTCAAACCCGTTCTTAGCACGTTAATCCGGAAAACGCGCCGCCGGTTTTTCCTCTCTTCCTTCTCGTCCCATCTGCATCGGATCCGCCAATTAGCTGAAGTCGCCCACGAGGCAGGCCGTTATGTGGTGCCGTTAGGGCGGCGAATGGCGGAGAGCGTACGGCTGGGAATGGAGACCGGGCAGTTGAACTTGCCGCCGGGTACATTCATCGATCGGGCCGAGGCAGAATTCTTGGAGCCGCGCCGGCTCGCCTTTCTTGCGAGCGGCAGCCAGGGCGAGCCATTGTCCGCGCTGGCGAAGTTGGCGACTGATACGCAGCCGTTGGTGCGGATCGAAGAGGGCGATGTCGTGGTGTTGTCATCGCGGTTCATTCCGGGGAACGAACGAACTATTCACTCAGTCATCAATTCCTTATACAAGCGGGGCGCCGAGGTCTTATACGACCCGATAGCACCGGTACACGTCTCGGGCCATGCCCGGCGTGAGGAATTAAGTGAAATGATTCGCCTGGTTCAGCCGCGGCATTTCGTTCCGATTCATGGCGAATACCGTCATCTCTTCCATCACCGGGCACTCGCAATCAAAAGCGGCATCGCGGAACGCCACTGCTTTTTGCTCGAAGACGGCGATACGCTGGTAATGAACGGGGGCGAGGTGCGCCGGGGAAATTCAGTTTCAGCCGGACGGATGGTTGAAGATGGTGAAGGGCTGGGCGATCCGGGCCTAATCCGCGAACGGCGCGCACTCGCACAAGAAGGCACTGTGATTGCTATCGTAGCGATGTCAATCCGCACCGGCAAAATCATCGCAGGTCCGCACCTGCTTTCACGCGGCGTTGTCAGCGGCGACGGTACCTCGTCCCATATGACGCGCGCGCGGAGCGAAATTATTGAGCGCCTGCGGGTACTCGAAGAGTATGGGCGCAGTGATGGAGCGCAGGTTCGTGACGAGATGATGCGGGCGTTGCGCCGCTACTTCAGCCATTCCATCGGCAAACGGCCGATAATTCTTCCCTACGTGATGGAGGTCTGAGCGCCATCGCGCACAAGCTTCGACCTCGCTATAGCTCGCAAGAGCCGCAGGCTGCCCCGCTTGAGTTAGTGGCGGTGGTGGAAGATGCCCGTCGGAGCCGGATTGCGCACGAATTGACGGCGCTTGGGCTGGTTGCGCTCTCCGTTTATACGACGATCAGTCTGGTCTCGCGCGACGCGGGACGGGACCCTAACCTCGGCGGTCAGCTCGGTGCCGCGCTCGCGCAAACCCTGGAATGGGCATTTGGCTTTCAAGCTTACGTACTTGCCGGGTTAGTAGCATGCTTGGGACGGCCGCTATGGACCGGAGCCCCTATCCGATCGCTGGTGCGCGAGAGCGCGGGTGGCGCGATATTGCTGTTGTCGCTCAGTGTCGCAGCCGGTTTTTGCCAGATTCCGGGGGTGTCGCCCGGGGGCATCACGGGCGCGGCAATAGCCGGCGCATTGCATGCCTGGCTCAATTTCGGCGGGGGTTACCTGGTCGTGCTCCTCACGGTTGTCGGCGCGCTTGCGTTGATAGCCGGACGGGCGCCGACGGAACTCGCGGCTTCGTTGGCCGATGCGGCGCGGACGTGCGCGCGTCGCAGTGCTGAAGCGGAGCAGCACAGCAATTCGGTGAGACAGAGAAGTGCCGAACTCGCGAGTTTTTCAGGATGCCGCAACGACCCGTTTACGGCTGCGCGGGTCATTGAAACTTCGGCGGCGCCGCTCTTCGAACCGGCTCATCCGCTGCCCGCAAAGGTCGATGGCAATTACAAGCTGCCCCCGCTCGAATTGCTCGACAATCCGCCACTGGAGCATGCGAAGATCGATGAAGCAGCGCTCGAACAAAGTGCGCGTCTGCTGGAGCAAAAGCTCAGCGGCTTTGGCGTTCAGGGACAGGTGGTTGAGGTACAGCCAGGCCCAGTCGTCACAATGTACAAAGTCGAGCCTGGCGAGGGGGTTAAGGTCAGCCAGATCGTCAACCTGGCGGACGATCTTTCGATGGCGCTTCGGGCGGCCAGCGTGCGGATTTTGGCTCCAGTCCCGGGGGAAGCAGTAGTCGGGATCGAGGTACCTAACCGCAAGCGTGAAAGAGTTTATCTGCGGGAGATCCTCGAAGCCGAAGAATTCAACGCGTCTGCGAGCCAACTCGCAATCGCGCTGGGTAAAGACATCGCTGGCTGTCCCGTCTCGGCGGATCTGGCATCGATGCCCCACTTGCTGATTGCGGGAGCAACCGGCACCGGAAAATCGGTATCGATTCATACCATGGTGGCCTCGATTCTGTTCAAGGCCACGGCCGACGGCGTGCGGTTTATCCTGATCGACCCCAAGATGCTGGAGTTGTCGGTGTACGAAGGGATTCCCCATTTGCTGGTGCCGGTGGTGGTCGATCCGGAAAAGGCCGCCGCCGCATTGCTATGGGCCACTGGAGAAATGGAATCGCGTTACCGCATGATGCGGGAACTCGGCGTGCGCAACATCGACGGCTATAATCGTACCATCGGCCAGGGCGGCGAATTGCTCGAATTGCGGCGTGGGACGCTGGCCGCGAATTCGAGCGATGATGACGAGTGGGTTGATACCCCAATCAAGCATCGCAGGTTGCCCAAAATCGTGATTGTGATCGATGAACTTGCCGATCTCTTACTGAGCGAAGGAAAAACCGTAGAGCGCGATATCACCAGGCTCGCGCAAAAGGCGCGCGCCGCCGGAATTCATCTGATCCTCGCGACCCAACGGCCTTCGGTGGACGTGATCACGGGCCTAATCAAGGCCAACCTTCCGGCGCGCATTTCATTACAGGTAACCTCGCGCGTCGATTCGCGCACGATTCTTGACTCCATCGGCGCGGAACGTCTGTTAGGCGCAGGCGATATGCTGTTCCTGCCGCCTGGCACTGCCAAACTGCGCCGCTTGCATGGGCCGTTCGTTTCGGAAACGGAGATTCGAAAGCTGTGCGATTTTCTGCGAGCCCAGGGCTCGCCGGAATACCAGATGGAGATTCTCGAAACCAGCGTCCCAGATGAGGACGATGGGTCGCGCAGCCGGGATGAACGTGACGAGCTTTACGACGCGGCTTTACAGATCGTGCTGGAAACGGGACAGGCATCGATCTCGATGATCCAACGGCGGCTCCGGATCGGATACAACCGCTCTGCGCGGATGGTTGAGCAAATGGAACGAGATGGCATCGTGATGCCTGCCGACGGCGCCCGGCCGCGCGAGGTGCGCATCCGAGGCACCAGCTAGAATGGAAAGTGACAAAGGCTTCGCGGAATTGGATATAAAGGATTCGAAGAAAGCATTCTGCATTCGGTCAGCGGCAGCAGTCGTATTCGGGTTCCTGCTGATTGGGCAACTGACGTGCTTTGGACTCAACCGCGTCCGCGCCGCCATGAGACCAGAGACCGCCGCCGCGAGTTTGGACACGCTGCTGGATCGGCTGCAGCGACACTATCAGGCAACTAAATCCTTCAGCGCGAAATTTGACGAGACCATAACTCGCGTGGGGGCGGCGCCACTGCAGCGCCGCGGGGTCATCTATTATGAGAAACCGGGAAAACTCCGATGGGAATTCGAGGGTTCGCAACCGGAAACGATCGTCAGCGACGGCAAGACCATCTACGATTACGATCCGGCGCTCAATCAGGTGGTCGAGACGCCACTGGCTCAGGCGCTCCATAGCCAGGCAGCCGCCGCGTTCCTGCTCGGAGCCGGCAATGTCAAGCGGGATTTCAAAGCCGAGGCGATATTGGCGCCCAATTCTAACGGGCTCGCCCACGTGGCCCTGACGCCGATCAATGGGGGTGAGCGGATAGAAGCGGGAATAGAGCGCAAGACCTATAATATAATGACGCTGTCGATCGGTGACGCGATGGGGAACCGGACGGATTTAAGCTTCAACAATATCGAGCTCAATCAGCCGCTGCACGCCTCGCAATTCAGGTTCACCCCGCCGGATGGCGCGGATATCGTCAGCTCAGAAGGGCACAATCGCCCCTGAACGGAATCCAATAGCGGCAACAACTGCCGTAAACCTGTGGGCCGGGCGCAGCAGCCGATTGCGCGGCCGTCTTTCCCCGAGTAGACCTATAAGCCCCTCCGAGTCTTCTTTCAGAGGGCCGTCCCATATGGAAACAGTTCACCTGCTGACGCTCGGATGCCCTAAGAATCTGGTTGACAGCGAGTTAATGCTCGGTGTCCTCGCCAACGCCGGTTACCAGATCAGCACCGACCCTGGCAGCGCGCAGGTGCTGATTATCAACACCTGCGCGTTTATTGAGGCGGCCAAGAAGGAATCTATCGCGGCTATTCTCGAAGCGGCTGAGCTGAAGATGAATGCTCCGGGACGCCGGCTGGTGGTCGCGGGATGCATGGCGCAACGTTATGGAGCGCAGTTGGCCGAAGAATTGCCGGAGGTTGACGTCTTCGTTGGCACCGGAAACTTCCTCGATCTGCCCGAGCTACTGCGCCGTACCGAGACCCCCGGACTACACTCTTATCGGGCTGCGGAAGGCCAAGACAAAGCGGTTCCATATGTGGGTGGGGCGCATCTGCTGCCGCACAACGACGCACCACGAATCGTAACCGGAAATTTCTTCTCGTCATATTTGAAGGTTTCCGAGGGGTGCGACCACAAATGCGCATTCTGCATAATTCCGCGCATTCGAGGAGCGCATGAGAGCCGGCCGATCGCTGACGTGGTTCAGGAAGCGCGGCGGTTGGCTGAGGGCGGCGTGCGGGAAATCAATCTGATAGCGCAAGACTTGACCGCGTATGGGCGCGACCTCATGCCCCGGAGTTCGCTCGCTGAATTACTCGCCAGACTCAACGAAATCGACGCTCTAAGCTGGATTCGCCTGCTCTATTGCTATCCGAATTTCGTCACTGACTCGCTGCTCGAAGCGGTGGCCAATCTGCCGAAGGTGGTCAAGTATATTGATATCCCCCTGCAGCACGCCGATGATATTGTATTGCGTGCGATGCGGCGGGAGCGTTCCGGTGATGCGCTACGCAGATTGCTGGAGCGCATTCGGGCGCGCGTGCCGCAAGTGGCTCTTAGGACTTCCTTTATCGTCGGCTTTCCAGGCGAGACTGAGCAGGCATTCCGCCGGCTGATCGATTTCGTGCGCGAACAGGAGTTTGACCGCGTGGGGGTGTTTACTTATTCGCGGGAGGAAGGCACCGCAGCCTACGACCTGCCTGGACAGATACCCGAGCGCGAAAAGCGCCGCCGTCGCGCACAACTGATGGAAGCGCAAGCGGAGCTTTCATTGCGCCGCAATCGAGCTCTAGTGGGTAAAACGGTTCAAGTGCTGGTCGAAGGCCAGCTCGCGGGGCGCGCCACGCGGATGCGCGGGCGGACCCCGTGGCAGGCGCCTGAAATCGACGGGATGGTGGTGTTGCGAGGCGCGGCCGAACCCGGCGAATTCGTGTGGGCGCGAGTCAATCAGGCCCTCACCTATGACCTTGTCGCCGAGGTCAGTGGGCGCAGCTTAACCGGCGAGGTGCGAGCAATGACGAACACATCAATGGCGGCAAGCCGCAAGAAATTCATGGCCGACCTTCGACAGCAATTGCTCGATATGAAGGCCAAATTGCTCGAAGAGATGGAGCTGGAGTCCAAAGCCGAGCGCGAGGGCAACAAAGACGAGGGATTAGACACTTACGACCTCGCCTCGGAAGAGCGTGACCGCGAGATCAGCTTTATCCTGTCCGACCGTGAACGTAGCAAGGTGAAGAATATCGACGACGCACTCGAACGCATAGAAGAGGGCAGCTATGGCGTTTGCGATGCCTGCGGGCTGGAGATAGCGGAGGCGCGGCTCGCAGCGATGCCCTTCACTCGCCTCTGCCGTGACTGTCAGCAGGATCAGGAACGTGAAGCCCGCTCTCAGCGTCGCGTCGAAGACGAGCGCAATACATATCGCAAGATAGGATCGACCGACGCCGATGAGGAGAGCGCTTAGTGCCAGGAGTGAAGCGTCTTTGTAGCTTCCCGTCCGGCTAAACTCCGGGCTAAACATCTTTACCAACACTAACCAAGCAGGCATGCTAGACATGGAGGTGACGGGAGAATTTCGAGCAGCTAGCTCTATGGGACAGTTTACACGCTTTTAGCCCATGAGAATTTTCAGGGAACTCGAGCTTGGAGAGGCGACCGATTCTTCGATTTGTGAGGAAGAGAGTCGTGCGCGCGCCAATCTAGCCGCAGTCCGAGTGATTGTTGCGTGTGGTAGCGCCCGTGGTGGAGTTGGCAAGAGCGCGCTGCTGGTGAATATAGCCGCCGCTTTGGCGCTGGCTGGACGCAAAGTCGGAATCGTTGACGCAGATCTGAATTCCCCCAGCATCGCGGCAATGCTGGGCATGAGGGCGGGGCGCCGAGGATTCGTCACCGACGAAATCGAACCAGCCGCGGGTCCGCTCGGGTTAAGGATTGTCAGTAGTGAGTTTCTGCCAGAAGGGGAACCGCCGGTAAGTTTCGTCGATATTGACGAGGACGCCACAGTTGCGCAAAACGGCGCCCACCCCAATGAGTTCGGTTATCTGCTAACGATGCGGCGCCTGCTTGGCCAGTCTCGGTTTGGGCCGTTAGACCTGGTGTTGGTCGATCTCGCCCCCGGCATCGAACATATTTATCGGCTGTTCAAAATCCTGCCGCGTGCGAAACTGCTGCTGGCCAGCCATCCATCTGAGCTTTCTGCGCGTGCAGTGCGCGCCGCCATTGGCGTCGCGGCTCAGCATCCAGGCGCCGTCATTGGGGTGGTTGAAAATATGGCAGGGTTCAATTGTGACGGTTGCCATCAGGTGCGTCCGCTGATGCCCTATGGGGCCGTGGCTGCGCACGCACGCGAGGCGGGCGCCGCTCTGTTGGAGCGCTTACCGTTTGATCCACGATTTGCCGAAACCTGCGACCGCGGCGTGATCTTTGTGCGTGAGTACCCGCAGACGCCGCTTGCCAAGCAACTCAGCCGCACTCGCCCATGCGGTCGATAAAACGGTCGAAGACCGTTCTCAGGTCGGATCAGCCAACCCTTCTTAAGGAAGGCCTATCCGTCTTCAGATTCCTCCGGTGCGCCGCTTGCGGAAAGTACTCCTACGCGCCGCGAAAATTCGTACATACCTGCGCCCTTCAAATCGTCCAGCTTGAACTCGGCAAAGCCCAGCAAAGTGTGAAGGCGCGTGCCTTCCGGACCCGGCCGCGAGAGCATCACGAAGGTTCCGGGCTCGCCTTCCATCAATAGTTGAGCACCATAAGAGTCTGTGGCCGCGGCCGCGATGCGTTCCGGAACGTTAGATGATGAGGCGAGCTTGATTTGAATCTCCTGCAGGCTGCAGCTAGTCCATTGACCCTTGCAGAGAACGCGCGCGATCTGATGGTGAGCGTGACCGTCAAGCTCGAGTCCACGTGCCTCGAAGGCCTCGTGTCCGGCTGGCCGGGAAAAATTCGACCACACCATTCTGCGCGTTATGAACTTCTGCTGACCCAAACCCGTGAACGAGGCGCCCAGCCGGAAATTCGCGTCGAAGGTGCGCCGGCTGTTGTTCAACCGGATGGCGCCACGGAGTCGGCCAAAGGCCGCGTGGGGCGGGGTCATGAGCGACAGTGCCCGTTGCGGCAAGGGCGAGGTGCCGCCTCCGCGAATA
Organism: Binataceae bacterium (SeqCode); assembly: GCA_963752805.1. Taxonomy (GTDB): domain Bacteria; phylum Desulfobacterota; class Binatia; order Binatales; family Binataceae; genus JAMXLL01. Next base: position 138,277 of record CAVWAA010000016.1, read on the forward strand.
AATCGTCGAGTTCTACCAATAGATCGCTAAAAGAACCGGCCGCTCGGTCGAATTCGAGCGTCGCCTCGACCTCGGTCACGGGATCCAACCGGCCCGCGGCAAGCGCACGTTCGACACTAAGATAGGCAGTACCGTCGTCGACGATAACCGCAGGTCCTCGAAAGCGCAGGCTCCCGCCCGGAGCGGCATTCAAGCTCAGCGGCCCAATTCTAAGCTGATTTCCGTCGCGTTCGACCTTTCCTTCAGCGGTAAATAGTGCGACGCGGCAGCGATCGAATAAAATCATAATCCGGCCACCCGCCGCGCCTGGCCCGAAGTCAAAGCTCACCATACCGCCAAGCCGTGTCGCAGGATCATAGAATTCGACCCCTACTCGGGAAGGTGGCGCGCTCGAGAGCGGGCCTCTTTCGAGTTGATGAGGGCGGCGTCTGTCGAATTATACGCACCGGAGGATAAGCACCGGCCGGGACCTTCGGGCCGCGCACTGTGTCCTTATTGACAAAGGTGTCGCTAATCGCCGCGATTGCGCGCTCGCGCAGTTCGCCGGGCAGCCGCAAAGCAACTGACATTTCGAGTTGCAACGCATTGAGCATACCCTCCGCCGCCATGTTGGCCAGCCGCCGCAAGGGCGCAGCCTCAGAACTGGCATGGCGTGCGGTAAAGCCTTGCAGCAGGTTCTGTGCAGCACCGCCGGGATAGCGCAGACCAAAGGTGGGATGAATCTTCGCATCACGCAGACGTGCTGCCAGCGAGCTTACCGGCCCTCGAATGAACGTATCGTCCGCTGAGACGTGGGCGCCCGGGGGCGGACGCAGGGTGCCGCCGACATCTCTGAGGCCCAGGCCGAGATCAATCCGGGGCTCGATTATGTTCCATCCGTGAATTAGAAGTACTGTCGCATGACCGGTGCGGCGGATGATGCCGGCGAGCTGCTTAGCAATCAGTTCGAGCAACCACGGCGCCTGCTGCGTGATTTGTGACAGGCGATTACAGTCAAGCTCGTTCCGGTCCATCGCCGTGTTGATCAACGCTGGCGCACGGAGGCGAGCAGCTATCTCGCGAGTTATCTCGGCGGTTTCCAGGTCGTTGACTTTTGGATGGAGGGTGGCACGCGCCGCGGCCCCAGCGCGTCCGCCATGTGGCGCGATCAGCAGAAGAGGCGCCTCACCGTCAATAATTTCGAGCCATGGTGCGTATCCGTCGGCGCTCAGTTCCGTCATTGACTCTTCCAGGTTCAGGCGCTATGCCGTGCCGGTGGTCCGATGTGAGGCGCTGTGAGGCGGGCCGGATGGAGATACAGCGCGAAAGACACGGCAAAATAATAAACGATGAATGCAAGCGACGTGTAAAGCAGCAGTGGGTTGTACGACGGCGCGGCCGGCAGCATCAACACCGTGACCGCCGCCCAAACGGACGCCAGCGTCAGCGTCAACCTGCGCAAGGGTTGGGTGCGGTTCGGGTAGATAAATTTGATCGGCAGAAACTCCATTACCGCCAGAGCCGTGAGCAGACCCGCATTAACCAGAAGCGGCAAACGCAGGCAAAAGAGATAAAACGCCGCCACATTCCAGTAGGAAGGGAAGCCGCGAAAATAATGATCGGCGGTTTTGGCATCGGTGCGGCAGAACGCGTAAGCGCTCGCCACCATAATGAAGGACGCCACCGTCAACCCCATCGCGCCATCGGCCAAAATACCGGACCGCAGCATAAAAAACACCGGGATGGCGACGTAGGTCAGATAATCGACCACGTTGTCGAGCAAGGCGCCGTCAAAAAATGGAAGGCGCGCGCCGACTTTCAGACTGCGCGCCAGCGGACCATCAGTGGAATCGACGAACAGCGCTACGGCCATCACGAACAAGGCGTTGCGGAAATCGCCGCGGGCAATTAAATCGAGCGCAATGATGCCGGTTACCGCGCCGGCTGAGGTATAAAAATGCACGGCCCACGCACAGCACCTGAGGAACCTCTCCGAGCGCATAGCAGCGCCAAGTCAACTCGCAGGCTTCTGATCGCGTGGTCCGAAGTGGGCCTCCAGCACAGTCATGAAAGGACCGCAAGCACGCCGTTTTTTCATGTGCGTCATCGCTTCGTTCAATGACATACCCCCGTTGGCGCGCAACCAGGCGATAGCGAGTGTAGGCGCGCGGTTGAGTCCCGCGTTGCAATGTAGATACACGCGTTCCCTGCCGCCGAGTAAATCTTCCAGGCACTTGAGAGCGTCGGCGAGCCTAGCAGCCAGATCGTCCGAACTACCGTCGCGTATCGGCGTGCGCACCAGCTTGATCTGATGCCGCCGGCAAGCCTCGCGCAGCCCGATCAGATCAATCCCGTTGATGCGCAGATCCTCGTCATCCTGAAGATTATGGATCGCAGTAATGCGGAACTCATCCTTGAGCCATTCGATATCACTGATGCGGGGATACTCGCCTACCAGCAGCAAGTCGGTAATGGCGCTAACCGAGGGCCGCCCATTACCTCGTGTCGGCCGCACCTCGTCGTCAGGTCGTCGCGAGAACCAGTCCATTTATCGCCATCATATCGCGCCTCAACCGCCGCCAAAAGCGCTACGGCGCTAATGGTAGTGGGTCAGTTTGCGCCCTCCTTGTTGTCATTCCCGCGCGTCTGGTCTGCTTGGCGCGCGAGGAATCCCTGAATCCGGGACCCTTCGCGCGGCAGCCACGCGCGAGGGTGACACAAACTGAGGCCTCGATGATAAACATGAACTCAAAGTGACCCATTACCGCGCTAATCGCTGCCAGTGAAACGGCGCGGCCTGTTGTGCTAGAGAGGACATTGGCACCGGCGTCTTTCGGCGGGGAGCCGATGAATCAATTAAACCGTGATTCATGCAACCACGGAAATCCCAATACAGTCGTGCAGTTTTGTGCGGCGATTCTCCAACGGCGGCACGTCAACAGGAGTGCGTTTGCCGCTTCGCCCGATGCCTGTTCCCATGCCTGCCTGATTCTGGGAGAGGTAGGGTGAGGCTTCTGAATGAGTCGAAGTGCGCCGGGCTAGTACGGCAGTATTAGATGAGCAGCGGCGAGCAGGAGATTGAAATGGCTCATACAGTAGGAAGTGGACCGTATACCTACGAACTGGTCGAACGGTGGGGCACACTGCCCTCAGGATGGACCTTCGGGCCGGTTAGCGCGATTGCGACCGATTCACAGGACCGCGTCTACGCTTTTCAGCGCAAGGATCCGCCAGTCTTAATTTTCGACCGCTCAGGCAATTATCTTGGTTCCTGGGGAGATCATGCAATCACAGATCCGCACGGCTTCTATATCAAGAACGATGTTGTCTACCTGACCGACCGCGACGACCATGTAGTGCTTAAGTACACACTCGACGGTAAGCCGCTCAGACTGATTGGCGAACGCGGCAAGGCGTCGGACACCGGGTGCGAAAGCGACGGTGGCCGCGTGCTGCGCGCAGCCGGCCCATTCAACAAGCCGACCGAAATGGTTCCCGGACCAAACGGCGATCTTTACGTAACCGACGGTTATCGCAATGCGCGCGTTCATCGCTTTTCCGCCGACGGCCGCCTGGTTGCTTCGTGGGGAGAGCCCGGCAAGAAAGAACCCGGTGAATTCCATCTGCCGCACAGTCTCTGGATCGACGAGCAGGGCACGATTTACGTATGCGACCGCGAGAACAGCCGCATCCAGCTCTTCTCACTCGAGGGCAAATATATAGCGCAATGGGGAGACCTGGACCGGCCGGCCGATATCTATATCGATGCCAACGAAATAGTATACGTGAGCGATCTGAAACCGTCGGTAGTCATTATGGACAAGAGGGGCAACAAGATCGCGCGTTGGGATTCGCCCAACGGACACGGGTTATGGGCCGATTCACGCGGCAACATTTACCTGGCCGACGTTCCCGGCCACGCAATACATAAATATCGCCGCCGCCGGCAGTGAGAAGTAAAGTTGCAAAGAAAATAGAGGAATGGGAGCGCAGACGAATCCACTCTCGAACGCGTCCTGAATCATTCGCCCGCGATTTTGAAATAACCCCAGCCGAGCGCCGCGAAGATGAGCGGCGCCGGGAGATAAAAAGCGGTTGCGGACATGATCGCCGATTCAACGGAATTTCGCGGCGGGCGCGGTTCGCGTTTCCAATCCAGTCCGGCAAACGCCGCGACGCGCGACATATCCACGTGCGCTTCGAGAACATTGGCGACTCGATCGAAAGCGGTGCGGCGGTAAGCCTCGGGATCGTCGGGCACGCTCAGCCCTAGCGCCGTAAGTCCTTTCGATTCGCGCACGGCTGTCAACGAAGTTGCGGCGAAAGCCCGTCGCATCGAACAGTCCGTGAATCGAGGTCCCAATGACCCGCCCATCCTCAGAATGGGCGCCCTCGAAGTCATCCGCGCTGGACTCCGTCGCGCTCGATTATCCTGAAGACCGCAATGGAAGCTGTCATGCCGGTTACGCGGCCAGCGTGAATTTCGTAACCCGAAACGGGCAGTCCCGTCAGCAGGTGAACCGCGCCGACTCCGTTCGGTGATTTTCTCGTGCTGAAATATCGTCTCAATCTCAAGCAGTCCTAACGCTACTGTTTCCGCTCTGTCGCTCTCGATCCGCTCATTGTCCACGATGCGCTGTCCGAGCATCTGGTAGCCGCCGCAAACCCCAACCACCCAACCGCCGCCGCGGCGATGGCGCACCAGGAAATCTTCCCATCCAGTCGCGCGCAGCCATCTTAAGTCGGCGACCGTGTTTTTCGTCCCAGGCAGGATCAGGACATCGATGTTCGGTGCGGCGACCGGATCGCTCAAATAATGAACCGCCACATCGGGCTCGTTTTCCAACGGTTCGAAATCCGTGTAATTCGAAATTCGGGGAAAGCGCAGCGACACCGATTGTTACTGCCGCCGAGCGGGCTGCGAACAACGCGAGCACGTCAAGCATCGCGGAGTCCTCCTGCGGGATACCAAGACTCTTCTGATAGGGGAGCACTCCCAGCACCGGAATACCGGTTCGTTCCTCGAGAAAGCGAAGACCGGGTTCGAGCAGGGCACGATCACCGCGGAACTTGTTGATCAGGAATCCCTTGATACGCTGGCGTTCGGCGGGAGACAGCAGTTCAACCGTGCCGACCAGCGATGCGAAAACGCCGCCCTTGTCGATGTCTCCAATCAGCAGAACCGGAGAATCCGTCAGCTTAGCGATCGACCAGTTAACCAGGTCGCGATGCCGCAAATTGATCTCTGCAGCCCCGCCGGCGCCTTCGATCACGATCAGATCGAAATTCTTCGCAAGGCGCTCGTAGCTCCCGACGATCTCGGGCCATGCTTCTGCGCGGTATCGCTCATGCTCTCGCGCCTTCATGTGGAAGCGAGGCCGTCCACGGATCACGACCTGGCATCCCGACTCACTCTCGGGCTTCAACAGCACGGGATTCATGTTAACGCTTGGCCCCAGGCCGCACGCCTCCGCCTGCACCGCTTGCGCACGGCCGATCTCACCGCCTCCCGGGCAGACCGCGGCATTGTTCGACATGTTCTGCGACTTGAAGGGCGCGACGCGGACACCGTTACGCGCGAATGCCCGGCACAGCGCGGTCACGACGACACTTTTGCCAACGTCCGACGCGGTTCCCATTACCATCAGTGTCTTGGCGCGCATCAGAATTCGATCCCCCTCTGTGCCGACACGCCATCGCGGTACGGATGCTTCACCACCTGCATCTCGGTGACGATGTCCGCGATAGCAGTCAACTCAGGCGGAGCCGCTCGGCCGGTGAGTATTACATGGAGATCCGGACGCCGATCCTTTAGCCCGGAGAGCACTTCGTCGAGTGGAATGAAGCCGTAGTTGATGACGTAGGTAATTTCATCCAGGATCACCAGGTCGTAACTGTCTTCCTGAAGCCAAGTGCTGGCGGTGCTCCATGCGGCCCGAGCGGCTGCCCGATCACGATCCAGGTCGAGGCTTTCCCAGGTAAATCCGTGCCCCATCGTAAGCCACGTCAAATTCGGCGTCTGCTCTCCCAGTTTGCGTTCGCCGGTTTTCCACTTGCCCTTGATGAACTGGATCATGCCGACCCGCATGCCATGGCCGAGCGCACGAAAGGCGGTGCCGATTGCGGCGGTCGTTTTCCCTTGCCATCGCCGGTATTGATCAAGAGCAAACCTTCGCGTGCTTGTTCACGTCAACTCCGCGCCGCTGTGAAAATCCGCAGATTGTTCAAACAGGTGTCCTGACAGCGCTCCGAGCACGAGCCAGAACAGTAAAAAGTCTCCGAGTACGGAGACTGTGAAAAGGTGCTCAAGTGCGGAAAGAGCAGGGGAAGGAATATCGCTCCCGGACACCGGAAGAGAAAGCGAAAAAGCATGCTTGGCAGAAACAAAAGCAGGAGGCCACAACCATGCAGCCTGTCGGATCCACAAGGAAGCCATTTCCAATGCGGGAATTGATGGCCGATGTGCCTGAACGTGCGCG
>CAVWAA010000017.1:0-89444 GCA_963752805.1 Binataceae bacterium (SeqCode)
TGGACAGGATATCGAGCAGCGCGATTTCCTCGGCCAGTCTCAACGGATGATAAAATGCCGCGAGCGTTACCCCCGCGCCGATTCGCAGCCGCCGGGTGCGCGCCGCCACGTGCGCGCCCATTACCGGGATTGACGGGCATACGCTGTAGTCGCTGAAATGATGTTCGGTCAGCCAGACCGCGTCATAGCCGCCGCCGTCCATAATTTCGATACGCTGCAGGGCGCGCTCATAAACAGTTGGGAGGGGAACTCGCCGCTCGGGCCAACTAAAGAATTGCAGGATTCCAAACTTCATTTATTTCAGCGACCTCTTCTAATCAGTCCTGGCGGACTCGCTGGCTCGCATCAGTCGAAACGGCCTCGCTGTAATGGCCCCTGCTCCGCTTTCCTATTCTAGCGGTTAGTTGCATGATTTCGCGCAACAAGGGTTTGGGTAGTTGACTTGGCATCTTCGGGTTGGTTTGTACGACGTGGCGCCTTTGATCCTCCCCCTGGACCAGAGGGAGGGCGGGGTGGGGGTTGCCTGCTGCCTGTGAATACATGGCAAAATGACTACATCAGGGAGATTCTGGCGGGCCGCTATGTACCGCCGACAGCAACCCCCACCTAACCTCCCCCTGGTCAGGGAGAGGAAATTGCAGTCCTATTCCGTCGCCACGTGCCTTACGCGGATTGACGCAACTTACTACTAGCGGCTTTGCCATCGTGGCGGCCGCTTCTCAGTGAATGCGATTGCACCTTCGCGTGCATCGTCGGTTTTCTGCAGCCATTCATACAGCTCGCGTTCGAGTTTGAGGCCGTCGCCGAGCGGCATGTCCAATCCGCGCAACGCCGCCTGTTTGATCCGTTGCACCGCAAGCGGCGCGCTTTTGCAAATCTCGGCGGCGATCTCTTCACATTTGCCGATCAACTGATTCATCGGCACCACATAGTCAACGAGTCCCAGACGCAATGCTTCGGCGGCGCCGATTCGGTTGCCCGTATAGAGCAGTTCGAGCGCACGCCCAAGCGGTATCAACCTGGGTAATCGCTGAGTGCCACCCCCGCCGGGGAGCCATCCGAGGCGGACTTCTCCCAAGCCGAACTGGGCATGCTCGGCGGCAACTCGAATATCGCAGGCGAGCGCTTGCTCGAGTCCGCCGCCATTAGCATGACCGTTAATCGCGGCGATGATCGGTTTGTACATATCGAACATTACGGCAAACGGAGCATTATGCGGTTCGACGCCAGGGCGCTCGACATAATTGGCTTTGACGTCGCTGCCGGCACAAAACGCCCGTTCGCCGGCACCGGTGAGGATAGCGACGCGCAACCCGGGATCGTCCCGGAACTGCCGCCAGTAGTCAGCAAGCAGGCCATAGGTCTCGAAATCGCACGCATTGAGCCGTTCCGGCCGGTTGATCGTTACGTAGGCGACCGGCCCTTTTTTTTCGAAGATGACTTTCATTGCGAGCCTTTCCTATTCAGCACATTCGCGCGGGCCTCTGAACATAGTCTCAATGCAGATTCTAATTCCTCCGCCCTCAAGGGAACAGCGGATATAGCTCAATACGTACATATGCAGAAACCCGATGTTTTGAAACAATTTTAGTTCTCATCGAGTAACGGCAGGCCCCGGCGTTGACGCTGTTCTTGCAGCCAACCGATAATCATCTGGGTGATATTCGTTTGCTCGTTGAGCGCCGGTTCGTGAAGTGCGCGCCATAGGATGCGGCTTCAATCGCAAAGTCAGCCCGACGGTCTCCCCTACCCCACGCGTTTTCCGCGCTGCGGCTCGCGCGCGGCTTCCCGGCCAATGATGTTGCCGATTGCGGTCTTCCGCTTCATAACTGTTTGCTGATCCACTTCCACAGGTTTTTTATCTCCTCGGCCGCCCTGCCCTCCTCCTCGAATTCCGTGACCGCGAGTCCGCTCGACAGCGCCCCGGGGAAGTCGGTTCGGTGCGCGAGAGATGGATAGATATACACACCCCATCATCGCGATATAAGGCGGCGCGCCATGCCGCCGGGACGAAGGGCGGAATGCTTCGACTGTCAGCGCTCCAGGCAATTGACTGTGACCCGGCTCGCCGAATATTACGTCGGCGTTCCCGACATTCGCTCCATCCGCCATGGCTTGGGTAGAGGCGTCTAATTTTTAGGGCTGCTCAAGAATGAGAACTTCAGATTGATGGCTTGCTGTATCGAGCCGCACAAGGTAGACCGGCAAACCGCTGTCTTTGAGCGCCACCTCGGTGCGCCCGTTGCAACGACATCGCGCGACCAGGCCATCGTTGACACGTGCAAAGCGATCGAGATTTAGCGCAGCGTTAGCGAGTTGATCGTCGCTCACCCATAGCCCGAGCGTGCGCCTGCCGATTTCAACATTGGACACCATCAGGTTGCCATCGACGGTCATGTTTTCTTCGATCCAACGGTGAAATTGCCGCTGGTTCATATTCTGCTGGTGCCGGAATTGACGCGCCACCTGCGAAATCGTAGGCCTAAGCGCACCCCGGCCTGGAGTGGCTTCCCGATTGACGATGGTCCAGACTTGGCGGGTCCAGCCAGAAGCCAGCCGTGGGCTGCTACCGGGCAATGCGCGATAGCGAAGAATCGCGTCATCGGCGCGGGCGATATCCTGTTGTGCCAGCGCGGTATTAATCGTTTCGGTTAAAGCCTCGCGCTGCTTGCGCCCGACTTCGGCGAAGATTTGGCCACTTTCACTGTCAGGCAGATTGAGCGCGGCGGCGCAGCTACCAAGCTGACGCGCCAGCGGATAGGTGGGGGCACCGATTTGGTACTCGGTACGGCATAACCCGTCCATCACCAGTCGCCTTTGGCGTGGCGAGAGTTTCTCGGGTTTGGTTGCCGCTGCGGCAAGGTACTGATGGGCGGCGGCGTAATTACCGGCGGCAATTTGATGCCGGGCACGAGCGATCGAGACGTCGGTACATCCGGCAAAAAGTCCGGCCGCGCACAGCATCGCTGCCGCTGCAAGTCGAGGGGTGAGCCGCGTCATTCTGGCGTTGGAACCAGCAAGCCAAGTGCGCAATAAACTCGCGATATCAAATATGACGGCAATCAATCCAATCATCCATTGTTTCTCCGACGCCGGCTGCGACTCGCCCAGCGTGCGCGCCCGCGCCTCCGATGACGCTCGCTCAGATCGTCGGGTGGGTAACCGTCCTCGGCATCCGGCTTACGGACTCGGCCGAGCACCAGCTTGCTACTATAGCCCACGAGCGTAATCAACATACACAATCAAATGGGGCAGGGTTGCAGTCTCGGGGCTATTTTTTTTGCTCCTCGCAGACTCGTTTGCTCGCTGCGGCTCCGGCTCCGCTAGTGTCTGCTGTATGGTAGACGCGATGAAATCGGTCACGGATCAAGAGCAGCCCGCAGCTGCGCGACATGTACATCAAACCGTCGTCCCGATGCTTGAGGTGGCGGACGCTGTGGTTTACGCGATGGTTGGGGTGGTCTTCTTTGTGGCGGCGCTCGGAATGCTCGGATATACCGTTGTCGCTTTTCCCGCCAACCTCCGAAACACCGGTTTTGGCTTGGCAGTCGTCACTCTGGTCAATGACCTGCTGCTGGTCATGATTATCATGGAAGTGCTGCGGACAGTTCTGTCGTATCTCCAGGAGCGCGGCTCGTCACTACAGCCGTTCCTATTCATCGCAGCGATTTCTGCGACTCGCCGCATCCTGGCGATCGGCGCGCAGATGAGTGTGGCGGGCGAAAACATCGCTGCTGACAGATTCCAGAAGGCCATGCTCGACCTTGGCGCGAACGCGGGCGCGATACTAGCAATCGCGGCCGCGCTCTATTTGCTGCGGCGCCGTCCGGGGAGCGATGAAAACGAGAACTCCGATTGACAATTCTCCTGGCGGCGCAGCGGAGCAGATAAAGTCAACAATGACCGTGTTAAGTGTCTGCGACTCGCCGCAAAGATTAGGACGATGCGTCAGTCCGGCGCAGTAGCAGCAAGCGGCCGCTGCCGTCCAACTCAGTTGGATTGCTGCGCAACGCGACGCGGTAATGCAGGCGGAAGTTAGCCGGCATTAGCGGCCATTGTTCCTCCGACCCAACGATCAGCTCGGGGTAATCGTGTGCTGAGATAAATTTCACGTCACGCCTGCTATAAAAAACGAAGGCATAATCGAGGCTGCCGAAGTAGTAAATGGTTCGCGGGCCCGCACGTTCGCCTGCCTGTATGGCAAAGTCTTTGGGCGACAGCGTGTTCGCAATTGCCGGTTCGACAACCAGGTTCACTGCCAGCGTAATCGCCATCGTACCCGCGGCGATTCCTGCCACAATCCGCTCGATCGATGGGCGCGAAACCAGCATGCAAGCACCCAGGATAATAGTTGCAAGCGGGATGACAACCATGGCTAACCAGTGTTCGCTCGCGGCAGTGCGTAGCGCCATGGGCAATTCCGTCACCAGGATGCCGAATCGCGCCAGCATCCAGCGCAGCGGCGCCGGCCAATAAAAAAGTATGGCGCAACCGATAACGGCGGAAGCGCCTGTTGCGATGAAAAATGCGCCGCCGAATCGGCCGACTACGCTGGTCCAGCGTTGCAGTGCCGGAGAGGGGAACTGGTATGTTTCGCGTAGTAGTAGCGCGACGATCGCACTGAGCGCGGGGTAGAGTGCAAGCAGGTAAACGCCCCGTTTACTGTGGGGCAGATTGTAGAACACCAGAACCGTGAAGAACCACACCAGCAGATAGCCAAAGCGCGCGTCAATCTTAGGCGGCTGCTTCCAAGATCGTAACACTGCGAGCGCTGCGACAGGCGACCACGGCATAAAGCCGGCGATCAGCGCTCCCTCCATATAATAAAAAGGATGCGCATGGCCCTCGTTGAAGCCATGTCGCGCGAATAACCGGTAAAAGTTTTCCTCCAGCAGTTGCTTGTGGATGAATGCAGTCCCACCGCTAATGGTCGCCGCGAGATACCAACCGCCGCCGATTGCCCCGACGATTACAGCGCCCTGCCCCAGCCTGAGTGTGCGCCACAGCTCCATCCGCCCTGTCAATGCTATCCATATAACCGTTACCAATATCGGAACGGCCAGGCCGACAGGCCCCTTGCTCAACAGCGCGCCCGCGACAGCTAGATAAAGCGGTGCGGTTCGCTTACTCAATCCTTCAGCAATGGCGAGGAAATGGAATAGCCCCGTCTCCAGAAAGAAGGTCAAGGTCATGTTGACACGCGCGCCGCCCGCCTGCAAGTATTGGCAGCTTGTGCCGAGGAGTAGCGCAGCGATTAGAGCCGAACGTTCATCGAAGAGTCGCCGCACATACCAATAACAAACGACTAATCCCAGAATTGCGAAAACCGCGGACGGCAGCCGTACCGTCCATTCATTGACCTGCCCGGCTGTGAGGGACACCAGCGCGGCCAGCCAATGCATCATCAGCGGTTTGGATGGCACCTCGACCCCGGCGCGCATCGGCAGAATGACGCCGCCGCCATGCGCAATATCGAAAACGGTTACCGCTTCGCGCGGCTCGCCCTTGGTATAAAAGGGATAATTGCCGAGATTTACAATAAAGAGCAGCGCGCCACAGGCGCACAGGAGCGGAATTGCGATGCGTGGCGGCGCCAGACGCTCGAGTAAGCCTGGGGCTGACGCACGGCCAAATCAGCCATGCCTTCGGTGTCGGTTGCGTTCAGCATTGAGGCATCGAATCGGAGAATGCAGCGCCGGTTTGCGGCGAAGCGATTGCGGTGCTTGCCCTTGGGTGGTTCATTTTCATCTGTTCGGTTAGGCGACTAACATAGCGGCCTTAGCGCGCAGATGCAGCCGACCTGGCCGAGGAATCCAATGGCCGCCACAATCATGCCGCCAGCTCATAAATCGCCTGATGCAATTGCGGCGGGACTCCTCTTTGCGATCAGCAATGTAACGATCAGCGCGCTGCAACCAGTAATAACCCGTTACGCGGCGCTCAGGATCGATCCGCTGTTATTTTGCGCCTCGTCCGTAATGATCGCGGCCGGATGCGCCGCAACGATGCTCACCTGCACTGGCGAGATAGGTGTGCTGTTTGAGCTTCGCTATCTGCCGCGCCTGTTTGCGATTTCAATGGCTGGGACAGTCGCCACTACGCTGGCGTTGATTTATGGGCTGAGAAAAATCGATGCCGTCGCGGGAGTAATCCTGCTGGAGATTGAGCCGGTCTATTCGCTTATCCTGGCGACCGCATTCCTGAAGGAACGGCCATCCAGTCGGCAATTGCTCGCGACCGTTATCATTCTTACGGCGATCGGCTATGTGTTCGGTGGCGGTGGCGCATTCAGGCCCTTCTACGCCGCTCTGCTGATTCTGCTCACGCCATTTTTTTGGCAAAGCTCGCATGTGCTGTCGCTCAAGGTAATGCCCCCATTGACGCCAAGCGTTATAACCGGGGCCCGCTATGTATACGCGGCCATTGCCCTGCTGGCGATTCTGCTGGGCCGCGAGCATAGTTCCCTCGCGGTACCTGCTGTACCGGGGGTTGTCGTTCCGGTCGTGTTTACCGGCGCCTTTGTGTATTTCATGGGATCATTCACGTGGTACGGTGCGATAAGCAGATTGTCGCTAGCGTGGACCACGGCGCTGGTCATTCCGGCTGTGCCGATCGTTTCTTTGATTTTCGCAATGATCTTTCTGGGCGAACGCCCGAGCGCCCACGAACTCGCCGGGATAGCATCCGCGGTTATCGGAATATTGGCGCTGGTTCTTGGCTCTGATGCACGGCGCTATGTCGTCCCGGCGCCGGGAATCTACGAATAGAACCCCGCTCGCTTTGCTCGATAGTATTTTTGGAGGGGGCTGGGCAGTTGACTTGCCCTTAGGTACTGGTCTTTGATTGCGGCGAACAGAGCGCAAGGTATAGCGCCTTGTGCCGCAAATTGCGGAGAATCGACGATGGCTCGATTGGTTAGACACGAGGAAATGGGTCCTTACGAGATTCCGGAAGGAACCGAGCTTCCGGTATGGGTATGCGGATGTGGATTGTCGAAGAATAAACCTTACTGCGATGGCTCCCATCAGAAATGTCGCGATGAAATGAAAGGGGAGGTTTACAACTATACCGAAGGTGGTCGCGCGCCAGTACCTAAAGTTTAGGACTTGCGTTCTTTCGCGTCGGGCTGCGGCCCTCAACCGAAACTTGGACGCAGAGCTGATGCCACTGGTGAAGAGCGGCGGGACGGCCAAGCTTCGTCCCGCCATTGTTTATGACGCTCCTCAGGAGCGGTGAAAAAATACCGCTATTACAAAAAGCGCGAAGATAATTCGATACCAGGCAAACACCGCATAGCTGCGTGTGCGCACGAACCGAATCAATGCCGCGATCGAGAGTAGGCCGAATACTGCCGCGGCCGCGAAGCCAATCCAAATATCGTGCGGGATTCCGTTAGCTATGAGGTGGCGGCCTTCCACGAGGCCCGCGCCGGCGATGATCGGTGTAGCCATGAGAAAGGAGAAATTTGCCGCATCTTCGCGTTTAAGGCGCACGATACGCGCCGCAGTTATAGTCGAACCTGAGCGGGAGACGCCCGGGACAATAGCGAACGCCTGACTCAACCCGATCAGGAGCGCATCGAGGTAGGTCATCTCCTCCATCGATCGGCATTGTGGTTCGATGCGGTCGAAGAGCCATAAGGCGAGGCCCAAGAGCGCCAGGGCCGCGGCGATCAACAAAGGCGAACGAAAAATAGTCTCAGCCTGTTTCTCAAATATAAGTCCGATAATCGCCCCCGGAATTGACGCGGTCACGAGGAGCCATAACAGTCGCCGCTTCGGCCTGTCACCGTTCACCAGCGATGCACCCATCGCGAGCCAGTAGCGCCAATAGTAGATCAAGAGCGCCATTAACGTTCCGATATGGAGCGCCACATCGAACGCCAATCCCTGGTCGCGCCAGCTTAGCAGCCACGGCACTAGAACCAGGTGGGCCGAACTCGATACCGGCAGGAACTCAGTCAAGCCTTGAACCGTGCCTAAAACGAATGCCTGAAATTGTTGCGCCATCGCGTGATTATCACCGGCTAAGCTCAAGAAGGAGCCGTCTAAATCTCAGATTTGTGTGAGATTACTGTATCTTTCAGCGAAAAGACGTTAATAGCATCGACAGATGCTATTTCATGATTCTTAAATGTAGCAACGTTGCTTTCAACCTGGCGATTCGTTGGCTAAATGGTGGAAGTGATGTCCTCTATATGCCTATTGCCTAAACTAGATCCATCGGGCTAAAAGAGCTTGGCAGAAGCAAGCAAGGTCAATAAGATTAAAGCGAACACGTAGATCGGAATGCCCATCATTGTACCCGGCGAAGTTAATCAGGAGGCTCCGCCCACTCTATGGCTCGAAGCTCCAGAACCAAGGTAGTGCCGTTAAGAGATCCCAGTGCAGTCGAGAGCGAGGCTGATGTGCCTGCTGACGTGAACGGCTCAGCGAGGCAGCTCGACGAGCCCCGGCGGTTCCCTTTGGTCACAACTTTGCCCCGTTTACCAGTGATGATTCCTGATGAGATTCTGGATTATTACGGCTGGGTGTTCTGCCAGGGCGGTTTCTTGAATCTCCACATGACCTTCGAACAGTTCCTGGCCGTGGTAGCAGCGGTAAGTCCTTCGGGCCTCTGCCCTGAGTACGACGATTCGAGCCGACTAAACTAGGCACATAACAGTTGGCGGTTCTGTGAGCAACTGCTGGCGCTGGTTTGGGCTCGACAAGTCGAAGGGGCAACTCCTCCTTAGGGGGCCGGTGGCGGCTTTAGCAAACTATCCCGGACCCAGACATTTTCGAATGGCGTTACATCCGTGTCCGACTTAAGGCCATTGTCCTGCGCTATTTGGTGCCAGTTGTCGGCGTTGCCCGTGACGCGTCGTGCAATTGCCTTAAGATCCTCATTAGGCAGCAGCGTAAAATTGACGCCTCCCGAGCTTGGCAATCCAGATTTTGGCGGAAATCTCGACGCCAGCTCGTCAATTTCTTTGAACAGCGCGAAGCGGTTGCTAGCTTTATAGGTTGCCAGTTGCTCGTCCGGAATACCTTCAGTCCGAACGTTGACAATGATCTTGCTGCGATGAGTGGTTTCGGTCACAGCCTGGATTTCGTAACGGTAGCGGGGACTTTCGCCGATTACCAACGGGAACCACCTGGTCGGCGTATTGATATCAGCCGGCCGCCAGGTTGTAACGATCGAATTGTCAGGCTGTACTTCGAACAGAATGCCGTCGCCGCGCAACGCATCCTCGGTCAACTGCAACGCATCGGCCACCGGGTAATCGACGACATGCTCCTCGCCCAGAGCGGTGTCGGCAGCCGCGAAATGATCGGTGTAATGTTTGTAGCCGACATAACATCCGGCGCCGGCCGACAAGATACAAACAACAGCCGCCAGTAGCCAGAACAACAAAGACTTCCGCCGCATGCTCACCGCAGCACCAAAAAACCATGTGCAATTTGGGCAGCGCAAGTGCTGGATGCAGAATCTTTTGGCGGAGTCGCAACGCCGAAACTATCGAGACCGCTTCGAGCTGGCAGAAGCACGATCATAAGCATTACAGTGCGCGGCAATAGGGAAAGGCGCTACGAGTTAATCAGCATGAGTGAAATTGCCAATCGATATGTCGTCGCAGTGGTTGGAGCCGCAACGGCGGGCTCGGAGATAGCGCGGGTTCTAGCGGTTCGCGGCGTTCGGGTTATTGTGATTGAGCAAAACCCGCGCCCATATGGCAAAATCGAGGACGGGCTGCCGCGATGGCACGTAAAGCAGCGTAAGGATGAGTACGAGGAGATCAATAGACGACTCGATCATCCGAGTATCGATTATCTGCCACTGACCAGCATTGGCCGGGACATCTCTTTCGACGAGTTGCGCACGGGCTGGGGATTTAGCGCGATTGTCCTCACCCATGGCGCCTGGCGCGACCGCCCATTCCCAGTTGAGCATGCCGACGAATTCGTGGATCGGGGGCTCATTTACCAGAATCCGCTGATTTATTGGTTTAACCACTATCCGGAAAAATCTTACGCCGGACCGCGCTACGTGCCGAGTCCAGGCGCAATTGTGGTTGGCGGGGGCCTCGCCTCGCTTGACGTGGTCAAGGTGCTGCAGATCGAGACGACCCTCGGGGCTTTGCGTACGCGAGGTATAGCGGAGGAGATGCTCCGGCTTGAGCGTGAAGGAATCGAACCGGTGCTGAAAACCTATCAGCTCGATTGGCAGCAACTGGGCATTTCACCGTGCAAGCTGTACTACCGTCGCCGCGTGCTCGACATGCCGCTCTCCGACGTGGCTCCTGATGCGCCGCCTAAGCGGGCCGACGCGATGCGCCAGGCGCGGATCAAGATTCTCGACAAGGCGCGCCGCAAATATCTGTTCGATTTCGAGGAACGGCGCGTGCCGAGTGGGCTCATCGTAAGCGATGGACGCCTGGTGGGAGTTCAAATGAGTCGAACTGAGGTCAACGACGGGCGGGTACGAACACTTTCTGGCACAGAGGAGCCGGTGCGCGGACCATTGACGGTGAGTTCGATCGGCAGCATCCCGGAACCGATTCCCGGTATCCCGCAGCGCGGCGAGGTCTATGAGTATGCCGACGAAACTGTGGGGCTGTTGATGGAAGGGCGAACGGCGGTCTACGCAGCGGGCAACGTGCTCACCGGCAAGGGGAACATCAAAGATTCGCTCGAGAGCGGCACCGCCGTAGGGACGCACGTTGCTGAGGCCTATCTTGGAGTGGCCGATGACGGTAGCCGCGCTTCATTGGCTGACAGCGCACGTCAGCTCGCGCATCACGAGGCTGAGCAAATTGCCGCAAATATAGCGCCGCGCACAATGCTACGGCCCGAGGAAGTAACTGAGATTATGCGTCGCGTACGTGCACGGCAAACCGCAATCGGATATGAGGGAAGCTACCGGCAATGGATCGCGAAGGTGACCCCGCCTGATCTGCAATAGGAGTAGCATTTTTACCTCCGGCCAGCGCCACCGCTAGGCTTGAACCACAGATTGTTCAGGGCGCAAATTTGTGGCCGGACATCGAAGATAAGCATCATTTCGCATAGGCTAGCAGTCTCGGTGATATCGCCGTTCACTGATAATGCAACTCGGCTGCAAAATGGGCAGCGCTTCAGGAATTTTGCTTCGTGAAGCGGGCGGCGTTAGGTTAAGCGGCATCAGGAGCAAATTGCGTGGACGAACTCGAGCGGATCGATCCAGAGATTTATCGGCTGATTAAGCAGGAAGAGACCTATCAGATCGAATCCGTCCGCCTTATCCCGTCGGAGAACTACGTCTCCAAAGCCGTGCTGGAGGCGACCGGATCCGTGCTGGCCAACAAATACTCAGAAGGTTATGCCGGACGCCGTTATTATGAAGGCCAGCGGTATATCGACCAGATTGAAACGCTCGTGAGCAATCGTGCGAAGAGCCTGTTCGGCGCGGAGCATGCGAATGTCCAGCCTTATTCCGGCTCGCCAGCCAACCTTGCGGTGTATTTTGCATTGCTCAAGCCGGGGGACGGGCTGATGGGTTTAGGCCTGCCGCACGGCGGCCATTTGACCCACGGTTGGACTGTCAGTATTTCCGGCAACATCTGGCGCCCGATTCATTACTCCGTTGACCGCGCATCGCACCGGATCGACTACGATGCAGTGCGGCAGCTCGCACGCGCAGAACGGCCGAAGATGATCGTCGCCGGCGCGACGGCTTATCCACGCCAATTCGATTTCAAGATTTTCAGCGAAATCGCCCGCGAAGTCGGTGCTTACCTGCTCGCCGATATCTCACATATCGCCGGTCTGGTAGTCGCCGGCGTACATCCTGATCCGGTGCCCTATGCTGACGTCGTTATGACTACTACGCATAAAACCTTGCGCGGGCCGCGCGGTGCAATGATCCTGTGCCGCAAGGAATTAGCCCCGCAAATCGACAAGGCGGTTTTCCCGGGTCTTCAGGGCGGACCGCACAATCACACCACCGCCGCAATCGGGGTCGCGCTGAAAGAGGCTGCTGCACCTGAGTTCAAGGATTACGGCCGCCAGATTGTACGAAACGCCAAGGCATTGGCCGAGGAGCTTCTCAGCCGAGGCTTTCAACTCGTCTCGGGTGGCACCGACAATCATCTGATCGTGGTCGATCTGACAAACAAGAAGGCAATTGGTAAGAAAGCCGCGCAGGCCCTCGACCGCGCCGGTATCATCTGCAATTACAATACGGTTCCCTTCGACCCAAGAAAGCCCTTCAGCCCCAGCGGAATTCGCCTCGGCACCCCGGCGGTGACCTCCCGCGGGATGAGGGAGCCTGAGATGCGGCAGATTGGCGCTTGGCTCGATACGGTGGTTGCAAACATTGACGACGAAGGAGTGATCGCGCGGATAGCCGGGGAGATTCGCGAATTCAGCCGCCAATTCCCCGCGCCCGGTTTGGTTCAATAGGCCGTGAACTGACGAACTATTTTGTCTCCCCGTCGAGCTCCGCTTTCGCTTCTAACTATTTCGCTAAACGCTGCGTATGGGTACTTACCATGATTAGCGTCGACGAAGCTCTCAAGATCGTGCTCGGCAACGTAGCGCCCCTCGGCGTGGAACGTGCCTCGATAGTCGACAGCTTGGGACGTGTGCTTGCGGAAGAGATCCATTCTCCACGCGATGTTCCCGGATTCGACAACTCGGCGATGGATGGATATGCAGTCAGAGCTGGTGATACCGAGGCTGCAAGCGAGTCGCACCCGATCAGGCTGAAAGTGCTCGAAACAGTGGGTGCTGGCATGGTGCCATCGCAGCGGATCGAAGCCGGGCAGGCAGTGCGCACGATGACCGGCGCGCCAATCGCCGACGGCGCCGATGCAGTCGTACCGGTGGAGCGAACCCGGGGAACGGAAAGCCAAGTCGAGATACTGGCTCCGGCCGAGAAGGGTGCGTTTGTACGTCCACGCGGCGAAGACCTGAAGCGCGGAGAACTTGTCCTCTCGCCCGGGAAGGCCCTCAGTGCCTCTGACCTCGGCATGCTGGCGTCCCTCAATCGTTCGATGGTGGACGTATATCGGCGGCCCCGCGTCGCGATCGTCGCGACGGGCGACGAACTGGTTAACGTCGACACCATTCCCAGTCGAGCGCAGGTGATTAATTCGAGCGCCTATGCCCTCTCGGCGGCGATTCGGGAGGCCGGCGGTGACCCAATTATGCTCAAGGTCGCGCGTGACCATCCCGAAGAAGTGCGCGCTCGTCTGGCCGAAGCATTGGCGTTTGACGTGGTGCTGACCACCGGTGGGGTCTCGGTCGGCCAATTCGATCATGTGAAGGTCGTGCTCGATGAATTGGGACTGCGGCAGCTATTTCACGGCGTTGCACAAAAACCCGGCCGCCCGTTGAAATTCGGCACGATCGGCGGCAGACCCATTTTCGGATTACCAGGGAATCCGGTTTCAACAATGGTTTGTTTTTATCTTTACGTGCGTCCTGCGTTGCGCCGGATGATCGGCCGCAGCGATCTAGGTTTGCCGCGCATCACGGCGCGTTGCGCGACTGATATCCCAACCGCAAATAATCTGACCGAATTTGTAAGGGTCACCGTCACTCGGCGCAACGGTGAAGCCTGCGCGACGCCCACAGGGAACCAGAGTTCGGGTGTGCTGAGTTCGCTGTCTCGCGCCCAGGGCCTTCTGATTGGCCCGGCCAAAGAGCGCGTGCTGAAGGCGGGTAGTCAGGCCGCGGTATTGCTGCTGGATGTGGATGCGGCCGCCGATGCCGAAGCGTATTTCGAGGAACGCCTGCGCATCGCGAATTGAATCAGCAAAGTCAGCACGGCACCAAGGATCGCGGAGCCGAATATAATCCACGAGAGCCGCACCATCGGGTGCACCCATAACGGAACCACCCAAAGCGTGACGGCTGTTTCAAAATTCCCGTTCAGAATGTACCCCATCCAGACGACGAGAATCAGAACTATCCAGAATCGCGGCCATCTCCAGAACTTCGGCATAGATAAAGAGAGCTTGGATGCGGCGCCGGCCATTGTCAATGTAGCCTGATCTCGTATAAGCGATGAGCCTTCGGATCGGACAAGGTTTCGATTTCCATCCGCTGGTCGAGGGACACCGGTTGGTGCTTGGCGGGGTCGAGATCCAGCATTCGAGTGGATTGCAGGGTCATTCGGATGCCGACGTGGCAGTGCATGCGCTGGCCAACGCAATCCTCGGCGCTTTGGGCGAGGGTGATCTCGGACACCATTTCCCGGACACCGACGCGCGCTATAAGGATGCCGACAGTATCACTTTGTTATCGTTGATATGGAGGCGGGCGGCTGAGTTGAACTGGGGCCTGGCTAACGCCGACATCACGATTTTTGCTCAGCGGCCCAAGCTAGGACCGTATCTTTTCGCAATGCGGGCGAGACTAGCAGCGGTGTTCGGCGTCGATCCATCGCGCCTGAACGTGAAGGCGTCGAATCCCGAAGGCCTCGGCGCCTTGGGCAGAGCCGAAGGCATGGCCGCCGCTGCGATTGTATTGCTGGAAAAATAGCAGGACACGCCTCCCTGTCTGTCGGCGATGCGCGGGCGTCTTGGTTCGCGCCACCACCTTCTTTTGAAGCGCCGGAATGAGGCCGGCTGACTATGCTGTAAGAGTGGCGCGCAGCGTGCATCTCGACAGGCAGGGACACTGAACCAGGTTTTCATCTTGTCCTCCCGCGTCAGCTTAATCCGTCCAGATAGGCCAACAGTTTCTCCAGCCGTTCTAACGGGTTGAGAATTTCCAGTAGGGCCTGTTTCGATGCGAGCTCCATCCTCAGCTCACTCGCGATTCTGTCGGCGAGCACCGAGGCGCCGTCCGCGGCCGTCGCCGATACCCCAAAGGCCTCGGGCTTGTTCACCCCTTCGGAAACTGTCCTGACACGCTCGCGCAGGAACGCAGAGAGCACCGACCTAGTTACGCTCTCGAGCCGAGTCTCGGAGAAAGCGGGTTCCTCGATCTCCTCCGCTTCTGCCTTGAAAAATTCCTCATGGAGGATAAGGCGGCTGAGGCGTGCTCGCCTCTTGCCCTCGACAACGATTTTGAGAGTTCCGTCGGGCAGGCGTAGCGTTTCCACCATGACCGCGATCGTGCCGACTTCATGCATGTCCGAGCTTGTCAGGTCCGTGACGCGCGCATCCCTTTGGGCGACCAGGAGAATAGGAATGTTTTGCTCTTTGGCGTGTGCGACCGCCATTATCGACATTGGTCGTCCGACAAAGATCGGGTATGAAACGTGTGGGAACGCCACCAGTCCCCGTAGCGGCAGGAGGGGAAAAATATTTCGCGCGCTCTCGTGCGATGGAGGCGAACCGGGCGCCGCCGGGGAATTGGCGCCGGAGTCGCCTACGCTCCGCGAGGCCATCGCCTGCACCGCGGTCATCAATTCGGCCCAGTTCCGATAGCCGTACTCATGCGCCAGCCTGCGCTGCACTGCTGCAAGTCGGATGGTGTCGCCGCGAGCGAGACGCTTGGCGTGCTTACGCAGGTATTCCTCGCTAGGATTTTGAGGCAGAGATCTCGGTGAGATTGGAGTTGTAGCCATAACCCTTCCTTCATGCCCGGAGTCCGCTAAACGGGCAGAAGAGTTATGAAAATTTGAAAGCTAGGTGGGCTCGGCCCTCTCCGCGGACAGGTAGCCGCCTGATCGGCTGAAGTAAAACTACCACTCAGGGGAACCAGTTGACAATAGTCGGAACCAGACGGCTACTGGCGCAGCTAACTTTCCTTTCTACACTCTGAAGAACTTGCCGACTGGCTTCTGGAAGTCCCGGAAAGCTGAATGTGGAGTCGATTTACCTGTTGAGATTGGAATGTTAAGAGAACGCTTTAGGTCGCCTTCAGCGCCCTTTCATCTTTGTTTTGGTCTTGGAGAACTCGCCAAAAATCAATTCTGAAACAGCATCCAGATGGAGAAAATATTTCCGGCCTGGCCGCAATCGCTCTGGTAATGGAGGGCTAAACTGCGCCCAGCTGATTGCCAGCGGGGAACATCGGGCTGAGCTAGCGCTATGCTTAATCGCCGACAGCTAAACGAGTTTAAACGAAACGGAATTTTGCGCGTGATGGGCGCGGTTCCGGCTGCCGACATCGAAGCAATGGACGGCCGGGTGTGGGAGAACCTTGAGCGGCGGTACTCTTTTCGCCGCGAACAACCGGAGACCTGGACTGGGCAGAGAGTCAATGGTTTCAATGCTCTTGACGAATCGGTCACTTTCGATGAAATCGGCAACCTTACGGTCTGCGGGATGATCGACGATCTACTCGGGAGCGGCAACTGGCAGCGGCCCGTCCGCTGGGGTTCGCTACTGATCGCATTTCCGGAATCAAGCGGACAATGGGATGTTCCTCATGCCAGTTGGCACCTGGATTTACCGGCTTCGGACTCGCTCGAAGGATTATTCTTACTGCGGCTCTTCACGTGCTTGGAGCCGTTGCGTCGTGGGGGAGGCGCTACCGTGGCGATTGCGGGGTCGCATCTGCTCGTGGAGGATCTCGCGCGCAAAAAAACGAAGCAGCGGTTACGTTCAGCTGATGTTCGGAGCGCACTGATTCGAGCCTACCCCTGGATGGAGGCACTTTGCTCGCGCAGCGAAACAGCCGATCGCATCAGGAGGTTCATGGATATCAGCACCGCGGTCGGGGGCGCTGAGCTGCGGGTGGTCGAGATGACTGGTGAGCCTGGCGATGTCTTTTTAGTCCACCCGTTAATAGTGCATGCGCCGTCAACGAATTGCGCGGACGTTCCACGAATCGTGCTTTCGAGCTTTGTTTATCGGAACGGCGTCGAGGCGGAAGCACCGCACCAAAACTTGGATGGGCGCGGCTGTTTACAGTCGTAGACGCGCCGATTGCCTCGATGACACCCCAGTGATTAGTTGATTTCTGGCTTGGATTGATTTTGCACAGTCAATGATTGTTCAGCGGCCGAAGGCGGGGAGGAGTGGAGCGGACGAGTGGTGGACGTAGCCCATAGTGGGGCAAGCGGCTGCTTCCCTGAAAATAGGTTGCGTGATTATCTCAGCCGCCCGTGCGAATGCGCGAGTGGGGCGGTCGGTATCGCGCCGGTTTCTTTGCTGGTGCGATTCGTCACCTCCGGTTTGTCTTCCCCCATTGCGCGCCGGACGCCATGCCGGCTGGATGGAAAATGACACGCTTTACAGACCGGGAAATCGAGGAAGTACGCTCGCGGGCCGATGTCGTTGAAGTAATCGGCGCGCACGTGCGGTTGCGGCGTGCAGGGCGCAACTTCGTCGGGCTCTGCCCCTTCCATAATGAAAAAACACCATCATTCTCCGTCAACCCGGAGCGCGGTTTCTTTCATTGCTTTGGCTGTGGCGCAGGGGGCACCGTCTTTGACTTCATGAGCAAGATCGAGGGACTGACGTTTCCCGAAGCGCTACAATCGCTGGCCCAGCGTTACGGGATTAGGCTGCCGGAACGAAGCGCCGATAACCGCGCTGGCCCCACCATAGCCAATGGCGACCGGGCGAGCATGCTCACGGCCAATCAGGTGGCCGCTGAGTTTTACGCGAATGTGTTGTGGAACACCAGCGACGCCGAACTTGCGCGCGACTATCTCAAAATGCGCGGCATCACCAGTGAGACTGCGCGGGCGTTCTTGTTGGGCTTCGCACCGCCGCGAGCGGCCAATGTCGTCGGTATTTTGCAAAAGCGCGGATTGCTCGAACCGGCACTAAAGTTGGGACTAGCGAAAAAGGACGAGAGCGGAGCGGCCTATGATATGTTCCGGGCCCGCCTGATGTTCCCGATTCGAGATGCGCAAGGGCGGGTAATCGCATTCGGCGGGCGCGTACTCGACAATCGCCTGCCCAAATACATCAATTCGGCCGAATCGCCACTATACTCCAAGGCTCGCGCACTCTATGGCCTGGCCGAGGCTCGCTCCACAATCAACAAAGGGGACCGGGCAATTGTGGTCGAGGGTTACATCGACGTAATTGCGCTATGGCAGGCGGGCTTCAAAGAGACGGTCGCAACCCTCGGAACCGCGCTAACAATCGATCAGCTACGCCTACTCTCACGCTATACGCGCAACATCCTGGCGTGCTTCGACGGCGACGACGCCGGGCGCAAAGCTTCGCTGCGCGCACTTGAGGCCTTCCTGCAAGCGGGCCTGCTGGGACGTGGAGTCTTCATTCCGCAAGGCTATGATCCCGATACGCTGGTGCACGAACGTGGCGCTGGCCATTTCGACGGCCTTCTGCAGCATTCTGAATTGCTGATCGAGATGTTTTTGCGACAACAAGCGCAGATTGCTCCTAAAGAACGTGCCGCCGTTGATGATCGAGCGCGGATTTTGGCGAGTATCGGCGACAAACTTCGATTGATCAAGGATGAATTCCAGTTCAATCTACTCGTTCGAAAAGCGGTTGACCTGGTCGGCTTTACTGATCGGGAAGAAGCGGTGCTGCGTCGTGCGGGGCGCCGTGCCCTCGCCATCGGAGGTGCGCGCCAGAGTGCACCTGGGCGTGCGCAAGAAGTTTCCTCCGGCACGCGCACTACTTTATCACCCGGCGCGCTCGTGCAGGCAGAACTGGGATTGATCGCGCTCGCCTTGCGTTATCCAGATTTGCGGCCAGAGCTTAAGTCTCACCTCCGCCAGCATGTTTTCCCCGACCAGGAGACGGGTTCTGTGCTGGAAGATATCTGCGCCACAAGTGAATCGTCGGTTACATCAGAGGCGGCGATTAGCTCTCGGCTCGGCGAGCAGCGGCGCGGATGGCTCAGTGGAATGATGGTGGGCTCGCTTATGGATGACGCTGCCAAGGCGCGCTCGCTGATGGGGGATTATCTAAACGCGTTGAGTGAAGGCCAGCAGCGGTGCGAAGTGGCTCAATTGCGTCAAGCCGCATTGACGGCGAATGGCGAGGAGGCTGTTGCTGCCGCCCAGGCCGTCATCGTTGCTCGCCGGCGAAGCGCCCACCGCCAGGACGCTCGCTGAAACGGACCTTATCCTTTCATTAGCAGGACTTAAATCACCGGGACAAAGCTGGTAGCATTACTTGCACAGCTTAATGAGTTCCCGCGGGCCCATAGCTCAGCCAGGTTCAGAGCTGCCGGCTCATAACCGGCTGGTCCCAGGTTCAAATCCTGGTGGGCCCACCCGTTCAATATCATTGCCCGGAGGCCGGCCCTGCAGTAATCAGAATGTCGGCCCGATTGCCGCGCTTACCGGTTAGTTAGTGGAGGATGCATTGCGTGAAGAAATAGCCCGGTTAATGAGTCTTCAGGCGATTGACCGCGAATTGCGTGAACTTGAGCAAGCGCTTTCCTCAGTCGCAGGACGGGTTGAAGAGCTGCGCCTCGAAGCCAATAAACAACAAACCGAATTAGATCGACTGACCACCGAAGAGCAGCAAAGTGCCTTGATGCGCCGCCAGCTTGAAAAAGAGTTGGCGGAAGGCGAGGCCCGAATAAGCAACAAGCGCATGCGGCTGAGCCAGGTGCGCAATGACAAGGAGCAGCAAGCGCTTACTCACGAGGTGGACACTCAAAAAGAGACCAACCAGCGGCTCGAAGCCGATTTATTTGGTCTGATGGAAGCTTCGGAGCCGCGCGGCGCGCGCATTGCCGAACTTACCCCGCAGGTGGAGCGGCTGTTGGCCGAGTTGACCGAGGCCGAGAAGGAAATCGCCGCCCAGGTTGAAGACCTCAAAATTTCGATAGCCAAGCAACGCCTCGAACGCGACCTGATGGCCGGCAATCTCGAACGTGCACTGCTCCAGCGGTACGAAATGATCTTCAGCCGGCGAAACGGATTGGCGGTGGCTGAAGCCCGTGGCGGGACTTGTCAGGGCTGCCGGATGCGGCTGCCACCGCAACTCTACAATCAGATTCAGCGGCACGACTCGATTCATTTCTGTCCGAACTGTCAGCGCATTCTTTACCATGAGGGTGAGGGTGAGCGGCATGGCTGAGGGGCGACAGCAATTTATTTATTTCCTGCGGCCAAAGCGGCTCGAGATGTTGACCAAGGGGCCGACCGCCGAAGAAGCGCGGGTCCAAATGGAACATGGCAATTATTTGGAAGGACTCGCGGCCCAGGGGGTGGTGATGCTCGCCGGCCGTACTACCAATAACGATGAAACCACTGTCGGCGTGGTCATCGTACATGCGGCGGATCAAGCGGCTGCTCAGGGGATCATGGAGCGCGACCCGTTCGTGAAAAGCGGCTTGATGAGCGCGACCCTCTTCCCCTTTGGTGTCGCATATAGGGCTGAGTAACTTCGCGCGGGCTCGCTCACGGTTGGCAGATTGGGTGCGGAACGTCTGTAAATTCGTGCGACTGGTCCTGAGCTGAGCATCTTCTCGATCCTACCGCACGCCTGATAAATTTTGTTGCCAGATACCGCCGACTTTTTTCTCCTTGCCCGCCGATGCGCCTGAGCGAACTGGATTATGAGTTGCCGGAAGAATTGATAGCTCAGCACCCGCTTGAGCAACGGGATCAGGCCCGGTTGATGGTGGTCGAACGGCACAGCGGTACCATTTCGCATTCACGCTTCTACAAACTTCCTCGCGAATTGCGCGAAGGCGATCTGCTGGTCCTGAACGACACCAGGGTCATTCCTGCGAGACTCACGGCTCGTAAGGAATCCGGCGGCGCGGTCGAACTACTCCTGGTGCGCCCGGCCGCACACAATCCAGGGCAATGGCAGGCGCTGGCGCGGACGCATCGGCCTCTGCGCGCGGGTACGCGATTACTGTTGCACGACGGCCGCGCGCTCAGAATCGCCGCACAATGCCGGCCCGGACGAGTACTGATCGAAAGCGCAGATTCGAGCTCGGTGGCAGACATCCTGGCCGAAGTAGGAGCGCCAGCATTGCCTCATTACATACGCCGCTCGCCAACTGTCGCCGATCTTACCGAATATCAGACGGTCTATGCGGCCAAGCCTGGCGCAGTCGCGGCACCCACTGCCGGTGTTCACTTCACGCCTGAACTTTTGAACCAGCTCGACCAAGCTGGCATTCACGCAACCTTTGTGACCCTCCACATCGGCCCGGGCACGTTTACGCCGCTGCGAACGCTGCAAGTCGAACATCATTCGATGGAGGCGGAATGGTATACAATTTCCGAGGCAGGGGTGCGGGCGATAGAACTAGCGCGGCGAACCGGCGGGCGGGTGGTTGCCGTCGGCACCAGTACCGTCCGTGCGCTTGAATCTTATGCGATTACCGGCGACCGCGAAGGATTTACCGGATTGTTTATCTTTCCTGGGTTTCGTTTCAAGCTGGTCGATGCGATGGTGACGAATTTCCATATGCCGCGCAGCACGGTGCTGGCGCTGGTAATGGCGCTAGCCGGCCGCGAATTGATTCTCCGCGCGTACGCCGACGCCATTCGCCATCGCTACCGTTTTCTCAGCTATGGCGACGCCACACTCATCCTCTGACTTCAGGCTCATCTACTGATGACCTCCGCGATCAGTTTCGAGATTCGTACGACCGATGGCGGCGCACGCTTTGCTTCGATTGTCACCCCACACGCCGAGTTGACGACGCCCGCGTTCATGCCGGTCGGTACCCGTGCCACGGTCAAGGCGATGGCGCCTGACGAATTGCGCGCCATGGGATATCGGCTGATACTGGCCAACGCGTATCACCTGGCATTACGGCCAGGTGCCGCCATCGTGCGCGAGATGGGCGGCCTCGCGCAATTCATGGGATTCGATGGCGCGGTGCTGACCGACTCGGGCGGTTTTCAGGCCATGAGCCTGGCCAAGATTAATTCTATCGACGCCGCCGGAATCAGATTCCGCTCGCATCTTGATGGTTCGGCGTTGATGCTGACACCTGAGGCAGCGGTCAACATCCAGCAAAACCTTGGCGCCGACATCATCATGGCGCTCGACGAATGCACGCCGTACCCGGCTGATTATGAGCACGCAAACTCGTCCGTTGAGCTGACTGCGCAATGGGCCGAGCGTTCGATCTCAACGCACCGCAGCAAAAGTCAGGCATTATTCGGCATTGTGCAGGGCAGCATCTATCCAGACCTGAGACGCCGCAGCGCGATGCAGATCACCTCGCTTGGATTTGAGGGGTTCGCGGTCGGCGGCCTGTCGGTCGGCGAACCCAAACAAGCGATGCGCGAGATGGCCGCGCTCTCGGCGAGCATGCTTCCAGCAGACAAACCGCGTTATCTTATGGGGGTGGGTACCCCGCAGGACTTACTGGCAGCAATCGCGATGGGCTACGACCTGTTCGATTGCGTACTGCCAACGCGTAACGCGCGTAACGGTAGTGCTTTCACCAGCGAAGGACGAATTTCGATTAAGCGCGCTGCTTATATCAGGGACCGTCAGCCATTGGATCCGCGATGCGACTGTCGGTCGTGCCGCCAATTCTCACGAGCCTATTTACGGCATCTCTATTTATCCGGCGAGATCCTGGCCGCGCGAGCATTGACCGAGCACAATCTATTTTTTTATGCGCGCTTGATGCGCGAGGCGCAAGCTGCTATCGCATCGCGAACCTACAAGGCCTTCTCAACTTATTTGCTTAACCTGATGGGTGAGCCCAACAAGCCCAACTCGCAAGGTTAAATAAAATGTTGTTTGAAACTATTGCGTGGGCACAATCCACGCCGACATCTGGTCAGCCCCAGGCGCTGTTTGATCAATTACTGACCAATCCGGTTGTGCCCATCGTCTTGATCTTCGGAGTCATGTACTTTCTGTTCATTCGGCCGCAGAGCAAGAAAGCCAGTGATCACCAAAAAATGCTCGCCGCGCTCAAGCGAAATGACGAAGTAGTGACTACCGGAGGCCTGATCGGCAGAATCGCCGAACTGAGTGATAAGCTGGTGACGCTCGAAATTGCGCCCAACGTGCGAGTGCGGGTCGAGCGCAACCAGATTGCCGCGATTTCGAGCTATGGGCGAATGCCGCGACGGGAAAAGGGAGAGCAATCCTAAACACGCAGCGCATTAGCTCACGCCGCTCAGCCGAAGCGAGGAGCCGAGACCGAGCAGGGCGCCCGAAGCCCTGAGCAAAGCCGAAGGACAACGAATCTGCGAGGTGGGCGTAGAATAGCCGCGACAAGAAAAAATGGAAGGCGCAACTCAGAATCCAATCACGATCGTGACATTGCTGGCATTGGCCGGGGTGTTTTTGTGGCTCCATTTCACCAACGGTAGCGGCACGATTCGGCTGTGGCTCGCCGGCGCGCTGGTCGCTGCCGCCGCCATTCTTCTGCTGCCAAGTTTTCAGTTTTCGCTGCCCGATTGGATGCAGCCGCTGGAGTCACTGCCGAAAATCCAGCTAGGCCTCGACCTCCAGGGCGGGACTCACCTGTTGCTCGAAGTGAAATTGCAGGAGGCGGTCAAAACCTCGTTGCGCCGGCGCGGCGATGATATCGAGCGTGAGGCCAAGGACAACAAGCTGACACCACCGCTGACTAGCCAAAATCCGGACGGTTCACTCCTCATCAAGCTTACGAATCCCGGTGAACGTTCAGCCTTCCAAGACCTGATGAGCCGGGCATTCCCTGATTTGACGGTTGCGCCGGCGCCAAACCAGGGCGGCGCTTACGTGGCGAGCTTCAACCCGCACGAAGCCATGCAGATTCGCACCAACGCGATGGATCAGGCGCTGGAAACGATTCGTAACCGGATCGATCAACTCGGCGTGCGGGAAACCACGGTCGCCCGTGAAGGCGAGAACGATATTCTGGTACAGTTGCCGGGCATCCAGGATCCAGAGCGGGCCAAGGAACTGATCGGGAAAACCGCGGTGCTCGAGTTCAAGTTGCTCGATGACAAGCACGCCGTCGCCGACGCCGTTCGGCAGGGACCGCCTGCCGGTGACGACATCCTTTATGGACCGCCGCAGGCCGGAGGCCCGCCGCCATACTTGGTAGAATCGCCTGTGCTGATGACGGGCGATGTAGTGACCGACGCCCGGGTGCGGGAAGGCGGCCGCATGGAAGGACCATATGTGGAAGTCCGGCTGAATCGGCGCGGCACAGATATTTTTGCCGCGCTCACGTCGCAGAACGTCGGCCGCAATCTCGCGATCGTGCTCGACGGCACGGTTTATTCGGCGCCCGTGATCAAAGAGCCGATCCCCGGCGGTGACGTGCAGATCACCGGCAATTTTTCATTCGAGGAGGCTCACAATCTCGCAATTGTTCTGCGCTCCGGCTCATTGCCTGCACCGGTCGAAATTATCGAGGAACGCACTGTCGGTCCGTCGCTGGGACGCGACTCTATTCGCCAGGGCGAATTGTCCTTCGTGGTTGGCGCGATAGCAGTCCTCGCCTTCATGGCGATCTATTATAGTGGGGCGGGCATCCTGGCCGATCTCGGCCTGATCCTGAATATTTTGTTGCTGGTGTGCGTGATGGCGGCGCTCCAGGCGACATTGACCCTGCCTGGCATCGCCGGCATCGTCCTTACTCTCGGAATGTCCGTCGATGCTAACGTGCTGGTGAACGAACGGATGCGCGAGGAATTACGCGCGGGAAAATCACCCCGCGAGGCAATCAAAACCGGCTACGAGCGCGCCTGGTCGGCGATTCGTGATTCGAATATCTCGACCTTCGTTGCCGGCTTGATTCTCTTCCAGTTCGGCACTGGTCCGGTCAAGGGCTTTGCCGTGACTCTGTGCGTAGGAGTATTGACCGGGGTCTTTTCTTGTTTCGTGGTGACTCGGGCATGGTACGACTGGAAAATCTCCATGAGGCGCCTAACTACTATTAGCGTATGATAAGCATGTCTTACGGCGAAAATGCTCTTCTAGGCGACAATCGGGATTTGTTCTTGGTGGAACACCCTCAATGTTGATCAAGCCGCCGATGCTACTAAGCTATGCGGGGTGCCGATACTCCCTTTTGAGCTTGCGGACAAACCTTGACTTGTCCGGATCGCGCGTACTACAAAGACGCGCGATTCCGGGGTAGATGGGGCGGACCAACATGGCCGATAAGGACGATATCCTGCTTAATTCTCGTGAGGTCGCATTTCTCCTCGACCTCAGCCCTGATACGGTCAACGAGCTGGCGCGTCGCAACATTCTGCCCGCGTTTAAGAAGGGGCGGCAGTGGCGCTTTCGCCGGCGCGACATCGCCTCATTCAAACGCCATGTACAAGGAGTTAGCGCGGCGGCTTGAGCTCTTCCATCGCACGACAAATCGACAGCCGGAACCACATCCAACTCCTGACTCTCTTCCTGAGGCGTGAACCGATGACCGAACCGCACCAGAGTCGTGTCTACTCTGATCTGGCCTATCTCTACGATTCAATTTTCGGGCGCGCATTCGTTGATCACGAACAACAAGTCATCGAGTCGCTCACCTTTCGTCCCGGACAGCAGGTCCTCGAAGTTGGGGTTGGCACAGGCATCTCACTGGGCGCCTATCCACCTTACGTGCGAGTCATCGGCATCGATCCATCCGATGATATGCTCGCGCATGCGATCGCCAAGATTCAAGGAAACGGCGCAGGCCACATCGAATTGCGCAGAGGCGATGCGCAAAAATTGGAATTCCCCGACAGCAGCTTCGACTGGGTCACCACGTTTCACGTCATGACGGTCGTTCCTGAGCCTCGCCGGATGATGGACGAGATGGTACGGGTATGCAAACCTGGCGGACGCATCGTGCTGGTCAGCCATTTTGCCAGCCGCAACCCGCTGCTTTATTTCATGGGCACGATGATCAATCCAGTAACCAAACTGCTTGGATGGACGACACGGTTGCGCGCCGCCGATGTCCTCGATGGGCAAAGGGTCACCGTTGAGCGCCACGAACCCCTGTCACGGCTATCAGTCCATTACGCAATCGTCGCACGCAAGGACGATTAACCCAGGCATGCTCCGTGGATTTACGCGGGCGACACTGACGCTCGTTGCTGGACTGGCAGCTTTTTTTTCTTTGTTCGTGGCGACCGTTGCCTATCCGTACCAAGCCGAGGCGGTTCGCAATAGTGGCACGATTAGCGGCCTCGTAAAGTATGGAGGCGCGCCACCATCGCCATCACTGTTGGCAATCACCAAGGACCGCGAAGTTTGTGGAAGCTCGCCAGTCTACGATCAAACGCTGGTCGTAGGACATGATCGCGGCGTGGCGAACGCGGTGGTTACGATCGCCCATATAGCGCAAGGCCAGCCCTTGAAGCCCGATCCTGCCGTGCGATTCGACCAGAAAGGATGTCAATACATTCCTCACGTAGCGGTCTTTCCGGCCGGCAGTACGGTCGTCGTACTTAATTCGGACGGGATTCTGCACAATATCCATACCGAGTCGACCGTGAATCCGATCATCGACCTCGCTCAGCCAGGATTCAAGAAACAAATCCGCGTAACGATCGAAAAGCCCGAGGTCATCAAAGTCACCTGCGACGCGCACAATTGGATGGAAGGCTGGTGGTACGTCACTGCCACTCCTTACTATGCGATTACTGATGCGCACGGCCATTATGCAATCCACAACGTTCCGCCTGGCACGTATACGCTGCGAGTCTGGCAGGAACGGCTGGGTACTGAGTCGCAGCAGGTGGTGGTGCGTCCCGAGGCATCGACCGCGACCGACTTCACACTCAAATCCCTCAAAGATCGAGGATCCTGAATGATGATCAAACGTTTCGATCGTCTCGACATCGCGACGTCGGACCTTGCCGACGCGGTCTCGATCTATGAGAAGAATTTCGACTTCACTGTGCGGCGGGCCGGCAATTCCGACGAGGCCACTATCGAGCTCGGCGACGCGCAGATCAGGGTGCGGACCGGTGCTGCGGTCGCCGACGTGATCTCCTCATCCGGAGAGGGATTGGCGGCGATTTGGCTTGAGACTGACGACGTCTATAAGGTCGCTGAGACGCTGAAACACTCTAGCATCGCGGTGAGCCCGATACGGGTCGAAGCCAATCGGCGGGTCCTCGCGGTCAATCCGGCCGCGGTCAACATGGTACCGCTATTTATCTTCGACAGGTTATAGGTTAAACGCGCGATGCAGACCGAAAGGCGGTTTGGACCTCGGCCTGCAACCGTTCAGTTAATTCCGCCCGGTCAGCGCCCCTCAGCCCGACGGTGGAGATAGGCCGGCGCAGCACGAGACGAATCCGTCGTCCTGGCATTGCGAACTTCGCCCCGCGTGGCATCAGTTCCGCCGTGCCGCTAATAGCCATCGGAATACATGGCAGCTTGGTTGCGATCGCCGCCCATGCGGCGCCTTCGTTGAATTCGTGCACTCGATTGTCACTAAAACGATGCCCCTCAGCGAACACGCAGATACTGTAGCCGTGATCGGCGACGGCAAGCGCTCGACGAATCGCCTTACCTCCGCTGGCGCGGTCAATCATGATATTTTCGGAGCGCTCGAGCATAAATCCAAGCACCGGAATCTTTTTGATCTCACGTTTCGCCAGGAAGCGCATCTCGCGCGGAATCAGCAGGAACACGGCGGGAATATCGAACATGCTTTGATGGTTGGACACCAGGACGAAGGAGCTGACGCCTTGCAAGTTTTCCATGCCGACGAGTTCGACTGACATGCCGAAGGTGCGAAATATTAGCCAGGCCCACATTCTGAAGATCGGGCTGCAGAAATGGCCGTCGGCGAACAGGCTCGCAAAGGCGGCGGGCCAAATCAGGATCGCCGTGTAGAGAAATGACAGGCCTGTAGCAATAATCCCCCAGAGATACTCGAGTACACGCGGCAGCGCCATTGTGGAGGCGGGCCGACTTTCACCTTCACGTTCCATACTGGCCAGGCGCAGTTTGCATTGACCGGGCGCGAGACGCGGCAGGGATGATTGCTATCCGGCCCGGCTTATGTCGTATGGGGACTCTGTTCTCGCCGGCAATCGGATTTTCTTCGTCATTGGCAAAACCAAGGCAGCCATAGCCAGGACCAATAAAATCCCCTGAGCGATAAGCGTCTGGATGGTCGGGTACAGCCCGAGCATCGGAAGCGTGGGTACATGGCTTACGAATGTAGCACCGATCACACCGGATTCCTGGAAACTGGCGACCCCTTGGCCGGCAAAAATCACGGCGAGGACATAAAGCAGAACTGAAGTTGCGGTGAACACCGGTCCTATCGGGATCATAAAGGTAACCTTGCGCAGGCCAACGAAGGCGAGCGCGAGTGCGACGGTGCCCGCCACCACGCCGATAAAAATTGCGTGGCGTTCAGCGGTTTCGGTCGCACCGGCCATCAACGCCTGGAAAAAAACGATGGTCTCGGCGCCCTCGCGCATCACTGCGAGGAACGCGGTAAGGCCCAGTGCCAGCGACGGCCCTCTACTGCGCCGTGCAGCTTCGACCTGAGCACCGATGAAGTTCTTCCATCGCTTCGCCTGGCTCTTGGATGTGATCCATGAGCTAACGTAAAACAGGGTGACAACAGCGAAAAGCTGGAACACTCCCTCGAGCGTGTCGCTGGTATTATCGCCAAGAACATGCTGAACCGCCCACGCCAGAACAATACTGCACGCCAGTGCTATCACCGCCCCAGCATAGATATCGCGGGCGCGAGCCTCTTGTCCCGCTTGGCGGACTGCGGCGACCAAGGCGACTATAACCAGGAGTGCCTCCAAACCCTCGCGAAAGAGAATCCCGGTTGAATAAAGGAAATATGGGACGGTCGTAGTGGTCATTGCCTATCGCCGCGCGCTAAATTGAGAATGATTCTCAATTCCGAAAATAGCCAGCTCGTCAGGATTTGTCAATCAAAATGTCAGTGGTTGTGTAAGGTGTTGAGATATTGCCAGGAATTGGATCCTGGTTGTTTGGCTGGGACTGGCCGGAATCCGGCGGCAACAATTCACGCGGCGCCAGTAGTGATGGCGGATAGCACGACGAGCAGGACCTTCTACAAGCAACCCGCATCCAAGGGTGCCAACCGACCCCATCGGTGACTTGCTTAAAAATAACATTGACTTTTGTGGCGATGCTTGTGACGTCATTCGGCTTCTGCAAACCCCGCGAAACGCTTCGTTACGCGACCGCAATTGGATCGGCGGAACTATGGAGTTAGGGGGCGCCGTTAAGTGGCGTGCGCGTTACCGATGAATCGTCGAGATAATCGCGCCCTTCGAAGTGCGTCAGGTGCAGTTTGGTTACGACTTCCTGTCCCTGTAGGACCAGGTAAGACATCAGAACCTGATCCTGCGGTGAACCAGCCCTGCGCTCAGAGCGGTTGAGCGCCTCCAGCAGCACGCGCCCTGATGCTCCAGCGGGAGTGTTAAGGTTAAAGATTTTGCGGATGGTGGGGGCCACATCGGCGTTGCCACTGGGCGCCAAATCCACGAAATGGCGCCGAAAATCAGGACCGCTTACCGCACAAAAATTGTGCACCTCTCGCGCACCCGCCGCTCCGTGCATGCCCTGACCGGTTGACAAGGAATGACTGTCCGAATACACAACGCCGGCAATCGGCCGGATTAACGGGAACGAACCGTTCTTGCGCGCGGCTTGGCCGTTAGCGCCCACGATAAAGGCAGGATTGGACGGCCCGGTTAATCCGTGATTGTCCAGCTCGGGAAGCTCGCGAAAGGAGATAATCAGGTCGGGTGAGCGGCGCGGATTGTAGAGACCGAACATTTTCTGAGCGAAAGTGCCAGGAATCCAGCCCAGACGATTCTGGCGATTGGTTGCCGTGCCCTCCGGGGCCGCCTTTTTCG
The DNA here is from genome assembly GCA_963752805.1 of Binataceae bacterium (SeqCode). Classification (GTDB taxonomy): domain Bacteria; phylum Desulfobacterota; class Binatia; order Binatales; family Binataceae; genus JAMXLL01. The sequence goes on from CAVWAA010000017.1 coordinate 29,647, forward strand.
AAAAAATCGCACCACACCATTCCTGCGCCTCGGCAAAATCGACGATACGCGCCAGCGTTGCGCGCCGGGCTTCCTCGGACTCGTACGCCGCCGGCGAGAGATACACAAGGTCTGCGCCTCCATTGCGCGCAACCACAATATCGGCACTGTTCGAGGATTTTTTGATTCCCGCGCTGACCAGCAAGTCGGAGAGCGAAACCGACATTCGAATAGTCGCAAAGCCGTGGTCTGAAACCACCATCAGGTCGGTTCGATGGGCGACGCCGAGCCTCGCGATTGCCGCGCGAATGCTCGCGAGATTTGTGTCGCATTGGTGCAGTGAGTTGAGCGCCGGCTGGGTGCCGAGCCCGGCGATGTGCTGCACGAGGTCGGGATTATGCTGCCAAAATACAATCAGCGCTGGATGTCCCTTTAATGACGCGGCGCGGGCGGCCGGCAGTGCCCGGTTAATCACCAACCCCGCGAACCATTGGTCGCGGTCGCTGATGGAATTCAGGTCGCCGAGCCGCATTGGTGCCTTATGTGCGATGGTTGCGGCAGATAAATCGGGCCGTGCGAGGTCGTCAGCTACAAACAAATAATCCGAACGATTCGCAATGCGGCGGTCGGCCTCGTCATCGAACAGAAAAGTTGGCCCTTGCTTGCCGACAATCGCCACGTAGCCGCCCTCGCGGAGAACCTGTTGGGCTACGCCCTCTACCCCCAGGAGATAGCCGTTGAAGCCGCCACCATTGAGTGCGGCCAAATAATTCGAATTTTCAAGATCCAAGGGTGACTTAAGCAGCGCGCCCAGCTTCGGCAGGGCACTCGCCGCATGAGCGCCGATCTCAGGCAAAAGGTACATCGAGTCGCCGTAGATTGCAGCATGGCCGGGTTCGCCGCCGGTCGCCAGCACCGCCGCGTCCACCATAGTAACTGTTGGGAAGACCGCATGCTGATGCGCGAACAGCACCCCCTCACGCTCGAGCGCGAACAGGTTAGGGGTGCCGCGCGGGTTGACTGAGTCAGGCCGCAACCCATCCCAGACCATCATCAGGAAGATTCGTCCGCCGGCTTTCGGAGCTGCCTGGCTGTTTGCTGCAGCAGCAATCACTGCCACCAACAAAAATGCAGCCGCCGAAGATATGAGGATGCGGCGCTTCGGTTTCATAGAGGTTGACTATCTGGCGGGTAGCGCCTGCCTATTGGGTGAGGTGCTCAACGAACCAGTCGCGGGCTGCGGTGCTCGAACGTTCGAACGCTTTCACATAGGCGTCAAAATGCCCACCATTTAGAATCACAAGGCGTTTGGGTTCAAGCGCGCGATTATATGCGGCAAAGGCCTCGTCGGCCACCGTGAGATGGTCGCCGGCCGCAATCAGCATCAGTAAGGGCGTGGGACTGATGCGCTCGATGTATGAGCCTGGCTCGTATTCACCGAGCATCTCGACCGTGCGCAGAGTTACCTGATTGCGCCAGGCTGGCGCTCGCGTGCTGGCGGTTTGAGTGAACCATTCCCAAGAATCGGCGGTCGGCAAGGCGGCGGCTCCGTTGGCTTCGGATGTGACCACCGGAAGCATTGCCGGCGCCCCGCCCGCAAATCGTATCTCGCGATCGGCATCGAATTGGGCGCGCATGGGAGCCGCCATATCGGCGCGCACCAGCCGTCCCAAGTTACGCGAACCGCTAATCAGTGGAACCTGCGCCACGACGCATTTGACCCGTCTGTCGATAGCGCCGAGGACCAGAGCGTGCCCCCCGCTGTAACTCGAACCCCACACCCCGATCCGCTCCCGATTAATGCGTGATTGGCGGCCAAGCCAGGTTATCGCATGGCGATAGTCGCGCACCTGCTGCCAGGGGTCGATTTCGCCACGCGGCTCGCCATCGCTCGCACCAAAGTTGCGATTATCGAACACCAAAGCGCCGATACCTGCCGCACTCAATACTTCCGCATAGCGGTCGAGGTACATTTCTTTGACTGCCGAAAAGCCATGCGCCATCACCACCCCTGGTATCTCGCGGGGCGCATGTTCCGGCAGGTATAACCATCCGCGCAGAACAACTCCTTCGGCGTTGAATTCAATGTCACGGCGCATAAGCGTAAACCCGCCCAATAATAATCAATTTCGCCCCTCGCCCGCTATTGCTCCGCGAGTTCATGAGTCTTGCGCCGTGCCACATAGATTCGAATGAACGAATTAATGCCTCGCGATGCCATTGGCGGCGACAAACAAGAGCCGTACCGCCAGAGCGCCGTTGCTTCGAACGCTTCGGTTCTGCTTGAATCTTGATCTCGCGTGCTTTTGTGCTCGCGATGGCGGGATAATTGTATGCTCCGTTTTCTCACCGCTGGCGAATCGCATGGTCCGGAACTCGTCGTAATTATTGAAGGCGCCCCTGCCGGTTACGATATCGATCGTGAAGCGATCAACCACGATCTCGCGCGGCGGCAGAAGGGCTATGGACGCGGCGGACGCATGGCGATCGAGCGCGACGAAGTTCGCGTTGTTTCGGGGATTCGTTTCGGCCGCACACTCGGCAGTCCGATCACCTTTATTGTTGAAAATCAGGATTTCAAAAACTGGGAGAAGCGGATGTCGGCTGATCCGCGCGATCGTGGGGAAGCCAAACTGGTGACGCGGCCACGTCCCGGCCATGCTGATCTGGCCGGAGTGCTGAAATACAACCTGGACGATATCCGCGACGTGCTAGAACGCGCCTCCGCCCGCGAAACCGCTGCACGCGTCGCGCTCGGCTCATTTGCCAGGCAGTTGGTCACGCCGTTCGGAGTTTCCGTGCTGGGCTATGTGGCGCGTATCGGCAGCATCGAGGCGAAAATTCCACCCGATATCAGTCTTGAACAGCTAGCGCTCGTCAGCGAGGGATCGCCGGTGCGGGTCGCTGATGCAGACGCGGAACGTGCAATGATTGCCGAAATCGACGTGTGTAAAAGGGAAGGTGACACCTTGGGCGGTGTGGTGGAAGTGGTTGCGGCGGGGCTACCGGTCGGCCTGGGCAGCCATGTGCAATGGGACCGTAAACTCGACGGGCGAATCGCTCATGCGTTAATGAGTTTGCAGGCGGTCAAGGGCGTTGAATTTGGCAAAGGCTTTAGCGCGGCGCACGTCCGCGGTTCGCAATTGCACGACGAGATTGGCTACGATGCAGCGGCGCAGCGTTTCACGCGGCATTCGAATAATTCCGGCGGTACCGAAGGCGGCATCAGCACCGGCGAACCGCTTCGTGTCCGCGTCGCCTTTAAGCCGTTGTCAACCCTGATGCGGCCGCTGCGCTCGGCCGATATCCGGACCAAAGCGGAGGCAGCCGCCACCATCGAGCGTTCGGATGTATGCGCGATTCCCGCCGCGGCGGTGATTGCCGAGGCTGTAGTGGCTTTCGAAATCGCCAACGCTTTCTTGGAGAAGTTCGGCGGCGATTCCTTCACCGAAATCGCGCGTAATTACAACGGCTACCTGCAACAGGTTCGTAACTACTGAGCAGAGCATTCGAGATCGCGCGCGACAACGCCGCGCGGCACCTGCTGGGTCGGTAAAAACATGGCGCCGAAGGTGATCCTGACCGGCTTTATGGCAACGGGCAAAAGCACAGTCGCGCGCCACCTGGCCCGACGGCTGCAATGGCGTCTAATCGACTGCGACGCTGACATCAGCGCACGAGCCGGAAAGCCGATTCATCAAATCTTCCGCGACCGCGGCGAGGCGCATTTCCGGTCGATGGAACGCAGCATAATTGCAGAGATCGCTACCGATCGCAGGCGCTGCGCGCAATGCGGCAATCCGCGGCCCGCAGTCATCGCTACCGGGGGCGGTGCGATCGCAGACCCGAAGAATTATGCGGCGCTCCGCGATTGTGGCGTGATTGTCTGCCTCAGTGCACGCCCTGACGTGATTGCGCGACGGATCTCTAGCGGCGTCAAAGCACGCCCGATGTTGTCGCACGGCAGCATGCCGGTTAAACAACGCATCGCCGAGCTGATGGAAGAACGGCGCGAGGTTTACGCGCGCGCGACGTTCACCATCGATACGTCTGAGCGCACGGTGGACCAGGTGGTCGATGCGATTCTCGAGGCGCTTGCCGACGCTTATCCGGCGATCTCTCATCCACCGATACATGCGCCGCACAACCCGCATCGATCATGCAAGTAGAGCCGCGACGACCCTCACCAGGGCAGGCTCCGCGGCGCCGCATGCCTCCAGCAGTCGGCCGCTGCGGCCGCAAGCGGTGAGCCGAGGTCGAGCGTCGCCGGCCGAAGCCCTGAGCTTGTCGAAGGGAAACGAGTCTGCCAGTTCGACCCGCAAGCGGGTCGTTCGGAGGTCCGCATATAACACCAGGCGCAACGAAGTGGAGCCGGCGAGCCGAAGCCCTGAACTTGTCGAAGGGAAACGAGTCTGCGAGGTGGATCTGTAAAGAGGTCGCTGAAAAGAATGGAATTCGTCGTAGAGCTTGGTCCTAATTCCTATCCGGTGCATGTCGGCGATGGTCTTCTAGCGGGTATCGGTGAACTCGCGCTGGCATCCGGCTTGGCCAGCGGACGTTGTGCTTTAATCACTGACTCCAATGTCGGCCTGCTCTATTCGACATTGGTGACAAACAGCCTGGAACGGTGCGGCTTCCTTCCACAAGTCATTGAAATTCCGCCCGGCGAGCCCAGCAAGTCATTAGGCATGCTGGAACAGATCTACCAGCGCCTGGCTGAGGCCGAATTGGATCGGGACAGCCCGATTTTTGCTCTAGGCGGCGGCGTGGTAGGGGACCTTGCAGGGTTTGCCGCCGCCACCTATTTGCGCGGGCTGCCGTTGGTGCAGGTGCCGACCTCGATGGTTGCGCAGGTTGATTCAGCGCTTGGCGGTAAAACTGCGGTGAATCTACGTAATGCAAAAAATTTGATCGGCGCCTTTTACCAGCCCCGGCTGATCGTCGCTGACATTGCAACCCTCGCAAGCTTGCCAGAACGAGAATTCCGCGAAGGATTGGCTGAGGTGATTAAGTACGGTGCGATTATTGATGCTGCGTTCATTGGATGGCTCGAACAAGAGATGCCGATGATTCTAGCGCGGGAAGCCAATCGCTTGTGCGAAATGGCGGAGCGTTCATTGCGGCACAAGGCGATGGTAGTGTCCCGCGACGAGCGCGAGGGCGGCCTGCGAAAGATTCTTAATTTCGGCCACACCTTAGGCCACGCGCTGGAAGCCTCGACCGGCTATGGCAATTATCTTCATGGCGAGGCGGTCGCCATCGGGATCGCCGCGGCGGCGCGGCTCTCGACGCGTCATAGTGGCCTGAGAGCTGACGAGGCGAAGCGGCTGGAGCATCTGCTGGAGGCGGCTGGGTTGGTTATTGATTTGCCTGCAGGATGGCTGACCCGGCAGTTCATTGGCGCGCTGCGGCTGGACAAAAAGCGACGCGGCGATTCGGTCGAATTCGTTTTGCTCGACCGCCTCGGCCACGCGATCACCCGCAAACTAAGATTCGAAGAGATTATAGAATAGAGGACAGAAACGGCAGAAGCAGTTCCAGGACCGTCTGTAATGAACCCTTTCGAGTGGATGCCTTTAGCGTCCGGCCGGCTCTGCCGCTTCCGCCGAACGATCGGAATCGACGGCGGCCGGAAGCGACGTGGTGTTGACCGACCTCACAGGTTTGCCAAGTGGAACCAGGCTAAGTTCGCAGGCGCATTGTTCAACTGTATGATAAGCGAGGTTGGCACCCTCGGCTAAGCCGCCAATCGCACTAATAATTGCGCCACCAGCCAGAATACAGAGCACGGTCGCAGCGAGCGCGGGGCCGAACAGCGAGGCGGTTGCCGCCGCTAGCACGCAGGCGCCGAGTCCCATTCGTGCGCCGGTACTCAGCCGCAGCCGCGCGGCAACATTGGTCTTGAGTTCAAGCCCGCCCAATTCTTCGTCGGCGGTTCTGAACTGGATACGGATCCATGGGTTCGCTTCGACCAGCAGATCGAAGTCTTTCCATCCAGTATCGGTAACGACCGGACGGCCGAGCGACGCGCAAACCTTCCGCAGGTGTTCGAGTATGAGTTCGCGCGTCGTATACACACCGTTCCAATAACTCATGCGTATGCTGCGTTGCTTCCAGTCGATTATAGGCCATTGCCGCACGGCATTGTCGAACGGTGCATTTTTTCGAGAATCGATGCGCCAACGGTAGCGCGCAACTGTGCGCACTATCGAGCCGCTGTACGCGAGCCATCCAATGAGCAACCGCGAAGCCGGACCTCTGTGGCATTTCTCCAGTGGTGCCTTTGAGGCATAATACGCGGCCCACAAGGGCCCTGCCGCTAATGCAGCCAAGGCTGGTACAGTCGTCACGCCAAATACCAACGAAAGCACTACCAGGGCCGCGGCCGCCAGGCTCCACTCAGCCGTCATTGGCGCCACCCTGGCTACGCTCAGCGGCATTTCATCAACGCGCTGGAATTGTCCCGCGGTTCGCGTCCACTGAACGCGCCGGCGCCCCCCACCCGGCACCGTCCGCGCGATGCCCGGAATGGTGCCATTCCACTTAATCTGACCGAGGACATTGAAACGCTCTGGAAATTTGAAATAGAGCAACGCCTCCGCTTTGCCATAGCCTCGCTGCTGCCGATAATAAGCGTTAACGGTATTGCGGCGGAAGTGCCAAACGAAAGCAGATGGACAGTAGCCCAGGGTATAGCCCGTGTCCATCAGACGCCAACAGATATCGACATCGTCACCGGCCGCTGTGAACTGCGGATCAAAACCGCCGACATCTTCCAATGCCGCCTTGCGGAAAAGCATGTTACAGCCGGCCAGATGCTCGGCGCGATCGTCGCCGATGAGCACGTGGCAAGGCGAGCCCGGCGAAGCTGCGACGCAACCTTCGACCCATCCGTCTTCATGTGGCGCGTAGTTTGGTCCACCGCAGCCGTCTAATCCTCCCTCGACCATCGCACGACCCATAAAAGTGAGCCAGTGCGGGTCAACCACGCAGTCGGAATCCGTATAGGCAATGAGCTCACCCACAGCCGCGTGAAGCCCGACATTACGCGCGACGCTCAGGCCTTTGTTGGGCTGTCGAATCAGGCGGAATTCCGGAAAGTCCGCAGCAATTTGCGCGGTTGTGTCCTGCGAGCCGTCGTCGACGATAATCACCTCGAAAGTCGGGTAATCAAGCCGGCGAAGTGATTCCAGGCACTGGCGCATTGTGCGTTCGGCGTTGTAGGCGCAAATCACTACTGAGACTCTCGGAGTGCGGGCCGGCCCTGGCGGGCATGCACCGTTGAGCGCAAGGAAAGGTTGTAGCTCGGATGCCCGGAGCGTCTTGAGTGAAAGAGCACCGTGCAAGGACGGCTTTGAGGTACGATTATCGCGCGGTGACACCTGCGCCACGACACCGGCGGCTCCAAGCCCAAAAGCGCACGCGATGAGTTCATCCTGATCAGACGGCGTCTGCACAAATTCAAGGACCAGGGGTCGGGCTTCGGCCAGGTTATGGAGGCGGGTCACTGACGAGCGGAGTTCATCCGGTGCTAGCGGCGGCATTACCGCATAGACGAAGTCCTCGTCGCGCAACGCGAGTCCAACCGTACCGGGCCGATGTTTCAGTCCCACCATCTTGCGCGCGTCGACATCACGGATTGCGGCGACCATCCTGGCGAGGCGGGATCTCAGCATTTCGAGTCCGCGTGAGCGCAGCGCATCTGGGTGAACTGGGCAATCGAGCAGATAGCCGATGATACTTGGATAGCCGCGCAGGCTTGTTACTCTTTTGCGGAGTTCCGCGATGGCGGAGCGAAGAGCCTTACTTGAAAAGAGGTCTTCGGGCCGCACCCTGATCTCCAGCAAGGCGTACAAACCGGGCTGCGCAACGAGATCCAGCAACGCCTCAGCTTCATTGTCGGCGACAACCACGGCTGTAGTATGCGCTGCGCGGAAGTCTCCCAAGCGCTTTTGCAACACAATCTTTTCTTCGAAATCGGGCGAGTTGCTCCCTGCTCCGAATCGAATTGCTTTCAGGAAGAACTTGTCGCCGGCACGGCTGAAAAATTTGCCGCTAGGCAGGACCGATGGAGTTTTGTCGGGCGCAACAATCACGCCCGTAGAGCTAAACATGTGCCACCAGCCAAACGTTGAACTAGGCGTGCTTTGCTCGGTGTCTGGCCGTTTTTCAGCTCGATGCCGCGGACCAATTGGGATGACGTTCGACGTTTTGAGGAGAGCCGCAGCCGCTTTACCGAATCAGCGGGAGGCTCGTTGTGTTGGCGGGTGATGGAGTTGGAGCCGAGCACGTCGCAGGTTCACGACCGTCGGATTGGTTAATCCGCATGCCTTCGCAAGGTGCGAAGCAAATTCATCTCGACTCTTTGGCAAAATGCGCGATTTGATATAAAAGAATTCAATGTTACGAACCTAAAAAAATCATCGCGCTGGTCTCCCAGCGCGAGGAGCAACTTGCTATGGCTTCTGCCGTAAGATTGCGCCTCACCGAGAAAGTGCGTGGTGAAAGGCGTCATAACCAGCGCCGGTCAGGCGCGGGCAAATCACCGCGCCATCAGCCGACCGATTGTGCAATTGAGGCGACACCGGAGGAGCTCAAGCAGATCCGAACTCAGCTCAGCGCCATCAAAAGAATGCTGGCGCGGTTGTTTGGCCGTGCTTACGACGGCGGGCGGATAAGCTGCCAGGCGCGCGCCCGGGCTGCCGATCTGATCGAAGCGAATTTCGACCAAATCGTCGAGCAGTGGACCAGCGGCGTTGAACAGATGTTACGGCCCGCCTCTGAACAACCTTTGGTCAACATGTCGCCATTGCAAAAGGTGGCGCACGCGAAGCGGCGACTCAGTCGCGAGTCCATGGCCAACGCGCTGGTCCGCTACATCGGTCATCTGCGTGATCCCGAGGACTTGCACACCTATGTCTACCTCCGCCGACATTGTCAGGAAGGCATGCTAGCGCGGGCGAAACCGTCGGAATTCAACGTTTTCCATATCGCTTTAAAGCAGGTGATTCTTGGGCACGTCCGGCGCCAGCGTCAGACGCGTCTGATGGAAGTTGTGCGCGATACGGTTGTAGCGTCACTTGACGAACGGCGTCTGATGGTCGATGGCTTCTATATCGAGTCGCGCGAGCGGGCGCTTAAGGAGTCGGAGGAGAAATACCGCAATTCAATCGACCATGCCCCCGACCCGATGTACGAAATCGACCCGGAGACGCTGGTGATACTCGCCGCGAACTCCGCCGCGATGGCGTTCGAGCATGAGGTGCCGTTCATCGGCCAGCCATTAACGGAGATGGTCCCGCCGGAGATGCAGCAAGCGGTTTTGAGGCATCTACGTACAGTGGTCGAACGCGGCTCGGACCAGGTACTTGACTGGCCCATGGACGGCAAGTTTCTCGACGTTAACTCGGCGTTGATCTCGTCGGGCAAGCGCCGCTCGATCCAGATGATCCTCCACGACGTCACCCAGCGCCACGAGATGCTGGACTCGTTGCTCAAAGCGGAACGTTTGGCGGCGGCGGGCACTTTTGCCAGCGGTGTTGCGCATGAGGTCAATAATCCGCTGGCGTCAATCTCCTCATTGGTGCAGTCGCTGTTGCCCGGCGAAAGCGATCGAGAGCGGCAGACGGCATTGCGAACGATTTTGTCGCAAATTACCCGGATCGCGACCACCCTCAAGGATTTGGTCAATTTTGCCCGCCCGGCACCGCCTGAGCGCAAACCGCTGGACCTCAACGAAATGGTCAGCGAAACCCTGCGGCTGGTCGCGTACAACCGCCGCTTCGACGGCATTCGGATTGAACCTTCACTCGCGCCCGACCTCAATAAACCGTACACCGACCATAACGGCATCCAGCAGGTGCTGCTGAATCTGCTGTTCAACGCCGCCGACGCCACGCCAAACGGCAATGGCGTTATTCGTGTCATCACGGAAAATGCGCGCACCCAACAAGGCGGTGGGCGCGTTCTAATGCGCGTGGTGGACAACGGCTGCGGGATCGAGCCGGACAATCTTGAACGGGTCTTCGACCCCTTCTTCACCACCAAACCAGCGGGAGCCGGCGTAGGTCTTGGCCTGTCGCTGTGCCAGAGCATCGTGCTCACCAACCAGGGGACGATCCGCGTCGAGAGCAAGGTTGGGTGCGGGACCACGGTAACCATCTGTCTGCCAGTCCGCAGCGAAACGGCCCTGCATGAAAATTCAAGGGTGGCGCAATGAATGGCGAAGCGCTAGATAACGGCCAGCGATGGCCCTCAGCGGAACGCGGTGTTTACCGTATCCTGGTGGTCGAGGACGAGCAGTTGATGCGCTCGATCATCGTTCAGTTGCTGCGCAGCGAGGGCTATGAAGTGCTCGAAGCCAACACGGCAACAGCCGCCCTCGGCATCTTCGAGGGTGAGAAAATCGATCTGGCGATTCTCGACCTGAACCTCAGCAGCGGCGGCAGCGGGCTCGATCTATTGGGGCGGATTCGCGACCTCGACCCCGAGGTGATGGGCATCATCGTTACTGCATATGCGAGTGTCGAGTCTGCAGTCGAGGCCCTGCGCAAAGGCGCCTACGACTACATCACCAAGCCGTTCGCCAACGATCATCTAAAGGCCGTCGTCCGCAATGCCCTGGCGCAAAAGGCGCTATTCCATGAGAATCGCTTTCTGCGGCGCGAGCTGCACGAGAAATACCGATTCGAAAATATCATCGGCACCTGTGATGCCATCCAACAGGTGTTCCGCATGATGGAAAAAGTCGCCCGCACCGATGCCAGCGTTCTGATCATGGGCGAATCCGGCACCGGCAAGGAGTTGATTGCGCGCGCCCTGCATGAGAATTCCGAGCGCGCCAACAAGCGCTTTCTACCGATCAATTGCGGTGCGCTCCCCGAAAATTTGCTCGAGAGCGAACTCTTTGGCTACAAACGGGGCGCATTCACTGGAGCGATGCAGGACAAGACTGGACTGCTTAAAGCAGCCGACAAGGGCACCGTTCTGTTCGACGAAATCGGCGACATGCCGCTGGCCCTGCAAATTAAACTGCTGCGAGCGTTGCAGGAGCGCGAATGTTATCCACTCGGTTCCAATGAACCGGTAAAGTTTGACGTGCGCGTAGTCTGCGCCACCAACAAGGATCTGGCCAAGGAAGTGAGCGAGGGCAGGTTCCGCGAGGAGTTGCTTTATCGCATTAACGTCATAACTATCCGTCTCCCCGCGCTACGCGAACGCAAAGACGATATAACTCTGCTCGGCGATCATTTCCTGCGCAAATACGAGAAACCGCTGGGAAGGTCCCCGATGCGCTTCTCAAAAGGCGCGATGCGCTTGCTGATGAATTATCGATGGCCGGGAAACGTGCGCGAACTCGAAAACACCATAGAACGAGCCGCAATTCTGGCTGAGACTGATGTCATCCATACTCACGATTTGCCGGAGAAATTACACGACGCGTTGCCGAACGGCGGCAACGATGCGGAAACTCCAGGCATGACGCTCGAAGAACTCGAGCGCGAGCACATGCGCCGGGTCTTGAACCAGGTCCAAGGCGATAAGGTCAAAGCGGCACAGATCCTTGGAATCCACTTGTCCACGCTCTACCGCAAGGTCCAACGTTATCGCCTGGATAATGAGGGCCAGCCGCAGCCCTCGAAACCCGCGGCACACGCTGTCTGAAGACAGGCTCCGGCTTGGGCAAAATTAAACACTAGCGATCCGCGGGCGGTTCATACGCAACACCGTACAGCCACGACAACGCGCCGAGTTTGCTCTGCAGGCTGAATTCGAGCCTGGCGGAGCGAGCAGCCGGCGGGCAAGTGCCGGCGCAAGAAGATCAGGACTGGCGGTTATAATCTGGACCGATGGCAACTCATCGGCTACACGGCTAAGCTTGAACAGAAGCAGCGGCCGCTGAGGCCGGTTGGAGAACTGTTTATGGATATTTTCGCGCCCTCGCACCTGCTCATTTTGCTACTTATCATCCTCGTGATTTTTGGTCCCGCCAAACTCGGTGACGTCGGCGGCGCGCTCGGGCGGGCGATTCGTGACTTCAAAAAAGCGATGAACGAGCCGGAACAGACACCGGAAACAACCAGAGCAGTCAGCGCGAGTACACCGACTGCCGTTGCCGCTTCGGAAACCACCGTGGTCGACACCAAGGCAGATAAATCGGTACAGCATCCGCTTTCCTGAGCCCTATCCGGAACTCATTATCAGCAGCGGCCGAGCCGTGAAAGCCGGGCGCTACCTCCTGTGGGCGGTGATTGCCGCTCTCGGTGCCTATGGTCTGGCACTGATCGCGTTTGCGCGCGGTGAACAGCGGCCCAACACGCTGTGGTTCATCGTTGCGGCCGTTTGCATTTACTCCCTGGGCTATCGCTTTTACTCCGGGTTCATCGCTCGCCGCGTTCTCGAACTCGACGGTTTACGCCCCACTCCTGCGGTGCGGCTCAATAACGCCCGCGATTACGTTCCCACCCCGCGATGGATCACCTTCGGCCATCATTTCGCCGCTATCGCCGGACCAGGACCCTTAGTAGGACCCGTACTCGCTGCCCAATTCGGTTATTTGCCCTCGACCTTGTGGATCGTAATTGGGGCAGTGCTCGGCGGGTGCGTCCAAGACTTCGTCATCCTGGGTTATTCGCTCAGACGCGACGGACGCTCGCTGGGCAAGATGGCGCGTGACGAGATCGGCCCGGTAGGGGGCTTCACCGCCCTGGCGGGTGTCCTGCTTATCATGGTGATCCTGATTGCGGTGCTCGGACTGGTGGTGGTGAACGCGATGAAGCACAGCATTTGGGCTACTTCGACCGTCGCCGCTACCGTGCCGATCGCGATGATGGTAGGCATTTACATGACCCATCTGCGCCCGGGACGGATCCTCGAAGCCTCGCTTCTCGGCTTGGCGTTAATCATGCTCGCGGTCGTAGGTGGTCGTTATACCGGTAACCTTCCGTTTGGCGATTGGCTCAACGCCGACGCCCCGCAGCTTTCGTTGTGGATTATCGGCTATGGCTTTCTTGCGTCGGTGCTGCCGATTTGGCTGCTGCTCGCGCCCCGCGACTATCTCTCAGCGTTCATCAAGATTGGAACTATCGTCGCGCTCGCAATCGGAATCCTTGCGCTCCATCCGGTGACTTTGATGCCGGCGCTTACGCGATTCACCGATGGCAGCGGTCCGGTGTTCGGGGGCAAAGTATTTCCGTTTGCGTTTATCACTGTCGCTTGCGGGGCGATTTCCGGATTCCATTCACTGATCGCATCGGGCACTACTCCGAAAATGCTTCAAGACGAGCGCGATGCGCGCATGGTCGGCTACGGATGCATGATGATGGAGTCATTCGTCGCCGTAATGGCCCTGATCGCTGCCGTGATGCTCAAGCCGGGCGTCTACTTCGCGATCAACGCACCGACCGGCGTGATCGGCACCGGCGCTGCAGCATGCGCACAAATCAGTTCGTGGGGATTCCCTCTTACCTTACAGGAAATGAACCATCTCGCCGCGACGATGGGTGAGGCGTCACTGTTCTCGCGCACCGGCGGCGCACCCTCGCTGGCTGTCGCCATGGCACAGATCTTTGCCGGATCGCTTGACGGAGGCACGATGGTCGCAGTCTGGTACCATTTCGCGATTATGTTCGAGGCGTTGTTCATTCTGAGCACGCTCGATGCCGGCACCCGCGTTGCGCGCTTCATGCTTCAGGATTTGCTGGGCAATTTATGGAAACCGCTCGGCAACAGTGGCTCTTATCCAAATATCGTTGTCACTTCGGCGCTGATTGTGGCGGCCTGGGGTTATTTTCTCTATTTCGGCGCGGTCGATCCCCTCGGCGGCATCAATTCCTTGTGGCCGTTGTTCGGCATCGCCAACCAGATGCTCGCAACGATCGCGCTGTGCGTCGCGACGAGCGCGATGATCCGCCAGCGCAAAGCGCGCTACGCATGGATAACCCTGGCTCCGCTTTTATGGTTGTTCGCCGTCACCATGAGTGCCGGCTTCGAAAAGATCATGAGCCGAGCGGCGAATGTGGGTTTCCTCGCGCACGCCGCACTGCTTGAGGCGGAGCTGGCTAAACCTGCCATCAGCGCCGCGCGCGCCGGGGAGATCACCCGGTTGGTTTGGAACGATCGGGTCGACGCGGTGATGACCGCGGTCTTTATCTTTGTGGTGTGGATTATTCTGGCCGATTCGGTCCGCGTGTGGGCGCGGCTGCTGCTCGGTGCAGAGCGCAGCATCGCTCGTGAGGAGGAGGCCGCCGCATGAACTATCAACTTGGCAGCGGCCGTGTCACCCCCGGCACAGCATTGATCCAACGGTCTCGCGCAGTGGTTCGGGAGCTAGCCGTCGTCGCGCACGAAATTTATGCCGAGTTGAAGCGACTGAACCGGGGCGGAGATTACCCCAAGACTCGGACCTTCGATTCCCGCCGTATGCAGACACAGGCATTCAAAGCAGCGCTCGCCCTACGATACCGGGAGCATAGCCGCTGCTGCTGATTGGGTCGAGAGCGCACGTCTGTGCGCAGGCTTTGCGCCTCGTTTCATCCGGGAGCCGCCGAACCATCGTGTCCTGGAGTGAATAACCCCAAATCAACGCCTTATTCGGCAGTCACTTTGATGAAGAGGCTGACAGTGCTCTTTGGGCTGTAGGAACGCCCAAAGCTTTCAACGAGGCCTCGCCCCGACACCCATGCCGGCACCACGCGCCGCTTATCCTATGGTTGAGGCAGGCTCTCTCACATGGCCGCGCAGGCAAAACGAAACGACGACTCGTGATGTGCAAGTGATCGAATATTTACACAGGATTTGGCAGCGAACGGGAAATCATGCTCCACGCCTTTGGTTTGCAAATAATAGACTCCAAAAGCGGTCGCGGCTCACCATACAACAATCGGCTGCAAATCATCGATAATGGCGCATCAGCCCTACCACCACACCCCGAATTTGCAGCCCGTCTTCGGGCAGGTAGATGGGTTCCATCGAGGGATTCGCTGGCTGCAGGCGTATGCGCCCGTCAGCTTCGCGATAGTACTTCTTGACGGTCGCCTCATCGCCGATTAAGGCGACCACCGTTTCGCCCTGGTTTGCAGCGTCGCGGCCTTCGACGATAATGTAGTCGCCGTCGCGGATACCCTCGTCCACCATCGATTCGCCCTTGACGCGCAGACAGAAGGTATTGTCGCGCCGCACAAATTGCTCCGGCACCGAAATCGTGTCGTTCCCTTCGATGGCAGAGATCGGCGCCCCCGCCGCGACCTGACCCAGCAGCGGCAGTTCGCGCGCGGCCGGTGCGCCGTTGCTCTTACTGACAATCTCCAGCGCCCGGCTATGGTTATGCGTTCGGCGGATGAACCCTTTGTTTTCGAGGTTTCGCAGATGTTTGTGGACCGTCGCCAGCGAGGAAAGTCCGAAATACTCCCCAACTTCGGCAAGGGTCGGCGCGTATCCGTGCTCCTCGATGTAATTCTCAAGATAATCGACCATTTGCTTCTGCCGTTTAGTCAGAGTCGCCATAACTCCTGCCCTTCCTTAAAACGCGCGCCGCAAATCTAAGCGAGCGGAGATGCGCACTTCGCGACCTTGCTTCTCTTCGGCTCCGCTCACCGCTTCGCCTCACCAGAAGTCTCGGCTCACCGGGTTCACTTCAGTCCGCGTGAGACTCAGCTTTGTTCATATATTGGCGAAAATCGGGCGAAGGCGCAATGCCCCAATTTGGTCAGTCAAGCCGGCCTGCGCAATAAATGAGCCGGTTCTGATGAGCAAGCGGAGAGTGAGACCCTGGCGGGACAATTATTTTTCGGCGCAGTCGGGAACAGATCGGTCTCTAGCCACCCTCGATCGCAAGGATAGCCGTCAAAACTCTAAAGCGCGGGAGAGCGCACGGGCGGTATAACTCACAAGCGGAATCACACGCTCGTAGTCCATCCGCACCGGACCGACCACAGCCAGACTGCCCAGAGGATGAGCGCCGCTGATATAAGGGCTCGCGACCACGCTCAAGCCTGAGAGACGAGCGTCAAAGTTCTCCGAGCCAATCGAGACCAAAAGTTCGCTCTCGCTTAGAGCACGTTCCAGCAGGTCAAGCAGCGCCGTTTTATCATCAAGCGCGCGCAGCAACTCGCGCATCCTGACTGGGTCTGCGAACTCCGGTTGATCGAATGCCTTGCTGCTGCCTTCCACGTAGATTTCGGCCGGCGAAGGATTGCGTGCGATAGCCCTGCCCATCACCAGCGCGGCGTGCATGAATTGATCGTAGAGCGCACGTTCCTGCTTGAGCTGCTCCGCAATCCACTCGCGGGCCTGCTCGAGGGTGCGTCCGCCCAGAGATTCGTTCAGGTAACCCGACATGCGATCGAGGTCGGACTGGCCATAATCAACGTCGGCGTGCAAGAGACGGTTATGCACGCCGCCGGTCGCGACGACGAAAATCGCAAGCACCTCGTATTCGCGCAATCTAAGCAACTGCACCTGCTTGAGCTGCACCGATTCGAGCCGTGGGGCCATCACCACGGCGGCCTGCCCGGTCATGAGCGCAAGCAACCGCGAAGTGTCGCGGATCACCTCGGTCGAATCGCTGGCGGGAGCAGAATAGTGCAGCTCGATCTGGGTGCGGTCTGCGAACCGAATCGGCGGCAGGATCAGATGGTCAACGAAGTAACGAAAGGCGCGTTCCGTCGGCACCCGGGCGGCCGAGGTATGGGGCTGAAGCAAGTAGCCGGATTCATCCAACTCCGCCATCAGATTTCGGACCATGGCTGCGCGAATTCCCAAAGAACGGCGGGCCGCCAGCTGCTGGGAGCCGATCGGCTGCGCAGTTGCTATAAACTCATGGATGGCAGCCAATAACAGTGAATGTTGACGCGGAGGCAATTCATCACGCTTGCTGGTCACTTGCATATCAAAGAATCAGCGTCGCCGTTGCGAGCGGCTTGGCTGGCGCCAGGCGACTCCACAACGATCTTGTGACGCATCACAGACAATATTCAAGCCTTTTACTTGGTTCCACGCCCGCATAATTTTTTCGAGGTCGCTTTTCGCGGGCACATGCCTGATAATCTCTTGCATCAGGGCTTCGACGGTATGCCACGCACACGCAAAACTCTAAAACCGCGGCAATTCCATATCCCGCGAGTGCCCCACAACGCCGCGTGGCTCGAAAACGACAGTTACGACCGCCGGGCATGGAATGAGCTAGGTCTAAGCGCGTCGGCGATTCGCAGCCTGATCGAATCAGGCGAGATGCTAGTGCCATATTTTGGCGCCCTGCTCGAGGATCTGTTCTTTGGATTGTTCAAATATAATCTGGTCTGGATGCCAGCAGATGCCGTTCGCCGCAGCACGGTCCTGAATCGCACGATTCTCCAGCAGCTGATCCCTTCCCCCGGGTTTGAGATGCTCAAGTCACGAACGTTGCTGGAAGAGGACAAGGCCGTTATCGCCGCTCTGGTGCTGGGCGAACAAGTGCTCGAAACGGTTCGCGCCGAGAAGCTGGTTAACCGGCGCGAGATGCTCGACTTGTGGGACCTCAAGCATCGAGGAAGAACAACTCGAGCAAAGCGCAGCCGCACTCAAGAATGCGGTGGAATTGTCCGAGCAGCATAAGCAGGATTCGGCAGGACAACCGGCCGACAAAGAGCTGGAAAAGAAAATCGAAGAACTTAAGGACGCGGCGGCGCGCGCGGCCCAGGTCGCTGAGGCCCGGCTCAACCAGAAGGTCCGCATCTTCGAGGAACAGTCCCGTCACGGCGACCATAGCGAAATCAAGCGGCTTCAGCTCCGCAGCGGACAATTATCCGATGAGATCGACAGAGTTGCCCAGGATAGTCACGACTTCAGCCTCGAATTCGGGCAGGGCGGGCGGCTTCCGGCCGGCGAGCGGCTGGAATTAGGCCGCCGCCTCGCGCGCAACAAGAAGCTGGGAGAACTCGCACGTTTGGTCGGCCGCTTCAAACAGGACGCTCGCGCATTGCGGCGCCGCACTCTCGACCGTGGTGTCGCGGAAGCCTACGACGTCGAGCGCGGCGCGGAACTGGGCCGCCTGATTCCCGCCGAGTTGATCGCGCTGCATCACCCGGGATTGCGCGTTGACTTCATGCGCCGCCTGCTCGAAGGCGAGGTGCTGCAGTATCGACTGCGCGAAGACGAACAGAAGGGCCGCGGTCCAATGGTCGTTTGTATCGACGTCAGTTCTTCGATGCAGGGCGATAAGGAACTATGGGCGAAGGCCGTGAGCCTGACGCTCATGGATATCGCGCGGCGGCAGCGGCGTTTGTTCCGCGCGGTGCTGTTTTCTTCGGGTCCGGAGAATCTGAAAGTGCTCGATTTGAACAACAAGCGCCGCTATCAGCCGGAACTGACGAAAGTGCTCGAAATGGCCGAATATTTTCCCGGCGGCGGCACCGACTTTCAGGCGCCAATCGATGCGGCCGTTAGCCTGCTTGAAGACAAGAAGCTGAAGCGCGGTGATGTGGTCGTAATCACTGACGGCGAATGCCAGGTTGGCCCAGAATGGCTGGCCGAATTGCGCCGCCGCAAAGAGGAACTTAAATTCAGCATCTTTGCGGTGCTCGTTAACGTTGGTTCGAGCCAATTGTCTACTCTGGCACAATTCAGCGACCGCGTAAGTTCGGTCAAAAAACTCACCCTCGAGGGTAGCCGCGAAATTTTCCTGAAGATCTAAGCTTGGGCTTGAGCGGCTCCGCCGCTATCTTTGCTCGGCACTGTCATGCCGTCGGCGGGATTCGAAAAATTCACCCAGCAGTCGGGCACATTCAGCGCCCAGGATGCCGCCATATACGTCCACTCGATGGTTGAGGCGGCCGTCGCGGCCGATATCATAGACCGAACCCAAAGCGCCGGCCTTCTCGTCGCGCGCGCCGTAGTACACTTGGGCGACACGCGCGTTCAGAATCGCACCGATACACATCACGCAGGGCTCGAGCGTGACGAAAATTGAGGTGTTGACGAGCCGGTATTCACCCAGATATGCTGCGGCGTCACGAATGGCGAGGATCTCTGCATGGGCTGTCGGATCGCGGAGGCCGATGGGCAGATTGTGCGAGGCAGCAATCACGCGCCGGCCAGCCATTACGACTGCCCCAACTGGTACTTCACCATCCCGCGCGGCCAGCTCCGCCTGCTCGAGCGCCAGCCGCATCGATGCCTCGCCAAAGCTGTAGCGCTGCTGCAACTGCTCCAGGCGTCGTTGGAATACGGACAGGTGTTCGTCGTGGTCATCGTAGCCCATTAGAGTCAAGCGTCCGCCTTCATATTTCACTCGACCGGCATTGTCATGCTATGTCAGTGAAAAGGGCAAATCGAGAAGCAGTTTATGGGCGGCACGAATGGCGGTAATCGGCGAAATCGAACCTGTCGAGCTTAAACGTCGCCTGACGTGTGGCGACCACATCCGTCTACTCGACGTGCGCGAACCGGAGGAGCTTGCCTTCGCACGCTTCCCGGGCGCGCTCCACCTTCCGATGGGCGACGTGCCATCGCACTTGAACGAACTGGACACCGACGCGGAATGGGTAATCATTTGTCATCATGGCGTTCGTAGCGCACAAGTCGCGATATATCTCACACGGATGGGGTTCGAACGGGTAGCTAACTTGAGTGGCGGCATCGATCAATGGTCGCTGACTGTTGATCAATCCGTTCCACGATATTGAACTCAGCGTTGCGCGGCCGATGGTGCAAGCGGGCGAACGCAGAACCCTCACCCATTATCCTCTCCCTCCAGGCACCCTCACCTCACCTCCCGCAACGGAGCGGGAGATGGACAGGCAGGACGCGGGCAAGGACACATAGAGAGGACGGGGTGGCGGTGAGGAGGTTTCAGTTATGACGTACCTGGCAGCAGTCATCCAGATGACCTCCACTTCCGACAAGGCGGCAAACCTCGAAAAAGCGGAGCGGATGATTCGTCTGGCGGCCGCGCGCGGCGCACGCCTGGTCGGCTTGCCGGAAACTTTCAACTGGCGCGGCAAGCGGGCGGAGGAGGCTGGTGCAGCAGAAAGCCTGGTCGGTGACACGTTGACGGCGATGGCCCGCTTGGCGCGGGAGCTGGAAATCCATCTGCTCGCCGGCTCGATAACCGAACACGTGCCAGGCGAGAACCGCCGTTACAATACGTCGGTTCTGTTTGCCCCTGACGGCGCGCGGATCGCTGTTTATCGCAAGATCCATTTGTTCGATATCGATCTGCCCGGGCGGGTCACGGTCAAAGAATCCGAGGCGAAAATGCCTGGCTCTGAAGTGGTTACCGCGGCGACGGACCTGGGGACAGTCGGGCTCAGCGTATGCTACGACGTTCGGTTCCCTGAGTTGTACCGGCGCCTGGTCTATGCCGGGGCGGCTATTGTTACGATTCCGAGCGCATTTACTTTTCCAACGGGTGAGGCCCATTGGGAAGTGCTGATACGTGCGCGTGCAATCGAGAATCAATGTTACGTTTTAGCTCCAGCGCAATTCGGTACCAACGTGCATGGTTTTGCCGATTACGGCAATTCGATGATCGTCGATCCATGGGGGCGGGTGCTGGCTCGTGCCGCCGATCAAGAAGGTGTATTGGTAGCTCCGATTGACATGGAATATCTTGAGCGTGTGCGGCGCGAACTTCCTTCGCTCACTCATGCTCGGCTCCGATAATTCACTGGGCCAGTCGCGAGGGCTATCTGAGAGCGATCGATCAACTGGGTCAATGCTTCAAAGGTGCGGCATCAAACGAGGACAACGGAGCCGTGCCGCTTGCCATTAGCGGAGACCGCTTTGGCCGACGCGGTGAGCCGAGGCCGAGCGTAGCCGGCCGAAGCCTGGAGCAGAGCCGAAGAGAAACGACTCCGCGAGGTGCGCGTAAGAATAAATCGGTGAAAAAGGAAAGAAATGGCGGAAGGACCACTTGCGGGATTTCATATTCTCGATTTGACCCAGGTTGTTTCCGGGCCGTTCTGCACGATGCTGCTCGGCGATATGGGTGCCGATGTCATCAAAGTGGAGCCGCCGGAAGGCGACCCCACGCGTAGTATCGGGCGGCCGCGCAAGAACGGCATAAATTCGGGCTTCCTGGTCTTTAACCGGAACAAGCGCAGTATCGTCATCGACCTCAAAAAAGAACATGGGCGGGATCTCGTCAAAGTGCTCGCGGGAAAGTGCGACGCCATTATCGAGAACAACCGTCCTGGTGTCGCTGACCGTCTCGGGATCGGCTACGCGGATATCCGCAAGGTGAACCCGAAAATCGTGTATTGCGCGATTCACGGCTTTGGGCCGAAAGGCAAAATGGCCAACGCCCCCGCGTATGACCCTGTAATTCAGGGATTCTCCGGGATGACCGCCGTCCAGGGCGGTCCGGGGGGCAAGCCGGTGGCCGTCAGGATGGCGCTGGCTGACAAGATCAGCGGCATGACCGCCGCCTTGAGCATCGTTGCCGCGCTGCATGCCGCGCGCAATCGCGGCGTCGGCCAATTTATCCGGGTCGCGATGGTTGAGGCGATGATGGCGTTTGCGGCCAACGATTCGATGGTCGGGTATGTATTCGTGCCGGAGGATGAGTACAAGGACCAGACCCCCAAGAACGGCAGCCTTGACCCGTTCCGCACCAAAGACGGTTACGTCACCATCGCGCCATACACTGATGAGCAATGGAGCCGGCTGCTAACCGCCATCGGCCATCCTGAATGGTGGGAAATCCCCGATCGGCGTCAACGGTTGCGCACCTGCCTCAAAGGGATTGCGGGTTTATTCCCCGAACAAGACTCGGCATATTGGCTCAAAAAGCTTGAAGAGGCCGACTGCCCCGGCGGTCCGGTCCATACGTATGACACCTTATTCAGCGACCCTGAGATAATCGCGAACGAAAACTTCACGCTATATGAACATCCGGAGGCCGGCACCGTGCGCACCACCAATCCGGGGATGCGCTTCAGCGAGACACCGGCACGAATGTGGCGAATCCCACCAAAGCTAGGAGAACAAACGGAGGAGGTCCTGCGCGAGACCGGCGTCTCGCGCGAGCGCATCGCAGAGCTCCGTCAAGCCAAAGTAATTAACTAATGAAGCCGAAGATTGGAGCCCTCCAGCTCAAGTCAGTTGCTCAGTTTAGCTGGCCAAGGAAGGGATTCTTGATCGTCAACCTTTCAATTCGCTGATTGTGCTGCAAATCCTCTGAGTAGAGGATGGTGCACGCCGACCGCAAAGCGGCGGCGATGATCAGAGCGTCGTAAATGGAAAAATGGCGCGCTTCGGCCAGATCGAGCGCCAACTCATGCGTCTCGATATCAACCGGCCTCACCACGCAGAGTCCGCGGACCGTCGACAATATCTCTCGGATTTCGTCAATTTCCAGCTGCTTGCGCACTGCGACTGCGACAAACTCATTGAGGACCTGAACGCTGATGACCCCGCACGAGGCGATTAGTTTCTCCGCCCGGCTCGCCTTACTCGTGTCTCCGGACAACAGACACAAGAGAATATTAGTGCCAAAGAAGACCTCAGCCACGCTGATGGGCTTCCAGCCGATCGAACTTGAAATCGGCCGGCAGACGATCCCGGTACTTCCGTAGTCGCGCCAGCAATTCCCTGGGAGATGGGCTATTGGCGATCTCAAATGACCGCTGACCAACAACGTGAATTTCGATAGAGTCTCCTTCCTTGAGCTGGAGAGGCTCCACCACGGATTGTGGCAACCGGATAGCCAGACTATTACCCCATTTAGCGACTCGCATAACCCTCGATAATATATGCGTTTCAATCCTCAGCCGATCCAGAGATCGGCTGCAACTAGAGCTTTTGCTCCTGCGTGTCCGCGAGCACCACGACGTTTCAATCCTGCAGCCGATCCAGAGATCGGCTGCAACGAGAACAACATCAACCTTCAGCAATTCACGACCGTCGTGTTTCAATCCTCAGCCGATCCAGAGATCGGCTGCAACGCAGTGCATCATCGACCGCACGGAGCTCGACCAACCACAGCCGATCCAGAGATCGGCTGCAACCGTCCATATAGTACCTCTGTACCTCCTCTGCCACGAAATATGCCCGCGGAAGCCCAATCAATCCTGGCGAACCGCTCCTCCGGTCCAGAAGGACACTAAAGAGAATGTTTAGGCTGCGCGAACCTTCGGCATTGTTTGGATCGCTTGGGGTCCGCGCGCATTCAGACCAGTAGCGGATCATGGATATCAAATTTCGGCTGCTTGCTGATGAGCGATAGGTATTTATCGCGCGGTTCGATTAAGCGGTAAATCCGGATGCTATCCTTGCTTTCCTCGATCTCCCGAGCCAGCTGGTGCTTGAGGATTTCTAGGCTAGCTTCATTCAAGATGCATTCAAAAACCGACTTTTGCACCCGTTGGCCGAAGGCGAGGCACACGTCGGCAATTCTTCGAAGTCTGCGCTTGCCTTCCGCATCCTCGGTGGCGACATCGTAGGCAACCAGAATCTCCATATCTTCCTCCTAGCGGTACAAAAACGGCGGGTAATCGGCCAGTTCGCCGCGCAGATGGCGCGCCAGGAGCCGCGCCTGCACGTGCGGAATCAGTCCGAACGGCAACTTCTGCTTGAGCAGGCGATGTTGAACTTCTTCGGCCTTGCGCTCCTGGAATGCCCTGAGCACAGTGCGCCGCCCATCTTCATTCATGCGCACCGCATCGCCGGGAAGGGACTCGAAGTCTTTCGAGCCGAGCTGTCCGCGGTTGATCAGCGTGAGCACGAGCCGATCGGCAAACACCGGACGGAACTCCTCCATCAGATCCAGGGCAAGCGCGGGCCTTCCCGGCCGGAGCGCGTGCAGGTAGCCGACCTGGGGATCGAGTCCCACACCTTCGAGCGCCGCCGTGCACTCGGTGCGTACCAGCGCATAAAGAAATGACAGCACCGCGTTGACCCGATCTCGCAGCGGCCGTCGCGTCCGCCCATCGAAGCTGAAATCCGGTTGCCCTACGCGCACCATCCATCCGAATGCCCCGAAATACTCGCGTGCCGCCTCACCCTCAAGGCCGCGGACGATGGCGAGGTCGCTGGCCTCCTTGAGCCGCGGCAGGACGGCCGCGAGATGCTCTCCGGCTTGAGAGAGCGCCGTACGTGCGGTTCCATCGCTTGTTTCGCGCGCGGCGCGCATCAAGACCTGGCGGGAGTTCTGGATTTTCGCCGCGACGATTTGGCGTGCGATCATCCTTGGCCGATCCGGGTCGGAGAGCGCCAGATGCTGTGCGCGGCGAAGCAGCACGTTGCCCTCCACTGGGCCGTGGACCCGCGCCTTGAAGCGTCCGTTGCGATCTAGCCAAACTAAGCTTCGCCCGTCCTCGGCGCATCGTTCGATCAGGAACGGACTCAGAGTGACTTGCCCAAAGACCACGATACCACTGAGGCTCAAGAGGGGAACGCGCAGCCGAGTCTCGCGCTCAATCTCGATCCGCACTGTGCTATGATCGAAATGCAGTATCGCGCCTTGGGTCAGGACGTAAAGCACGTTCAGCAGCTCAATCACCGCTGTCCGCCAAAACCGGCAACGGATGGAAGAGCGCACCCTGAAGTCCGCGCAAGCGTGCGGGCTCTCCCAAGACTTTGGCATACATACGTTTATCAGCGAGCAGTTGGGGCACCGCGCGTCGTTGGGGGCTTCCGGCAGCTGTAGCCGCTGAAGCATCCCGCGGATTCCATCCACGACCTCTGCCGTGCGGCGGCGCAATTCGCGATCGAAGATAACTTCGTGGCGGCGGCGCAGAGCGTGATAGAAGATCGCACCGGATTCCACTTGCGCGTCCATCATCCCCTCCAAGCATAGGGCCTGCGCGCACAACTGTAGATCGGCATGCGATCCGTGGCGCTTGCCGACCTTGTACTCGACCGGGTACGGTCCGGCGGGTCTAATCTCGACCACGTCGGCCTTACCGCGCAGCCCAAGGTCTTCGGACCATAGCGGAACGTCGCGAAAAATTCGTACCCCGGAGGCAGAGGTTTCCTCGCCCTGCTCGACGCGCTCATGCGCGAGGCGTCCACGGATCGTGAACACGTTCTCTTCGAACACCTGCTCGACATGGATCAGTGCGCACTGGCGTGGGCAATAGCTGTAATGCTCGATTGCTGAGATCGGGAATTCGACCACATCATTATGCCCGGGTACTGGCATGGATACCTTTGCTAGACGGTTTGGGAGAACTATCCGACCAAGCGCGTGAGCTGGACGCTTGCTGGCAGTTCGGTTGTCTGCGCTTTCACCTCGTAGTCGCCGAACGAGCGCGGCACTTTCACATTGAGCTCGCGGCCGATCATGATGCGCTCGAACAGACGCTGCGCGGGCGCGTTGCCTAGCAGGCTTTCATGGCTGAAAACGTAGAGACCCTGAGTCGCCATCATCCCGCGCGCCGAGGAACGGTCAAGGTCGAACATGTTCTGCAGCGCCGTCCAGAACAGTTCCAGGTCTTCACGGTTCGCGCCGCTCTGCTTGGCGAAATGCGGGTTGAAGAAGCCGTACGCGCGGTAGAGGCCGTAGGGTACTATAGCCTTGCGACCCATCTCGGTCCTTTTGCCACCTTCACCTTCGCCGCTGTCTTCGGAAACTGCCACGGCGGCGTCCTCCGGCCGCGTAACGGCAATGCGCGTGATCGAAAGATCCAGCGGGACGATTTTGTCAATCGATCGGGCGAATGTCAGTTGCACCGGGCCGCGCACCTGCCCGCAGTTGATCCCGGTGGTCATTACCGCGCCGAACATCCGGATGTCGTAGAAGTTCTCACACATCCATTCGCGTGCTTTCTCGACATCGGCAGCCTTCTGCTTCGAACCCGTGGATTTAAGGCCGCGTGCGCTATATGCGCGCTCGTGTTGCGTGTTCAGCGCAGTGCCGCTCTGAACGTAGATTTTGAATCGTTCTTCGTTGCCGCGGACCGCGTCGATGTAGTCGCGCACCTTGCGCTTGAGCGCGACATCGGTGACTAGGCCCTGCATCGTCTCGGGATCGACGCGGGGCAGATTGCCCGCATCGGGGTCGCCGTTGGGATTTCCGTCGGCCACGTCGAACAGGAAAACGAAATCATGCCGCCGCGCTGGATCGAGATGAATGCCTTCGATCATTGTCTGCTCTCTCCCTGTAAGCCCGCAAGGGCGCGGGCTAGTTTTCGTCGTTTGCACCGCTGTCTCGCTGGTTGCCAGCCGCTCCGCGCGCGGCCCTCGCTTCTTTTGCCTGCGCCCGGTCATGGGCGCGCTGATGGTAGTAGCCGAGCGAGAACATTCCCTGCTCCTCAAGCGTGAGGGTGGAAGGGAACGAGCTGAGCCCGCCGATGATCTCCTCCATCCGGCGCTGGAGCGCGACATGGGCACCGCGGCTGTCGCGTTCGAGTTTGGCCAGATGGGGCTGCGCGCCGCGCAAAAGACGGGGGAAGACAGAGAGCGGAGCTGAGGAAGCGGTGCCGAAGAAACGCGAAACAATGGTTGCGCTAGCACCAATGCCTGGGATGGCGAGCCGCTGCGCTTGCTCCAGGACAGCGAGCAGCCGCCCGCATAGATAGGCGGGGTTATGAGTTTTCGAATCCAGGTTAATCATTGAGTCCTCTGATGGTTCGAACTGGGAAAATAGAACCACCTTGATGAGAGCCGCGCGCGTTTGCGTGACGGTTTGCTCGGCGCGGTTCCGCCTTATCGCCTCGTAGAGCAGATCGAACGGAAGAGGTGCAGCGGTCAATGCGGCGCGGAGCAGTGCGCGCGGAACCGCCGGCGCCAGGTCGCGCAGTTCTCGCACGGTGGCGCCCGCAAGCGCAGTGATGCCGAAGGGGCGCGGCTCTTCGCCAAATGGTCCGGCGATGCTTTGCCGCTCGAACCACTGCGCTAGACGGGCGCGTACCTGGCTTAGAGTGGTATCAATCCAGTCGCGTACCACGACACGCCCGCCGCTCGCGGAGAGGGCGGCGGCATAGAAGCCGCTGTCCCCGAATTCCCCCGCTCCGCGCCCGGTGCGGACCGAATCGATAAGCGCGCGGACCTGCTCGGGGCGCGGATTGCTCAGAAACTCGCGAAACGAGAAGTCCTGCGACGCGTCTCGCGTCCAGAAGACGAATGCACTCCTGCCGATCACGATGTGATGCGCGTTGCTCCCGAGCAGGTTGTTGATGCCGATGGTGAAGCGCTCGCCGCATCGCGCGCAGGTCGGCGCGACCAGCGAAGCCACTAGTCCATAAGACTCAAAGGCTTCGGCGTTAGCGGAGATAAGCGCGGTGCCAGAGGTTTGCCCGCCCGGAATGCCCTTGATTTTTGCCTGAAGCCGACTGAGCACGGGGCGAGTGTTTCCGCACACAACACATTGCATCGACCGCCCGTTTTCGCGTTCCGCATTCGCGGGGTCGTGCTCGTCGGCCCAAAAGCGCTGGACCGCAGGAAGGTGGCTCGGGAACGTGCCGTTCACGCGAAACGTGATGGTCGCGCCGCGATCAAAATCCGCTCCGAGCTTGAGCTTGGAGAGCGGATTGGTCGTCAAAAAACGGTAAACGGCGCCTACCTCCGGAAGTTCGGTGCGATCTGCGCATCGGCGGAGCAGATCGAGGTACGCACGATAGCATTGCGCAACTCGCTCGGGCTTGGAATTGTCGCGTCCGAAACCGAGCGTGTATTCGGCATTGTCGGCGAAGAGGATCGGCTGATTCCGCTGGCACGCTGGATTTGCGGCATTAAAAATCGCCGGCCGCGCCTCATGCGCGGATTGCTGGGTCGGCGGTGTCTATCGGTTCAGGATTCAGCGGCTTTCCATCCGAATCGAGTTCGACTATGTAGCGGATCGCAGCCTCGGCATAGAGCATTGGCCGCGAGTCCAGCCGGTCAGAATATTCTGCGAGTCGCTTAAGCAACATCGCCGTGTTCCATCCCGGAAAGCGGCGAATACGGAGCACGCCGCGCCCCAGCCGGGCATCAAGAAGCGAGAAGGCGTTCCTAATCCATCGGCATCAGACTCGATCGAGCAGGATCGGCGCCAACTATTCGGTCATCTCGACGCGCTGTTCGCTCCATCCGGCGGTCCGAAGGCCGCGTAAAATTCCCGGCATCCGAAGTACGGGGTTGCGAAGCATCGGCCTTCGCGTATGCGGCGGCGGAACTGGTCGCGGTACTTGGCCGGATCGTCGGTCGCGTGTGGGCGCAACACGATCTGCGCGGTGAGCAAGTAGTTGACATCGCGGAGCGCGAGCGTATGCCGCTGCGCCCGGCTGCGTGCGTCGTCGGCACGATAACCGCCACCCGCTGCGGCCCAAGATTGCGCCGCGCGTACGCTCTCGCGATCATTGACCTCGTTGCGCAGGATGGAGAAATATCGGATGGGCTTGAGAACTGCGATGCTCTCGACCTGCCAGGAGAACTCGGGCTTCCAGAAGATCGCCTCTAAAATTCCGCGCGCGGCCGACGGGGTCGGAACCGGATAACTCACGCGCTCGACCTTCATCTCCGGGCGCGTGAAATACGCGAACTCGCCCCATGCTCTTACCGTAAGCGCCGCGTCGGGCATACAGGCCTCCTTTCGTTCACACAACCAGCTCGGTCAGGGTGAGATCGTCCGCCGTTAAGCCGCGGATCGAGTCGTAGCCACCGAGCCATTCGGCGATTCCAGACGTGATTTCAACGATGAGGCCGCGGCGCGGAACCCGTTCGCAGCATAGGTCCGTACTGGCACGAGATAAGGTTGGATCTGACGGACAAGAAAGCGCCCCTCGGGAGTACCGGCGCGAAGCCGTCCCATGACCTGGCGCGTGCGTTGCTGTTCCTTGATTGATCCGTAAGGGACCACCACGCTTTGGGTGTCGTCGTCAATCATCCGGAAGCGTGCTGATACTTCGGGGTAGTCGAACGACAGGCGCAATGCCTGGATGGATTTGCCATCGGTGCCGTTGTCGCCGAGGGTGTCGAACAAGCGCTTGAAATATGCGGTGGCAAGCGTCGGATCGTTCGTGTCCAGCACCGATTTTCCGTGCTCTCGCAGAATCGCCGATGTCACGCCCGTCGCCGTTTTGTAAAAGCCGGGAGGAAAACCGCCGGTTTGAGGGGTAAAAATGATTACGCGGCCCTTTTCCAGGAGCCGCCCTTCGCGGTTGCACCGGCTTGCAGCCTGAAGGATCGAGTCGAGCGGAGCCATCGCCCGCATCACCAGGGGGAAGTCGAGGTTGACTGCCGCCTCGATGACCTGGGTTGAAACCAGCCGGCACGTGGCTCCGGAAGCGAGGCGGTCATGCACGGAACTGATCACGGCCCGTCGATGGGCCCCGCAAAGCAGAGTTGAAAGATGGAGCGCTTCGGAATCGGCAAGAACGTCAAGCAAGGCAATAGCGTCGCGTTTGGTGTTTACTATGGCGAGACACTGGTCCGTTGAGCGCATCATCCGCGCACATTCGTCCCATGCGAGGGGCCGCTCGATCAGCCAGTCATACCGAACCCGGCTTAGAGTCCTGAAATAGCGCTCCGGCCCGGGCACGATCTCACGCGCGCCGAGAGTGGCAAAGCCGCGTATGGCTTCGAAGGCGGGCTGGGTAGCCGTCGAGACTACGACAGTGCTGCCATAATGTGAGCAAAGCTCTCGCAGGACATCGAGAATCGGGGTCAGGAGATGGGCTGGAATGGCTTGGGCCTCGTCCAGGATGATGATGCTTCGGGCGGAGGCGATGGAGTTTGCGGGTGTGGCTGGTCGAGTTCGAGAAGAGGCTTTCGAAGAGCTGGACGGTGGTGGTGACGACGATCGGAGCGTCCCAATTCTCGGCAGCGAGCTTCGACCATATTGCGATGTCATGGAAATCACCACAGGCGGAGTCCTCAGGACGGACAGCGCTGTGGTGTTCCAAGACAGCAGGCACGGCTGGATCGGCACCATCAAAGATCGCTCGATATACGTCGGCGGTTTGCTCAGTAATGCTGATGAAGGGGACCGCCATTACTACCCGCCTGAGCCCGTGGCGAACTGCATGCGTGAGTGCAAATGCCATAGCGGAGCGGGTCTTGCCCCCGCCCGTGGGAACGCTCAGGCGGAAGAATCCGGGCTGCTGTTCAGCAGCGGTGAGGCACGCCTCGTATATTTCATGGCGCGCTCGGCTAAGGGGGTCGGAGCGCTGACCGGATAGTTGGGCTTGGTCAGCTTCGAACTGGGTCCAAAGAGATTCGAGCGAGAGTGCTTCGAAGCGCTGGGCAGACTTGTCGGGACGGAAATGACGTTCCGTGTCGAGGTAATCAGCGTCCACCAGAGCTGAGAAGAGCATCCGGACAAAAAATTCGGCCGAATGCCGGTCATGCTCCACGTGAGTCGGGAGCATGGGTCGGGTGTGCGGCGTCAGGTCCGGAAGTGTAGCGCCGGCTTTTGTGAGGGCTTCGGAGACATCCGCTTCCTTTCCCCTTGCGTTCAGCCAGCTGCGAAACTCTTCGAGAGATTTCAGGCCGCCGTGGTGCCCTTGGATCGTGAGCGCGGCAAGACCAAGATGTTGAGCAGCTAGCGTTGCGCCGGCAGCCTTATGATCAGGCCCACGGGTTTTCCGCTGCGGGTCTGCTTCGCAATCACGAAGGTAATGCTGGAACGCTTCCGGAAATTTGCCGACGTCATGCCATAAACCGGCGTAATAGGCAGGCTCGCGCGCTGAGAACGTTTCTGCGAAGAGGGCCGCGAGATTCGCGACCTCGGAAAGATGGGTTACAAGATCGTGCCAGACACCTGGGAGTTTCTTGAATGCGCAAACCACTTTCTTATGATCTCGTTATCGTTGGAGGTGGAGCCGCCCATCAAATCCCAGCTCCCTTCACGGTGAGCATTATACGCTCGGGCGGCACGTCATCGAACGCGCTCTTCCCCACTTAGACGCTCGCGATTGCCGCGTTCGGACCAGGCGGATCGAACCTGTAGTTCCTTTCATTCTCTTTGCTCTGCTCGGGCGCGACGCTGATTGATTTCACGGATCTCTCTCGTCTCTCCCGACCTCACCCGCGCTTTTTTACGTTTCCAAATATGCTCGCAACGGTAGGATCCGGATTCCTTCAAAGCCACCGAGTTCTAGCATGGCTTGGTCCCCGGTAACGATTAAATCCGCATCCGCCGTGACGGCACACTCGAGAATTCGATTATCGGCGTCGTCCTTCAACACTCGAATGCGACGCCGAGGTCGCACGATATCCGCCAGGTCGGCGAGGAACACCGCGACGCGCGAGAGTTCTTCCGGATCGCGAGCGAACTTTCGCGCGATAACCTCCAACACCTCGTCAACAATCGGTTTCGAAATGAGTAGCTGATCACGACCCTCGATTGTTCTCACAATCGCCTTTTCCGCCTGCTTTCCCGGAAACATCAGAGCGGAAATTAGGATGTTGCTGTCGAACACCACCCTCACTCTTCGAGATATCGTCGGAGGTCCTCTTCGCTGAGAATCCCTTTTTCTCTCGCTTTCCGGCTCCAGTAACCTTGCACGGCTTTGAATTCGCGTTTAAGCCGCGCCGCTCTCGTAAGCCTTAGAGCATCCTGAACTACGGCGCTGAGTGTTTTACCTTCGGCCCGTGCGGTCTC
The DNA here is from genome assembly GCA_963752805.1 of Binataceae bacterium (SeqCode). GTDB lineage: Bacteria > Desulfobacterota > Binatia > Binatales > Binataceae > JAMXLL01. Next base: position 61,127 of record CAVWAA010000017.1, read on the forward strand.
CTCCGCATCGCGGGCGAGTTCGCGCGGAAGAGAGATAGTCTTTTTAACAACTGTCGTTGGCATTTCTAAAACACAGTCAATCTTGAGTGAGAATAATTCATACCACGCGGGAACTGCTCAGGAAAGGCACTGACGCGAACAATTGCTTTCTCGAAGCAGGACATTGGTGGCGGAAATTGGGGACCTTTAACGTACTCGCGCTGCCTTCCCCTGACCGCCCTGCGCCGCTCTGCTCAAGTCCGCCGCGCCAGTCCTAAAGGACCGCTAGGATTCAGGCAGAGTGATGCGCCCTTGCCTACATACCGCCAGGTGCTTACGGCTCCGGTGCCAAATTGTGACCCGGCGTATAGTCGGCGGGGCTACTCAGCCGGACCCGCGTCCAGACGCGCAACGATATCCTGCAGTGCCGATGAAGGAGGCGCATACCGGCGCATCACCAGCGGGTCGTGGCCGGGCACGATGTGACTGCGAGAATCTGCCAGACGCTCGACCTTGCGAAAAGAATCGAGCATCGCTCCTATGTCCAATGCCGCAATAAACGGCCGGTTGGTTTCGAGATTTTCATAAAAATGAGTCGCGTCCGACGCTAGCACCACGTTGCCACGCCTGGTGCGCACCCGCACGACCTGAAGACCAGCGGTATGCCCCGGCGCCAGATGCAAGGTGACACCGGGGGCAAGGTCGGCATCGCCATCATATAGTTCGAGCCGGCGCTTGAAGTTCAGCCGCACCATCCCGACCACATCTTCCACTTCAAAGCCATGACCGAAGTACGGATAACGCATATGGCGGCCAGTGGCGAAGGCGAGTTCGCGCTCCTGCAGATGAAAACGGGCGTTGGGCAATTTATGAAAATTGCCGACGTGGTCGTAGTGCAGATGGGTCAGCACTACGTCAGTAATTGAGTCGGGTTCAATACCGATCTGGCGCAGGCTCTCGATGGGACAGCGTAAGAACTGCCGTTTGCGCCGCGCGGCCGTCTCGGCAGTGAAACCGGTATCCACCAGGAAAACGCGGTCAGCGCCGGTGACGACCCAGACGAAATAATCCATCGCCATCGGCCCGTCGTGCGGATCGCCGCCAATAAAATGGTCAGCGCGGCGCGCTGCTCGAGTGGCATAACGGATTGCGAAGATCTCGTATTCGGGTATTTCGCTAATCACTGCTCTGACCTTACCTTCGGCTCGAGCAGCGCCCGGTCTGGACTAGGCGACGCGCAGCGGAGCCGAGCTCATCAGGCGGAACGAAACGAGCCGAGCACGCTAGTGGAGCAAAGCGCAACGAGCAAACGAGTCTGCCCGATCGCCGCACAGCGCCGATCGGAGGTGCGGATAATAAACAGGAGTCCGCCGAACGGCCCGCAAGGGCCGATTGGATGTGCGCACTAGTCTTTCTCGAACACGGCCCGAATCCGTTCCGGCTCAACCGCGACTTGCACACCGGCGCGCTCCTGCTGCAATAGCATCGCGACCCGCGAATCGCGCTCGCCCCATCCCCGATTCACCGCCGCGGTTAATTCCTCTAATGCCAACTCCGCCATCGGCATGGGCACCTTCAATTGGCGCCCCAATTCGGCGGCGAGCGAGACGTCTTTATGAGCGAGGCGCAGGGCGAAATCGGGTGGATCGTAGTTCGCGGGCAGAAAGTGCGCGGCAAGTCCATCGAACGTGCGCGAACGGCCGAGCGCGCCCTGCCGCACCGCTTCCCACAACGTTAAGGGGTCAACTCCAGCCTTTACACCCATCGTGAATACTTCCGACAGGGCGCGTTGCAACATATAGCCGGTGCAATTGTGCACGAGCTTAGCCACCGTGGCCGAGCCGATCGGACCGACGTAGCGCGCCTGGTCGCCAATCGCGTCGAGCACCGGCTTGTAGCCGTCAAAGCTACGGCGGTCACCGCCGACCCAGATAGCCAGCCGGCCGCTTGCGGCGCCTCGCGGCCCCCCACTGACCGGCGCATCCAGCATATAAGCGCCATGCTCGGCAAAACTCGCGCAAATGCGCCGCACGAGCACTGGTGAATTGGTCGAGAGATCGAAATAGACGCTACCGCGCCTTATGCCAGAAATTATCCCGTTCTCGCCCAAGGCAACCGCTTCGACGTCAGGCGGCGCCGGCAACGAGGTGAATACCACCTCTGCCGCTTCGGCAACCTGGCGTGGCGTATCCGCCCATTCGGCACCTTTTTGCAGATGCAGCTCGGCAGCCTCGCAGCGAACATCGTTGACTATCAAGTGGTAACCCGCCCGCTGTAAGCTCGCGGCCATCCGGGATCCCATTGTGCCTAGTCCGATGAAGCCTACTTTCACGTTCACACCCATCAGCACCGCTCGTGGCGCCTGATTTGAGGATATGCGATTACCGCTTCTCGAAGATTTCCTTCGCGATGCCTGCGGCCGTCACTGCAGTCGGCCATCCTGAATAGAAGGCGAGATGGGTGATCAATTCGCTCAGTTCGTCCTTGGTCACGCCGTTTTCCAGCGCCCGCTCCAGATGAATCCGCAGCTGCTCGGGGCGCTGCAATGCAACCAGTGCGGCGCAGGTGATGAGGCTCCGGTCACGCTTCGAGAGCTGCGAACGTTCCCATACATCACCAAACAGAACTTTTTCAGTCAGGTCGATTAACTTGGGCACTACCGCGCGGATGCGCTCTCGCGGCGATGATGATTGTGGTGATGCGGCCATTTGCTGGTTCCTTTCTGGGGAATTCTGGCCATTTGACGAAGCCGATCCGCTTACGGACCGGCCATCGCCGGTTCGTCGGCTGAATGTCAGCCATTAACGCTTATCAAAGATCTCCTTTGCGATTGCGGCTGCTGTCACCGCGGTCGGCCATCCTGAATAGAAAGCAAGATGGGTAATAAGCTCGCTCAACTCGTCCTTGGTCACGCCGTTTTCCAGCGCGCGTTGCAGATGACCGCGAAGCTGATCGGGCCGCTGCAATGCAACCAGCGCCGCGCAAGTGATTAGGCTGCGGTCACGTTTGGAGAGTCCCGGGCGTTCCCATACGTCGCCGAACAGGACCTTCTCAGTAAGCTCGGCCAGCTTGGGTACCACCGACCGGATTCGGTCCAGAGGCGATGATGACGACGGTGTTGAAGCCATTTTGATTTCCTCCAGTTTAAATACTCAGTCAACTATTGCCTGAATTGCGGCATAACCTTTTCGCACACCAGTTCCATCGATTTCATTACTTTCGCATGCGGAATAAGACTGCCGCAGTTGAGTTCAGCGAGTATTCCATTGAGACCAAGCTCCGCGCGCAATTGGTGGAGTCTTTCGGCCACCGATTCGGGGGCGCCGACGATAACCTTGTCGCGTAACGCGTCTTCGTAGGCAATCGTCTGCAGCCGTTGACCCCGTTCGGCCCGCTGCTCGATTGCGCGGACCCCTGCGCTTGACGCGGATTTCTCCAGCATGGTGCCGAGAAACCGGTAGAAGCTCATGATGCTTTCCTCGGGCTCCGAGCGCGCCTGTGCGTCGGTTGCCGCTACGTAAACCGGAACCCGTAAGAACACCTCGCCTTCTCCAGCATGGCCGGCAGCTTGATAGGCGTCACGGTACGCCCTGATACTCGGCGCCAATTCCGACAATGTGCCAAGGCGCACTGCGACAAAGATCGGATACCCTAACTTGCCGATGCCCGCAAATGTGTCGGCGCTCGTTGCCGCCACGCGGATCGGTGGATAGGGCTTTTGATAAGGCTTCGGCACCAGGTGAACTTTGTCAAAGCTGTAATATTTGCCCTGATAAGAAAAGCTGGTCTCAGTCCATGCCTGTTTAACGATTTCGAGAACCTCGCCAAAGCGCTCACGGCTCTCACCGTAGGATACACCGTAGGCTTCGTAGGTTCGGGGGAAACCGCTGCGTCCAACGCCAAAAATCAAGCGTCCGTGGCTGATTTGGTCCACGGTCGCAGCTTCCTCGGCTAGCCGCAATGGATGGCATAGCGGCAACACCTGAACCGCGATGCCAATTTTTATCTTGCGGGTACGCGCGGCGATCGCACTGGCGACAGTAAGCGGAGCCGACAACACGGAACGGCGCGGCAGCATATGCAATTCGGCGAGCCACATTGCATCGAGCCCCAACTGTTCCGCCGCATCCACCTGCTCAAAGGACTCGGCAAATGCCTGCTCCTCGCTGTGTCCCGGAGGACATTGAAACTCGTGAAACATACCAAATTCCATCGCCGTGCCTCCGTTATCTGTATTCCGGTGCCGCCCTGGGCCGTCCGCTTCGTTATCTGAAAAATACGCCAGGCTGCCGCTCCGGCCGGGCGTCGAGCTCAAGTTTCAATTATCGCCGCTCGCCCAAAATCGCAAACCAATAATCGCTCAGTGCCGCCTCTTCAGCTCTGGTCGCGAAAGGTGTACAGAGCGAGCGAAGGAGGGCTGCCAGCATCGAGACATCGTCCTCAATGGGATAAGCAAGCCGCGACCGTTAAGCCGAGGCGCGGGTGGAGCCGTGCCGAAGCCCTGAGCGAAGTCGAAGGGGCTAGCGCATGCTGGGCCGTTGAAAAAAATGCCGAAGATCACCGCCAACAATTATGAGATGTATTACGAACTCGATGACTTCACCGATCCGTGGAGGCAGGCCGAGACAATCTGGATTCAACACGGCTTCGGGCGCAATCTGCGTTTCTGGCATCACTGGGTTCCGTTGCTCGCCGGCAAACTTCGCGTCATCCGCCGCGACATGCGCGGTCACGGACAATCCGCCGACCCTGGCCCTGAGCATAAATGGTCGGCCGAGGAGTTATTGCTCGATATGAAGGGCTTCCTCGATGGACTGGGGCTTGAGAAGGTGCATTACCTGGGTGAGTCGATTGGCGGAACGCTCGGTATTGCGTTCGCTGTGAGATGGCCCGAGCGGCTGAAGAGCCTCACACTTCTTTCAGCACCAACTTCGATTCCGCCCGTGTGCAAAAAATGTTCGCGCTCGGCTACGAAGACTGGCCGACGGCGCTCGGCAAGCTTGGGTCCGGTGGCTGGGCCAAGACGCTGATGGAATCGGGAGGTGGACTAACCGGCGGGAATCCCGCCCATACGGAGTGGGTGATCGATCAATGGGCGCGAATTCCGACGCACGTCCTGCAGGGATTGTGTCGAGCGGTGCCGACTGTCGATGTTGCTCCGCTGCTCTCGCAGATTAAGGTGCCGACCCTGATCCTCGCTCCCGCCAACAGCGCCCTCGAGCCGCTCAAGGGACAAGTCGCGATGCGTGACGCGATCCCCCGCGCGCGCATCGCGGTCATCGATGGGAAAGGGCACGAAATCTATGTTGATCAGGCAGAAGCCTGCGCCACCGCAGTGCTCAGGTTCATCAATTCGTTGAGTTCCTAAATCGGCAGCAGCAGCAGGACAGCGGCAACGCTTCGAGACTGGGAATCGTTGCCGCCGTTTTGTATTTTCGATCAGGGCCAGGCTCGCTCAGGTTCGATCCTCTTCGGGCCAGAATACTAACGAGCGAAGTTCGATGCTCTCGCGCGGCGCTGCGTCGCCTGGGTGTAGCTATCGCGAAAATTGCGCAAAAAATTGCGCGAAGATTGTGGGAACGCCGAAGAAACGGTGAACACAAAAAGGGCGTCGAAATCGCCATACCATGGCGGTCGAGGTCGTGGCAAAATTCGCTCCGTCATTCGGCGAAAGCAGGCGCGCATGCGATTCTTTTCTGCCGCTCTGGAGTTTTTCGGTGGGATACTGCTGACTTTTGGCACTGCCCCCGGACCAGAGCGAGAGGAGGTAAAGACACCGCTGCTGAGCGCGGCGGAGCGACCAGTGAGCGCGCGGGGGGAGTTTCAAGGCCGCCGTGACTAGCGCAGAGTTCTCGCTCATGGCGCGGCGGGTCTTTACCGGAACAGCGTTAGGTGCTGCGTGTCGGCGCCTGGAAGTGGCTTGCCGCATGGGCGGCTTTCAGTGTATATCCGTTGTGTATCTTTGAATCGAAAGAGAGGTGGCATTTGCGCGCTCGGATTGCAAAATGGGGGAATAGTCTGGGTGTTCGGATCCCGAGAGCCATCGCCAAGGAAGTCGGGCTCGATGAGGGCGCGAACGTGGAGGTGAGGGTGTCCGGGAGAAATCTCGTACTTGCTCCGGCTCATCGCGAGTACAGCCTGCAGGAGCTGGTCGCGGGGATCACACCGAAGAACCGTCACCGCGAAACTGACTGGGGCGCGCCCGTCGGTAACGAGTACTGGTGAGCGCTGCGCGCCACGTGCCTGAACGAGGCGATCTTCTCTGGCTGACGTTTGATCCCCAAGCCGGCCACGAACAGGCCGGACGGCGGCCCGCGCTGGTATTGTCTCCGGCAGCCTACAATCGTCGGGCGAATTTGGCGCTTGTTTGCCCAATTACGACCCAAGCAAAAGGCTATCCGTTCGAGGTCGCGCTTCCGGCGGGCCTGCCCCTGTCGGGCGTTGTCTTGGCAGACCACCTCAAAAGCGCGGATTGGGTAGCTCGCCGCGCAGAGATCGTGGGCAAAGCGTCGGCCGACGTGCTCGCGGAGGTAACTGCGAAGATTCGCCCCTTGCTCGGAATCTGACAGAGTCGGAGATGGGAATTATTTCAGCGATCGTGTTAACGAAGTTTCTGACAATGATGCCATCAACGTGAAAAGTATTTTGGACAAACTATAAGCAAGAAGACGCGCTCAATGCCGCCACAGGTAAGGTCGAGGCTATTTCTACGAGGTCGGGAATGAGGTTCGAACCGGTCCATTGTGGTCAGTTCGCCAACGAAAGCGAGAAGACCGCCTTAGACAAGGTTTCTCAGCAGATTCAGCAGCTCGACGGTGAGGGGCTTTTTATCATTCTCACCAACCTCCAGTTCTCGCTCGCGGCGCATCGAGTCCCCGATGATCTCGACATGGTTGTGATTGGCCCGAGCGGCCTTCATATCGTGGAGGTGAAGCACTGGGATGTTAGCTTTCTGAGGCAGCGCACAGCCAACGTTGAGTACCGAGCGATCAAACTGAGCGAGAAGGTGCGCCGTCTCGCAACTCGCATGAGAAAAGACTTTTCCAATCTGGAATTCATAACTGGCAAATTCTTTCTGACTAAATCCTCAGCGGTGCCCGAACCGCTGAGGACGGTAGTGGGCCTTAAGCTTTACGGGCTGGACGAATGGCGTCCGATGCTCGAGATCGGCGCATGGGGCCGTTGGAGCGAAGCGCAGGTGCGCACTGTTGCCAAGCGGATTTCGTCTGCTGCAATGTCGCACTTAATGCCGAAATTTCACGGATCGGGCCCGTCAGCGGTCCAGCACTGGTATCCGATCGTTCAGATCGCTATCACCGAGTTTTTCGCGGAGAACACAGTGAGCAGCGCGACCGAGTGGAACGTCAGACTTCAGCGACCAACGAGAAGAATCCATTGGAGCGTGCGCGTCGTCCCTGTGCCGTCCTTCAAAGGTATCAAAAGTCGGCATCTTTTCCTCGGTTGATCGATTCATTTCAAGAACTACCCGAATAGCCCGGGATCATGTACTTCTTCACGCACGGAGATGACATGGCGCTTTCTCTAGCCGAAGTTCGCTCGATGATGTCGTGGAATCTTGATCAACTGACGGAATTCACCGTCAATTGCGGCCCTGGAGGCGCTCGGCGAACTTCAGGCCCGCGATTGACAATTATCCAGGTTGAATTCATCGCGCCAGTCTTCAAGGATTCCTCTGCTCAATGGCCTGCGGTCCTGAGCGTTGTTAATTTTAATGGACTCCATGGAATTATCTCCGTAACCGCGGCGTGACTGAGATCAGGAACGGCGACGCCGCTTGGCATATAGCTACAGGGGCCGAAGAGATGACTTCGCTCCGTCATTCGGCGAAAGCAAGCGCAAATGCGATTCTTTTCTGATGTTCTGGTGTTTTTCGGTGGGATATTGCTGACTTTTGGCACTGACCTGGTGATCGAGACGGCGGGCCAGAACCTCGCTAGCGTTGGCGGCCTGCTGGGGATGATCGCATCGCTGCTTGGAGCCGCGTTGCTTATCACTGGCCTGCTGAGCCATTACCGCCTGTCTCGCGAACGCGCGAACCTCACGCCATCAGAACTTCCGGCCGCGCCTCGCCGCTAAGGTGAACGGCATTTAGTTGTTGATTCCAGCTACTCCAAGCAGCGTTGCATGATTACGAAGGCTTCGCCCAATTCATCCTCGGTCAGGACGCCGGCGGGCAAGAACAGTCTTACACACGCGGGGTCATGGCCGCCGTAGTAGAGCACCAGTCCAGCATCAAAACATCGCCGTATGAACTCGCGAACGCTGTTCAGGGCGCCGTCCCCAATGCGGAAAGCGATCATCGCGCCAACGCCGTCTACCTCCGAAATCAGTCCCGGCTTCGTCCGCGACAGCCGTTCCAGGTGATCGCGCGTAAGCTTTTCCAGTTGTTTCTCGCGACCCTCTGGACCGAGTATTTGTTCGGTCGTCAGCTTCTCGAGGATGCGGCGGGCAATCGTCATCGGCACGGTAGCCCCAGAGTAGGTGCCGGAAATCAGTGCTGGATCCGGACTGAACTCTTTGCGGAACAACAGCGCACTGCCATGGAAGATTTTGCCTATCGTGATAACGTCGGCATAATCCGCGAGGTTCAGCAGATCGGTCGCAAACAATTCCGAGACGCGCGCAAAGGTTTGCACCTCGTCTATCCATATGGGAATTCCGGCACTGCGGCACTGCTCGAATAGAGGTACGAAGAATTCTCGCGGCGCAGTAATAAAGCCAGCTTCCCCCTGAACGAGTTCCACGATCATGGCCGCGATCTGGTCCCCGTCGCGCGCGATAATCTGTCGCAGTGATGCCAGCGTGGTTGCCGCTGAACGGGAATCGTGGCGATCGTAGAATGGCAGATATCTAACCGGAAAGGTTTGTGGTTGCCCAACCCGGTAATCAGGCCGATCGGTGATCTCGGCCATTGCGCTGGTGCGCCCGTGAAAGCATCCGCGAAATGCGATTACGCCCGGCCGCCCGTCCCGTTTTTGCCGAACCAGTTTGAGCGCGTTCTCGTTCGCATCGGCGCCGGATCAGCGATAGCCAACAATGAGCCATGCTGCGCGGCGCATGCGCCAGCAAGGCTTTCATCAGGAGATTGTATTCGCGATTAAAAACCAGATTTCCCTGCATCACCAGGTCTGAAGCCGCCGCTCGAATCGCGGTCTCGATCAGATCCAGATTGCCGTGGCCAAAGAGGTGAACGCCAATTCCAAGCGCCATATCGAGAACCCAGCGGCCATCGGCAAGCATCGCACGTGCGCCACGGCCAACCCCTGAACCCAGGTACGGATAGAAGGCCGGGCGCCCGCGTAGTTCCGCGAGTTCGTTGAGTTCTGCCATCATAGCGGCTGGAGCGAGCGGTGCATTAGCCGAGTCCTCAGCCGCAGCGATCGCTTCAAGCATCAGCCGAAGCCCCTGTTCGAACTTCGGACCGTAATCCATATCCGTGTTCCGTGAGCGGAGTTTGCGCGTCAGCCGGGTAAGCTCGGCCGAAGCTCACTTCGTTCAGCGCCTAATGCGCTTGGTTCAAGATGAAAATGAGAGATGCTACTTCAGAGCGCGCATCGAGAAGCCGCGCTCGTTGTAGCAGAGCAGCGAGCGTTTGCTCTGTAGGGTCGTTTCCAGCACGCATTCGCGGCCCCATAGCCGATAGGCGAAGGCGAGGCTCTTTTCAGCGTACTCGAGCAGCAGGTCGCGCCCATCGTGGTAATGCTTCAGATAGAGGGTGCGATTGTGACCAAAGTCGGAGTCCTCGACTTTGAGCACCGGGATCGAGCCGGTGCCGACGTTTTTGATAAGTGTCTCCTTGATCTGTTTCCAACCTTCATCATCGGAGACCTTGTCGATTACCAACTCATCGCCGCGCGGCTCGTACTGAAACATATCCATCTCACGCATCAATTCTTCGGTCAAATAGCGCCGCACGAACGAAGTATCGCGTTCGACCTCGCGCACTTCGAACAGCTTATCCTTGCCGTTTTTGCCAGGCGCGCCGTATTTCTTGATTTCATCCGGAGTCGGTTCGGTATGCCGCCGGTAGATGTCCTCCCAAATCTTGAAGCCGACATGATAGGGATTAATCGACCCAGGCATAGGACGCAGTACCTGATTGTGGCGAACGATAAATTCAATGCGCAGTCCCTGGGGGAGTTCGAGCGCCTCGACGATCTTCTTGTGCCAGTAACTGGCCCAGCCCTCATTCATGATCTTGGTTTCCATCATGGGCAGGAAAAACTTGGTTTCCTCATCCACAATGGTGAGCAGGTCTTTTTCCCATTCCGTCAGAAAAGGATTATGGTCGCGGATAAAAAGTAGTACGTCCTCGTCGGGCTCGAGCGGAACCTTGCGCGTCTCCGGTTCTTTGAATTCAGGGCGGCCGTGCAAGCGCTGAAAGGGGTCGGTACGCGGCTGCGCAGCCTCGATCGCACGTTCGACCTGCTCGTTGCGGCTCAGCTTGCGGATGGCCAGGTTGCGGCGGCATTGCCACGACAACGCGTGTGCGGCATCGAGGATTCGCTCGACCTTTTCCACGCCGATCGACGGATCCTCCATATAGCGCCGCACTCGCATCGCATGTGCTTTAAAGAACTCGATTGTCAACTCCGCCCGCGTCGCTGATTTGAAAGTGAAATTGTTCTTGAAGAAGTCGTTATGCCCGTAGACATGGGCGATCGTCAGAATTTGCAGCAGCAACGTGTTGTCACGCATCAAATAGGCGATCGCCGGGTTCGAGTTAATCACCATCTCGTACGGCAGTCCGTTGACGCCGTAGTCATAAAGCGTTTTGAGTTTTTCGTATGCTTTGCCGAATGACCAATGCGGGTAGTGCGACGGCATCCCCGAATAAGCCATGTAGCCGAGCATGCCATTGTGATCGCAAATCTCGAATTCCTGCGGGAACCAGTCGAGGCCGAATTCCGCCGCCTTCTCCTGGATCCGCTTGTCCCAGTCAACCAGTTCGCTGACCTCGTAATTCGCCATTTTTCACCGATCCAGCATTGTGCCGCAGCGGCGCCTGAGGGCTTATTCCTTGACCCGATCTTTGGACAAAAAAGCCTTAAATGAAGGCCAAATGTCCTCTTTGCGCTCAATTAGCACCGCCTGGAAATTGGGTTCATCCAGGCGCCGAAACACGTTTAGCATCGACGATTCGTAATAGCGCGAACCCAGCGGCTTGATCTCGCCGTAGCCGAACAGATTGCAGATTTCCGCCAGTTCTTTAGCAGTCCTTAACGCCGCCGGGTTGTCTGAATCGAAATTGTCGCCGTCGGAGCAATGGAATGCGTAGATATTCCACAATGACGGATGATAACGCTCGGTAATGATATCAAGCGCTTTTTGATAGCCGGAAGAAATGAAAGTACCGCCCGATTCCCCCTTGTGGAAGAATTCCTCCTCGGTCACTTCACTGGCTTCGGTATGATGGCCGATGAATACAATTTCAACGTTCCGATAGCGCGTTGAGATGAATTGGTAGAGCAGGAAGAAGAAGCTGCGAGCCAGATACTTCTTCATCGTGTCCATCGAACCGGAGGTGTCCATAATGCAGATGACGACGGCATTGGAATCCTCGCGGGTATCGGTTTCGAGATGCTTATAGCGGAGATCATCCTGATGGAACGGAAAGCGCCTTTTCACAGGGGCTTGTAATACGGCCGGCCCGTCTAGAGGCTGGGGCTCCTCCACGCTGGCGTTTTCGATCTGGCCCGCGGCCTCGACTTGAGCGAGGTCCTGCTTGCGGCCGGTGGCCAGCGCCCTCATCACGCGCTGGCGCGCGGTTCGCCTTTTGTCCAGGCGGACACGGATGCCGACATGGCGATAACCCTTGCGTTTGGTGGAGCGGTCGGATGGGATTTCGCGCAACGCACGCCGTTCGAGGTTGGGCAACTCCAGGTCCTCGAACATGATATCAATCAGTTCCTCGAGCGAGACGTCGGTTTCGTAGTAATCGACTCCCGGACGGTCGCCCGCGCGGCCGTCACCTTTGTCCTGACCTTCCTTGCCGGTCTTGCCGACGACTTGGCCCGGCCGCGCTTCGCCATCGCCTTCCCCGACACCGGGGCTATTCTCGCCGTATATGAAGCGGTATTCCTTGATCCCCCGTAAAGGGACCTTGATTACCTTGTCCCTGTTTTTACCGATAATGGACTCTTCGGCGATAATGTCGGCGATATTTTCACGAATCGACTCTCGCACCTTCTCGCGATGCCGCAGGCGATCGCCTGCGGAACGATCGGAGCGTTCGGCGTCAGAGGGACGATATTCGCGGAAGATCGTATCATCGTTCATAGGAAGTACCCGTCGCCTCAGCCTTCATAATATCCCCTCATGCATCTCCGAACGACCGGCCCGGGCCCTTTCCGACTTTGGGTGAGTTGCGGAAGTCGGCCAGGCTGGAGAATCGTCCTTAGACCATGACGCGCCCACGGTTTTCGGGCCGCCCCGCAGTCGTTCACCCGTTGTACCAGCGGTTCAACCGGTTCGCTAGTTCAATCACCAATGCCCGCTCAGTCCTTCCACAGATTATTCGCCGCGTACTTCAGCACGACATCGACGCACGATTCGCAGTAACCATTTTCAAGGAGGTTCTTCACCATTGAGCCGTATTTTTCGCTCTGCTCCTCATCGCGGGTGCGCGCTTTGGTGATGATGCGCGAGATGTCCCGCACCGAGGTCATCAGCTTCTTTTCGATCGCCTCCTTCAGCGGTTCATAGCTGCGATAGCTGACCTTCTCACCACGCCGAGAAGACGCCCACAGGTATGCGATCACCTCCTGGCGAAAGCCGTCGGCAGCCGAGCCGATAATCGCGATTTGTTCCTCGATGGATTTGAGGAAGCCCTCATCAGGCGGCAATTCCTCTTTGGTATTGCGGTCACGCACCCTGGTCTTGTTGACGTAGGCCTCGGCGTGATCGAGGTAGTTCTGAAACAAAGACTCGGCCTGTTCCTGATAAGAGTAGACGAACGCGCGCGTGATCTCTTTTTCGAGTAAGTCGAGGTATTCCTTGTGCAGCGTATCCTGCAGGAATTCGAGATACTGTTTTCGGGTATCGTCGGGCAGGTCTGCCTCCTTGCTCATCGAGATCAACGCTTCGCGCACGTTGATCGGATTGATACAGTTGCCGGAGGCGTTGTCGGAGAGAGCGTTGTCGAGCGCCTTCATGATGAAGCGCGTCGATATACCGCTCATTCCCTCCCGCTTGGCGTCTTCCTTCAGTTCCTGCACATCGACTTTTTTGGTGCGTCCCTTCTCGACCACTTCCTCGCCATTGTACAGCCGCGATTTGGTCATCAGATCGCACTTCGAAGTCGGTTCGAGCCGCGATAGAATTGCGAACATCGATGCCAGTTCGAGCGTATGCGGCGCCACGTGGGCACGGAAATCCGAGTTGCGAATGATCTTCTGGTAAATCTTTACTTCTTCTGACAGGCGCAGGTTGTAAGGCACCTTGACCACGACGATGCGGTCGAGAATCGCTTCATTGGTGTGATCGGCCTTAAATTTCTGCCATTCGGCTTCGTTCGAATGGGCTAGGATGCAAGTATCGACATAGACCATGCCGTGCCGGCCCGGCGCGGGCATCACCTTCTCCTGGGTCGCGGTAATCATCGCGTGCAGGTATTCGGTCTCGTTCTTGAACACTTCAATGAATTCGACCAACCCCCGATTGCCGACGTTCAACGCGCCGTTAAGTTCGAGCACGCGCGGGTCACCCTCCGAGTACTGGTCGAGCTTGGAAATATCCTCCGAGCCGATTAGCACCGAGGTATCCTGGTTGTTCGGATCGACCGGCGGCACCACCCCGATGCCGATGCGGTTGCGTTTCGAGAAATTCCTGGTCTCTACCTGGACTTCCTCGTAGCGCAAGCCATAGTTCTCCTTAAGCCGATACCGGCAAACCGGACACAAGTCGCCTTCAATATGGACGCCAAGCATTTTTTCGAATTCGCGCCGTAGATGGCGGGGGATGAGATGCAGTGGCTCCTCGTGCATCGGGCAGCCCTCAATCGAGTACACCGGATCGAGTTGCTCAAGCCCGCGCTGCACGCGCTCGACCAGCGAACTCTTGCCCGAGCCAACTGGCCCCATCAGATAGAGCACTTGCCGGCTTTCCTCGCCTTTGAGGGACGCGGAATGGAAATACCGGACGATCTGGGCAATTGTTCGTTCAATGCCGAAAAATTCATCGGCGAAAAAATTGTAGACCTTGATCGGCTCATCTTTGTACAGACGTTTGGTGCGCGGATCGTCGGTTTCGTGAATGCTGCGCAGCCCGGTGGCGATGATCATGTCGTAAATGCGTGCATGCGACATCTTGGTAACGGTAGGGTCACCCTTTACCAGCTCCAGATAATCGAGCAGCGTTCCGCGCCACTGTTTGGCTTCGCGAGCGGCACGATCCGCCTTGATTACTTGCTCAAACGTGTTCACTTCGGCCATCAGCTAACTCCTTGGTTAGACGAGCCTCTTTTACTTTTATGTAAGTTAGGAAAGGAATCTGGGTGGACGGACGTGCTATGGTCCAAGCGCATCCCGCACGCAGTATAACGCGTTTTCCCTCAACAAAGCAACTTAGTTCCTCGATTAAGGCCAAGCGGCCATACGCGGCCATTTTCCCAGTTCGTCACTGATAGGTGAATTGCGTTTCCAGCGACCGGGACGTCACCATCACTTATGATCGAGACCTTCAGGTACCGGCAGCGATTCTCCGAGCATCAATTTTCCGTTGTTATTCACGATCCGTGCCGCACATACCGAAGCGTCGTGTGCGAAGGAAACCCACCATCCTTCAGCTATCGCACGGCCAAGATAATGGGCCTTCTGCTCCATCGTGCGCAGCGCATCGAGATCGTACGCCTGATTCCATGCTCCCCGCATATGTGAACGCGTCGGAACGATGTCGGCCAAATGCATGAAACATTCGCCTAACGAATGCACTAGTGCGACCTGATGCCGCTCGGTATGGCCGCCCGTGACGACCGCGGTCACACCTGGCACCAGGTCCACATCACCGTCGATTAGCTCCAGCATCCTAGTGACAGGTTCGAGGCATTCAGCTACATGCCGATAGGCGGCTCGCAGCCGTTCGTTGCTCGAATTGCTGGCAATCTCGAATTCGCCCTTTTGTAGAAATATCCGAGCTTTGGGAAACGCGGCATCAAAGCCCCCCGCATTTTGTCGCCGTATGATTCCCCCACAATGGTCGAAATGAAGATGAGACAAAAGCAAGTGAGTTACGTCGCCGGGTTCCAGACCAAGCTGCTTGAGACCATCGATAAGCCAGCCATCGCCGTGGTCGAAAATCTTGCGCTCAACTTCGCTCAGCCGGTTGCCGATACCGGTATCCACGACAATTGCTTCGCCGCCTTTGAGAATCAGGGGACAAACGAGATTTAGCCGGATACGGTTTCTATCATCTGCCGGGTGGTCGCGCTGCCATAGCTCGCGTGGGACTACGCCGAACATGCATCCGCCGTCGTTGCGCCAGATACCATCACTGAGAAACGCGACAGTAAACTCGCCGACCTGGATCTTTGGTGGCTGCTCCATCAACTCCGTTCTCGCCAGCTGTACAACGCAGCTACAATGAAAAGTGCACAGTGAGAACTAAAATGTCTCCTCTGATGCGCATTTAAGTTCCTGAAAGCCATAACCCCAATACCAACGCGAAGACTCCCGCCCCAGTAATGAGCCCGTATAAGGCCATTATTCGCCTGTTGACCTTGTGCCGCGGCGCAGATGGTCCCATTGGTAATTGTTTCTGAAGTATGACCGCCGCCCGCGAGGCACCCAACAATCCCAGTGCCATGATGCTGAGGAGACCGACTTTGGCAGCGACAATTCCGATGAACTCTGCCGGAAGAACCAAGCCGCGCGCCTGCGCGGCGAACATCAGATTGCCGATCCCGGTGATTGGAATCGCGATTGCCATCGGCACACACAGGCGATTAATCTGTGGAGCTACCTTGATGGTAAATGCGGATGATTCATCAGGTTCTCCATTCAATGCTGCCGCCGCTACGACGAACGTTGCGCAGGCGCCGACCCATACGACGCCGCACAGCACGTGAACCCAGAGAATCACCTCTCGAATTACCATCGAGCCAAAAAGATTAGCGCGGCCGCCTGACCATTTCACCCTATCCTGCGATAGCCCCCGCTCAGCGCCGTTGATGCAGCTTTGCTGCGGCCATGACAAGCTCGACACAGTTAGGGATTGCCAATGCCGGCTGCGAGCCCCTGGATGCGTGTAGCGCAGAATCAGACGAATGCTGACGAG
Source organism: Binataceae bacterium (SeqCode) (assembly GCA_963752805.1). Classification (GTDB taxonomy): domain Bacteria; phylum Desulfobacterota; class Binatia; order Binatales; family Binataceae; genus JAMXLL01. Next base: position 77,399 of record CAVWAA010000017.1, read on the forward strand.
GGATGCTGAGAGCGCTCGATTCTCCCGCGTTTCGGCTACAGCATCAGCCCAACCCATCCCTGCGTAATTCCGCCCTTCAGCCCTACGGCGGTCCTGGTTTTGATCCCGCCGCGCTTGTGTGATGCGAGGCGTCGCCCCAGCTTAATCGCGGCGCGCTGGGAACTGATCAACACCGTCGCAAGAGGTGCTGCCTTTACCAGCTTGAACCCTATTCAGCAAGGTCTGGAGAGCGCAGGGTCGGAGAATGCGGGAAAAGCGAACCCGCAATGTTGCGCTGTAGTGCGGCCACAGCTTGAGGTCCGGCGAGAATCAAATTGCTGGTCATCGCAAAATGCCATTGCCGGCAGTTCCTCCGTGCAGGGAGGGTCGCAGAACGTAGCGCAGTTGCAGCGCCGTCTCACCCATCGACGTTCTCTTGTCCGTCAAAACGTGTGGTGCTTCATTGAGGCTCGTTTTTAGTCGGCGCACGTTGAGTGGCACCGTTATAGATCGTCGTTCGCTCCAATGTCGGATTTGCGATGCGCGGCACCAACACTAGTGAACGCCAATGGCGGTATGATTCGGGTGCTCCCCGAGCGTCGGGCCGAGGTGGAAATCCGTAACGTGCCAGCTGCTTATCCGACGCCATAAGGGGATCAAATCCCGGCGGCGGCTGGGGGTAGGTTACTACAGCTTGCTCAGCAGATTGATTGGACTGATTTGTAGTGCCGCTTCCGCGAGCTCGCGCTGGTTGACCCCAGGCGAGTGCGGAAATGCCGCCGACGGCTACCGCAATGCCAAGGACGATTATGCCGCGAACACCAACAGATGCCTTTTTGAAAAGTTTCTGAATAGCGCTCGAAACCCTCAAAATAACATTAGACCCTGTGCTGCGATCCCTCAATGCTGGTCTATGCGATAGACATCGGACGTTTGAGAAGATTTCCTTCGGCGTCGAGCGGGCGAGGCAACCGCTCTGGAAAATAGATCGGACTTGCCGATACGACGCGCTATTGACGCCGACTCTGCCGTATCCAGCCGTAAAGCTCGGAACACTGTATGCCTCGCCCGAAGACTCGCTTGAAGCAACCTTCGGATGGATCCCGTTCACTTTCCCATTTAACGCGACTGGCCAACCGGCGATTTCGTTGCCAAACGGGTTTACCGGCTCGGGGTTGCCTATCGGACTTCAAATTGTGGGACGGCCCGCCGATGAGGTCGGCATACGCGACTCGCCGTGGCCTTTGAGGAGGCGTGTCCCTGGCACGACAAACATCCTGCACTTGAGAATTGAACAGCGCCTCTCCGAGACTGGATCAGTGGCTGACGAGGCTATCTGCCGAGATTATGGAACCGCCCACCGTCAATCGCTCGACTCGGACGGGTTCGCCCGGAACGCAATTGATCTGTAGCACCCAACCCGCCTCTGAACTGGCATAGAGTGGGGCCGGGGTGCCGCAATAGAATGCGCGAGTGCGGCCCTGGGATACATCGCCGAAAACGTGAATATGGCCTAGTGCGATATAGTCGTAGCCACTCGCCTCGATTTCAGCCGGCGTAATCGGCGACGAGCGATTCGTTTCGGTTTCGCTGAAAAACCCGTGTGCCAGGCCGATATTCCATGCGTGCGGCACTGGCTCCGGCAAGCCGGACAGCGGGCGGTATTCCGGCGAATGCTCAACCAGCGCGCGACCCCATACACGCGCGGCAAGCTCTGGAAATTCCAACGAGACACCCTCGGGGTCAAGGATCAGGTGCAGGTTTCCAGGCAACGAAGCCGGGGAAAGTGCAGCATAGATCGAACGCTCGTCATGAGCGTCATGATTACCAGGTATCATCACTACCGGCATCCGTGCGCGCTCAATCTGATCCATTGCGAAGGCGAGCGCCTCGGCGCTGACGCGGTTCGAATCGAACAGGTCACCTACAATCAGGAGAAGGTCGGCACGGTTGCCGTTCGCGACATCAATTACTCCGGCAAAGGCGCGGCGCACGCTGTCACGGAAGATATCGCCCCGGGGACCCGAACCAAACGTGTCGCTCTCCAGGTGAACGTCGGACGTGTGTATCAGCTTAAGCTGCCGCGAAAGGGTGCGAATCACAGTCATCTCCGTCTGGGTAGATGCCGCCGATGCGCTCCAAGCGCATCACAAACCGGATTGATATGGCCACAATAGTAGGTCAACTGATTTGGTTCAACCAAATAAGCCTTGTGGGTACTGTCCGAATTAGGACACACAGGACGGGAAATTAGGACAATCAATGAGGCGATGCTTTTAGCGCTTGCGCAAGCATGTTCGAGATCGGGCCCCAAAGATGGTTTATCAGAAACCCACCAATCACCGTGAACACAATCAACACTGCCCAAGCCGCATAAATTTGGCGACCGAGACCGTCAAGCTTATCGGTTTGACGATCTAGTTTTTTATCAAACTCATCGAATTTCGCGGTTAATTGTCCCACCGATTTTTGAAGTTCCATCACTGCCTGCAAAGTGAAACTGTAATCCACCATTGCATATTGGGGCGGCGTGGATTCTCCGAATTGTTTCGGAGTTGTTTCTGTCCTTTCAGTAGGCATCTTTAATGTTGTACAATTTTGACGGACAACCACTCCCATACGTTCGTTGGCGCACGTCCCCAATAGCCTGCTATTGCGAACACGATTCCTGTGCCTGATTCTCCTTCACTGACGCCTAGCTGATTTGAAACCTCTTGAGCGGTAGCATTTGGAGCGAATACCAGCCAACCGATCCACGAGGGAGTTGAATGTGATTCTCTGCGAACTTGTTGTTTAAAACAGTCCGAATTTTTGCTGGGTCGCTTGTGCTAACGATGGCGAATACTGGCATAAGGCGTCGGTTTTTGCGTTAAGCTTTACCAGCATTCTAAGCCAGACAACAACGATATGGCACCCTTTCTTGTCATCTCGGCTTGCTTATCTTTCCGCCTTGAATCACAACCGGCTTGAATGGTCGATAACCGGACCTAAGCGTCGTTCCGGGCGACGGGCGTGGCAAAGGTGGAATGTCTGAAGGCTCAAGCGTAGCCTGCGCAAGCTCCGCAATCGTCCAGATATGATCCGTTTACGCCTAGCGCCATAGCTGGCGTACAGCGCAGCGTCTCGTGTACCGGCAGAGATTGTAGAAGGCGATCCAGAGCGCCACGGCTGCCTCATGATTCTCCAGCTTTTTGCTGAACCCATTCGTAGCCGGGTGCATCGGCGCATCTGCATCCGGCTGGAGAGATTGAAACGCTCGACATTACCTGAAGCAAAACTCCGTGGTGTGCTGCGCCTGCCTCTCGATGAGGAATTCGAGATACCCTGCTATGTCCTGAACAACGGCCGAAGGGTTATTGGGCGTACATCCGCCACTGAATGGCTGACAGGAATTAAGGGCGGCGGCGGCTCGAGAAGTATCTGAGGAGTAGACCCCCTAAAACCCTTTATAAATATGGACTTAGTGCTCGAGAAGATGGTCGCTTTTCGACTGCCGGAAGTCGAGGGCTTAGGACGAAATGTGAAGGGCCTTCCGACCGACCTGATGATCGAAATCTGCCAAGGGATGGTCGCGGCGCTCGACGCGAGTATGCAGAAGGAAAGCACTACCAAACTCACAAACCGGCAGCTCAAATCGCCATTCGTGCAGATATCTTTTTCGCGGCGTGCGCGAAAGTTGGCCTTGATGCCCTAGTGGATGAGGCAACCGGGAATCAATACGAACGAGCGGAGGACGCACTACAAGTTAAGCTACGCGCCTATTTGGGGGAGGAAATGCGGAAATGGGAAAAAACTTTCACAGACGACCTTTGGAAAGAGTTCGGACGGTTAACCGGCTGGAAGGGGAGTGTGACAAAACGACCCAAATATTGGGGTAAGCTTGTTACTGAATTGGTTTACGAATATCTCGATCCGGATGTGGCTAAGTGGCTGAAAGACCATGCGCCACGCCCACAGAAGGGTGAAAACTGGCATCTGTACCTCAGCGGGCAATACGGGCTCCGGAAGCTCATCGAGCATATCTGGATGCTCATTGGAGTTTCGAGTACCTGCCGCAATTTAACCGAGTTGCAAGAAAAGATGGCGGAAAAGTATGGCCGAATTCCTATGCAGTATCGTTTCTACTTGCCCCCGCCCGACATGAAAGCGAGCTCTGAAGAATGAAGCCCCGCCACTCCGCTGCGTTCGCCCTGATAGGCTGGTATTTACTATTTCCACCGATCATTCATGACCGCGTTGTTAAGGACGCGCGACTTTCAACATGGGAAAATGGGGGAGCTTACGACACCGCTGCCGAATGCGAGCATATGATAGCTGAACTTCTAAGGCGCGTAGAGAAGGTCAACTCTAACCATCCTAGCGCAATAGCAGACCCCCTCGACCGACGTATCTATTCTTTGGCCTGCGTCGCAACTGACGATCCCCGTCTGGCAAGATGAAATTGTGGTAACAAATGGCATCAAAAGAACGCTGCCCCGATTGCCATCGACCTCTTCAGCTATCCACTGGTCCCCGTGTTAGTCTAACCACGGTCCATCAGGAAGGTTACTGCTCCAAATGTGGCATCGGGTTCTGGCGACATTTAGACCCGAACCATTATGAAGAGACATCTGCTTGGGAACGACATTCTTTTATGGATTGTTCCTGCATGACCAATCCGGCAGGAAATTAGCACACTCTGCCCATGAATTTAGGACATTGCTGGGCAAATTAGGACAACCGCCTTGTGAGGCGCTTGTCCTGGCGCTAGCTTTGTTATTTCTCAGTGCAAGAGGTCCCATAACGTGATCGTCGTAATGAAGGCGCATGCCACCGAGGCCAACATACAGAATGTCGTGCGGATGGTCGAGCAACTCGACTACCGTGCGCACGTGATCGTTGGCATCGAGCGAACCGTGATCGCTTGCGTGGGCGAGGAGCGCGGCGAAACCCACTCGCTCCAGCATCTGGAATCTGTTTCAGGCGTGGACCGTGTGATGCCGGTTCTCCATTCGTTTAAGCTCGCAAGCCGCGAGGTGCGGCCCGAAGGTTCCGTAATTCGGGTCAATGGCGCTGCCATCGGCGGCAAGCGGCTCGCCGTGATTGCGGGCCCGTGCGCAGTCGAGAGCCGCGAGCAAGTCGAGGGCGCTGCCGACGCAGTCGTACGCTCTGGTGCTCATCTGTTGCGGGGCGGCGCCTATAAACCGCGCACCTCCCCATATTCGTTCCAGGGGATGGAGAACGAAGGTCTGCTGTTGCTGGAAAATGCAGGCCGACGCTGCGGTTTGCCCGTAGTCACCGAGATTATGGATGCCCACGACATCGAACTGGTCGCTGAGCATGCCGATATGCTCCAGGTGGGAGCGCGCAACGCCCAGAATTTCTCGCTACTGCGCCGCTTGGGCAAAATTCGCAAACCGATCCTACTCAAGCGCGGGATGTCCACTCGAATCGAGGAGTTCCTGATGGCCGCCGAGTATATCCTCTCGGAAGGCAATCCCAATGTAGTCCTGTGCGAACGCGGCATTCGCACTTTCGAAACTGCAACCCGCAACACCCTGGATCTCAACGCGGTGCCGCTGCTTAAGCAATGGACTCATCTGCCGGTAATCGTCAACCCGAGCCACGGCACCGGAATCTGGTCGCTGGTGACGCCGATGGCGCTGGCGGCAGTCGCCGCCGGGGCCGATGGCTTGCTAATCGAGGTACACCCGCAGCCGACAAAGGCCTTGTCCGACGGACCCCAGCAATTGAATCCGGCGTCGTTCGCCGAGTTGATGAGGGTGCTGAAGCCGGTTGCGGAGGCAGTCGGCCGCGACCTTTGAGCGGTGGCAACCGTCGCCGGCCAATCAGTGCCTTGGGAAAGGCATTCGGCCCAGCACAAAACGCTGCATCAACTTGAAACAATTCTTGAGGATAATGGGCCATCCGTGTGCGATCTTGCCGCCCCAGACGCGAATCGACTGAGCAGCGAGTGAGGGCAGAGGAACCTCAAAGAAATTCGAGTTTGGCTGCGAGTTGCGAACCGTCAGCATGGATGACGATATAGCCGCCGCCCTTGAATGGTCCAGCATTGATGATTCTAGTCGGCCCAATCGCATCGGTGGCGGCTGACTCATGAATATGGCCGGAAATGCACAAGTCTGGCTTCACCTCTTCTATAAAGCGTCGCGCGGCCGTGCTGCCGACCGCCTTGCCGCCAACGATCCGGTCACATTTAGTCTCGTAGGGCGGTGTATGACAGACCATCAGGAGTGGGCGGCGATTCTGAACGACCTCGTGACCAAGTCTTAACGTCGCGTATATTTCGTCCTCGGTCAGCTCGGTCGGCGTGTTGAACGGAGTAATGTTGGAGCCGCCGCAGCCGAAAATGCCGATGCCATCAAGCACCACGCCTTTGCCGTGCAGCGCAATCCCCTCGGCTTCGAGAAACTGTGTGACTTCACGGCGGTCGAGATTACCCGGTAGTGCGAGCACGTGCGGACACGCCTGGCGAACGCTGTCGAGTACTTTCCGGGCGTCGTCAATGCCGCCAAAGTTGGTCAAATCGCCCGAAACGATAATCAAGTCAGTATCGCGCAAGACGTCGGCCATGCGCCCGAGATTGCGCGTGGCCATGTGCACATCGCCAAAGGAAACGATTTTCATCGATCTATCCTACGTTTCATGCGGTAGTCCGTTCTCTCAAAGCGCGATCACGCGCGGGATGTTCCTCATCAATACGATTAAAATGAGTATCCAGGCCTGATTCAAACCTGAGGCCGATACCGATGCCGCTCGACAACGTCGCTTTCGTGCTGTTCAAGCCCAGATCGCCGGGTAATATCGGCGCGGCGGCGCGCGCTCTCAAAAATATGGGATGCAGCGACCTGCGGATCGTGCCGCCGACCGCCTTTCACGCTGCCAACGACGTCAAACGAACTTGGTCCCGCCAGAACTCCGGTCAGGGCGAGGCCGCAACGATGGCCGTTCACGGTCGTGACGTATTGGCTGCTGCTACGATTCATCCCGGACTGGATTCAGCACTGGCCGATCGCACATTGGTGGTCGGCACGACCGCGCGCGCCGGCCTCTATCGCAGCGAGGCGCGGCCAATTCGTGAGATATCGAATGAGTTGTCAGTATTGAGCGATGCGAATCGAATTGCGTTCGTCTTTGGTCCAGAGGACTGTGGCCTCACCAATGAGGAACTTAAGTTGTGCCAGCGTCTGACAACGATCCCGACTGCTCCGGCGTATCCGTCGCTTAATCTTGCGCAGGCGGTGATAATCGTTGCTTACGAGTTGATGCTGGCAGCGGGCGCGGCGCGCGAACTGCCCTTGGCACAACAATGGGCCCCAAGCACCGAAACGGACGCGATGCTGGCGCGGATGGCGAAAGCGTTGGTTGCGATTGGTTTTTTGCCGGAAGATAATCCAGACCACATCATGTTTACGCTTCGCGCTATTGTGGGGCGGGCAGGACTTCGGCTACGTGAACTCGACATCATGAACGGAATTGTCAGCCAGATCCTATGGTTCACCGAGAGGGGACACGAAACACTCGCACTAAAACGTCGCGCTGGCAAGAAACTCAAATGACTATTCGGTCCGGCCCGTCAGTAGGGTGAGGAGAATGGGTTGCCAATTCGCATTGCTGGAAGCTCAGTCTCAACACTCTGCACAGAAACTGGTTTCCTCCTTCCAGCTCTCTCCCATTCGCAGCGGAAGACCGTACGCGAGGAGAATCAGGCCGCGAAGACTTTTTCAACCGGCTGCTGGCCGAGCACGGATCTATACGCAATAATGCTGACAGACTATGGGTGAGCTGATTCAAATACGGGATCTCCAGGCTGCACGCGAACGAGCGCATCGGCAAGCCCGCGATCATCACAGCATCGAACGCGCACTGAACCTGATGCGCGAGAATCTGGCGTGGGCCGCTGAGCGGCTGCAAACCGCGCCAATCGACGCGCATCCCGAGCTCCTCGAGCGCATCGAGAAACTTGCCGCTACCATCCGCTACGGGATGCTGATGCTGGCTGAGCCGGGCGCCGAGAGCTGCACCAATAATTCCAATCGTCGCAGCTGAACCACGGCGATTATTGCTTCTGATGCGCAGGAAAGATACGAAGTAGGTTCTAGCGTCAGGCAATGCTCCCCGGTAGCTCAGTCGGTAGAGCAGACGGCTGTTAACCGTCGGGTCGCTGGTTCGAATCCGGCCCGGGGAGCCAAACCGATGCCGGTCACACCGACCTCGATCATCGGAAGTAAGCGACTCATGCAGAACCGCCCGACATGAAAAGTCACTGCAAAGAAGCTAAGCCCCGCGCTCCGCTGTCGCTTCATCTTGTTCTCTCATCGCGAGGTCGGGTCAAGCTGGGAACGGCGAGTCGAGAAAAGTGCTCTCGATGAGGATCCGGCCGAGTCGTCCATGGGTTGCGGGGCATGATTGCTCACTCTAGGCTATCCGAACGCATCTATTGACTGCCGCCGAGATGGCCACGCCTTTAAAGCGCATTGTGCCCGGCGGGGATATCGAATTCCGCGACAGCACCGGTTCATCCGTCTGTCCGAGAGTCCCCGCGTCATTCTTTTTGTCCGACCGAAAGGGACGTTTATAGCGGAAGGTATCAAACGGGCCGAAGTTGGTCTGCTCGCGGCTCATAGGCTGATAGCCGATCTCGTCAATGATGAGCAGCTTGTAGACCCTGATCGCACGATGCTCTACTTGATCCCAGTTCTGGCGCTGCGCAGCTTCGAACAGTTATTTGTTGGCCGCACTGAAGAAGCGCGTCTGGTACGCAGCCGGTTTGCGTCCTCGGTAGTCAGAAAGAGCCGACAAGTCCTCCCTGCCATAGGTGCGTTCGCCGCGGCACTGGTAGTTCTTAGCCAAGGCATCAACGCGCCGTTTGCGGGCGTGCAGGAGCCGCTTCAGGCCCAATGGATTCAGGACATTATTTCTCATGGTCACTGGCTTGTTGCGCGCGACTACTACGGATTGATTAACCTCAAGCCGCCCCTTTATTTTTGGCTGACCGCTTTACTCGCTGACTACGCAGGCGGTCACGTCACCGAGCCGTTATCGCGGATGGTCTCTCTGATCGCCGGGGCTCTGCTCGCCACCGAGGTGCTTCTCTGGACGAAGGCCAACGTTGGACGCCTGGCGGGGTGGTTCGCATATGGTGTGTTACTAGGTAGTTACGGCTTCGCCTCATTCGCGACCGTCAATATCACCGACATGTTGATGAGTTTGCTGCTTTTCAGTGCTTATTGCACCCTCTATCCAATAATCGCACAGACCGGATCAGCCAATCGCGCGGCGCTTGCCGGGGTTCTCCTCGGGCTGGCGATGCTAACGAAGGGTCCCGTCGCCGTCTTGCTCTGCACGCTCGCCACAGTTCTGTTCCTGTTATTCAGAGGCGAGAACCCGTTTTCCGCCGTTCGCCGGCTATGGCCTTGGCAACTCTTGTTGGCCGCATTGCTGACGGCCGCTCCCTGGTATCTTGCGGCGGCGGTGCAATATGGGAGGGGTTTTACCAGCGTCGTGGTCGCAGAAAACCTTGGACACGCGCTGACCGTAGCGAGCACCGAGGGTACCGGCCCTCCTCATACATGGACTTTCATCCCTCTCCGGTTAATTCGAGCCGCGCTCCCATCGGTGGTTATGTTGATCCCACTAACATTGGCCGCGGTTTTGGGATGTATCGATCAGAGTGCGCGCAGGCCACTGGGTTTTCACGTGGCAATGGTAATCGCGGTGCTGTTGTTGTTTTCTCTCGCCCATAGCGTGCAGGCCTACTACGTATTGCCCGCATTGCCGAGTCTCGCAATTGTAATTTCCGGCGTATTCGCACTCAGATCTGGTCCGGCCGGAGCAAAGCAGACGACCGTCGTGCGATTTCGGGATGTGTCGCTCGCTGGCATCTGTGCAACCATGCTGATCCTGATATTAGGTTCGTGGTGGTACTGCGCGAGCGGTCGCAGCGTGAATGTACTCAAGCTGCGACCAACTTCCGATGACTGGCTACTCGCCCACTTATACGTTCAAGCAGTGGTTCATTTGCAGCGGCAGTTCGTTGTGCTTGTAATTAGTACAGGTGTGGGTGCTGTTTTAGCCATTGGCGGCCTGGCCTGCCGGCGCCATGGTTGCACGAGCTCCGGAGTCGCAGTGGCAGCAATTGCCGCCGTAAGCTTCTGGACCGGAACTTTGAGAACCGAATTATATGAAACCCGCACGATCAAGTCATTCGCCTCTGCCGTGAGACAGCGAGTAAGAGATGCGCGAGTATATACCGCAACAGAGAACTACGAACTCACCTACTATTATGGTCATGCTCTGCCGATTTACCGGCGTTCTCCCCTTCAGGACATGTTTGGCCGCGAAGATCTTCAACCTGGATTACTGAAACGCGCGGGCGAACCTCCATCAACTGCATACATTATACTCCGCCAGAATGAACAGCTTTACGTTGACCCGGACGAAAGGATTCGACTGCGACCTGTTCTGCGCGCTCAGCCCGGAGTGTTCCGCAGCCCTCTTCTGTTCCTGATCGACGGTTTACAGAAGTTCTTTCCTTAGCCCGCGGGTGGTGAAGGCGATTCCGGACTTCGCTTACTCGCGAGAGGTCTTGCAACTCGTGCAGCTTAGTTTCATTGCCCAGAGGCGATGTCCGTGTCTAGCAGATTCTACCGCCTGGCCCTGCAATTCAAGCTGCACTTGACGCCAGGAAGACTCGCGTTGCGAGAAAGAAAACCCTTATCGCGTCGCCCAACATGCGCCACTCGCGAAAGATTAGTCTCAAAGCGATCGAAGGTCACAGCACGCCATCGTCAAAGTTCGATCGATTGAAGCCGATTAAAGGAACATGTCGAAGACCGGCACGCCGAAGAGCGAGGAGCCATATAGCTTCGCGGCGGGGTTAAGGTTCATCGCCGTGTGATGCATCATCCCCTTGACGTCTTGATATCGACGCTGCAGCGGATGGTCCAGGAAGATCGCGCGGCCGCCGCCTTGCTCGAACAATTGCTCGACCGTGTGCGCCGCAAGTTGCGCTGAACGCGTCGCGTTATAACGCAACTCGGCGCGCCGCTCCAGCGTGAATGGAATGCCCGCCTTTGCCGTTTCCATCATCTCATCACAATCATCGAGGAACTTGAGCGTCACACTCGTGATTGTGTAATTGGTCTTCGCGACGAGTTGCACAGCGTAGGGATCTTCGATCATTTTGGTCCCCATGCCGCTGTTGCGCTCGCGGCCACTTTCTATAAACGCCTCCAGGAAGCCCGCCGAAGCGCCGAGAACTGCGGCCGTCAACGTGTTGATGAGGACCGTGGCGAACGGCAGACGATAGAGTGGCCCGCGATTAATTTCCCACCCGGGCATCGGCCGTCCCAGGGTCAAGTCCCAATGGGACATGCTGCGATGGTCAGGAACGAAGGCCTTGTCGAGCACGATGTCTTTACTCCCCGTACCGGCGAGGCCGGCGACATGCCAATTGTCGTCGATCACGTAGTCGTTGCGCGGCAGCAGGTAAGAGCGGAAATCCGGTACTTCCCGCCCGTCAATCACGAGCCCGCCCGCAATCGCACCCAGATTAACCCATCCGCAGTGATCACAGCCGCTGGAAAACGACCAGCGGCCACTCAAACGATAGCCGCCCGCGACGCGCTCGGCCTTGCCGGTCGGGGCGTAGGAAGATGAGTTCATCACGGTGGCGTCTTCGCCCCATACTTCCTGCTGGGTTTGCTCGGCATAGAGTGCCGTTTGCCATGGATGTACGCCGACAATTCCCGCGACCCATCCTGCGCATCCTTCTGCGTGCGCTACTTCGATTACCGCACTGTAGAATTCACGCGGATGCACCTCGCCGCCGCCCCATCGCGCTGGCTGAAGGCCGCGGATGATGCCGCTGCCGAGCAGATCCTTCCACGTCGTATCGGGCAAACGACGCAATCGATTCGTTTCTGAAGCGCGTCCCCGCAGGACAGGAGCCAGTGCTTTGGCGCGTTCGATCAGAGTGGGACGAGGCTCATCTGTCGTCGTTCTTTGCTCGCCGTTGTGAACGCCTTGCAGGTTGCTCATGTGGCTTCCTCCATAGTCATCAACC
>CAVWAA010000018.1:0-86052 GCA_963752805.1 Binataceae bacterium (SeqCode)
GCCGAAGGTACCGAACGTCGCGGTGTAGCTGAAGGCGTTGAGGCGCGTCGTATGCGCGCATATCAGCGCCACGATTATCGTGAACAGGCACGATGCGGTTACTGCCAGGTGCGGCGTTTGGTACTGCTGATGAACGGCGACCATCGAACGATGCACGAATTCGTAACGCCCCATCGAGAATAGCATTCGCGCGAGCGCATTAATTGACGCGAGTCCGCATGCAAAACCGCTTACAATCGCAGAGAGATACACCACCGCAGCGACCGCACCCAGTCCGGCGCGGCGAGTGACCTCGGCGAATGGTGAAGTGCTGCCGCCGATCAGGTGTGTCTGATCCCCGACTCCCAGGATCATGCAATAGGCAATCAGCACGAAAAACAATCCAGTTGCTGCCGCGCTCAACGTGACTGCACGCGGAATCGCGCGCATCAGGTTGCGCGCTTCCTGCGCCAGCGTCGCGGAACTCTCGAAACCAACGAAGCTGAATACTGCGAAGGTCAACGCCGACACCACGCCGGCCGCCGGCACATTGTGCAACTGCAGTTGAGCGGAATCCGACACACCCCCGTGTTTGGCGATTACTATCGCTGCTATCAGAATGATGATCGTTAATGATAGTGCCTCGAGCGCGAGGCCGATGCGTGCAGAGAAGGTGATATCGCGATAAGCACAAGCCCAGATCAGGATAATGAATACGATCTCAAACAGCGGGTATGGAGGCGTCAAGCGTGCCAGCCCGAGCGTCCGCAACAGGTCCGAAAGAAAGATATTCGCGCTGATAGAGACCGCAATCGCGGTGAAAAGATAGGCCGCACTCATACTCCATCCCGCCAGCATCCCGGCCAGTGGGCCTAATGCGCGCCCGATATAAACGAAGTATGAACCAGCGAGCGGATGACGCCGCGCCAGTACGCCGATATTGACAGCGACGAACAACAGCCCGACCGTCGCGATGAGATACGAAAGCCATGCCCCGATGCCCGCCAGCGCCACGACCACGGAAATGTTGATCGCTGGCGTGAGTGTGGGCCCGATATTGGCAATTGATTGTCCAATGGTCTCGGCGAAACTGAGACTGTCGCCCCGCAGCCGTGTTCTTTTATCCTCGATAACTGGCCGCGCTCATAGCGCCATATCTTTATCAAGCGGCAAGGCGTGATGCATCCGAACCCTGGAACTGAGCGCGGATGCAGTTCCCAGCGGACTATGATGCCGCTTGTCAGACGGCGCGATGCCGCCACATAATCCAGCAATTGGTACGGCCGCAGGAGACATTATGGGAAACACGCATGCAGTGAAGGAAACCACGCGACAACACCCGCTGGATCCTTTGAGCGCGCAGGAAGTGACTGCGGCCGTGGGCATTCTGCGCACCCAGGGGCCGGCCGGCGCCAATCTGCGCTTCGTGTCGGTCAATCTGCAAGAACCAGCCAAGGTCGAACTCCAAAATGGCGAAGTTGGAGACCGGCGCGCCTTTATCATCGTGATTGATCTGGAAGCGCGCCGGGTGCTCGAAGCGCTCGTCAGTCTCCGCGACCAGAGTCTGCTCTCGTGCGAAGAGCGGCGCGGTGTCCAGCCCGGCATCATCGTCGAAGAATTCATGATGTGTGAAAAAGCGGTTAAGGCCGACCCGCAATGGCGCGCGGCACTTTTACGGCGCGGTATCACCGAATTCGACAAAGCTATCGTCGATCCCTGGTCAGCAGGCGCCTACGGAGATGAGCATTTTCCTCAGCGCCGCCTGGCTCAAGGCCTGACCTGGATTCGGGAGAGCGATGCTGACGTCGGTTACGGCCGTCCGGTGGAGGGGCTCATAACCTTCGTCGATCTGGAGAAAATGGAAGTAGTGGAAGTCGTCGATGACGTTCAGGTACCGCTCCCGCCCTCGTCGGGCCTTTATACTGCTGAAACGGTGGGCCCCGTGCGTCAAGATTTGAAGCCGCTCGAGATTTTACAACCCGAGGGTCCAAGCTTTAGCGTCAACGGCTACGAGGTGCGCTGGCAAAAATGGCGTTTCCGGGTGGGCTTCACTTCGCGCGAGGGACTCGTGTTGCATCAACTCGCTTACGAGGACAGGGGCCGCATCCGTCCAATTCTCTACCGAGCATCATTATGCGAGATGCAGGTGCCATATGGCGATCCAACTCGAACGCACAATAAAAAGAACGTGTTCGACGTAGGTGAATACGGCATCGGCCGCATGGCGAATAGTTTAAGGCTTGGATGCGATTGCCTGGGCACGATCCACTACTTCGACGCCCATGTAGTCAATATGGCTGGAGAAGCAGAGACCATCGAGAACGCGGTCTGCATGCATGAAGAGGATTACGGCACGTTATGGAAGCATACCGACTGGCGTACCAATCATTGCGAGGTGCGGCGCTCGCGGCGTCTGGTGATCTCTTTTTTCGCCACCGTTGGAAATTATGATTACGGCTTCTTCTGGTATCTTTATCAAAACGGCGAGATACAAGTCGAAGTCAAGTTGACCGGCTGCCTGTCAGTCGGCGCCTATCCGCAAGGGGCTCAGCCAACTCATGGGGTGCTGATCGCTCCACAGCTTTACGCGCCGATCCATCAACATTATTTCAACTTTCGCCTGGATATGGACATCGACGGCACCGGCAATTCAATCTATGAAGCCGATACCGTCGCCGATCCTCCCGGGCCGGCTAATCCTTACAACAGCTCGTATCGCCCGCAATACTCGCTTATACGCAGTGAAGCCGAGGCAGCGCGCGACGCCAATCCGTCGGCTGGCCGCTCCTGGCTGGTAGTTAATCCATCGCAGCGTAACCGCGTCGATCAGCCGACCGGCTACAGAATTATGCCGGGGGCCGACACGGCCCGGCCGTTCGCCCACCAGGGTGCAAGTCTGCTCCGGCGCGCGGGATTTATCCGCCATACGCTGTGGGTCACTGCCTACAATCCGGCTGAGCGGTACGCCGCGGGCGACTATATCAACCAAAACCCTGCGCCCGACGGACTCGAACAATGGGTCATCCGGGATCGTTCTCTGGAAAATAGGGACCTCGTGGCGTGGTACACCGTAGGCGTTCATCACATCCCACGGCCGGAAGACTGGCCGGTGATGCCTGTCACGTATGCGGGCTTTATGCTCAAACCAGCCGGCTTCTTTGAACAGAATCCGGCGATGGATGTACCCCCGCCCAATCAGCGCCAGCATTGCTGTGATTAGCGCAATCTGTCGGACACGCTCTGGTGGCGAAATTAGCTTGCCATTTTTCTGGCGGCCTGCGGTCATCTTACCGACGGTCTTACGATGAACCAGACGACAAGATTATCGACAAAGGGGCAGGTCGTTCTTCCAAAGTCGCTGAGGGCGGAGCATCGATGGAAGCCCGGCACTGAGTTTATCATCCAGGACCGGGACGAGGGCATCTTGCTCAAGCCGAAAACCGGAGCTGCGTTGCGAACATGGGAGTCGATCATTGGCTGTGTCTCTTACGCAGGTCCGCGCAAGAGCGTAAAGGAAATGGACGAGGCGGTTGCGGCCGAAGCACGGTCACGCAGATGACGGCGCTCGATACGAACGTTCTTGTTCGCATCATAACCACCGACGATAGGGCTCGGGCGGCTCGCGCCGCGACGTTTCTACGTGAGCAGGAGCTGGTTTTTATCCCGAAGACAGTAGTACTCGAATTCGAGTGGGTGCTACGGAGCGCCTACCGGATCGGGCCAAGTGCGATTGTTTCTGCACTGCGCGGCGTCATGACTATGTTTAACGCTGAAATCGAAGACGAAGCGGCAGTGAGGCAAGCCATCGAATGGTACGAGAAAGGGATGGACTTTGCCGACGGCTTGCACGTCGTTTCCGCCGGCCGCGATCGGAAGTTCGCTACATTTGACAATGCGCAACGCCGGAAGCTTCGGCGTCTCGGTGCGGGTGAACCAGCGGAGATTTGAATGCGCACAGACGAAGAAACCCTTCATCTCGAGCGCATGTGCAACGGAGTATTGAAAGGTGGCAGTCAACTGTCTGAACCAGGAGCGGTAGTATATATTCACCACGGTTTCGAGATCAGAAGCCGAAGCCTCAAGCTGCCAATCTGGTAGGCTGTGGTTATATGTACGGGCATCCCGAATTCGATCTATTTGAAGCGATCTACACCACCCGGGCGATGCGGCGGCTGAAGCCCGATCCCGTGCCGCGCGAGATCATCTTGAAGATAGTTGAGGCTGCCACGATGGCGCCTTCGAACAGTAACCGCCAGCCCTGGATTTTTGTAGTGGTGACCGCACCAGAGACCAGACAATTCGTAGCGCAACGCTATAAACAGGCCTGGGAAACTTACTATCTTACCGCGGAAAAGCGGCAGTTTCTGAAGACTCAGCCGGACACACCCGAAGCGAAAAATCTCCGCTCAGCGATTTACCTGGCGAAGGTGCCGGTCCTTATTTTCGCCTGCGTCAAGCGTTACACGGACAAGAGTCGCGCCGGCCAGCCGATGCTGGGTTCAATCTACCCGGCAATCCAGAATCTTTGTCTCGCAGCACGCGCGTACGGCTTGGGCACCGCCATTACCGGGCTTCACAAGCATTTCGAAGACGAGATCAATCAGCATCTCGGCGTGCCGTCAGGCTATGAAAATGAGATTCTTGTCCCACTCGGCTATCCTAAGGGCCGCTGGGGCCGTCCACAACGGAAGGCGGCATCCGACGTCACCTTCTTCGAGCAATGGGGGACACCCGAACACACAGAATCGAGGCCTGGAAAATGAGCGGATGATAGGTAACCCCACCCTACCCTACTCCACTTGCTGTCATACTTTCGCATGATGGGGATTCCCGCCCTACCCGCAAAACGGCCGCACACTCGAATAGGCTCAGCAATGCCAGCGCATCAGTCGCCCCGTACACAAAACTCTACGATTCGGAGCAAAGATAAAAATTTCGCTCGACGAAGTCGATCGCACTTCCTCATGCGCGGTGATGCCGACCGTTAGGGCTACCCCGTTGGTGATCCAATGAAAGGCCCAGAGCGTGGCGTGGCGAGCCGTATTATCGCTTTTTTTGCACCAGGCCTCAGTTCAAAACCAGAAACGTCACTGGGTACCAAGCTGCGCAACTGGCGCCGCTGGGAAAGTTCTCGACTCCGACCTGCAGACCACCCGCGGCGGCGATATCCGTCGCGTTTATTGGCACGGTTATCTGCGTTGAACTCACGTATATCGTGCCGCTTCTGTAATTGGACGCGATGAAGACCAGGCTCTGTTGGGTGAATCCGGTCGGCAAAGTCGCCTTGAACTCATAGAACAGCCGGGATTTTCCGGTACCGGCCTCGGCCACCACCGCGATAAGTTGCCCGCGCCCGTTAATCGCGAGTTCGAGCGTGCACTTTTATCTCGGCAAGCTCGCGCTGGCGGCCGACGAACTTGGTTAAACCGCGCCGTGCCGCAAGCTGGAAATGGCTCCGTAGCGGCCCAGCCCAGTCACCTCGTAGACATTGACCGCTTCTGCTGACGCCTTTGACTTCCGCCGGCCCCAACTCGCGCAGCTCGAAGTAACCTTCAACCAGTCGGCGCGTAAGCTCGCTCACTGCAATCGATCCGGCGGGCGCGACCGTCTGTAGCCGCGATGCAAGGTTCGCGGTGTGCCCAATCGACGTGTACTCAACCTCGCCACCGGTCTCGACCGTGCGCACTACCACTTCGCCGGTATTGACTCCGATTCGCGCTTCCAGAGCCGGCCGCCCCAACTGGCTCTGTTTGCGCAGCTCTTGCTGAATCTGAAGCGCCGCATACAGCGCTCGTTGCGGATGGCCCTCATGCGCCACCGGCGTGCCGAACAGCGCGAAGATGCCATCGCCGGTGGATTGCACCACGTAACCGTCGTAGCGCCGCACCGCCTCGATCATCAGCTTCAATGCCGGGTCGATGATCGCCCGCGCCTCCTCCGGGTCGAGATCCTCCATCAACTCGGTCGAGCCCTTGATATCGGCGAACAGCGCCGTCACTGTCTTGCGCTCACCGTCGAGCGCTGCTGACCCGTCGGGCTGCTCCGGCGTGACACGAATATTGGGAGCGATTGGTCGTGCCGGCGGTGCCTTGGCTGAACTAGCTTGGGGATTTCCACTGAGCGCGCTCGCGCACTCGCCACAAAATTGAGCCGCTGGCGAGTTTTCAAATCCGCACTGTGCGCACCGTTTCTTGAATGGAGCGGCGCATTGCTCACAGAACTTTAGTCCCGCGGGATTTTCCGCACCGCAATTTGAGCACCGCATATCTCGCCCCGGTTGCCTTGCCTTTCAGTCCTGTTCTCGAAGTGGCACAGGCTTTAGCCTGTGATGCTCCTGGTAAACAACCACTTGTAGCCGTCCGGAAGTTCCACGAGACCCCTTAAGCGGATTCTGCCTGAGGTATTCGAGTTTCTCCTCCAGTTCCGCCACATGCCCGATAATGTGATCGCAACTCTCATCACTCCTGCCCGATTCCGGAGTTGAAGGTTGCTTATTGCGCATGGTGCTCAGCTAAGGCCAGCTCGTGGTCGCCTTCAGACACAGGCTAAAGCCTGTGCCACTTAAGAGCAGAGCGTCGAGTTTGCGGCTCATAGCGTGTTCAGTTTATTGATAAGAGCCTTGGCCTCTTTGAGATCGAGCGTGTCGAAGCCTTCGGTGAACCAGTTGTAGATGTCGGCGAGCATCGTGCGGGCCTCGTCGCGACGGCCCTGTTTTGTGAGCAGTCGCGCCAGGCTCATCGCCGCACGCAGCTCAAGCGATTTTGCGCTTTGCCGGCGCGCGACTTCGATCGCATCACGTAAGCATTGAGCAGCTTCTACTTCCGCACGGTTGTCGCCCATCAATAGAAGTTCGCCTTTGAGCCTTCGCATTTCTGCTTCAAGCACTTGGTCCCGGTGCGCTGTACCAGTTCGAGTCCCTCACTCACCGCCTCGAGTCCGTCCCGTGGGCGGCCGGCGGCCAAATAAGCTTCTGCGACCCCGACAGACGTGAACCATGCACTGTCGGCCCCAGTGGTCTTCATGTAAGTCCGCCATCGCAGCATTTCCGAGAGCCCTTCTTCAATCTGTCCCAACTGCGCCAGGGCCCGACCGTGGTTGTAGGCCGCCGGAGTGCCCATCAAAAACCCATGTTCGTGGCCTAGCCTGACGGCTTCGTCGGACTGCGAGGCGGCAGTCTTCGGATCTCTGAGCAGCAGGCAGAGGTAAGCAGAAAGGGTTAGGGCCAAAGCCAAGTCCCCAAGGGAGGCTGTTACTTCGCGGCCGATAGCCAGCGATTTTCTGTTACTGGCCTGGGCGCGCTCCGGATAGCCCAAAGACCACAACGCCCAGCTATTAGTGGACCAAAAACTTATTGCCTCAAACGGCGCGGTCCCAACCGGAAGCTTGGAAACCCAATCGAACTCCTCTAAGGCCGCGATGAAGTTCCCATCGAAATAGGACGCGTACTGCGAGCTCGCACCACGCACGCGCGACCAATTCGGGGTCGGCTGCCCGCATCGCGATTCCCTAGAAGTTCCTCAAGGAGCGTGCGCGATTTTTGTTGATCGTCTCCTCGGAGCCGATATGCGAACGCGAGCGAGCGCACAATTTCGAAACGGCTGACGTCGTCGCCAACCTTTTCGGAGACTTCGCGCGCCTGCTCGAGGATTTCGACAGTTGCCGAAGAACTGCCAATGTAAGTTCGGCAGCGGGCCTGACTAAGCAGCAACGCAAGCTCGGTTCGACTTGCGCTCCGGATCACCAGGTAGCGTCCGGAGTAACTCGAGAGCGGCGGCGAGCTGACCTTCGGCTTCCGGAAAGGCTGAACGATTCATTGCCTGCTGCGCGGCCAGCCGTAGATAGTTCACCGCCTTCAGCGCGTTGCCACTGCGGCCGTAGTGGTGTGCGAGGTCATCGTAGTGATCGGCAAGACTCGTGGCGAACAGCGATTCGGCCGCCATCGCAGCGCGCTCGTGCAGAAGCTTGCGGCGCTCGGTCAGGAGCGAGTTGTAGGCAACCTCCTGGGTGAGCGCGTGCTTGAAGATATATTCGGTGTCGCCCAGCGCCGGCTGCTCGTAGATGAACTCGCCCAGTTGCAGGTCATTGAGCAGGCGGTTGAGTTCGTCGTCAGGTTTCGTCACCACCGCTCCAATCAGCGACATCGGGAATTCACGGCCGATGACGGCCAGCGTTTGCAGCAGCTCCTTGGCATCGGCGGGCAGGCGGTCGATGCGCGCGGCCAAAATCCCTTGCACCGTCGGCGGAATCTTGAGCTCACCGAGTGGCCGGGTGAGTTTCGTCGAGCCGCCGTCGCGCACCAGCGCCCCCTCGTCGAACAGCACCTGCACCGTTTCTTCCATGAAGAACGGATTGCCTTCGGTCTTGTTGATGATGAGGCGTTTCAGTCCTTCGATGTTGTCCTGCGCCCTCACCCGTCCGGCGACCTGAAGGTCCCCGGCCGACCTCTCCCGGCTTGCGCCTGGCGACTGCGTCGCAGGCGCGGGAGAGGTAAGCAGCGCGGACAGCATCTCCTCGGCACTTTCCTTGCCCAGCGGGTCGAGCCGCAATTGCGTGTAGTAAGTCTTGCTATTCCACTTATGTGAGTATTCCGGACGGTAATTGACCAGCAGCAAAAGCTTCGCGGTGCCAAGCGAGTCGGCGAGCAGATTCAGGAATTCCTGGGTCGCCTCATCGATCCAGTGCAAGTCCTCGAAGATCACCATCAGTGGCTGATTCAGACTCTCGCGCAGCAGGATGCGTTTGATAGCCTCCAGTGTCCGCCGCTTCTTCGATTGCCCGTCCATCTGCGCCAGCGGATCGTGCCTTCAACGATGCCGAGCAAGGAAAATAGGTAGGGTCTGGTATCTTCAAGGAAGGGTCGAGCATCGACAGCCTGCCGGCAACCTTTTCGCGGCGCGTTCGTTCATCGTCCCCGCCCGCGATTTTGAAATAGCCCTGCAAGAGATCGAGCACCGGCAGATAAGCCGAAGCCTTGCCGTGTGAAACCGAAAACGTCTCCAGCACCATCCAGCCCGATTGTGAGGTGGCCTTGAACTCGAAGAACAGCCGCGACTTGCCGACCCCCGGCTCCGCCATCGCCGCCACAATCTGTCCGTGTCCCGACTTCGCCAGCTCGGCGGCATGCTTGAGCGCCTCCATCTCGCGCTCGCGCCCGACGAACTTCGTCAGCCCGCGCCCGGCGGCGCGTTGCAGCCGCGTGCGCAGCGGCCCCAGGCCCGTGACCTCGTAGACGTTGACCGGTTCGCTCAGACCCTTGACTCCGCGTCGGCCCGCGCGCCTTGAGCTGAAAGTAGCCCTCGACCAGACGGCGGGTATACTCGGTGAGCGCAATCGAGCCGGTCGGCGCTATCGCCTGCATCCGCGAAGCGAGATTGGCGGTGTGTCCAATCGGGGTGTACTCGGTGTGTCCATCGGCGGTGGTCAGCGTTCGCACTACCACCTCGCCGGTGTTTATCCCGACGCGGGCTTCCAGCGGCGTGCCGCCGTCGGCGACCAACTTCGCCGAATACGCGCGCGTCGCATCCTGCAAACGTAGCGCCGCATACAGCGCTCGTTGCGGATGGTCCTCATGCGCCACCGGCGCGCCGAACAGCGCGAAGATGCCGTCGCCGGTGGATTGCACGACATAGCCGTCGTAGCGCCGCACCGCCTCGATCATCAGCTTGAGGGCCGGGTCGATGATCGCGCGGGCCTCCTCAGGGTCGAGGTCCTCCATCAACTCGGTCGAGCCCTTAATGTCGGCGAACAGCGCCGTCACCGTCTTGCGTTCGCCGTCGATTGCTTCGGACGCCGCGCCATCGGCGGCGACTAGGATTTGCGATTTAGGCGAAGAAACGGTCGTGGACGCTGCGGCTTTTGTGGGGCCAATTGCAGTCCCACATTTCTTGCAAAATCGCGCCCCTGGACTCACCGATGCTTTGCACGCTGGACAAATCAACTCCAGCTTCGCTCCGCATTCTTCGCAAAACGAGGCGTCACCGGGGTTATCGTGGTTGCAGGACGGACAGCGCATCGGGTCTCCTATGGCCCCCGGTTAAAAGCACAACCTGCGCGGACGGGGGAAGGAACTCGGCGCTCTTAGAGCGCGCTGGGGAGTGGCCGATCAACGGTGCTCATTTTTTACCACACTTCCGTACCAGATTGGCAGCCTGACCCCGGGCGGGGGTTGTCACCCAGTTATCAAGTTGCATGGCATAAAAGCGATGCATATTCCTCGACGGGCCCGAAGCACGTCAGCCGGATCCTTTTGGTCGCCTCCAGCGACAAGGCGCGCCAGAGCGTATGGCGACTGACCTCAAGCTCTTCAGCGACCTCGACTTTGGTGTAATCGCAGGAACGAAACAGAGAGCGCGGGCCGATTCAATGAATGGCGCTTGACTAAACCGACCGGTTGGTAATAGTCGGGTCAGAGAAATGTCTGAAATTCCGTCACGGACGAGCATTCTCAAGACGGCCCGCAACCTGATGCTCATGTACGGGTACGCTGCGGCGTCCGTCGACGACATCTGTTCAAGATCGAGAGTGACGAAAGGGAGCTTCTACCACTTTTTTGAAACGAAGGAAGAACTCGGGCTCGCGGTCCTGAACGGATTCTACGAGGAAGGCGTCGCCCGCATGGCAAGCGGCGCGTACGGAGGGATGAATGACCCGTACCAGCGCCTGCTCGGTCTGTTCGATCCTCTTGAAGCGATTGGACCGGCCCTCTGGCGACACGGATGCCTGATGGGAATCTCGCCTGCGAGCTCGCCGAGTCGAGTCCACTGATACGGCGGCGCGTAGCTGAGATTTTCCAAGAGCTGGTGAATAGGTTGGCACCGGTGTTCCGGCCGATCGCGCGTGGCGGAAGGGAAGCGGCCGGGCTGGCGTAGCAAACGCTCATGGTGATCGAGGGTGCCGTCATTATGGCAAGGGCACACGACGACCCGAGGCGCATAGTCTCGGGCCTCCGGCCACTTCCGACGCATGATCGAGGCCCGAATCGGGGAATCGAGAACAGTTAAGGAGAAGCTAACCCGAGGGCGAGCAAGTTCGCCCCTGCAACGCAATGGAGGAGAATAGCCATGTCTGACTCGTGGACCCTCAAAGGTGCGTACTTCGAAACCTGCAACTGCGAGACCGCCTGCCCGTGTGTCTTCTTGAGTCCGCCAACCGAAGGCGAGTGCACCGTGCTTCTCGCGTGGCACGTGGACGAAGGTCGCTTCGGTGATGTCTCGCTCAATGGCCTCAACGTGGCGCTTGCCGCCCACAGTCCCGGGCACATGGCAGAGGTCAAGTGGAAGGCTGCGCTTTATCTCGACGAACGCGCATCCGGAGAGCAGCGACAAGCCCTAACGAAAATCTTCAGCGGTCAGGCGGGTGGTCACCTTGGGCGTGTCGCCCAGCACATCGGCGAAGTACTTGGGGTCCGAACCGTATCGATCGAGTATCGGGCCGACGGTAAGCGACGCTCGGTTCGAGTGGGCAATGTGGCGGATGCGACTATTCAAGCGATCGAGGGACCGGCGGGCGACGTAACCGTCAGCGGTCATCCGCTGGCGATAGCGCCCGGCTTCCCAGCGGTCGCCGCCCGGTCGGAAAGACTCCGCTACCAGGATCACGGCTACAGTTGGGAGATCTCGAAGAGGAACGGGTTCTATTCTTCCTTCCAATACGCCAATGGGTGATCCGGCCCCGAAGGTGCGAGATCCTCTCACCGCCCTGCTGCGCCGCGATCGCGTCGTTCTGGGCGGCTTGGCCGCACTGACTCTGTTCACGGCTGTCGAGCGCCAGTGGGTCGGAGATGCGATGATGCGCACCCGTCGCCTTTGTTTGTCTCTCCCTGGCCCGATGGGGACCCGCCGAGGCTACATTCCATCGGGCAACAAGCCTTGTTCTCAGCAAATCTGCGCTATTTCTAACCTCGCGCCTCTGCGATATGAAAGTCAGAAATCGGCTTATGCTGGAAAGAGGCGCGGTAGCAGCCGCGGCTGTCAGTCCCTTCCATGACCCAGGAGGAGGGGATTGGTGAGGGTGGGTACAAAGCGATCAGGGCGGACGGTGATTGAGCATGTATAGCCTGGATAATCTATTGGATGAATTGCGGCAGGCAGCGCGCGATGGCGACTTACCCGCAGTAGCGGACGTCGTACGGAACGCGATTGGCGAAATGCCTTTTGTGCCCCAGGTCGGCTCGTCGCAACTGCTGCACAGCGAACCTGGCCTGACCGTGCTTCATACGGTGGTAAATCCTGGCTTCGTCTCACCTCCGCATGACCATCGCACATGGGCGGTAATCGGCATATACGATGGCCAGGAAGACAACACCTTCTATCGCCTGGTCTATGGCAGCCGCCGCATCGAGCAAGCCGGCAGCCGTAATCTTCGGAAAGGCGAAGTTCTTACCCTTGAGACCGAGGCGATCCACAAAATCGCGAATCCACTAAACAACAAACTCATCGCGCTACACGTCTACGGCAAAAATATCTTCGAAATCGAACGCAGCGCATGGGATCCCGCGACTGGCAGATGAGCGCCCGTTTAAGCTGGCGCTCAACGCGCGAGGCAGAGTCCGTCCGTAAGGGTCTCGCTGATTTCCTGACCTGAATGAATCCGCGTCAAGACAGAAACTCCCGGAGGACTACAATGAGCGAGCCCAACGTTGAAACCGTACGGCGCCTCTATCAACTTACCAATGATGGAGACCTTTCAGCGGTTCTGAAGATGGTGTCCGACGATGTGGAGTTGTTCTTGTCCTGCTACCTGCCTGTTCTCTGCGCGGATCCGGCCGCAGGCGTCAGCGCTACTGCCGCTTCCGATGTCAGCAGGAGAAAGGTCAGCGTCTCTTGCAGGTACAGGGTGACCGTCTCATCGGAGTGGCTCGAATAGCCAATCGAAACGTCCTGGCCGATGTGCAAGTCGAAGTCGCCGCCACGGGTGGTAAGGACAAAGGCTCCCGCGATCGCCGGCGCCCAGATAATTTCCTCCTTGACCAGCCGCTGGATGTGCTCAATCACCGGATATCCGTGATCGCTGGCCTCGCTTAAGGCGGTGTAAGCGTCCGTTCCCAGGACTACCGAATATGGACCGTTGACCCCGACCAGACGCAACTGGCTCAGCGCTTCGGCGATCGCGTTGGGATACTCAATCACGTTACCGGGCAGGGTAGCGACGGGATTGCTGGTGCCTTGGCGGATGCCCTCGATTCCGCCGGCGGCGTAGCCTTCGAAGATGGCGCGGTCTTCGGCAAAGGCTATCCACTTTGCCGCATCCTTAAGTGGCTGCCAGTCCGAGTCGTTGGCGCCTCGCTCCACGTCGTCGATCGCCTGGCGATCGAGTTCGAATGGCACGCGCAACTCCACCAGGCTCTTCACCTCGTGCTGACGGGCGACGATTCCTTCTCCCGGCGCTTCGATTTTGTGCAAATGGCCCGTGCCGACGGCGGCCAGCATGACGCCGCCAGGCTCCTTGACGTCCACTACGCGGCGGCCTGCGAGATAACGCTTTAGCGTGCGCGCAGCCTCCTGCTCGAGTTGAGCCCACGCGCCGTCGGAGATTGGAGCCAGCTCGCGGTGCAGGTTATTCATCGTTTTCCATCCTGGGATTCTCCTTTGAGGGAGCCTATGCCGAGCGAACCGTCTCTCGCTGGCGGAGCAGGAGGTGAGGATTCGGTCTCAGAGGCGCCAGGCGCGTCGGCCGCGACCGCAGGCGCGTCGGCCGCGACCGCAGGCGCGTCGGGTGTCACGGTCTCGAGGAACGAGAGCGAAGGTACGAAAAACAGGCCGCCCGTGACCGCACGGCTAAAGTCCAGCAGCCGATCGTAATTGCCCGGCGGCCGCCCGACGAACATATTTTGCAGCATTTGCTCGGTTGTGCGAGGCGAGCGGGCGTAACCGATGAAGTAGGTGCCAAATTCGCCTTGACCAGCCCGGCCAAAGGCCATGTTTTCGCGGAGAATCTTGATCTCTTTGCCGTCTTCGACGATTGTCGTCAGCGCATTGTGCGCGGACGTCGGCTTGACCGTATCGTCCAACTCGATATCGGAGAGTTTCGTGCGCCCGATGATCCGTTCCTGGACCTCCGTGGGCAGCGCGTTCCATCCGGCCAGATCGTGCAGATACTTCTGGACGATGACGTAGCTCCCGCCCGCGAACGCGGGATCCTCCTCACCTATCAAGGCAGCGTCGACCGCCCCGTCTGTGGGGTTTTCCGTGCCATCGACAAAGCCGAGCAAATCGCGGTCATCAAAATAGCGAAAGCCGTAGACCTCGTCCGCGGTGGCAACCGCGTCCCCCAACTTCATCATGATCTGGGTCGCCAACTCGAAGGCGATGTCGAGGCGCTCGGCGCGAATGTGGAAAAGCAGATCACCCGGCGTGGCAACGGCATGCCGCGCGCCGGCGCGGATTTCGCGGAAAGGATGAAGCTCGGCGGGTCGCGGCTCTACAAAGAGCCTACCCCAGGCGTCGGATCCAAAGCCAATGACACAGGACAGCTTTCCTTCCAGGTCGCGGAAACCCACGGCGCGTAGCAGTTTCGGAAGGTCTCCACACAACGAACGGACGGTCGTCAGGCTTTCGACGCCCGGGTTCACCGTTAGAACCAGAAATATTGCGGTGCGGGTGAGCGGCGCCACCACGGGCTGTGGCCTGATGCGCGCGGGGCTCATCGCTGCTCCAGTCATCGAGCCCGCATCAGCCATCGCGATGGCCAATCATCGGTTTAATCACAAACGTGAAATCGAAGGTCGAAGCACGCGCGTTTTAAGAAAATCGGGATTTCTGGCCGACGCCTATCATGGCACGAGCAGGATTCGGATTCCAAGAACGCACAGAGAAGATGCCGGCGCTGACCTAGCTTTTGATAAACGCCAACAGGTCGGAATTGATCGTGTCCGCTTCCGTAGTGGGCATGCCGTGCGGGAAGCCCTTGTAGGTTTTCAGGGTTCCGTTCTTCAGCAGCTTAGCGGACAGCGGTCCGGCGGCGACATAGGGCACGATCTGGTCATCTTCGCTATGCATGACCAACACCGGGACGGTGATCTTCTTGAGGTCTTCGGTGAAATCGGTCTGGGAAAAGGCCACGATGCCGTCGTAATGCGCCTTGGCACCGCCCATCATGCCCTGGCGCCACCAATTCTGGATGACGGCCTCCGAGACTTTCGCGCCCGGCCGGTTGTAGCCGTAGAAAGGCCCCGCCGGCAGGTCGCGATAGAATTGCGAACGATTGGCGGCGAGTTGTGCCTGCAGGCCATCGAACACGTCCTTGGGAAGGCCGAGCGGGTTGGCCGCGGTCTTCACCATGAGCGGCGGCACCGCGCTGATCAGCGCTGCCTTGGCCACCCGGCTTTCGCCATGCCGTCCCAAATAGTGCGCCACCTCGCCGCCGCCAGTGGAATGGCCGACATGGATCGCGTTTTTTAGGTCGAGATGCACAGTCAGAGCCGCCAGGTCGTCGGCATAATGGTCCATATCGTGGCCGTCGGCGGTCTGGGTCGAGCGACCATGGCCACGGCGGTCATGCGCGATAACGCGATAGCCATGATGCAGGAAGAACAGCAACTGCGCGTCCCAATCATCGGCCGACAGCGGCCAGCCGTGGCTGAACACGATCGGCTGGCCCGAACCCCAGTCCTTGTAGAAGATCTCCGTGCCGTCCTTGGTGGCAATGGCGGGCATGTAAACTCCTGTGAATAGGGTGGTTACTGCCCGTTAGAGCACATCGAAGGTAACTGCTCAACCCCGTCACCGGCAGAAAAACCCGCGCTCTACAATTAGCACCTCACCTGCCTGTCCCATTCCCCTGTGTTGCGGGAGAGGTCACCTGAGGTGACTGGCGGGAGACGGTAAGGGTGAAAGGCGGCAGAACGTCCGCTCACTGCCGCAGCCCCTTGACCGCGCCGCCCGCGACCCAAATATTAGACATGCCAGGTTACGAAACCACTCGAATCGAGGCTGAATACAAATGGCGCGAATGGAAGAACAAATTCGGAGTCTCAAATACCCCGGTGGGGTCGATGCGGACGGCCACATCCTTGAAGACACAAAATTGTGGGAGAATTACTGCGAGGCCAAGTACAGAGCTACCGCCCTTCGCATCAAAGACGATGGCGATGGGCTCCAGTACTTCGAAATCGCCGGCAAACCGTCCAAGGTAAACCGCAAAGGCAGCTTCGGGGGGCTCGCGGCAATGGGCGAAGTGACCCGTGAGAAAGGGTCTTTTGATCCCCGCCGCAAGTATGGCGAGAATGCTCCGTTCGGCGCGATGGACGCGAAGGAGCGCGTGCAACGGCTGGACAAGGAAAACCTACGCGCCGCGATAATTTACCCGAGTATCGATCTGTCGTGGGAGACCGAATGTGACGACGCTGATTATGCCCAGGCGATGACGCGCGCCTACAACCGCTGGATAGTTGATTGGTCCTCGGAGAGCGGCGGTCGGCTAATTCCCGTGGCTCATCTATCACTCGGCGATCCTGCGGCTGCCGCTGCAGAACTGGAGCGCGCGGTCAAAGCCGGACATAAGGGCGGCTGGGTCGTCCAGTTCACGATGACGCGCAAGCCGCACGCCCATCCTGATCACGACGTGCTGTTTGCGAAGGCGCAGGAGCTTGACGTTCCGCTCGGACTGCACGTTTCGCTCGAACCGCAATGGGCCTGGCCGGGCCGCTATGATCGTGAATACGTGCGCAAGCAAACGTTTTTCCTTAACGTGACGGCCTCCGACGCCCTCCGTCACGGGCTCACCAGCTTCATGCAGTATGGGACTTTTGACAAATTCCCGCGCTTGAAGATCGTGCTGCTCGAAGTCGGCGCCGGATGGATTGGCTATTGGCTGGACCGGATGGACGCGGTGTATGACAGCGTGATGGGCCGGGGCGTGCCGCTGAAAGAAAAGCCGAGCTACTATTTCAAGCGCAACGTGTGGATTTCGGCTGATCCGGATGAACATTCTCTGCCCGCGATGATGCAGCTATGCGGTGAAGACCGGTTCTTCTGGGCCTCGGATTTCCCGCATCCTGACCATACCGGCAACTATATAGAAGAACTGGAGGAATGCGCCGAAAAACTCACGCCGAGTGCACGCCAGAAGTTACTCGGCGAGAACGTCATGCGCACATACAATTGCCCGCTCTGAGAATTTCGAGCTCTGGGACCAACAGCCCGACGTCAAGCGTTTGGCGGCGTTGGTCCCATCCACTCTGAGGCAGAGTAGCGAAGCCGCGCGAAATTCTGCGCATGACTGTCTGTCACGCAGAAAGTTCGCGACGGCCACCCCCACCTCAAAGGCGAGGCTCCCATAAGCGAGTCGCCCTTCGGGCGGCGCGAAATGAAAAAGCCCGGGAGCGCATTGCTCACGGGCTTTGCTTATTCGCGCAGGCAGCTAGCTAATTCACAGTCCAGGTGTCGCCGCGATTGAGCAGCGACTGGAGGTCGCCTGGGCCTTGCTTGGTCTTTGCCTCTTCGAGTTGCTGGTTGACGGCTCCATCGAATGTGGGGCGCGAGACCGCGTAGAACACGCCGATCGGAGTAGGAAGCGGCGGTTCAAAATTCCCCAGCATAAACGCCAATGCGAGATTGGTCTCGTCGTGCACCACCAGGTCCTTGTCGCTAACGCCATTGCCCAGCTGGACGACCTCGGCCCGCTGGCCACTCATCCGAATGCCCTTGTCCTTGTTCTTGCCGAAAATAAGGGGCTTCCCGTGCTCCAGCACAAGTTGATGTTCTGCTTTAATTTGCCTGTCGCTCACGTCGTTGAACGCGCCGTCGTTAAAAATGTTGCAGTTTTGCAAAATTTCCATGTACGACGCGCCGCGATGAGCCTGCGCCCGCTTGAGCATATCGCCCAGATGCTTCTGCTCGACATCTACAGTACGGCAGACAAAGCTGGCGTGCGCCCCAAGCGCGATTGTGATCGGATTGAAGGGAAAATCCACCGAGCCGGCAGGCGTCAACTTGGTGACCTTGCCGACTTCGGAAGTCGGCGAATATTGACCTTTCGTCAGGCCATAGATCTTGTTGTTGAACAGCAGAATCTTCATATCGACGTTGCGGCGCAGGCAATGGATCAGATGATTGCCGCCGATTGAGAGGCCGTCGCCGTCGCCGGTTACCACCCATACGTCCAGGTCAGGCCGCGTCACTTTGAGGCCGGTCGCAACCGCGGGTGCGCGCCCATGAATTGTATGAAACCCGTACGTATTCATGTAATACGGGAAGCGGCTCGCACAGCCGATGCCGGAGATGAAAACAATATTTTCAGGCCTAATGCCGAATTCCGGCATTATTTTTTGTACTTGGGCCAGGATCGCGTAGTCGCCGCATCCGGGGCACCAGCGTACTTCCTGGTCTGAGACGAAATCCTTGCGGGTAAGTGCAGTAGCCATTTAGCTTCAGCCCTCCAGGGCGCGGCTAATCCGACTGGTCAGTTCGCTCACTTTGAACGGACGTCCCTGGATTTTGTTGCAGCCAACCGCGTCAATCAGATAGTTAGCGCGCACCAGCCTCAAGAGCTGGCCCATATTCATTTCAGCGACCATCACCTTGCCGAACATGCGCAGCTTCTCGCCCAAATCCGAAGGCAGCGGGTTCAGATAACGGAGGTGAATATGCGAGACCCGCTTGCCGTTTTCACGCAACTGTTTGACGGCTTCGTGAATCGAGCCATAGGTGGAACCCCAGCCCAGGACAACCAAAGGTCCGCCCTGCTGGTCGCCAAAAATCGCGCACGGAGGAATTTCGCGCTCGATCCCGGCGATTTTGCGTGCGCGTGTCCGCACCATTAACTCATTGTTAGCAGGCGAATAGCTGACGTTGCCGGTGAGGTCTTCGGTGGAGAGGCCGCCGATCCGATGTTCGAGGCCCGGCGTACCCGGAATTGCCCATGGACGCGAGAGCGTTTCAGGGTCGCGAATATACGGCATGAAGCCGTCAGGGTCGGTACGGAATTCGATTTTGATTTCAGGCAGCTTACTGGTATCCGGCAGCAGCCACGGCTCGGCGCCGTTGGCCAGCTGACCGTCAGTCATTAAGATCACCGGCGTCATATACTTGACCGCGATCCGTACGGCCTCGTAAGCACAGTCGAAGCAATCGGCCGGCGTCAACGCGGCGATAATCGGGATTGGCGACTCACCATGGCGGCCGTACATCGCCATCAGCAGATCAGCCTGTTCCGGCTTGGTCGGCATTCCGGTTGACGGGCCGGCGCGCTGGATATCTGTAACCACGATCGGCAGTTCAGTCTTGACGGCCAGGCCGATCGCCTCTGCCTTGAGATTCATACCCGGACCCGAAGTCGTAGTAATGCCGATGGCGCCGCCAAATGCCGCGCCGATGGCCGCCGAAACCCCCGCGATTTCATCCTCGGCCTGGAACGTGTAGATCGGGAAATTCTTATATCCGGCAAGCTCGTGGAGCACGTCGCTGGCCGGTGTAATCGGATATGAGCCAAGAAAGAGCGGACGGCCTGTCTTTACCGCGGCCGCAACAAAGCCCAACGCAGTGGCGCTGTTGCCGGTGATGTTGCGGTAGGTTCCCGGCATGATCCTGGCGGCAGGGACCTGGTAGGAGCTGGCAAACAGCTCGGTCGTTTCGCCGTAGTTGTAGCCAGCCTTCAGTACCTTCAGGTTCGCGTCCAGAACGTCGGGCGTGCGCTTAAACCGCCCCTCCAACCATTTGACGGTACTTTCGATCGGCCGCTGATACAGCCACGAAATCATCCCGAGCACGAACATATTCCGGCAGCGGAACACTCCACGGTTGTTCAGCCCGCTACCCTGTAAAGCTCGGCTGGTTAGTTTAGTGACATCGACCTGAATCACCTGGAACTTGTCCAGCGAATGATCCGTGACCGGATTTGCAGCGTACCCCGCGCGCTTGACGTTGGCCTCGGTGAAAGCTTCCCGATCGATGATGATAACGCCGTTGGCCGGCACGTCATCGATATTGGCCTTGAGCGCCGCTGGATTCATCGCGACGAGCACACTGGGTTCGTCGCCCGCGGTGAATACCTCGCCACTCGAGAAGTTGATTTGAAAACCGCTGACGCCGGCGATCGTGCCGGCCGGGGCGCGAATCTCGGCCGGAAAATCCGGCAGGGTCGCTATATCATTGCCGGCGAGCGCGGATTCTGCCGTGAATTGCATTCCCGCAAGCTGCATTCCGTCGCCCGAATCCCCGGCAAACCTGATGACGACGCTGTCACGGCGTTCACCGCTCTTGCGAACGGCGCCGCCAAGCGCCGAGGACTGGGCGGCATGTCCCGCCGCCTCAGGTGGTAGAGCCATTTCGATCACCACTCCTTATGCTAGAGAGTCGCAATTTCCACTTCCCCGCTTTAGCAAGCCGCGTCAATAAATCAAAGTGTCGTAGAGAAGTATATCTAATGACCCGCTGAAACAAAAGGGTCGCTGTAGTACTAGCCTTAACATATCTGGAATTGCGCGAATTCACCCTGACATGGCTCCCATTGCGCCTGCACCGCATCAACCCGCGCATAAGGCGGGCCATGATGTGCCCATGCCAGCAGTATTTCAAGATTGCGTCGTTTACCTTGGCCGACGATCTCGACGGAACCGTCGTTCAGGTTGCGCGCCCATCCGGTGATGCCGAGGGTGCGGGCTTGTTCAGCGGCAGCGCGTCGAAAGAATACCCCTTGCACTCTTCCGCTGACGATTATGCGGACACGAGCCCCTTCGTCACCCATCATGACGATGCTCCGCTGGATGCCGCGGTCAACAGTTTCACGAATTCCGGCTCATCAAGCGTCTTCACGCCGAGTTCACGTGCCTTGCGTAACTTCGAACCCGGCTCGGCTCCCACCACCACAAAGTCGGTTTTACGGCTGACGGATGATGTAACTCGTCCGCCGGCTGCGAGAATTTTTTCCTCCGCCTCCTCACGCGTCATCGTCGCCAACGTGCCTGTGAGCACAAAACTGCGATCGCGCAAACGGCTGCGCTCGTCGGTTTCAGTCGCCGGCACGGCGATTTTGAGTTCCTGAGCAAGCCGTTCGACCGCGTGCCGATTGCGCGGTTCATCAAAGTACTGGCGAATACTGCGGGCGACTTCCGGTCCGATATCGCGAACCGCGCGCAATTCCTCCTCATCCGCCATTGTCAGCGCGCGAAGGTTGCCAAAGCGCAGCGCGAGTTGGCGCGCGGTATGCTCGCCGACGTGACGGATGCCAAGTCCGTTGATCAGGCGTTCGAGCGCAACCTCGCGCGATCGGGCAATCGCGTCGAGGATGTTTTGCGCACTCTTGTCAGCCATGCGCTCGAGTCCCAGCAGATCCGATTTCTTCAGCTTGTAGAGATCGTCGAGCTCGCGAACCAGGCCAGTGGTCACGAGTTGCGAGACCAGCTTGTCGCCCAGACCGTCGATATCCAACGCGTTCTTGGAGGCGAAATGGCGGATCGACTCGCGCATGCGCGCGGGGCAATTTACATTAACGCAAATATAGGCGACTTCGCCCTCCTCATGCACCACCGCGCCGCCACATTCGGGGCATTCCTCGGGCATCAGAAATTGCGGCGCCCGCGGTTCGCCCCTGGCTGTCACGCGTACGACGTATGGGATTACATCGCCGGCGCGCTCAATCAGGACAGTGTCGCCTTCGCGGACGTCCTTGCGCCGAATCTCGTCGAGATTATGCAACGAAGCGTTCGAGATCGTCACGCCGGCGAGTTGCACCGGTTCCAGCTTGGCGACCGGGGTGAGCGAGCCGATTCGGCCAACATACACGCTGATTGCGCGCACCCTGGTTTCGGCCTGCTGAGCCTTGAATTTATAAGCAATGGCCCATCGCGGCGAGCGCGACACTTCGCCCAGCCGCTCCTGCAGCTCGAACGAATTTACCTTTGCGACGACGCCGTCGGCCTCATAGTCCAGCTCATGACGCTGTTCGGTGAGAGTGTTCCAATATTCGAGAACCTCGTCGACGCTGCGGCAGAGCCTGGAGAGCGGATTGATCCTGAGGCCAAGCTGCTTGATGCCGTCGAGGAACTCCCACTGGGTTTTGAATTGGATGCCCTGAACCATCCCATGCGAATGGCAAAAGATGTCGAGCGGGCGCGAGGCGGTGATGCGCGGATCCAATTGTCTCAATGAGCCAGCCGCAGCGTTGCGCGGATTCGCGAACGGAGGCTCGCCTGCTTTATTCCGCTCCTCGTTGAGCCGTTCGAACGCACGGCGTGGCAGAATTACTTCGCCCCGAACCTCCAGCAATTTGGGCACGGGACGGGCGGCAGGCTTAATCAGCCGCAATGGTATGCTCTTGATCGTCCGGATGTTCTGAGTCACGTCCTCCCCGTTAACCCCGTCGCCGCGAGTGGAACCGACTGTCAATTGTCCATCCTCGTAGACCAGCTCAACTGCGAGCCCATCGAGCTTGACCTCTGCCACATACTCGATGTCGCCGTCGGTGCGCAGGAAACGTTTGATGCGGCGGTCGAACTCGAGCATTTCTTCCGCGCTCATCGCGTTTCCCAGCGATAACATCATGCGGCGATGCCGCACCACACCGAATTCCTGGCTGGGAGCCGCGCCAACACGTTGGGTGGGGGAGTCGGGAGTGCGGATTTCCGGATGGTCCTGCTCCAGCTCCTCCAACCGACGCATCAACCGGTCATATTCCGCGTCGGTTATTTGCGGATCGTCGAGGACGTAATAGCGGTAGTTATGATGATTAATCTGCTCGCGGAGGGATTCGGCCTCCGTTTCGAGCTGCTCGATGCTGCGATCATCCATTGATCGATTTCGACGGTACTGATCTTCACCAGGTTACTACCGTTTAATCATTCCTGCGTGCCTGACTCTGCATGCATCTGAGGTACTGATACTGCGCACCATTGCCAACCAACTACACTGTTTGCGACTTTGAAAAGATTATTGGTCACCATCCTTGGCGCTCACCTATTGCTGAGCGCTGCCTCCGGCGTCTGACATACCGCTATCGTAGAGCCGCGCGCCAGCTGTTCATCATCGCGCGATAGGAGCGTAGTTGCATATCGTCGAGCGACCTCCAAGTATAGCGCGTCGGCACCGCGCAGCCGATAAGTGGCTGCCAATTCCGCCGCCCGTGCTGCTATTGAGGGCGTGAGGCTCACAAGAGTCAGATGCGGAAGTGCAGCGGTCGCGCTTGCGTAGCTGATTGCGCCAGCGGTGTCATCGCTGGCCCGAGCCACGGCGGACGCGATTTCGACGAGCAGGAGCGTAGGCACGATTATCGGGTCGCCTCGTTCCTGAATCGCAGCAAGGACCTGAAGGCTCTCGGCATATCCTGGTTCGTGGCGATTGAACGCATTCACGAAGACGCTAGCGTCTATAGTGTACCGGAAACTTCTCGGCAGAGCCCTTGGGCTAGAACGCCGACGAGCACTGGAGGGCATCTTTATCGCCGCATTGCCGACAATAGACGTACTCCGCTCACAGCCGGACGGAAACGGCGTTCGAGTCGGCGCCCGGCCTGCATGAATCTATCCCAAGCCTGGGAGCCGTCAGAGTCGTCCATCGCCTGTAAACGGTCGTCGATCGGATCGACGGGCAGAATCACGCCTACGGCACGCCCGCGATGTGTGAGAATGTATGATGCCCGCGAATCTCTGACCTGGCGCAAGATGCGCGCCGCGTTAGCTTTCAACTCCCGAACGCCGACCAGCTTCTGGATCGGCCCGCCGCGGCTCAAAGCGTTTAAGTGGTCTCTCATGTGACCACATTAGTCCCGACGTCTTTGAAAGATCAAGATTGCTGGACCGTGGTCGAGATGTGGTTATCGGACCGGGCAAACCTGGCGATACGCATCGAGCGCAGGAACGTCGGCGGCGGTTTGTTCTCGGAAACCGTACCACAACTACGAGCTTGCCTTTGTGATGAATTGATAGATAGCGATCACCTCGTCACGGCTCGTCTTGAACCATTCCGCGCCACCTCCCACAACCTTGGTACCTCGGTGCTCTTCGGGCAGGGTCGAATGGATCGCGCGCTCAAGTGATGATGGGTCGTGTGTCCTGATTTCAAGAAAGAGAATATTGGCTGTAAAGCCTCGCATGCGGGCTTTTTCGAAGGACCCCGAATTATCGGCCTGAGTATCGCCACGAATGGCGGCTTTTCACGAGTTGCTCGAGCGCACTCCATGTCTTAGTGAACGAACTCAGCCAGCTTGTGGAGCGCTGCCGTCGGCAGTCGCTGTCAATGCTGGTCGCCATCGGTCAACAAAATGAGCTATCGCTACCAGGAGCGGCTCATCGTCGAGCTCCGGCACGCCCTTCGACAATTCCGCGGACGGCTCGATGTTTAGGAGGCTTAGCGCAACCTTGCGCAGCGTCCCTGGCAACATGCCGCGTTGACCCAGCAATCACCGCGTCGGCTCAGTCGCCGCATGTTTTGTCTCAATCGCTGCTTGATTGAGAATCTGAGAATCCGCTACCGACGCTAGGGTACTGTCGCCGGGGCCCCGCCGGCCGCCGGTCCCACGATCAACTTAGCGCCAGCATCCTTCAGGAATCGCTGGAATTCCGGCGACGCCATGATGATCGTTCCCGCTGCGGCGCGCAGACGATCGACGGCCTCGGCGGGCAACACAAACGACGTGGGCTGTTGATTCAGATAGTCGAATTCCGCCTCGTCCCTCAGCGCGGAGAACGACACGTCAACGGTATAGATCTCGGCCTTCGGGACGCGTAACGCGGCGGCAACCGCGGGATCCATTTTGGCCGCCAACGAGGCCGAATCGCCGATCGACCGCAAGGTTCGCCAGCGCTCTGCCGTGTCCTTCAGCAGTTCTAGTGACTCATAGGAATAATTGTCGATCGGAGTGCCGGCCGCTTTGAGCAGAATGTCCACGGTGCCGGGAGAGCTCTCCGACTCGTCCCAGTTCGTCGGGGGCGCAGACAGTGAATTGACCATGAACACAACGATCCTGCGCGCGGTGTCGAGCCGCGTGGGCACGCCGGTTTCCTGCAATGCCTCGAGGATTCCAGCGCAACGAGCACGCTGCGCATGCCCACGTTGTCCGAGATGCCGCCGTTGACGAGATGGAGATAGGGCCGATGAACGCTGTCGCCGTAGGCTTCCTCTGCTTCGAGTGAACGTATCGCCCGCGCGGCGGGTCGTGGCGGGTTCGGGGAGTGGATGAACGGCTTCGCCCAAGCGGGCGTGATCTTGTTGCAGGTACCACCATAGTTGTTGATCGTGAGGGCCGAAAGCACCACCGGCACGGCCGACGAGGCCGCAGCAGCACGGGACAGCGGTACAGCATTAAGATCCGAGCAGATAATGTCAAAAATGCGCTGGGTGAATTCAAAACGGGAGCCAGTCGTGATGTCCGTGGCCGACGTCAGGATCAGTGGGCCCGTGCCGCGGTCTAGATCACCAAAGGTAGCGCCGTTGAAGAGGATTTCGTCGTACAACTCGGCCGCCAAGTCGGAACGACCCCAACCCGTGACCACAGCTTCCCCCAGTAAGCCGGACTCAACGTGCGCGCGATGATCTCGCCCTGCACATCGCGTTTCAGGAAGCGTTGCTCGTACTCGGTGAATAACTTGTCGCCGTATAGGCCGTAGGCCAGCGCGGTGAAGCTCCCCCCCGACACTCCGGTAATGATGTCTACTTCGTCGAGCATGCGGATCTTCCTGCCCGTAGGCAAGATGAGCTCCATGCGCCGCAGGGCTTCGAGGGCCCCGTATGCAAATGCGGCAGCACGCGTGCCGCCACCTGAGAAGGCGAGGATGACTATGTTTTCATTGTCATAGACAGTGCGGTGCTCCCAGCGAGTTTCATAGCGATACCCTTTGTTCAGATCGACATGCTTGATCGGAGGGTTGATAGGGCGCGTTGCGCAGCCGCCGAGCATGGCCAGCGAGACGACAAGAAGCAATGATAGAATGCGCGATCGACTCATGGGTGGGCGGGCGAAGATCTCTGCGGGCTTCAATTTCAGGTTCAGTTTTACGATAAGCGCATTGAGAAGGTGGTTCCAGTCATACGATGGCTGCTCGATGGCTTTGTGCCGGGTTGTGTGTGGTTTCGGTCATGATGATTTCCTCTCCAAGTAACATAGGATTAGTGCAAAGCCGCGCAATTTGATCTCTTGCAACAGGCCGGGATTCAAATTGGTTCTTGTCCATCCGGACACTTTCACCTTATGCACAGGTGACTCTTCAGGACAGTGCTCATTCGATCCCATGCGGCGTACGCTTCGGAATCCATGCCATATCAGGACGTGGCGGATCGCCTGGCGCCCGGGAAACGTACAGGTAACCCTGCGCGACCGTCACAGCGGAAGTTTCTCGGGTTCAGCTTTACAGCCGGCCCAGAGGTCCAGCGCATTATCGCGCCCAAGGCCATGAACCAGTTTAAGCAACGAATCCGAGATATCAGACGACGGGCAAAGAGCGTGAAGCACCGAGACGACGATGGACGAGCTGGTTCCGTTTTATGCGCGGCTGGCGCGGCTACTTCGGCTTCTGCGAAACGCCCGAGGTGCTGATTTACCTCACCCGTTGGGTCCGACTGCGCCTCAGGGCTGCTCTGTGGCGTCGGTGCAAAACGCCGCGTCGCCGCCGGGCAGCACTGCTGGAGTTGGGCGTGCGTCCACGGCTAGCAAGTAGTACCGCTGGCAGCAGTCGCGGGCCTTGGTACCTCGCTCGGGCCAAGGCCCTGTCTGTAAGGCTTCCTAATGCATACTTCACATCGCTCGGGCTTCCGTCATTGGCCGAGGAAGGCTAGCGCAACCACTCGGACCGCCGTGTACGGACCCGTACGCACGGTGGTGTGGCAGGGGTCAGCGGGCAACCGCTGCCCCTATGCCGATCAACGTCGTTTGCCATTCGTGATTTGAAAGCCCCCCACAGGTTGTCGATCTTGGCGCGCACCTCGGGCGTGTACGGTTTGAAGTCGTGCAAGGAAGGGCGGCGGTCGCTTCAACGATGTGCGGGCCTTTGGCGAGCGCCGCATATGGTTCGTCGCTGGAGTGGGTGAGCGTCGTCGTGTCCACATAGGTCGCGGAGTCCCACGATAAATTGGGCGGGATGCCATTACCGCGCAGGTTGTGGCGGAACGTAAGGGTCCGGAGTGCCAGGTGGAATCGGCGGTTCCTTCTTCAAGGACGCGAGATGATCAGATAGCGACTTGGTTATTGGGAAGCGCGCCCACAAGTCTTCAACTACGCGCGGATCGGTTGGATGTTCTTCCTTGGGGTCGATCAGGAGATCGAAGAACAGCGGAGTACTGTAATTACTCACCGGCTCGCCGAAGCCCTTCGAAAACGTCTTCATCATCATTTTCCAGTCGCGCCACTTGACGCCGAAAAGGTCGTTGCCGACATAGATGATCACCGAATCTCGGTTCGAGCGTAGCTGCCTTGCGGTGAGAAAATCGAGCTGGTTGACGCCGTCGATGATACGGTCGTCGGGCACCTTGCCCCCGACGATTCGGGCGAGCGTGGGAAAGAGATCCATTTCATGGATAATCTCGTTGCTGACGGTCCCAGGTGGAATGTGGCCCGGCCAGCGCATGAGCAACGGTACTCGCAGTGAGCCCTCCATGGCGGTGAAGTAGGTGCCACGCCACGGCCCGCTGAAGCCGTAATATGGTTCGAACATTTCCGGACCGTTGTCCGAGGTGAAGATGAAAACCGTGTTGCCACGCACGCCCATCTGGTCGATGGCGTCGAGTAGACGACCCGCGTAGTCGTCCATCTGTACCAGCACGTCAGCGAAATCGCCGTTTCCGGTTTTACCCTTGAACGCGGGCTCCGGCAGAGTCGGAAAATGAACTTGCGTGTAGGGAATGTAGGCGAAAAAGGGATTGTGGGCCGTGACATTGCGGTCCATGAAGTCGATCGCACGCTCCGTCAGCTCCCGGTCGATCATTCTCCGCGCACTCAGGTCATAGACCTTTACATTTTTTGGTATTTCTCCTTTGCGTGCTTCCATCTCGTACTCAAATTTCGCCAAAGGACTGGAGTCGGCGCGGAAGCGCGAACTCTGCGGCCAAAACGACTCGTCTGATGAATTCGGTATACCAAACCATTCGTCGAATCCTCGGTCGGTTGGAAACCGCCCCGGCGAGTCGCCGAGATGCCATTTTCCGAATATCCCCGTCGCGTAGCCGGTCTGGGACAGCATCTCCGCCATCGTGACTTCCCATCGGGTCAAACCGTAATTCTCAGCGTATAACGGCACTGTGCCGTTGCCGGTGCGCACCGCATATCGTCCCGTCATCAGGGCCGCGCGGCTGGGTGTGCACTGGGCCTCGACGTTGAAATTGAGCGCGCGGAATCCTTCGCCTGCCAGCCTATCCAGCCGGGGCGTCGGAGCGCCGCGTATGATGCCGCCTCCATAAACGCCAAGTTCGCCCCACCCAAGATTATCCATCAGCACCAAAACGAAGTTGGGTTTGGTGCCCTGTTCTGATGTCATTTTGCTTGCCTCCAAGCGCTCACGTTGTGGCCCAGCCACCAGACATACGGTGGAGATGTGCCACGCAGCCAGGAGGTTCCGCACCGGCTAAGGAATCCGCTCGCGGATGAACTTGCCAATGCCCTCGACCGCTTGCTGGCCCTCGGGCAGCACGCTAGCGAACATCTGAAAGCGATGAATCATTTCCGGCCAGACTTCAAGTTTGACTTGAACTCCGGCTGCGCGCGCGCGTTGCGCCAGGCGGGTCGAATCGTCCAGCAAAACCTCGTGATCGCCAACCTGGATCAGCAGTGGTGGGAATCCCTTAACATCGGCATAAAGCGGAGAGGCCAGCGGGGTGCGCGGATTCGTGCCGGCCAGGTAAGCGTTCCCCAGCAGTCCGATGCCGTCGGGCGAGAAAATCGGATCGACGTCCTTCCGTGTCTTCATCGACTCGCCCGTGAACTCCAAATCGATCATGGGTGAAAGGCACACCGCGGCCGCAGGCATCGCGAGTCCTGCGTCCCGTCCCGCAACCAGTATCGCGAGCGTTAATGCGGCGCCTGCGGAATCTCCCGCTATAGCTATGCGTGCTGGACGCAGCCCTTGTTCGAGCAAGAACCGGTAGCCGGCAACGGCGTCGTCCACCGCGGCCGGAAACGGATGCTCGGGTGCGAGGCGATAGTCCAGTCCCAGCACGCGGGTCTGCGCGGCGCGCGAGATGCGGCCCATCAGATCGCGATGGGTATTCAAGGAGCCCATTACATAGCCGCCACCATGTAAGTAGAGCAGGGCGCGATCGGCGGCGGCGCCCGGCGCGTTGATCCATTCCGCCCTGACTCCATTGGCGAGAACGGGCTCGCTTTTAATGTCGGGTTCCGGCGGCCGCGCCATCTTTTCGTTGACCGCGCGCATCTCCTCAATGCTTCCGGCCTTACTGGACAGGGCTTTTATCGCGTCGATCACCTGTTGCAACTGTGGACTTGGCATCGTCAGAGACCCTCCTGAGTTAGTAAAGCGCGCCGACCAGCGCGCTTACGGAGCTAGCCCGAGTTGCTCTCGGCGCAAATGTTGCGGAAGCGGATCGCTGCCCCCTCGAGCTGTCCTTGCTGGGAACAAGCATGGCCATTAAACTTCGACACGACAGCCGTCAAACGAATCCGTCCAACACCGTTCCCCTCGTTAGCGTGAGTGTGCTGATTCAGCCCGCACCTCTCGCCAGGGATTCGAGCACTTGAAGTGCTGCACGATGGCCTGAGCGAACGGCACCGTCCATGTAGCCGATCCAAATCTCGGCGGTTTCGGTTCCTGCCCAGACCAACGATCCTGCCGCGGGGCGAAGGCTCTCTCCGTAACGCGTCAGAACCCCTGGCGGCAGCGGTGAAACGCAACCTCGAGTCCAGATCTCCAGGGACCAGTCTTGCTGATAGTACGCAGTTGGATTTAGCGCCTCTTTGCCGAAACATTGCGCAAAAACCTCAGCGAAAACTCGTTTCCGCTCTCGTTCGCTGGCCGGCAAAGTGGAGAGATCAGCGAAAGCCAGTATCACTCCGACTGAACCGTCGGGAGGGGAATTGTTGACGGTCCAGAAGTATGGTCCCGGCACTGTGATTGATTGCGCGCTCAAACCTGCGTCGCGCCAGAAGGGCTTTGGATAGACCAGGTGAACCTTCATCCCGGTGCCGTGCGTCGGCCAATGGTTCTGCAACTCTAGTCTCTGCTGGGGAAGCGGCGGGTCAAAAGTAATTTGAGCGGCCAGACTCGGCATCAGCGCGACAACGACGCGTCGCGCCTCGAACGCACCGCCCGCGGTTTCAATCACCACCGGGCCCGCACCGCCCGCCCAGTTGGAGATCTTCGTTACCGGCGATGACAAGGTAACATGGGAACCAAGCTGGTCGGCCATTTTCAGGCTCAGCAACTGCGCCCCGCCGACGATTCGCGAGTCCTGCGCACCTCCCCGGATCGACTAGAGTAATCCAAAGCCGCCGGCCGATCGAACGTAGTAGAGAAAGTACAAGAGTGAGATCTGCTCGGCTGGCGCTCCATACGAGACGCGGAATCCGATATCGAGGCCCATTCGATCCTCGGGCGAGAGCCCTTTCTGATCGAGCCATTGAGCGACCGTTGTAGCGTCGTATTCTCTCGCTTCCTGAGCGGTCCATGGATCGGTAAGCGGAATCGCGCGCGCCAGCGAATCGATTTCCTGCTCGAGATCGGGAAGCCCGACAATGTCGGTCGTCGGCTCGACCTCGGACCGTTCTCCTCCGACAAGATAGACGGTCCTGCCGTGGTCATAGGTTGGGAAAGTCTCAATTTCTAGTTCGCGTG
This sequence comes from Binataceae bacterium (SeqCode), assembly GCA_963752805.1. Lineage (GTDB taxonomy): Bacteria > Desulfobacterota > Binatia > Binatales > Binataceae > JAMXLL01. Next base: position 30,686 of record CAVWAA010000018.1, read on the forward strand.
CGAGGTCCATCACCGCGGTTTGTGTCGGCCCGACCCATTGGCCGCCGGCCTCTACTACGTGACCGCCGCCGATCGGCTGATTCAGAGTCCGCCCTCCTACGCGGTCCCGCGCTTCGATCACCACGAAGGAATCCAGTCCGGATCTAGCGAGATCTCGGGCGGCCGTGAGTCCGGCCAACCCAGCGCCCACAATTGCGACGTCCAACATCAAACTCACTCCTTGCTATCATACTTGAAGAATCGTCATGCTGGGCGTCCGCTAGCTCATCTGGCGCGGCTGTTGTAGCTGACAGGCCGATCCGGCGTGCTAGTGCTGATCTGAGCCTACGATCCGTTGTACCGTATTGAATTCTGCCTTCCCGATCTTCAGCCGATCCGGTACGCAGCGGTACCCATAGGCGTAAACGAAGCCCGACCCTTTGTCGCCCAACCGAACGACATCGGACACATCTACTGCCTGCTCAACCTCTTCGAGCGCCTCGCCCTCACTTATCTCGGTTTCGGATTCACCGTCCGGTGCGTTTAGATACTTCTCCACCTCAGCGACGGGATAGACTTGCCCCTACGTTACCTCCTCCGTTGTGAACCCGTTCGCGGGCGCAGGCACGGATGTACTTCGCCATGCGCTTCGCAAAATCAGCCTTTTGCTCGGCGTTTTCGGCCAGATTGTATTGGTTCAGAGCCCAGGTGAATTGAGCACGTTGGCCCGCAAGCGTCGCCACCTTGATTTCTCAGCCCGCGCTATTGGCGCGCGGGCCTGACAGAACACAATTACCTGCTATATCCCATCGCCATCAGGAAATCGTCGAGATTCTTGAATCGCATGTACATATTGTGCTGCTTTTGCTCGCCGATCGTAGTACTGGATTCTGGCGCATAGGCATGCCCCGGATAAACTACCGTAGTATCGTCAAGATTGCGCAATGTGTGGTTCAGACTGTAGTACATCTGCTCGGGGTCGGAACCAGGCAGATCGACTCGCCCACACGAATTCACGAACAGCGTATCACCCGAAATCAGATTGCCTTCGACGAGGAAACATTGCGAGCCAGGAGTATGACCAGGGGTGTGAATAAACTTAACCTCCAGCTCGCCGAGCTTGAAAACGTCGCCGGACTCAACTTTGACCAGATCCGAGTCGCTTAGGCCGGAGACTTTTTTGACGCCCTCGGCTTCATTCTTGTTCACATAGACTTTGGCTTTGACTTGACCGACCATCTCTGCCGCCCCCTGAATATTCTGCCCCATCATGTTTCCACCCAGATGGTCCTGGTGGTAATGAGTTATCAGGATCTTTTCGATGTCGTAACCTTTGCCTTCTGTATAGTCGAGGATGCGCTTGATATCCCATGCGGGGTCAACCACCGCCGCCTTGCGCGTGGCCGGGTCAGCAATGATATAGACAAAATTAGCCATCGGCCCTAACTGCGCCTGAACGAGAGAAAGCTTCTTTTGCTGATCCGTCATGGTTGACTCCACTTACTATTCCGTTCCGGCCAACTCTGTTTTTCCGTCATCGCTGAACGGAGTCTGCGATGCAAAGGACCCACACAGGAGGGATGCGTTTATCGCCGCTGAGGATGACGATAGAAGCTGGGGCTGACGATAGAAATGGTCAACTCCTGCTGCCGCCGCCCTAACTTCCGGGGGACTTTCGTCGAGCATCACGCGGGGCGCGAGGATCGAGCCGCAAGCCGCGGTCCCACAGGAACTCCGGTTCCCCCAGCCGCTTGGCGACCCACCGCGACTGTACAAACAAATGGTCGCTCAGGCGGTTGAGGTAAATCAAAACGTGGTCGTTAATCGGTTCGTCGCGTTTGAGCGCCCAACATATCCGTTCCGCCCGCCGGCAGACCGTCCGTGCCTGATGCAGAAACGCATTGAGCACGCCGCCGCCCGGCAGCGTAAATGAGTTCAGCGGCTCCAATGCTTCCTGCATGCGGTCCATTTCGTGCTCCAGTTCGGAGACCTCGGCTTCACTCATCCTATGCATGCCCTCGTACTCAGCCTCGGGTGGCGTGGCGAGTTCACTGCCAACGTCGAATAGTTCGTTCTGAACTCGCCGCAGCATTTCGGAGTACCAGCCGAAATCTTCAGCAAAGCGATCGCGGTAATTCGGCAGGTAAGTGCGCACAATTCCGATGACAGCGTTAAGCTCGTCCACTGTGCCATAGGCCTCGAGCCGGCCCGATTCCTTCGGTACACGCCCGCCGCCGACCAATGCAGTCATGCCCTGGTCGCCAGTGCGGGTGTAAATTCGCGTCAGCCGAATCGCCATTTTTTCACCAACCCACCTTTATGCACCTGAACTCGTTTCCCTTCGGCTCCATTCAGGGCCTCGCCTGACTGCTCGGCCTCAGCTGACCGCTTGCAGCCAGCACGGTCTCGGCGGTGCATCGGGCGCCGCTCGGTCGTTTAGCACTGTGCCCCCAGACTACTTCCCCTGCTATGGGCTCTCAGGCGAGTCCCTACGGTCGCTGTCCTGGTCTGCATTGCTGGGGTCACTTTTCTTCGCCGGACAAAGCCCTGATTTCGGCTACCTATTAGATGCCCGCCTTATCGCGCAAAGTGCGGTAAGTCGAATCGCCCAACTCTTGCGATACTGGTAATCCTGCATCGCGCCAGCCAACGACTACTATCGCGCCACTCGCGTCGCGAGCGCCGCCGAAACCGCCGCGCACGTTGGCGAGGTCGCTATAACCCGCCTGCTCGAGGATTTCGCACGCGCGCTGGGAACGGCCGCCCGCCATGCAACCGACCACGAGTTTCTTATCTTGCGGGAGCACCTTCTGAGCGACGGCGAGAAAGGAATCGTTCGGTTGAGGCGCCGCTCCTGATTTTAGGAAAACCACTGGAATGTTGATCGCCCCGGCCGGATGGCCCTGGGCAAACTCCTCTTCCGTGCGGACGTCAAGGTAAATCGCATCGCGATTTCCCTGGAGAATCTCGTACGCCTGAGGCGGTTCAATCTGCTTGATTGGCATCACGATCTCCGTTCGTCGGCAAGGGCTTGCAACTACTCATCTCAGACACACATCAAGCCGACGTCAGCGTGTGTTATGGAGGTCAGTCTAGCACGATGGGAGACGCCCTGCGTGCCAGGGCCGTTGCAGAGACTATACGGGTTGACGATTGCCCCAGCGTTCGTAGTGGACGACTTCCGCGCGCGGTTTCAATGGCCGGGATTGTGGTGGATTTGCCGAATTTGGATAGCCAAACGCAAGAATCGTGAAGATCGCCCATTGATCAGGCACGCCTAGCAACTGGGCGATTTTTTGCCCATCAAAATTGCCCACCCAGCAGGTTCCCAGACCAAAACTCCAGGCCGCGGTCGCCATATTCTGCACTGCCTGGGCGCAGTCGATATCGGCCCATCGTGTGTTGGTAGTGTCTTTGAGGATGACAATTGCCGCCGGCGCATCGCTCACGAACCGGCCGGTCGAGCATAACGCGCCAATTTCGCGGATCCGGTCACGATTGTGAAGGATCACAAATTGCCAGGGCTGGAGATTCCGGGCACTCATTGCGTGTCGCCCAGCATCGACGATCTGTTTCAGTTTTTCCGGCTCAACCGGGTCGGGTGCAAATGCGCGCTGCGCCTTTCGTGTCGTGATCGCTTCGATAGCATCCATCCGCGTTTCCATCCCTGAAGCGGCCGCGCGAGAGCGGCGACGAAGCAACCAAAAACCGCCGCGCGCCGATGGCAGCCCTCAGGCGGAGCGCAGCGCACACCGTGAGTCGAGGTCAAATGCAAAACCGGCCGAAGCCCTGAGCAGAGACGAAGCTCAAGTATTTCCGACCTGCTCCTAAAAATGCGACCCGTTTCCGTTACGCCTTTCGATAAACGCCAAATTCTTCCATCAGCTTGGCAGCGCGTTCCTGCGCGGATGCCATCCGCTGGGTACGGAGCAAGAAATGGACAATCTCTTCGTAGCCCGCCTGTCCGGCTGGACTGGCAATTTCGACCAGTTCATCGATTAGGCTGGGGAATTTTTCACCCGGGATATAATAGTTGGCCCAGCCAAAATTGCAGTAGCGATGAAGGATTTTGGCGATAGTTTTCTCCAGCGATTCGCGCTGGTTGGCTGTTCTTTGTTCGTTTCCCAAAATGCGCTCTCCAGCTACGCCCGCTTTTTCACCACCCTAGCATAGGCCGCGGCCCCCGTTGTCGGAACTCGGCTTCTAGTTAGAAACCCGCTTCGCGCGCGAGCGGCATCCGGTAGATCTTTATCGCAGACTGTCGCGCTTTGCAGCAAGTCCTTCACGCTGATTTTTCCAGGCTCCCGCCGCGATCTGATGGTTCATCAAACCAGAGCAGGCTGTGGTAATCAAAGCGCGACCCCTCGACCACGCTAAACTTCAACACCTCGAAGTATGGTGACAGGTCAAAGTCACGCGGCGTAATCAGTGTAGGGGAGACCATCCGGAGCAAACCAGGCGCCGCATGCGGCCGCCGCCGGAAGCGTCCGACCAGCCCAGTGACCCGCTGCGCCGGTTCGAATCCGGGCGGAAAGGGTTCATAGCGCGGAACTATTGGATAGCGCACCCGATGGAAACATTCCCCGATGAGACTGGAGCAAATAACCCGCGTCGGATCACTGCTGCCGAAATGGAGGGCCTGGCGGCGCCAGCGCGCCGGTACCATCGAGATCGGTAGAAAATACCGCAGCAGGTCAAAGATATTGCGGAAATCGTACTGATGGCCGACATGGCTCAGCGCAAAATCGATGACAGCGCGTTCATCGGCCACCGTCAGTTTGTACGGCCGGCAAATTCGGATATTGAAATCACGGTATTTGCTCAACGGCGTCAGCACCACCCCGCCCTCGATCAGCGCCTCGAGGACCAGCCAGTTGGCCTCGTCGCCGAATTTGTCCGTCAACTCGCGCCGCAATTCCTCATCGCGCTTGAGCGGTTCATCCCCGACGTACAGCCCTGAATGCGACCATGAACTCTGAGTCAGGTACTTGATGCATTCGCTTATCCGCTCATTACCCTCGACCAGAATAACGTCGCATTTGCGAACTGTGCGCCGCAGCTGTGCAACATCGTTGGGAATCGCTACGGTGTAACCTGCAACTGGTTTGGTCAGTAGCGATATCGCGAAATTGGTCGCCCTGCGCAGCAGTGGCGGGAACGGATTGAGCTTTCCAAATACCCCCATGGTTAGATGACGCCTTTCCCAGTGCTACGGTCAGGCCTCCTCAATGGGATAATACGGCGAGGCCTGAAGTGGCACAACGTGGTATGTTGAGGAAACATCATCAACTCGCCGTTTTAGATATCATTGTAAGACTCCGCAAAATGATCAATCGGTTAAATCGCTGCTGTCGGCCAAAGCAGTGCTAAAGCGTGAGGCTGAACGATCAGCAAGCTACCCAATGTCACAGGCTGCGAGCCGAGGTGCATTCCAACGAGACTCGAAGCCTGGCCCACAACTCAGGCGAGGACAACTCATGAAGCTATTCACTTTCGCCACCAGTCCCTATGCCCGCAAAGTCGCAGTATCGCCGACGAATTCGAAGGTCCGGATGGGCGTATTCATTGGCGCGATAGCCGGCTGGAATGGCCGGTCCGCCACGGATTCATAGACCTGGTCGCACGCGAATTCCACGCTGGCAAGATGATGTTTCCGCCCGACGCCTCGTGAAGTAGCGATCGTGGCGAGTGGAGCTGGCGGACTGGACGGGAAGGCTGCCCGGCAATGTACGCTCGACTGCAGGAAGAATATCGCGTGATGCCCGTTGTGTAGGGCCGCGAGGGAGAGACGGCGAAGTGGAGTCAATCGGTAGTGCGGGACGTCGCGGGCGTCACGGATCTCGGCGTCTCAACAAGAATACGCGTAGCGCGTCCTCGCCCATGAATTCGCTGACTTCGGAAAAGGTAAAATAGACGGCGAACACGATTGCGACGCCGAGAGCTATCGAGAGCAGCCGGTTCAGATTCAGAGAAGCGACGGCAATGTGCAGACCGAGCAGAATCGTTGGTGCATGCCTTTGCGCGTCCAGGATACGCTCCAGGAACCCGAGCAATATCACGCCCGCCCCGTAGACCAGGCTCTTGAACACAATCGCTACTATCCGCGGCAGCCGACTGAACGGCCGTGCTATCGGCGTATGTTCGAATATCAGGACCACCTTGGCTGCCAGCACTGCTCCCAACAACGCCCGTGACAGCGCGTTGACACTGATCGAATATTGCGCGAGAGCCAGCTTTATGATCAGGAGCACGAGCAAGAACCCGCTCAGAAAAAAAAGAAATATCGGACGGGTCGCGCGCACCTCCGCCCGGAGCCATTTCAATGCGCATGTCGTAGACTTCTTAGCTCGGCTCCACTGCGCTCCGCCTCGTGTCCACACGGCCCGAGGCGGACCGACCTCGGTTTTAGACTTGCGTGCGCTTGTTTCAGACTCAAGCTCACCGAGTGGGGAGCGTCGTATCTTCGTCGTCATTGGGAACCCCCAGCCTCATTCGGGGACGGTAGTTGGTCTGGGGCGCCAGATAGCTTCTCCACGTTTACTGATTGAATCTTGTCGTCAGGCGAATAGGTTACGTGGAAAAGCGTCAATTTGCGTTCCTTCAAAGCGAGTCTCGCCTGGCGCACGGCGACCGACGTGCCCATTGTGAAAAATCCCAGGACGAAGTTGCGCGCTCGGAGCTGCGGGTTGACGAACTTGGTCCCGTCGGGATTGAAAGCATAGACGTCTTCAATGAGACCGCTGTCAGTCGTGCGGGAACCGTTGGGGTCGCCATACACGGCCGCCACTGAGCTGCGCGACGCACCGACCTGCAGGACCTTCGGATCATAATGGATCGAAGAATTGGACATTGTGAAACCTTGCTGCATGCCAGTTGCCGAATAGTCCGACGCGCTCATGGCGGGCTGGGTCGGCTGAAAGCGCGCACAGGAGGACAGATAAAAAAAGGCCACGACGGCGAGGCAGAGAAGCTTCGTTGCTGCCTTGCCCGCGCATCTCCACCCGGCCCTGTGAGACGCTCGGCGGAAGCCGACCGGGCCAGGTATCGCATTGTTAAAGATCCGCGCTATTGCACGTGGAGACACCGGACTCCCCCCATTTTCAGCCTTGACCTATGTGACCCGCCTCCCTGTTCGCACATTTTGCTCAAAGATCCCGCCCGATGTGAGCGTGCGACCGCTCAACCGCTCCTCGCCGTGACAGAAGTACGCCGCATTGTAGAACACGGGCTGAAACCTGTGCTACAGACCCTGTGAGTCCCTGCCTTTTTTTGACGAGAGGAACCTCAGAGGAGAACTGCAATGGCAAAGTACACGTTCGTCGTGCTCACCAACCCGACACCAGGCAAAGACGCGGAATACAATCGCTGGTACAATGAGCAGCATATTCCTGACGTCCTGCAAGCGCGGGGGTTCGTCTGTGCGCAGCGTTTTCGGCTGGCCGATACACAAATGGGCGGCGATACCAACAAGGCCTATAAATACCTGGCGCTGTACGAGATCGAGACCGACGACCTGCAGGGGGCGCTCAACGATTTGGCTTCCCGCCGCGACACCCCTGACATGGTGATGAGCGATGCGATTGACTTGAAGAATGCGTCTGCGTTCATTTTCACACCGGTCGCCGAAAGGGTGATGGCCAAAGACGTTGCCCGTCCACGCCGCGCCGCCTGATAAGTAGAGGGAGCCGCGGGCACCGGCTCAGTTCATCCGCGGCTCCTGTCCAAGTCCGTTTCCTTCACTGTCCTGAATATCGTTGGAGTGGCTGGGTGCGCCGCGGCGGACGTTCAACGCCGGCCACCACAGCCGTTCGCCGACCAGCTATAATTACTCACGATGAAAGTGCTCGTAGTCGGTAAAGGTGCCCGCGAACATGCCCTCTGCTGGCGTTTCAGCCAGAGCCAGAGGGTCTGGGGCCTGTTCTGCGCCAGCGGCAACCCCGGCATCGGCCGTACCGCCACGCAGGTCGATATTGCACCGACAGATATCGACCCTCTCGCGCGCTTTGCCGAGTCGCAGAAGATTGACCTGACCGCCGTGGGCTCCGAAAATCCGCTCGCTTTGGGAATCGTCGATGAGTTCGAACGCCGTGGGCTGCCAATCTTCGGTCCGACCAAAGCCGCGGCGCAACTGGAATCAAGCAAGAGCTTCGCGAAAACCCTGATGCGCGAGGCCGGCGTGTCGACCGCCGAATGGGAAAGCTTCGACGACGCCGATGCGGCCCGCCATTATGTGAAGGCGCGCGGGCGCCCATTAGTCGTCAAGGCCGACGGGCTTGCGCTGGGCAAAGGCGTGACCATATGCGACGACACTGATTCAGCGTTCGCGGCGATTACCAACGCGATGGAAAAAAGGTGTTTTGGCGAGGCTGGTGCACGCGTGGTAGTCGAAGAGCGTCTCACCGGCGAAGAGTTGTCGTTCTTCGCCTTGTGCAATGGCGAGAACGCGATTTCGCTCGGCGCTGTGCAAGACTATAAGGCCGCATACGATGACGACCGCGGTCCAAACACCGGCGGGATGGGAGCATTTTGTCCGGTGCCCACCTATGACAGCCAATTCGATGAGCGCGTGATGAGCCAGGTCGTGCGTCCAACCCTGGCTGCGATGGCTGCCCGCGGCACGCCGTTTAAAGGAGTATTGTTTGCCGGGCTGATGGTCAACGGCGAGCGGATAACGGTGCTTGAGTTCAATACTCGCTTTGGGGACCCCGAGTGCGAACCCCTGATGATGCGTTTCGAAGGCGATTTGGCCGAGACTCTGCTCGCGGTCGCCGAGGGGCGGATGCGAGACGTGTCTTTCAAGCTGTCACCGCGCAGCGCCGCCAGCCTGGTTTTGGCGTCAGGCGGTTATCCCGCAGAGTACAAAAGCGGACTGCCGATAACGGGGCTGGAGCAGATCGACGGAGCGCAACCGTCAGAGGTAAAGGTCAAGTGGGCGATGGACAAGATCCGCGTAAAGGCATTCCACGCCGGTACCGCGCTGCGGAATGGTCAATTGGTTACAGACGGTGGACGGGTGCTGGCGGTGACAGCGATGGCAGAAAAGTTGGAACGCGCAGTCGCTGCCGCGTATGAGGCCGCCGGCATGATTCACTTTGAGGGCAAACAAATGCGTCACGACATTGCCCGCCGTGCGCTTGATTCTGCCGTCCCTCGCACTTGAAATCGACATAGGCCGAGTTCGTCGCCTGATTGCTTTGAAGCCTCTCGCCCGCTTGGACTGTGCCTCTCTCGCTTTGTTGCCAGAAAGGTAAACGTGAGAATAGGAAAGCGTGGGGGTTGTGACGGTGCGTCGCGATTTATCAGGGATACGCTTGAATCGCCATAATCTTGCCTTGCCCGAAGACGTCGCCAATGCGGCGGCGGCGCTGCAGCGAGGTGAGTTAGTGGTCTTCCCGACCGAAACTTTCTACGCCATTGGCGCCGATCCGATGCAGCCAAAAGCGCTCGCAGCAATTCTTCGCGTGAAGGGACGCGAGCCCGACAAGCCGATAGCACTGATTGCCGCCGATCCGGCCCTCGCTTTTACGATCGCTCGCGAGATTCCAGCCGATGCGCTCCGCCTCGCCGAAACGTTCTGGCCCGGACCATTGACCGTGGTGCTGCCGGCCCGCGAAGGGTTGAATGAAGCGCTTATCGGACCCAGCGGCGGAATCGGCGTGCGCGTCTCGCCTCATCCCACGGCGCGTGCTCTGGCGGCCGCGGCCGGCGGCTTGATCACTGCAACCAGCGCCAATCTGTCGGGCGAGGCGCCCGCGCGCACATTGATACAAGCTCGGCAATCACTAGGCTCACGAATCAGCGTTTATCTTGAGGGCGGCACGCTCAGCGGCGATGCGCCAAGCACAGTCGTGGAGTTAGACGACGCTGATTCCTTTCGAATTGTGCGCGCCGGTGCCATCGACCGCAACGCGATCATAGCCGCTCTCAGGAGACGTAGATGAACCAGCTCGAACCACCGCGAATCGAACCGTTTCCCGCGTTGATTTTCAATCGTGAACGTGCCGGCCGGCTGGAAGAGCTGATCGCGCCTCCTTATGACCTCATCGATGAAGCCCGCCAGGAACAACTTTATGCTCGCAGTCCCAACAACATCGTGCGGCTGGAATTGAATCGCGATCCCGATCCTTACACCTCCGCGGCAGCCACCCTCGCACGCTGGATTGCAAACGGAATCCTGCAGCGCGTCCAACCGGCGATTTTCCTTTACACGCAGAAGTTCGAATTGGAAGGGCAAAAGTTTACCCGCAACGGCTGGGTCGTGCGTATTCGATTGGAAGAGTTCGCGAGCGGACGGATTTTGCCGCATGAACGCACGTTTCCAAAAGCCAGGGAAGACCGCCTTCGCTTGCTCGCTGCGACTCGTGCCAACGTCAGCTCGGTCTTTGGCCTTTATCCATCTGGAAATAACGAACTCGAAATGCTGATGGCCGAGGTCGCCAATCGCAAGCCAATACTCGAGGCGATCGATGATCTGGGTATTTTGAACCAGGTGCGCCCGGTCGACTCACCGGCGGAGATCAGCACGATTCAGCGCGCCCTGGAATCGGTACGCGTGCTGATTGCCGACGGCCATCATCGCTATGAGACCGCCTTGGAATACCGCCGTCGTTCTCGCAGCAACTCAGCTACTGCGCCTCTCGCCGGCTCTTTTGCAGGAGCGGGTAGGGATGAGGGTCATGGTCCTCGATCCGAGGATTTCGTGATGATGACGTTGGTGGCGTTCGATGATCCCGGCCTCGTCATTCTGCCTACCCATCGCGTAATCCAGCACCTTAGCGGCGAGCAAATCAAAGCTTATGAAACCCGTATCCGGGAGAAGTTTGCCGTGGAGGAATTCGACGAGACTGATACGATGCTCGCGCAACTTCAATCGCGCGGCCGGGGATATATCGGGGCGGCAGTCAAGGGCCATCGTCCGAATATCGTTCACCTGCGAAATCAGGATTATATGTCGCGCGCGCTGCCACAGGCGCACGAGGAAGTGCGCAAACTGGACGTTGCTGTACTGCATGCGCTGATCCTCGATGAAATCCTGGGGATCACTTCACCGATGGTGCGCAGCGGCGACAACATTGCCTACACCATTGATGGACGTGCGGCCCTTGCGGACGTTGCATCAGGGACGGCCGCTGGCGCATTTCTGCTCAGTCCGCCGACGGTCTACGATGTCGAGAAGGTCAGCAATGCAGGCGCGACGATGCCGGAAAAATCCACTTACTTCCATCCCAAGCTGCAGACCGGCCTGCTGATAAATCCGCTCGACTAACTCACCATCTCATCGCTGAGAAGAACGTTTGAGTGTGCCGGTTCCGCTCCGCCTCTCCAACTGGCCGCATTTGTTTTTTCCGCCGGAACGGAGGGCAGCGGGTACGTAGCCGCTCTACTCCAACCGCATGGCGTTCCCGGCCGCTATACAGTTGCCGTTCCCCGTTGGTTGTACTGCTGGATGAAAGGTTGCCCTGTGATATAGCGCGGGTCTCCCCAGATGTCTCGCGCGCGGCGGCCACGCGCAGGAATCGCAGAAACGCCTACTGCACCCTTTAAAGGGGTAACGCTCAGCGGGGGAATTCGACCAGGACTTTGGCGTGAGCGCCGGGATGACGTAGTGTCTGGAACATCTCGGGCACTTGCTCTACGCCAATTATGTCAGTCACCATTGGCTGCGGCTTGATTTTGCCCGCCGCGAGAGCATCGATCGTTTCGGCGAAGTCCGCTGGATCGTAGCCAAGCACGAAATTCACATCAACTTCCCGCAGAATACATTGCAGCGGCTGAATCTCGTCGGTCTCCATGCAGACGCCGACTACTACGATCTGTCCGCGCGGCGCCACCATCCCGATCGCTTGTCCCAACGTGCCCTTGATTCCGATACATTCGAATACCAAATCGGGATTGTGACCGGTCATCTCCCGCACCTTATCGGCGGGATTTTGCACGCGAGGATTAACTATCAGGTCGGCTCCCAGTTTTCGCGCCAATTCGCCGCGACCTTCCGCAAGTTCCGAAACGACGACGCTGGCGCCTTTCCCTTTCGCCCAGGTTAAGGTCGCGAGTCCGATCGGTCCCGCACCCATCACGAGGACGGTCATGCCGGCCTTCAGCCGGGAACGCTTGACCGCATGCAAGCCGACCGAGAGTGGCTCGACCAGTGCGCCGTCGCGCGACCCAATGTTATCGGGGAGTTTAAATAAGCTGGCGGCGGGACAGGCTACGAACTCAGCGTACGCGCCCGGCAATTGCCCCAGTCCGAGACCCTTGAGGTTGTGGCAATGGATTTCCATTCCGCTCTTGCAGCGCTCGCATTCGCCGCAAAACACGAACGGCAATCCCGCCACTCGCTCGCCAATTTTGAAACCGCTGACGCCGGGCCCAATTTCGCGAATCTCCCCGCAAAATTCATGGCCCATGATCGAGCCCGCCGGCATGCCCATACCGTATTGGCACGCATGGAGGTCGGACCCGCAGATGCCGCAGTCATGCACCTGCAGGACAACTTGCCCAGCCCCGGCCGTGGGCTCCGGCGCATCGATCACTGCCATTTCGTTCTGACGGCTGAATGCTGCTGCCTTCATGCGACGCACCACCTGGGCCAAATCGATGCCAATCTCCACCCAAGCGTCTTTCCCCGACAGGGCGCCGCGAGAGCCACCACTGCAAGGAATCCTCGTCGCTAAAGGAGATTCGGGTAACATCGGGTAACAACGGAGATTCGGGTAACCTGGTTATCGCCGATCCGCGGTTTGAATCAGTTCGATCTTGTAACCGTTAGGATCTTCGATGAACGCGATTTCGGGCCCGCCGAATTTCATCGGCCCCGGCTCGCGCACCACCTTGACTCCTTTCTGCTTAAGCTCTGCACAGGCCCGATAAATGTCATCGGTGCCGACGGCTAGATGACCGAAGGCGTCACCCATCGCGTAGCTCGAGGTACCCCAGTTGTGAGTCAGCTCGATTACAGTGCTGTCGCGCTCGTCGCCATAGCCAACAAACGCCAGTGTGAATTCACCATTGGGATAGTCATGCTTGCGCATGAGCTTCATTCCCAGCGCATCGCAGTAAAACTTCAAGGTTTCGTCGAGGTTGTTGACCCTAATCATGGTGTGCAAAAGGCGCATTGCTCGATTCTCCTGACTCTTAATATAGGATTTCCGGTAATATAGGATTTCCGGTAGCGGCCGTGATGGCCGCTCGAACCCGAAGGCGGACAGATACAGCCGCTCCAATGCTCTGTTTCAATTTCCCGTTACACTCGCAGCTTGTCAATCATGCCCCATGCCGGTATTCGTGAGGATGGGAATTGGCTTGGCTCTGAAGACAAAGAGCCAGGCAAGCAACTGCGAGCGGAAGTATTACATTGAGAACAGGCAGAGCCGCGACAGGGGAGCGGCGACACATGCCAGGCCGGTAAAAGAAATGGACTTCAGCTACAGCGCGGAAGATGAGGCGTTTCGCCGTGAATTTCGGGCATGGCTCGAACAGAATGCACCCCGCAACCGAACCCCGCCCGTCGATGGCATGTCGGAGGAGGGCGAGGAGGAATGGCAACGGAAGGTAGGATGGTGGCGCAAGCTGGCCTCGGGCGGATGGACTTGCGTTGATTGGCCGAAACAGTATGGTGGTCGCGGCCTCAGCCTGCTGCAGACAATTATATACCACCAGGAACTTCAGCGCGTTAATGCGCCTGTGCCGTTTATCGGTTCGGGCCCCAGTCTGGTCGGTCCAACCTTGATGCATTGGGGGACAGAGGAGCAGAAGTCTCGTTTCATCCGGAAAATCGTCAACGGTGAAGAAATTTGGTGCCAAGGTTATTCCGAGCCCAACGCCGGCTCCGATCTCGCCTCGTTGCAAACCCGTGCCATCGAGGATGGGGATTATTTCCGTATCACCGGACAGAAGATCTGGACCTCGCAGGCGCAATACGCCGACTGGGCATTCGTGCTATGCCGCACCGATCCAGCAGCACCCAAGCATCGGGGCATCAGCTATATCCTGGTCGATATGGAAACACCCGGGATTACCGTGCGGCCACTGGTGCAAATGACTGGAGCCAGGGGCTTCAATGAAGTTTTCTTCGACGATGTCAAAGTGCCGCGCAAGAATCTTGTGGGAGAAAAGAACCAGGGATGGCAGGTGGCGATCACCACGCTCATGTACGAGCGTAGCATTGGCGGAGGCGGCAGTCCTCTGCTCAGCGTAATCGACGAACTCGCTCGGCTCGCGCGCCGGCTCCCGCGTAACGGCAAAACGGCGTGGGATGACGCCGAAGTCCGCCAGCGGATCGCCGAGTTCAAATGCGAGGGGGAGGCATTGCGTTACACTAACCTGCGTCAACTCACCCGCAGATTGAAGGGGCTCGCACCCGGACCGGAAGGCTCGATTATGAAGCTCTGCGCGAGCGAGTTGAATCTGCGCATGCAATTATTCGCGATGGAGCTACTCGGGCCATATAGTCAGTTGGAGTACGGCTCAGCAATGGCGCCCGATGAGGGACGCTGGTCGTTTCGAATGCTGGGCGCCCGAGCCGGCACGATCGCCGCCGGTAGCAATCAGATCCAGCACAATATCATCGGGGAGCGCGTACTTGGGTTGCCAAAGGGTTAACCGGATTTCAACTTATGGATTTCAACTACAGCGTAGAAGCCGAAGCCTTTCGGCGCGACTTCCGTCAATGGCTCGAAGCTAACGTACCGCTGCGGGCTCAGTCCGAACGCCATTCGGAGTTCATGCTCGGTGACACGTCCGATTGGGATTTCCACCTGCAGTGGCATAAGAAAATGCATGCCGCCGGATGGGTCGGAATAAGCTGGCCGCAAGAGTATGGGGGGCGTGGGGCAACCCTTGAGCAGCAGGTCGTTTACGCCGAAGAACTCGCGCGCAGCGACGCTCCCAGCCTGGTTAACGGTATCGGTATAGGGCTAGTCGGCCCTACCCTCATTCATTGGGGAACAGAAGAGCAGAAGCAGCGCTATATTCCCAAAATCCTTTCGGCCGAAGAGATTTGGTGCCAGGGATATTCCGAACCAAATGCGGGCTCCGACGTGGCTTCATTGCAAACCCGCGCGGTCGAAGAAGGCGATTACTTTATCGTCAACGGACAGAAGGTGTGGACTTCCGGCGCCCATCGCGCCGACTGGTGCATCCTGCTGACGCGCACCGACTCCGAAGCACCCAAGCACAAGGGAATCAGCTACCTGCTAGCCGATATGCACAGCCCGGGTATCACCGTGCGCCCACTGGTACAGATCACGGGCGAACGAGGTTTCAACGAAGTCTTTTTCGAGGACGTGCGGATTCCCAAGCGAAATCTGGTCGGCCCCAAAAACCAAGGATGGCAAGTGGCGGTTACCACGTTGATGTTTGAACGGACGGGGATGGCCGGACGCGATTTGTCAGGCCAGGCGGCGGACCTTGCAAACCTGGCAGGCCGCCTCAAGCGCAACGGCGCAACCGCATGGAACGATACGTCTGTACGGCAAGCGATCGCTGGCTTCGCCTGCGAAGCCGCCGCTTTGCGCTATTCCAACCTCCGTCAGTTGACGCGCCGGCTAAAAGGACTTCCACCTGGCCCTGAAGGCTCGGCCAGCAAGCTGGTAACCAGCGAACTTAATTTGCGAATGACGAAGTTCGCGATGGAATTGCTGGGACCGTACGCGCAAATCGAGAGCAAATCGCCGTTCGCCGAGGACAGCGGCAAATGGCTGTACAAGATGCTAGCCGCCCGGATGCTCACAATCGCGGGCGGCACCAGTGAGATTCAGCACAATATCATCGGCGAGCGCGTGCTAGGCCTGCCGAAAGGCTAAACAATTGACTTCAATGGCCTGCATCGAGCCAAGTTTAGTTTTGACAAGGGGCGCTGCTTCAGCATTCGGACAGTTCGCCGAGGGCCTCGTCGCGCCATTTTACCTGGAGAACGTCTTTCGTCCGGCCTTTTTTCCACTCCCGCCAGCGCTGGATTTCATGGATATAAGTCACGGCTTTGGCAACCGCTCGTTGTACGCAGCTTTTCTCGGCTCCAAACATCCAACGCTTTCTCAAAGCGAACTAGCCAACCTATCAGAGAACAAACTCGTAAAGATTCCAGACCTCCTAATCTTCGATCCCGTGCATCGCACAGAGTTCTATGAAGTGAAGCCAAATTCTGCGTCCGGCAGGCTGGACGGTGACGCTAAGGTTGCCAGGGTACATGCACTATATCAATCCATGAGTCTACCATACGTACCGGGTGTGCAATGGGATCCAGACGTTCGCATTCCTGTCTTCACCGGAAGACTGCTCGGAATCGAGGTTGACGTTGACTTTCATTTCTTCCGCTTTCAGCCAAGTCTAATCGTTTATGAAATCTGTGCCGAAGGGAAGCTGAAGCCATTGACGAATGCCGAGATAGCGGCAATCGTTGCGCTTGTTTTATTAGCACTACTTACATTGCCGCTTGGTGGCGGAGTGCTGATATTCGCTTAGAAGGCCCTGGTCCTGAGAGAGGCACAATCCATAATGGCTCAGCGATTCTAAATTCTGTTGGCAAAGGTGGCAGGAACAATTTTTATGACGTGAAAGTTGTGCAACGGCTCCTTAATGATTTCATGGGCGATCCCGCGAAGTTGCTCAAGGTTGACGGCATCGTAGGGCCAAAAACGCTCGCGGCAATCTCTGATTTTCAGCGCAAGTTTACGCATGTAGTTGACGCACGCGTTGATCCTCACGGTCCGACGATCAGAAAGTTGGCCGAACTTCATCTAAGCAACGTCCTCGCGGGAATTTATCCCAACCTATCGAAATTAATGGATTCGTCATCGTCGACTGCACCGGCTCAAAGCATGGTTGACAAGTACTGGCACCTGCTCCGCAATGCTTGATAGGCATATAATGCTTGATAGGCATATGATGTTAGCCCGGGGATAGTCTCCGAGGTTTCCCCAATTTTCGAGATAAGCCGCGAGCCCGCTCATTTTCCTTGAACCGCGGCGGAGCTCTTTGTGAACGCCGCAGAAACAGCGGGCCGCCGGAGCGCGCCGCCGATCTCGGAGTTAAGTGATTTTTATTTTATATTCGGTCTGCGCGCACGCGCGAGACAGTTGGAAACTGTCGCCGCCAGTATTACTTTCAGAACTAAAATGGGTGCGCCAGACGAAGCCTGGGAAATGACACTGGAATAACCTGTTGACTCGTTGACCATAGAGAAGCACTAATTTTGAACGCGAAAGGGTTGGAAGGCCGCCTACGAGAGTTTATGCCGGGGCTTGCGGGCGTAGGCCGTCGGATCGTCGACTCCGGCCACCACGAATCCTTCCACCCGCTCTGCGCATTTCGTGCAACCGCCGCAATGGACGATGCCCCTGGGCCGCACGCAGGAGACCGTCAGCCCGAGCGGTAGATCCGCGCCGCGCCTGATTACTTCGGCCTTGGTCATGCCGGCAAATGGCGTGCTTATTTTGAGCTTTATACCAACCCCAAGTTCGACTGCCCGGGCGAACGCCCGAAAGAACTCCGGCCGGGCGTCAGGAAATGGATTGCTCTCCAGCAGCGCCATCGCGATTTCGCCGATCCTCGCGCGTGCGCAAAAAATTGCGGTCTTAGCCAGCAGGCTGAGATTGCGCCCCGGAATATAGTTCGAAGCAAGGGTGGCATTGTAGCCGGGCACATCGCGTCCAGTCATTGACCAATGGTCACCTGAAATGTCGCCCATCGGCAGCTTGAGTATCGTAAGCGCCTCGATCTTTTTCATTCCGAGCGCACGGACGAAACGCCCGAGAGTGGCTAGTTCACTAGGTTCCCAACTAAGTCCGGCCCGTACGTACACCGGATACACAGAGCGCCCATTTCGTGCTGATGCCGCCAGCATGACTGAACTATCCAGTCCGCCGCTGGCTAGAATTGCAATTCTATCAGGGGCCGGCTCAATTCGATAATCATCGCCGACCGTTCTCTTCGGGGGCATACGTAGCCCGAGGCCGCTCAATTGAGCAATCGGCCGCCGTCCAGCATCAGCGTCGAGCCAGTGGCGAAGTCGGTCCCTTCACAAAGGAAAAGCACTGCTCGGGCGACATCGGCGGGCGAACCCATCGTCTTTGTCAGGGTCGCCAGGCGCAGCCGCTCGATTTCTTCGGGGCCGTACTCGTCGGGCGGCATGACAGGCCCCAGCGCCACGCAATTCACTTGCACCTCAGGTGCCAAGGCCTTGGCCAATGCGCGCGTCAGACCGATAAGTCCGGACTTTGAAACGGTATACGGCAGATAGTTGTTGTACGGCCTGATAGCAGCCCAATCACCGATATTGATAATCTTACCTGCGCCCTGACGGCGCATCGCGGCACCAGCAAATTTGGAAAGGAAAAATGGCGCCTTCAGGTTGGTGTCAAGATTGAGATCCCAGTCGCGTTCAGTCAACTCTTCGAGCGGCTTGCGGTAGAAAACCGAGGCCGAATTGACCAGGACATCAAGGCGCCCGAACGCTTCGATGACGCTGGCAACCATTCGCTCGATCGCGTCAACCCGTTCGAGTTCCGCGCCGAAGATTTGTGCGCGCCCGCGCTGCCCGATGATGCGGGCGGCAGCCTCTTCGGCACCGCGCCCGCGAGCTTCGATAGTGGATCGCGACCGCAGTACCCCGGTCCGCCAGCGCCAGCGCAATCGCTTGCCCCACCCGCTTACCTGCACCGGTGACCAGCGCGACTTTCCCTTGCAAATTCATCTGGCGACGAGGCGGTTTGCGTTCAATAACATCTACAGCGAAGCCGCAATCGCACGAAGCAGGGCAAGATTATCCGAATGGCCGGTCTTCACCGCGGTTACGTGGCCGATAATCGGCCGTCCGAGAAGATAAAGATCGCCGATGAGGTCGAGAACCTTGTGGCGGGCGAATTCATCGGCGAATCGCAGAGTAGTGTTCACGATTTTCTCATCGTCGATTAAAATGCAGTTGTCGAGCCGGCCGCCCTTCGCCAACCCCATCTCAGACATCTTCCGAAATTCGCGGACCAAGCCAAATGTTCGTGCGGGAGCAATCTCTTTGACGTAAACCTCGGGCGAGGTAAGGTCGAAATGAACCTGCTGCAGCCCAATCGGGGATGGATATTCCAATGTATAATCAATGATTAGGCGTTCGGCCGGCTCAATCCGGATGAACTCGCTACCATCGCCCACCTGGAGCGCCTTCTGCGGGGCAACTGGCTCGAGCCACTCATCCTGCTCATACACTCCAGCCTCAAGCAACTGTTCGCAAAATTCCAGCGCCGAGCCATCGAGCGACGGTAGTTCATCGCCGGTCTGAATCCGCAGATTGGTAATCGCCAGTCCATGGAGCGCCGACATCAGGTGTTCGACCGTGCGCACCGAATGGCCTTTGCCGCTGAGCGTGGTGTTGTAACCGGTCTCGCTGACATTGTCGAGGCGCGCCGGAATTGCAGATTGATCGGCCAACGAAGAAAACGTTATACCAGCTCCGGTTGGTGCGGGGTGAAGGATTACTCCGGTTTTGAGTCCAGAGTGCAGCCCCTGCCCACCGAGCACGAGCGAGCGCGCGATGGTTCTCTGTACAATCGCCCGCACGGGCGCACCACGCGAGCGTTGACGCCGCCTTTGTTGACGTTCAGCAAGTTGAGACACGGCGCGTGTGCCGCCGTCGTCCCGGCCCAGAACGTGCTCGAGCGATGCTAACAAGCCACTGACGGAAAACGGCTTTTCGATGAAATCCGCGGCGCCCAGCCGAGTGGCGGTGACCGCATTCTGGATATTTGCGTGACCGGAGATCATGATCACGTGAGTGTCGGGCGTCTCGTGCTTGATTCGTCTGAGCAGCTCGATCCCATCCAACTCCGGCATCCAGACGTCGAGCAGCACCACCTCCGGCTTTTCCCGCGCGACGAGATCCAGCACGCCGGGCGCGTAGCCGGTAGCTACAACTCGAAACCCTTCGTCGCTGAGAATGCCGCGCAGCGAGGACCGAATCCGTTCTTCGTCATCAACCACCAATACGGTCGCATTCACTTTCGCTTACCCGTTCATTGCGTCCCACTGGCGAAACGTGCAGCACGCGTGGCACGCACCCTCTAAGTCCACACCCCACAGTCGGCCAGGTTGTCCCACCTTCAGGCGGAAATTTTCGCAAATTGCTGATCCTTTATCGGAAATTCCAATTGGAATCTACTTCCACGCGGCTCATTGTCGCGTACTCGAACGGACCCGTTATGGTCGTTGACGATAGTCGCTACGATAGCAAGTCCGAGCCCGGTACCGCCCTGACGGGTGGAAAAGTATGGCTCAAAAATTCGGGGGCGGATATGTGGGTCAATGCCAGTCCCGTTGTCGGCAATTTCAAGTGTAATGATTCCGCTTGCTGAATCGAGCGCGGTCCTTACCGCGATCTGCGGACCGAAGCCATTGTGACGATTCGACCTGGTAGCGGCGACCGCGTTGTCAAGCAGATTGATCAGTGCACGCTTAAGCGCTTCCCGATCAATCAAGATGATGGGCAGCGCCGGCTGCAATTCCAAATCGAATCGCACTTCACCATGGGCCTCGCGGAAGGTAGCAACGGTCTCCTCCACCAGCGCATTCAAATTGCCTGGAATCGGGTTGAGCTGAGGCATCCGCGCAAAGGCGGAAAATTCGTTAACCAGCCGCTTTAGGTCATCTACCTCACCGATGATCGTGCGGGTGCATTCGTTGACTAGTTCCGCATAGGGGTTGAACACCGCATCGAGCCTGTTGGCCGTCGGCAAAGGTGGTCCCGACACGGCGGGGCCGTGACGGGAGAACTGACGCCGCAGCCGCTCGGCCGAGAGCTGAATTGGAGTCAACGGATTCTTAATTTCATGCGCAATCCGGCGGGCGACCTCGCGCCATGCTTCCATCCGTTCGATCTTGGCGATCTGGCTCACATCCTCAAAGAACAGCACGGTGCCGAGGTCTGGCCCGTCGTCCGCGGCGTCGTCCTCGCCGACCCGGCTCGCTGTCAGCATAAGTTCTGTTTCAGCGCCGCCAATTTCGAGTTTCAATGCGCAGCGGGCTTCGCGCGGGCGCACAGCGCCAGCAAAAATCTCGTCAAGCGAGCGTCGCAGGTGCGGATCGAAGCATTTGCTATACTCCCGGCCAAGAACGTCCGCGGCGTGTAATCCGAGCATCCGTGCAGCACACGGATTCATTGCGCTGATGCGTCCTTCACGATCGAGCCCGACCACCCCAGCCGAGACATTGAGCAATAATGTTTCGGTATAACGGCGCCGCCGTTCCAGTTCCGCCCGCGATTTGCGCAAGTCAGAAGTCATCCGATTGAACGACTCGACCAGGTGCGCTATTTCGTCGTCGCCTACCGGGGCAATCTCGTAATTCAGGTTGCCGGCCGCCAAGGCGTGTGTGCCCTCGGCCAGCAATTTGATCGGACCGGTCAGCTCACGCGCCAGATAAATTCCGAACCAGCTTGCGAGCAGCACCACCGCGAGTCCGATCAGCACCAGTGCGAGTATGTAACTGTGCATGATCGGCTGATGCAGGATACGAAGCTGAAGGTAAGCTTGCACTGCCTGCGAGATTCCCGCAGCACGCGCGGCCAGGCTTTTCGGCAGGTAATAGTCCACCACGATCGCGCCGGCGACCGCGTCAGAATCAATCGCCGAAAAAATCGGGGCACTGCCGCGGATCACGTCCGACTTGCCAAAGCTATCGGCGCGCGTCACTGCATGACCCTTGAGCGTCTCGCGCAGCAATGCGGAATCGGGTGACACACCGATCCCGGTCGGGGTGCTAGGGCTTAACTCGAACATCCACAGCTTGCGGTCAGCCGAAAACACCTCGACCGTGCCAAGGTTGTATTCCTGCTGCGCCTGTTCGATGAAAGCGCGGAGCTTTGCATGATTAGCGGGTGCCAGCAGCCTTCCATTGGTTATTTTGCCTGACAGGATACGCGCGAAATGCGCTGCATTGTTGGCAGAATTGAGATAGTAGACTTTCGCGATCTCGAATGAGTCATCGAGCATGCGCCCATACTCGGGATCGAACCAAGTGTCCATATCCGCGTGCAGGAAAGCACCAGCCACGTACAAGAGAAAAGCGCTTGGCACGATCGCTACGGCAATAAAGCCGAACACCAGCCGGGCCTGTAATTTCGAGCCGATCAGCCCCCGCCGGCGTTCGAAAATAGCCTTTGCCACGTTGCGTCCGACCAACAGCAGCATCAGGCCGAGCAGCAGAAAGCTCAGGTCGAACAGCAGAATGACTACCAAGTTGGATATCAGTGAGGTATGCGAACTGAGCGGCGGTAATTCAGTCTGCATCAGCACGAACGCGACCAGAGTCGCCGCCGCGATCGCGACCGCAATCAGTTCGCGCCGCCGGCGCTTGCTCTCGGTGCGCTGCAATGCGCTGCTCGAATCCCTCACTAGCGCCTCAGCAATCCAATCAGCAGCGAAATTACGATACTCACAAGGATGCAAGTAGTAATCGGAAGATAGAAGCTGAAGTTGTCACGTCGAATATAAATATCGCCGGGCAAACGGCCCAGGCGGTTGACCAGTGGTACGGAGCCTCCACCCCAAACCAACAATCCCAACAAGGCAATAAGCAGGCCGATTATGACCAGTGCTTTGCCTAGCGCCGCCATTCTATTGGCCTCTCCCTATCGTCAGGGAGAGGCCACAACCTGCTCACGCCTGCACTCGTTGGCCCGCCGCTTCCTTCGCCCGTTTCGACTCGGCAATCACCTTTTCCGCAAGGGGCGCCGGCACCTCGTCATAATGCGAGAAGCGGGCCTCAAACGAACCGCGCCCCGATGTTATCGAACGCAGGTCGGGCGCATACTTGAGAACGTCTGCCATCGGCACCAGTGCCTTGATCACTTGGCCGGCACCTTTGGACTCCATCCCGAGCACCCGGCCGCGGCGGGCATTGAGGTCGCCAATTACGTCCCCCATGCATTCGTCGGGGCAACTCACCTCGATCGCCATTATCGGTTCGAGCAAAATCGGCCTGGCCTTCTCGAATGCGTTCTTCAACCCCATTGAGGCAGCTATCTGGAACGCCATGTCCGATGAATCAACCTCATGAAAGCTCCCGTCGTAGACCGTCACCTTCACGTCGACGACCGGGAAGCCGGCAAGATAGCCCTCGTTAAGCGTGTTGCGGACGCCCTTTTCGATCGACGGAATATATTGACGCGGGACAACTCCTCCGACGATTTCATCAGCAAATTCAAACCCGCCACCGCGTTGCAGAGGTTCAACCTTAAGCCAACAATCACCGTACTGACCCCGGCCGCCAGACTGCCGCTTGTACTTGCCCTGCGCCTCGGCGCGGCCCTTGATGGTCTCCTTGTAGGGCACTTTGGGCGCGGTCAACTCGACATCCACATTGAATTTGCGCTTGAGCTTTTCGACCGTCACCTCGATATGCATCTGGCCGGTGCCGGCGAGAATGATCTCGTGAGTTTGTTGATCGCGATGAGTCTCCAGAGGCAGGGTCTTCCTCGACCAAACGCGCGAGCGCCTGCGATGCTTTCTCCTCGTCGCCGCGGGTTTTGGGACGAATCGCGAAAGAAATAACCGGTAGCGGGCGTTCGGGCATGGGAAATAAAATGGGCCTTTTTTCGTCGCACAGAGTGTCGCCGGTGGTGGTATCCTTCAGTTTGGCGACCGCCACAATTTCACCCGGCAGCGCAGACGACAGCGGAGCTTGCTTCTTGCCTTCCAGCCGCAGCAATTGTCCGAAACGCTCCTTCGAACTACGAGTCGCATTCAGCACGGCAGCATCGCTTGTCGCACGGCCGGACACCACGCGAAAAATCGAGAGCTTCCCAGCGAATGGGTCGATCACGGTCTTGAAAACGAACGCGCTGAACGGAGCATCAGGATCAGCCGCTCGTTCGATCGGCGTACCGTTGGAGGGGCCCTGCGCACGAAACGGCGGACGGTCGCTGGGCGCCGGCAGCAAGGCCGCTGCCGCATCCAGCAAAAGATCAACGCCCACATTCTTGGCGCCGGACCCGCACAGCACCGGCGTTAATTTTCCCGCTAGCACCGCGGCGCGCAAAGCGCTCCGCAATTCCGCTTCGTCAAGCTCGCCTTGTTCGAGGTATTTTTCCAGCAACGAATCGTCAGTCTCTGCAACGGCCTCACACAGGTTTGTGCGGGCCGCCTCGGCGCGCGACCTCAGTTCGCCGCTCAACTCATCTTCCCTGGCCTTCCCGGATGAATCCGGGTAGATCAGCGCCTTCATCGCGAGCACGTCGATGACGCCGCTGAAGGCAGTCTCAGCACCAATCGGCAAACTAAGCGCGATCGGCTTAGCGGCCAGCTTTTCCAGATCGGTCATGGCGGCATCGAAATCCATCCGTTCGCGATCGAGACGCGAGACGAAGGCCAGGCGCGGCAGGCCGAGTCGATTGATTTGCTCGAAGATCTTCTCCGACTCGACTTTGAGGTCCCTGCCAGCACTGGCGACGAAGACCACGCCGTCCACGGCCCGCATTGTGCCGAAAGCGTCAGGCAGAAATGCGGTGTAGCCCGGAGTGTTGGCCAGGATTAATTCGGTTCGTTTCCAATTGAGATGATGAAACGAGGAGCTGATCGAGATGTGCCGCGAAAGCTCCTCGGGCTCGAAGTCCATCAATGCGGTTCCGTCGTCGGGACGGCCCAATCGCGTCGTCATTCCGGCGCTGAAGAGCATGGCCTCTGCCAACTGGGTCTTGCCAGTGCTACCCTGGCCGACGAGTGCAATGGTTCTTAAGCGCCCGATTTCCTCCACTGCCATATCGGTTCACCTCTGTGAAACAATTTCGTAACACGCCTGCGGGATAAAGCACAGAGACGCCAAGCTGCTGGCGTCCGTGCCGGTTCCAGACTCAATCGTAGGCCCCTTCGAGGCTGACGTCACCGGTCAAAATCCGGGTGGGACCGCTCTCCGTCTCAAGGATCAAAGCGCCATCGGCGTCAATCCCGCAAACCATCCCGCAAGTGGTCGTACCGCCGTCAACCACAGTTACCCGACGACCATTTAGCGCGAAATATCGTTCGTAAATCGAGCGTATTGCCGAAAAACCGTCCGCTTCCATCGCCCTATAGCGAACATCGAGCAGATTAAACAGCGTTGCGGCGAACTGAACGCGGTCACATTCCCGTCCCGTGGTTATCAGTACTGAGGTAGCCTTATCGCGAAGCTCAGGGGGAATATCGTTCGAGGCGAGATTGAGATTGAGGCCGATTCCGAGCAAAACGCAGAGCAAGCCTTGCGTCGCATCGGTGACGGCTTCCGCAATAATGCCGCCGGCTTTGCGCTTTCTCAGCCAAATATCGTTGGGCCATTTAAGGGCGACCAAGCCAGGGGCAATCGTTTCGAGCGCTTCCGCCACCGCAACCCCAGCGACCAGGCTAAGGCGCGGCACTTCCGCCATCGGCATACGCGGCCGCAAGATCACCGTCATGTAGAGGTTCACGCCAGCGGGTGAATGCCAGGTGCGGCCGAGGCGCCCCCGGCCTGCACTTTGGCGCTCCGCAATCACGACCGTGCCTTGATCGGCGCCGTTCTGTGCGAGTTCAGCCGCGACCCGCTGGGTCGAGTTGACCTGGTCGAAGTAGCGTATCTCCCATCCAATCCGGCCAGGAGTTCCTGATGCAGCCGCTTGGTAGGGATTAGCCGCTGACTGACCGGGAGAGGCTCCACTTCTGCCTGGCACCTGTCTTCCCCTAAACAATTTCGATGCGCATGCTCAGGTTGACGGCTTTCACCGAGTGGGTTAATGCACCCACCGAAATCAAGTTGACACCGGTCTCGGCAACGGCACGCACCGAATCGAGCGTAATACCACCGGAGGCCTCGAGGATAACGGCGCCGCCGGTGATTCTGCGCGCCTGACGCATTTCGTCCATAGTCATATTATCAAGCAGGATCGAAGTCGCGCCGGCGGTTAGCGCCTCTTCGACCTGCGAGAGGGTTTCACATTCTATTTGAATCCTGAACGTATGAGGCGCCAGCGCACGAGCACGCTCCAGGGCGCGGCCGATCCCGCCGGATGCTGCGATATGGTTTTCCTTGATTAGCACACCACTATCGAGACCAAACCGATGATTAGTGCCGCCGCCGCAACGCACGGCGTATTTTTCGAGCGCGCGCAGTCCCGGATGGGTCTTGCGCGTATCGATAATCCTGGCGCGGCTGCCCGCGATCGCATCAACGTAGCGTCTGGTGGCCGTGGCTATTCCGGACATCAGTTGTACGAAATTTAACGCCACGCGTTCACCAATCAGCAATCCTGCGAGCCGCCCTTCAATTTCCGCCGCGATCGTGTCGCAGGGCAATCTCACGCTGTCGCGCGCCAGGAACACGATTTGTGGGTCGCCGCCGGTCAGCGCAAAGACCTTTTCGAACATAAAACCACCGCAGAAAACAATCTGGTCTGGCTCTTTAACGGTGATTCGCGCGCGCCCCGCCTGGCCCTCGGGAACGGTTGCGGCGGTAGTGACATCGCCTTGGCCAACGTCCTCGGCAAGTGCCGCCCGAATAAGCTGGCCGAGGTCGAGTTGTCGGATTATTTCCATGGCAGTGTTACTGATATCTTGCAAACTCAATCGCCGTTCAGGTGTGTTGAGAAGGACCGTTCAACACCTTTCTCTTCCGAAATAACGAGTTCGTCAAGTAGGTATACAACTGCGGAGCCTCATATTTCTGCTGCTTTTTAGTAATGCAAACAGTTCTACCGTCAGCGAGCCGCCCAACTTCGAAAACCAGAAAAGGAAGCGCTTCAAGTCGCGCGCGAAACGGCTCGCGTATGTCGTTTTTAAGCGATAGGGGAACTGCCTGAATTGTTGCCGATTATTTCGCTGGCTTTCGGTTTGCCCATTCCACCTCCGCAGCTCAGAGCAGGCGGGTTTGCGCCGTTAGTTGGTGAAGCCTTTTGACCGTCAAGTGCAAATATTGGGTGTCCGCATCTATCCCGACGAAAATCCTTCGATGCTTAAGTGCGGGAATTCCAGTCGTTCCACTTCCTAGAAAAGGGTTGACTACTACGCTGTTCTCGTCGCTGGAGGCAAGAATGATCCGCTCAAGAAGGGTGCTGGGCTTTTGGGTAGGATGTGCACCGAGGTCCTCTCAGACTTGGGGGAGCGTTCAACGCCAGACGGATTTCATTTGTCTGTTCGCGGCCTCCTGCATCATCGCTTTGTAATTGAACTTGTGCTTGGTCTTGAAACTACGAGCGGCCCAAAGAATCGTCTCCGTGGAATGTGTGAAGTATCGACAACTCAAGTTCGGAGGTGGGTTTGGCTTTTCCCAGGTAATCTCGTTCAACAGTTTGAATCCCAACTGCTGCATCACAAATCCGACCGAATAAATAACGTGCCGTGTACCAGATACCCAGATGCAACCATTCGGTTGCAAACCCTCTGGCAAGTCTCCAGCCACGAAGTGTTAAACCGATGCATCTTGTCAACAGAGGTCAGACGGTCCCAATCACCCTTGTTAACCGTAACCATCTTGCCTGCGTGGCATGTGATGCCGCCGTTTGACAGGAAATGGGGAGGATCGGCAAAAATTAGGTCGGCGCCCCTCGTCGGCAAAAATCAACGGAAGCAATGTTTCGCAATCGCCTCGGTAGAGAACGAATCGCCCGTTCACTGACCGGAAGTACAGTTCAGGAATGTCAGGCAAGTGAGGCGTATCTCTGCTTTCCTGAGGCTTTTGGGGAGCGTGCGTTTCCGTGGTCACCCGCTTCACCTCAAATAAGTTCAATCGAACTTACATCAAGCTTTAGACGCCGCGATGTGGGGTCAAGCTGCACGTAGCCGCACACGACGATTGCCAAAGCTGGCCACTACTTCGAGTTCGCCACCAAGAGCCGCTACGTATCTTTGCAGAGTGGAAAGGCGGTAGTCCGAACGACCTTCGATCCGCGATATTTCCGACTGGGCCTTCTTTAAGGCCTCTGCTAAGTCCTCCTGCGTCTTGCCGGCGGCCTCACGGAGTTCCCTGAGGTCCATTTCGAGCAGTTCATCCTCTACCGCGCGGTCGATCTCCTGGATTTTCTGCGGTGAGAACTTTCGGGCTCGAATGTCGCGCCACGGCTTGGTTTTCATTTTCGCTTCTCCTCTTTCTCCAGATTGGCGAGATATTCCGCCCAGACCTGCTCCGCGTGCGGGACGAATGTTTCGTAGAACCGGTCATCTCCGGTCTTGTCTCCGCCGAGGAGCAGAACGGCCCGGCGTAGCGGATCGACAGGCATAGAACACGCGCAACCGATGCCCGCCCGATTGAACCCTCAGTTCGCGAAGCACCTGAGATCCTTTGATGTCGCTGCTGTACGGAAAGCCGAGCGCCACACCCTTTTCTTCCAAAAGGCCGGCTACGCGAGCGATGGCCTCAGCTTAACTCTCGGTTAGTGCTAGGAACCAGACCTCAAACTCCTCGGTTCCCTCAACTTCGACCATCACCACCGCCTTTATCCACTATGCTTCTAATAGCATATGCTGTCAAGCGTATAAATCGCCGCACACAGTTTGACTGGATTATCCCCTCGCCTTCATCAGATCGTGTGCGATCAGCAAGGTCGTTCTTCAAGCCGCTCCGCAGTACAAAAAGGTTGTCGCTTGCCGTGAGTTCGCCACGGCCTTGGACCACTCTAAGGTGCGGAGCGCTGGTCGTGCAGTCTGCGTTTCTCACTCGATTAGTGGGACAGGCGGGACCTCTCTGCCATTAAGTCACACTCCGTTCTTAGCTTGCGTTCAACTGTTCGCGCAAAGCTCACTGGATCAGTCCGATCTGGCCTTGCAGGAGGGTCTCTTGCGCTTTCAATTGCGTGATCTTATCAGCGATCTCGACCACCGTCTCTTCACCGGCTTTGGCGCGAAAGTCTGGATTTTCATAGCGGCCTTGATTTCGCTGCAAATGGACACGCACCTCGTCGAGCTTTTTTTTGAGCATGCTCCGCGCCTTCTCAAAGTCGAACTCCGCGGGCGGTTCGATTCCGACCTCACCCCATCCGAGCGGCGCAAATACCATCCGTGATGGTCGCTCGTCGGCACCTGTGCTGACTTCGAAATTTCCAATTCTGGCCAATGTAGTGGCATACGGCCGCCACGTTTCGACTTCGCCATTGTTGTCGCTCAGCCGCAGCATCGCTTTGATTCGTTGGCCCGGATGGTGGCCGACCAGCGAGCGCAACGAATTGATCGTCTGGGTAGTAGTGATGCAGCGCGCGATTGCTGTGGCTTCCGTTTGGCTGAGGGGTTCGTCTGCAGCCGACCCGGGCCAATTGGCAACTGCCAGATGTTCGCTGAGATTTGAATCGCTTAGATAAGGCCGTAATGCTTGCCAGATTTCTTCCGAAATGAATGGCATAAACGGATGCAGAAGCCTGAGCATATTGTCAAAGCAATGCACCAGCACATAACGCGCGCCAGCCTGCCCTTCACCTCCGGACTTGAGCGGCTCCTTGGACAATTCGATATACCAGTCACAGAACTCGTGCCAGATGAATTGATATACACTTAGCGCTGCGACATTGAATTCGTATGCGTCAATCGCCGACGTGACGGCGCGAATCGCGGCGTTGAGGCGACTCAGGATCCAACGCTCAGCGAGACTTAGACGCGGCAGTTCAATTTGCTCGACCGGTTCGGGAGCGCCTTCGAGGTTCATCAAAACAAATCGCGCCGCATTCCAAATTTTATTGGCAAACGCCCGCGACGCCGCCAGCCGCTCATCGGACAGAACCAGGTCGCGGCCCTGTACCGTCAGTTGCGCGAGGGTGAAGCGCACGGCGTCGGTGCCATATTTCTCCATAATCTCAAGCGGATCGACCACGTTGCCGCGCGACTTCGTCATCTTCTTGCCCTGGGCGTCGCGCACCAGCGGCGTAATGTAGACATGCTTGAATGGCACCGCGCCCGCGAGGCTGTCGGCATCGAGCGGATTCACCTTCAACCCGAACATCATCATCCGCGCCACCCAGAAGAAAATTATGTCAAACGCGGTAATGAGCAGACTGGTAGGATAATACTTCTCCAGGTCCGCAGTCCGTTCGGGCCATCCGAGCGTGCTAAACGGCCATAAGCCGGAAGAAAACCAGGTGTCGAGCACGTCGTCGTCCTGGCGCAGGTCGCCGCCCCCACAGCGAGGGCAAGCGGCCGGCCGTGTCTCGGCGACAATAGGTTCCGCGCCGGCGCAGCGCTGACACCAGTAGGCGGGAATCCGATGGCCCCACCATAGTTGCCGGGAGATACACCAGTCCTGGATATTGCGCATCCAGGCGAAATAGGTATTTTCCCAATGCTGCGGATAAAATTTTGTGTCGCCCTGCTCTACCGCCGCGATCGCCCTGCCGGCGATTGATTGGCCGGTTCCGTCCGGTTTGGTCACCCGCATGAACCATTGATACGAAAGCATCGGCTCGACAGCCGTGTCGCATCGTGAGCAAACACCCAGCGCATGCCTATGAGGTTCGATTTTCTCGATCAGTTGCTGTGCAGTGAGATCGGCGACCACCTGCTTGCGGCAAGCCTCGCGAGTCATGCCGCAGTAGGGCCCGGAGTCGAAGTTCATACGCGCACGCGTATCCATCACTGAAATTTGTGCGAGCTGATGCCGCCGGCCTATCTCAAAGTCATTGAAATCGTGACCAGGAGTAATTTTTACGGCGCCGCTGCCGAATTCCCGATCTACCGCAGCATCAGCGATGATCGGGATCTCGCGCCCAACCAGCGGCAGTCTCACCGTCCGGCCCACCAAGTCCTTGAAGCGCTCGTCCGCCGGATTGACCGCTACGCCGGTATCTCCGAGCATCGTTTCCGGCCGAGTGGTTGCGACCGTAATAGCTCCGGAGCCGTCGCTCAGCGGGTAGCGAATGAACCAAAGATTGCCTTCAGTCTCCCTGTGGTCAACTTCGAGGTCGGACAGCGCGGTTTCACAGCGCGGACACCAGTTGATCAACCGGTAATCGCGCTCGATCAGCCCTTCATGGTAGAGCCTGACAAATACTTTGGTCACGGCCCGCGACAGGCCCTCATCCAGCGTGAAGCGCTCGCGGCTCCAGTCGCATGAGCATCCGAGACGGCGCAACTGATGCAGGATTTTGCCGCCGTAAGTCTCGCGCCATTGCCATACACGTTCGACGAACTTCTCGCGGCCGAGGTCGTGGCGAGTCTTACCCTCCCGGGCGATTTCGCGTTCGACGACGTTTTGGGTCGCTATTCCCGCATGGTCAGTGCCGGGCAACCACAGCGTATTGTAGCCCTGCATACGGCGTGTACGGACAATGACGTCGTGCAGCGTATTGTTGAGTGCATGACCGAGGTGCAACGCGCCGGTAACGTTGGGCGGCGGTATTACGATCGAGAATATTGGGCCGGGACGGCTCGGATCGGCCTTGAAATAACCGCGGTCAATCCAAAGTTGGAACCAATGTTCTTCTGCTGATTTGGCATCAAATGTCTTGCTGAGTTCCAAACGTTCACCCTGGCACGCTGAAAGCCTGCGGCATTAAGCTTACGCAGGCAAATTTTATGGGAGTTCAATCCCAGAACCAACCGCAACCCTTCCACGGACCGGCCTGAGCTCTCGCAGATTTGAAGAAAACATCGTTGATTGCTCTTGTCCTTTGCTATCGCCGCAATGGGGCGGGGAAACTCAAAAGATCGGGGTTTGTGGCTGTGCATGAGGAGCGTTCTGAAACTATTCGACCGGGTTAGTCTGTAATGAGAATTCCATAGCAAACTCAGGGGTTTTGGCTTACGCAGTGTCTATTTGGTGTCTACGCCGACTGCCTGTCCTGAAACAATCGGCTGGTAGTGGCAGCCGCGCCGAGTCCGCCCATTAAACCAGTGGCTGTACGTAGCGTGACAGATGGCTTTTTGTGTCCGAGCAAGTGCTGACTTCGGTGCGGGTGCGCCGCGCTGATCAATCCGCTCGCGACGATGCCGCAGACTGTGAAAGGTCACATGCTCAAGCGGCTGCTGCAATGCCGTAGAACTCATCGTGCCGAAATTCGAACGCTTGATGGGTTTGCCGTCATCATCAGCGAACACTAAATCCAAGGGGTTGCGGCTAGTCTGCATCTTCCATCGCTTAAGCAAGTGCGCCACGGCATCGATCGGGACATCACGTCGCCGGCCTCGTTTTCGGCGGCCCTATATGGCTGACCACTTGGCGTCTGTCGAACTTTTGCCCATGAAAGCGACTGGCGATTGGCTATCGAAGGCTTCGCGCCGCTAGGGTGACATCCGACCAGCGCAAAGCCAGGAGTTCACCGCTTCGCGCGCCGGTAGCTGCGGCAAGTACGATTAGCGTGCGCTCAAGTCTGGCTTTGCCGCGTCGATCAGACGGCGGATTTCATCAGGATTAAGGATTTCGTCTGGCTTGACCTTGCCGTTCTGCCGCTTACCTTGCTGCTGGCGAACGTAGGCCGTTCGAGCGACTTGCACGGATTGGTGGCGAGCCGCTTGGTGCGGACCGCGCTGTCGAAAATCGACGACAACGTTCTGACAGCTCGGGCGATGGTGCTGGCCGACAGTGGACGCGGCCAGCGTGAGTGGCCGGCAGTTTGAGTCAAACCAAGGCGCCACGCGATTATGGCCTCGGTAGTAATCTGATTAAGCCGCTGTTCACCGAAATGGATTCAGGTGAATGCGAACATCAATACTCGCAATTTCCGCAGTGAGCGCCGCAGCCGTCAGCTGGTGCGGCAGCACGACCTATCGCATGTGCCGATCGTTCTCGTGCATCAATTTTTCGCAAGTGTCCGTTCGAGCTGAACAGCTAGATCGAGAAATTGTCGATATTCAGAAGCACGTGCGACTCGTGACGGAAATGGGCGATGTCACGTTCGCGCGCTGGTCCTTTTTGGTGACTGAGCATCGCCGCTGTGCGCTCGCCATTGCGACACTGGCGATCTGCAGAATCGCGAGAGCCGTCCAACCTGGAAGGGTTAACTGCTACGCGGCGCCGGCAAAGAAATAGGCTCGGCCTCTATCAGGTCAGCCAGGGTTCGAGGAATGGCCGTGCCCGGTCAACCTCTTCTTGGATTCTAGCCGCGTCACATCCCTTCGACGTGAGATAGTCGCGAATATCTTGCTCTGCTTCGTGCCAGCGAACATGCGTTGCGAGCGCTTCCCAAACCGCCCTTCTTCGACCCGCTCCACTCATACTGAAAAAGATTCCGACTTTGAGAGCATTAGACTCCTCTCTTCAGCCGCGCCAGCGGCTATTTCCCGCAGGCCGAAGGGCGGCGCGGCGCGATGCGAGTCCCGACCAGGCGCCCAAAGCTCTGCCGCAGATGTTTATAGTTCTCGCCGCCCGTATGGCGATTCGTGGCGACGAGCAAGTCATAAACCTCGAGCCGCGCGAAATGGTTCGCCAGGAGCTCGAATTTCGGGAACAGTTCGGTGATTGCCCGGGACTTAACATCAAAGTGCCAATCGGGTGGAACGAACTCGCTGTGATTCGCGAGCTCAAGAAGCAGGGGATGCGGGTAATTGCACTTGCTGCATGTCGCTCGACCAGGCGGTGATGGCGGCAGGCGCCGGCGCCGATTTCGTAAGCCTATTCTACGGACGGATCCGCGACATCGGCTACGATGCCTTATCGGTCGTCCAGCGCACGCATCAAATTCCGCGAGGGTGGGATCTCATCGGAGATCATCGTCGGCAGCATCCGCCATATCCACGATGTCAACAATGCTTTGCTCGCGGGCGCCGATATCGTCACCGTGCCGCCCAAATTCTTTCCCCAGATGGTTAGCCATCCCAAGACCGACGAGGCCGTAAATCAGTTCATCGACGATTTCCGCAACTGGCAGCAACACTGAAGGTCGTGTCCTTTTCGTACGCACCTCCGCATGATGAATAGTTATCTGGCGACTGGCCCACCGAGGCTGGCGCATACGAAATCAACGCCAGCCTCTGAGCCTTAAAGGGTTCGTGCCTGGCGCTTAGTTGGCGGTGCCATGAATGTCCTGGCCGGCGCTCCGCCACTGCGGCCAGTCGTGAGTCTGAGCAGTCGTGCCAAACGTGCTACCCCACACCCAGTTGTCCATGTTTAGCAGGCCGTTAGACGCGAAGTGATAGGTGTTGTAGTCGAAGTAATTGTTGTTGGCCGAGTTGAACAGGGGCGGTGGTATCTGCCCGTCTTCCCCACCAATGCGATTTTTGATTGTCGTTGAGCCAGAATAGGTAATGGTATTATCGGTCACAATGTCATCAACCGGCACGACGAGAGAGAGGCGATGCGTGCTGTGAGTTAATGTAATCCCACCGCAGTTGCTGGTGAGAGTGTTGCCGGTCACGGTAGTATAGTCGCTGTCACAAACCACGATTTCACGCGCATTTCTCGTAGCGGTACATGTGCCAGACGCGCTCTGGCCGTTGTTTCCGAGCACATTGCCTGAAATGGTGCCATGGTGGCTGTATTCGAAACGAATTCCGTCCAGAGTATTGTTAGTCACGGTGTTGCCCGAGATGGTGGCTTCACTAGACCCTCCATCGACCCAGAGCGCACAACCATCATTACCTGAGAAGGTATTGTTAAGGATGCTCAGATTGCTGCTCCCAGCGAATTTACTCCCTCCGGCCTCGGTATCGTAAGCGACCTTTGCATAATTATTATTGGAGACCGTGTTATACTCAAACAGGATACTGCTACTATTGCCTGTGGCGATGCCTGCTTCGCCATTATTGTGAACGTTATTACTCAGTATGGTCTCGTTGTTCCCCTTCGTCTTAATCCCTTCTCCGTGGTTGAGGCGAACTTCGTTCGATTGAACGGTCCAGGCGGAGCCATAAGGTTCGATGGCGCCGGATTGCAGGGGCACCGCGTATTTTTCGACGATGAGGTTCTGCACGGTTACGTTGTTGGCAGACCCGCCAAAGGCCTGCTGAGTGACGCTTAGCTCAACGATCTGTCCAGTGGGATTATCGGCCATATAGATCTGGTCGTTAGCGTAGTCGAAATACCACTGACCGGAGACAATCGGTAGCGCCAGCTCATGTACCAGAGGGTTATTGTTGAGGTAGAGGTCCTGTGGATAGGCGCAACCGGAGGTTGGAGACTGACAGTATAACGAGGAGTTTCCATATGGTTGGTTGAGTGCGGGGTCGCCGGCACTCACCCAGTAGACGCCTTGTTGCACCCAGTTGGTCAGGACTGTCGAGCCATTGAGATCAGCGCCAGCCTGGCCTAAGAAGCTATCGCCTGCCAGAGGCTTCAGCGACTGCATTCGATACACGCCAGAGGTCAGTGAGAAAGCCGTTCCGGACGGATTCGAGTTAATCGCTGCCTGAATATTGGCGCCAGGCGACAACGAGACTGTCATGGCGCCCGCCACGGACGGGGAGCTGAGCATAAGACCAAGAGCCGCTAATGAGATTCCGAGAGCGAGCGCGATGGTCGCCGCAAGCGTTGCAACAACCTTCCCACTTTCACCTGAACGAGTTTTCCACCGCGCACCCTGCAGACATCTGATCAGTGGTTCGCGGATACCTGTAAATTGTAGTTTCACGTGGATCCCCCAATTGGCCGGCATTCGTTAATCGTTTCGGGCTGGCCTGAATGAAGGGCGACAATCACCGCCGACCGCACTAGTAGCTGTCGGCATCGTCGCGGGGACGACAAGATTTAGATCAATGGCAACCGCATGACTGGCTGCGCGAGCGCCCCCCGCTCAGGCTTTTCGTGTCTAGTATCTCGAGCGTGTTTAGGTCCACGCGCCTGCTTCGATGTATCGTCAAACACCAGTTACTATCGGTCCTCTTCGCTCGCATCTCGTAGCTAGGTACGTGCCACAACAGACACCTGATTCTACGAAGCGTGCATACAACGGCGCTAACGCACATTTGCGCAGACTGCAAAGAAGGCAGGTGACGTTTTGCACCTGTGCGTTCTCTGCACGCTCTCCAAAACAGGAGGGCGGGACTTAGCCATCGGGCAAGTATGTAACCAGCCTCGGAAAGGCCGGAAACAAAGAAAAAAGCCCGATATATTATTTAATGCTTGCTCAAGCGATAACGCCCGAAGCGATAGGAGAGCCACGCCCTCCGAAGGTATGAATCATCACCAGTCGGTCTAGCTTGACAGTACCCTGCAAGAACCAACTCTGATAGCAGTCTCGGCTTCCTAAGGACATGAACCCCCACCTGCAAGCAGATTCTGCGGATCAGACGAACTCTAATTCAATGTTGATTGAACGAGTTCTATCAGCGACCATGTTGATTATTGTTCCAGGTGAGCAAAGTCAAGACCCTTAAACGCTTAAAGCGGATAGCTGTTAACAAATGAACACACATCCCGCGAACCGCGCGGTAAATATTCCAATGCCTAGTGCCGCTAGCCTGACGTGTAGCTTAAATGACTGATATGACTTGTAAGCGCTTCGACTGGTGCAAGAAGTTTAATAAGGAGTGTTTGCATGGTGATACTTCCGAAGCTCTCTGCACAGCGACTAAGCACAAGAGTAGCCATCACTGGACTAATAGCAGCAATTATTGTTGCGAGCGTCGATTCTAAGCGCGAGGGGAGCAACGGTTACGATGTCGCCAGGAAACAATATCCAGAACGCGCTTGCCGCGAATCCCCCACGAACAACGTTTGTTCTGTCGGCATCTACCGCGGAGCCAGCCCCACATCCCTGAAGGACGGCGACAGCTTTATCGGCCGGCCAGGCGCCACTATGGACGGGGCGAAACAATTGAGCGGCTGGGCCACAGCGTCGATACGAGGGGCCCACTATTGGACCGCAGCCGGTGGAAGTGGCGCCCGCGCTGCTTGCTGCTTACCCCGAGTACCCGGGATGCGTGTACGTGCAAAATCTCTTGTCGATAATGTCGGTTACCGGCACGTCATCTCACTGGCCCAGGGTGTCGTGCGATCCCGTTTATTCGCCACTGGTCTTGTTGGGCTGCCGAACTGGGGCAGATTTTCACGCTTTGCCGAAAACGATGGGCGGTGAAGTGGAAGAATGGCCGCCATTACACAACTCCCATTGGGAATTCGATCTTTTACCGAAAAGAGGCAGTCTAGGCAATGTAACGGGGCCCCTAATCGTCGGGGAGATCGGTCGATGTGGCGTCTACTGGTGCAAGTTTGGTAATACGCTCGCTGGCAGCATCGGCAAGGTCTAGCGCGGTACTTGTGGCGGTCGCCTTGATCGCTATTCGCGCCGCCGGCGTTAATCCTAGTTCACGGCTCCACACGGCCTGGCACGCACGCCTTTGCCGATACTCACTCAGTAACCTACGGCATTCACCCTCCCAGTTACGAACTCCGAACGTTCGAAGTGCGGCATATACCTGCGTGCAGAGATATTCGATTTCGGCCCATGCGCGGACGGCTGGAGTATCGGACGGTTCGAGCCACGGCATTGCGTGGCGCATTTTTGCGGGCAAGACGTTCGACTCTCTTGTCCCGAAGTCGGAGACCAGGCTGAGCTCTTACGTAAAGGCTAGTCGGTGCGTGCTTTGCAGATGACGGCTCGGGCGCTCCATACCACACAAAGATTAGCGCGACAGAAGGCGCGGCGCGACTAGTGCTTCGACCCATGCGTAGGAGTCAAAGGGTTAGTTGCTCTGGGGCGGAGAGTGTGAGCAAAAATTATGCATGAGGCAGGGGAAGCGGAGGCGGAGGTTTCCTGGTGTGCGGCTGACCGCGGCAGACCGTCATGCCTTGCAGGAGAAGACGAAGGGCAGAGCCCGATTAAGCGGGCGCACGTGGCGGCGGATTCGGATCCTGGATTTGCTGGACCGGGGATGGAATCTGACGGACACGGCCGGCGCAGTGGGCGGTTACCTGCGCGAGGTGCGGCGGGTCGGCAGCCGCTACTTGGAGCGCGGGTTGGAAGCGGCGCTGAACGACGAGCCGCGGCCCAAGCCGGCCAAGATGCTCGACGCCAAGCAGCAGGCTGCGATCGTGGCGATGGTTTGCGGGCCGCCACCGGAAGGTCGCTCGCGCTGGACCATCGTGCTGACGGCGCACGAGACGAAGCGGCGAGGGATAGTGGCCAAGGTGGGGCGGGAGACCATCCGCCGATTGTTTGCGAGCCACGAGCTGAAGCCGTGGCGGGAAAAAAATGTGGTGCGTGCCCAAGCTCGACGAGGAATACGTCGCCCGCATGGAAGAGGTGCTGGACGTCTTGAACCAGGCGGCGGATGAGCGGGCGCCGGTAGTGGCGCTGGACGAGCGGCCGGTGCAGCTGTTGGATTCGCTGCGGCCGGGCACGCCTATGGCGCCAGCAAAGGTCGCGC
The DNA here is from genome assembly GCA_963752805.1 of Binataceae bacterium (SeqCode). Taxonomy (GTDB): domain Bacteria; phylum Desulfobacterota; class Binatia; order Binatales; family Binataceae; genus JAMXLL01. The sequence goes on from CAVWAA010000018.1 coordinate 68,872, forward strand.
GCCGCGACTACGAGTACGCGCGGTGCGGCACCGCCAACATCTTCTGCATCGTCGCACCCAAGGGGGGACACCATCACACTCACGCTACCCCCAACCGCACGGCGCCGCGTTTTGCCGCCGCGCTTGAACGGATTGCCAAGAGCTATCCGGCAGCCGAAACCATTCATCTGGTGATGGACAACCTCAACACCCATTGCGAGAAGTCGCTCGCCGACCACTTTGGCACCGAGCGCGGCCGCCAGCTGTGGGCGCGCTTCACCGTTCATTACACGCCCAAACACGGCAGTTGGCTCAATCCTGCCGAACTCGAGGCGAGCCTGTGGTCGCGCGAGTGCTTGGGCCACAACCGCGTCGCCAGCTTTGCCGAGCTACGGCGGCGGACTCGCATCTGGAACGCCCGCGCCAATGGCAGCCGGCGCCGTATCGACTGGCGTTTCACCAGCGCCGATGCCCGCCGCGTGTTCCGCTACAAACAAGGCATTACGCATGGGTCGAGGCACTAGATGTAATCGCTGCGCGGTGAATGGCACTGTCGAAGGGAGAGGGTCGAAGAGGGGCGGCGGCCATGGTCTTGCCTGAGCGCACTCAGGGTTGACAATGAGGCACCTATCGTTCTAATCCCGCATTGCGGTCGCAAGCAAGCCCAACCGCTCACGCCTGCCAGCCGCGAAGCGGCTATTTCCCGCAGCCTGAAGGGCGGCGCGGTATTTCTTATTAACTTAGTTGAACCTTGAGTTCATCTGGGTGCTGCCGCTGTTGGCGCCAATGGTGAGCGTCACTGGTACAGGGCTGATGGTGCTCGTCAGGGTGCCGCCGATTCGATTAGCCAGTAGCGCATAGCTGCCCGGCGTGCTGGTGAACTTGATGAACACGCACAGGAAAATATGGTTGACCGTCTTTTGGTACACGTAGCCGGTCTTGTATCTGACGAAGGAGCCGGGCGGCAGCGTCACCGAATAACTGCCGACGCTGAATGCCACCGGCTGGGTGGTTGGATCGATGGTACCGCCGGCTCCCAGTATGAAGCCGCCGGCAAGATAAAAGACGCCTGCATCGGGGTCAATCTTCAGGCTGCCGCTAAAATGCGAAAATGGAATGAAAGATGAATCCTGGACCTCATACGCGCCGATGTCGCAGACAGCCTCTCCAGCATCCGGTCTTCGAAACCCCCGCTGGTCCGTGGTAATCGGGTTCGGTGGCGAGGCCTGGTCGGTACAATCCGCTAGAGGGATCGCATCAATCGCTGGACTCCCGTCCTCTAGTGCAATGGTCTGCGTCGGTCCCCCATTGTTGATGAGGCCACGTGGGTCGAGCATCGGATAGGTGTCGTTGCGACTGCCGGCGGCGCTGAAATTACATGTCGAATCATCGGAAATGTTGTAGCCCGCATCAGTAATCGCCTCGACCGGCCCTGCGCAGTTGCCACCGCTGCGGCTAGCGGCCAGGATCGTGTTTTTGATCACCGAGAAGAAGAACCCAGTTGGCTCACTCCCGTTTTCAATAGCGGCGCCGTTCGCGGCGGCATTGCCGAAGAAAGTGCTATTGGTGATTGTGGCGGAGGCCCCCTCAACCGAGCCGTTGAAAATGGCGCCGCCGGCCCCCAAAGAGAAGTTCTCAGAGAAGGTGCTGTTGATGACGGTTAGCGTGCCTTCGTTGTCAATGCCGCCACCGCCGACGCAATCACCACACGCGGGGCCCCTGCGGAGTTCTTAGAGAAGGTGCTGTTGGCGACGGTCAACGTGCCTTCGTTCGAAATGCCGGCGCCGCTCGCACTGGAGTTCTGGGAGAACGTGCTGTTAGTGACGTTCGCTTGCCTGGAGTTATCAATGCCGCCGCCGTCAGTGGCGAGGTTCTGAGAGAAGTGCTGTTAATGATGGTCATCGCGCCAAAATTGGAAATCGCCCCCCCAAAGCCAAAGACGCTTTGAATGCCCGCGCTGTTGGCCGTGAAGATGCTGTTTGTGATGGTCAACGTGCCGCCGGTGTTGGAAATCACCCCTCCAGAGCCACCTATGTCCCCAGAACTGTTAACGACGTTGCCGGAGAAGGTGCTGTGCATGAGGAGCGTTCTGAAACTATTCGACCCGGAGCTGGTTAAGGCCCAAACGGAGCTGGCGCGGCTACGGTTTGAAGACTGGCTGCTGAGCTTCCTTATTTTCCTGCCACCACGGCTCAAGAAAATCGGGAGGCATAGCTCAAGCCATAACAACGACCGGCCGACCCAGGAAACGCCACTACCCCGTTTAGAATGCGGACCGCTGGGAAAGCATACAGCGCGCTGATCCACACGTTCGTTGCAGAAGCTGCGCTAGAGACCCTTCTTTCGGCACTCGTAGACGAGCATTCACTTCAATGGTGCTCCTTCCATGAGCCAGCTCACCTGCCTAGCGTGCCTTCAGACCGAAAGCGTCGGCCAACAATTTGTAGGAATACTTCCGTTCACGATGACCGTGCATCACCGTCACGATCATCAGTTCGTCGGCATTGAGCACGCTCGCCATATCGATTAACTGGTCGCGCACTTTGTCAGGTGCGCCGACCGCGTACCGTGGGAACTCAGAATCGTCACCACCCCGACCCTGTTCATCGCTCGCGCTGCTGAGGGCAGGCTCTCCCCTTTGTAACGAGCGGGCCGGAGACCTAAAGGACTGCTCCCCCACCGCTCCCGGAAAGTCGCTCAGCTCGCGCATTGCTTCCTCCGGCGTCGGAATCGCGCCTAATTCGCCCCGCCTGATGCGGCGCCGAAAAAGCCGCGCGCTCGAAATCAACCGCTCCGCTTCCTCCTCCGTATCGGCGCAGAGCGCACCTACTGCCAAAATAGTATGCGGTCGCGAAAGGCCCGTGTTCCCTGGCTTGAAGTGCGAGCGATAATGCTCGAGCGCGAGGCGAGTCGGCGCTGGATCAATGAAGTGTGCGAACGCGTACGGCAGACCAAGCTGTGCGGCCGCCGAGGCACTCCACATGCTCGAACCGAGCAGCCATACCTCGGGAGCACCGGGCATTTCCGGCGAAAGCTTGATTCGGCCGAATGGATGATTTGCCGGAAACTTGCGATTCAAAAAGGCCAGCAGCTCTACCAACTGTTGTCCGAAGTCGTCCGATTGCGGATGCTCGCCGCGCGTACGCCATAAGGCGTAGGACTCCAGCGGCGTGCCGCCCGGCGCCCGCCCGACCCCGAGGTCTATGCGATCCGGATAGAGCGCATGCAGAACTCGAAACACTTCAGCAACCTTCATTGGACTGTAATGCGGCAGCATTACGCCGCCGGAGCCGATGCGAATCTTTGACGTCTCAGCTCCCAGCCGGGCAATCAGAATCTCAGGCGCGGGACTCGCCAACGCGTCGATTGCGTGATGCTCAGCGATCCAATAACGCTCGTAACCTAACCGCTCGGCCAATTGGGCGAGTTCGATAGTGTTATGTAGCGCGTCTGCGGGCGTGAAGCCCGCCGGCACCGGCGACTGATCGATGATCGATAGCTTCAATGCTCCTCCATTTGAGCCGCGCTTTTTGGATCGATGCCAATTTTCTTGCTGACTCCAGCCATTTTCCAGCGGTTCGATGATTTCGAAAAGGATCGCCAATTGTCCGAGCAGCGCTCGTGCTTCGCACCTTTTGGTGCACAGGAACAAGTTCAGCGATCGTTAGGCTCCGCATATTAATCCAAAAAATTAAGCCGATCTGCGGTATTTCGCCCCTGGCACACGTGATGCTCACTAGATTGGGACTTTGAGGTACACGGCTATGAAGGCGAAAATCTTCCGCATACTCGGAATAATCGGTTTCATTCTCGCGATCGGTTCGCTATCGGCGTGTTTTGACGAACATTATTACCCAGGTTATTCCAGGTATTCATATGGCTCACCCGGTTACGCTTATCCTGGATATTATCCTCGATATGCCCCGGGATACGTGCCGGGCCCGCGCTACTATGCGTCCAATCCGCACCCTTATTGGCAAGGTCGCCAGAGATGGGAGCATGAGGAGCACAAAGAGCATGAACGGCACGAGCACCACGACCGCGACTAATTTTAACGGAAATAGCCGAGGACGGGTAAGGAAGCCGAATCCGGAGCCATTTGACGCACTCGGGCGATCAGAATGATAGTGGCGAGCTGAAAGATTCTCCGCGCCTGGTAATCGAGTGCAGGAATATTTCGATGAGCGGCGAAGAACAAATAATCTTGCGGGCGTGGCGCCGCTCCGACATTCCAGCGCTCATTCAGTATGCGAATAATCGCAAAATTTGGCTCAACCTGCGCAATGTCTTTCCGCACCCCTACACGCGCGCGGAGGCGGACGAGTGGATAGCGCTATGTGAGTCGAACCAGGGGCTCTTGACTCACTTTGCCATCGAACTCCAAGGCGAAGCTATTGGCGGTATTGGCTGCCGTTTGCTCGATGACGTCAATTGCAAAACCGCCGAGATCGGCTATTGGCTCGGTGAGCCGTTCTGGGGACGCGGGATTGCGACCGCAGCGCTCAAGCAGACCACTGAGTACACATTTGAGATTTTTGCCGTGGAGCGGCTCCAGGCAACGGTCTTTGAATGGAATCCCGCTTCGGCGCGTGTGCTCGAGAAGACCGGCTATAAACTCGAGGGGCGCCTACGACGCAGCATTTTCAAAGATGGGCGGCTTGCCGACTCGCTGCTGTACGCACGTATTCGCGAATAAGGCCAAGAACACCTCGAATAGTCCTGAGCCGTAGGCCGGACCTTTTCTGTTCGCTTAGTAGACCCGCTCGACCTGCCAGGAGCCGCGCTCGATTAGCGCAGAACCCTGAAAACACCAAAATTCGCCGCGCATCAGATCGGGAGAGAGAATGGTGTCGAATAGGCAACTGGAATGATCGTCTCGCATCACGCGCAACCAAAGCATCCGCCCGGTTAATTCCAGATATTTGATCTCACCTCGATCCACCTGATTGTAGCAAGGCCTAGTGCCGGGGGCGCAGCGGTAAAAGCCCCACGACCTCTCGTTGTGGCGAAGCATCGTGAAACTGATTCGTTCCACTGCCCGGCAGCGCGACGGCTCTAATTGAACCGGGCTGCAGTCATTTACCGACATGCCGTTCCAGACTCCCTGCAGATTCATCCCGGCTGCATCGGTGGGATCACCGTGAGTTTTCAAGCCAGCGCATCCGCCCAACAACAGCCCGAACTGCAGGACGAGAGCCAGGACTATGGACGCGGCGCGGCTTGCCACTCATCAACTCCATTTATGACTACCGGACTGTAGGACACCGGGCAGTTTTTCGAAAGAGCAAAAATCGTTGGTGAAGCTCTTGACTAATATGTAACCCTGAGGTTACATAATTGGCGTGCCGCAGAAACTCGACCAGACACTCGCCGCTCTCGCGGATCCGACTCGGCGCGATCTCCTGCAACGATTGGCGCAACGGCCGCATCGCGCCGGTGAGCTGGCGACAGGGTTTGCGATCAGCCGTCCGGCAATCTGCAAACATACACGCGTGCTCAAAAGAGCCGGGTTGATCAGGGCGAGGCAACGTGGACGTGAGCAGATCTACGAACTTGCGCCATCGGGTAGCCAAACAATCGAGGAGCTGATCGGGACGCTCGAGCGAGTCGGGCGCTTCTGGGATACCGCGTTGGACGCCTTCAAACGCTATGCGGAGAAGCAAGAACACTAAGCGGAGCGCCGCGGAGCAATAGCCATGATGATCAGTAAATCCATTCGGGTCGAACGGTCGCCGGAGATTTCCTTCAGAGTGTTCGTCGAGACGATCGGCGAATGGTGGCCGAAGGGGCCGTCATTTAATGGCAAGCTCCTGGCCGACATGATCATTGAAGGGCGAATTGGGGGCCGCTTTTTCGAGCGTTATGCCGATGGTACGGAATACGAAATCGGCCGAATCACTGCCTTTCAACCTCCTACACTGGTTGGCTTCACCTGGCGCGCGCCGAGCTGGGACCGGACGACCCAAGTCCAAATTCGATTCACCGCCGAAGGCTCCGGCACCCGCGTTGAACTCGAGCACAGTGGCTGGGAACAAGCCGAAAATCTTCGCGAGACCAGGAAAAACTACGATCAGGGATGGGATTTCATTCTGGGCCAGTATCAAGCGCGCGCAGATTCGGCTGCTTGAGGTTTAAGAAACGCCATCTGGAGGACAACCATGACCATCCGCAAATCGATCAAGGTCGAGCAACCGCCGCCGATCGTCTTCAGGGTCTTCTGCGAGCAAATTGGACACTGGTGGCCGCTCAAGCAGGGGTTCTCGTTTGGCGGCCAACGCGCCAAGGAAATCTTCATCGAGGGACGGATTGGAGGCCGCTTTTATGAGCGCTTTGCCGATGGGACCGAGTTCGAGGTTGGACGCATAATCGATTATCAACCACCGGCAATGGTGACTTTCACCTGGCGCGCACCGCAATGGGAGGGACCGACCCGGGTTGAAGTGCGCTTCCTGGCGGACGGCGATGGAACGCGAGTCGAACTTGAGCATAGCGGATGGGATCAAGGTCCCAAAATGCTGGGCGATAGCAAGGAATACTCGAACGGATGGGATTTCATCTTGGGTCAGTTTCAATCGCGGGCCACCAGCGAAAGGACTGGCTGAATATAGTAAGTCACCATCACCAGTGCAGAAATCGAAGGAGGAAGACAGTCTGAGTGACTAGTGACTTGGCTATGGTTAAATGCGGGCAGATCCCCGGGGTTAGAGACTAATGCTGTGATTTCCCGCGCTCTGGTTCTCAGGTTTTGGGTCAGTTTCAAGTGCGGTTGGCGAGATTGGTTAAGGCGCGACCCCCGCCGCAAATCGCCACAGAACTAGCGGGCGGTCAGAAAGCGCCTTCGAGCAAAAATCAGCGAAGAGGGAATTCATGAAACTTTACGTTTTGCCGCCGTCGCCGCGAGCGCTCAAGGTGATCGCGCTCAAAAATTATCTCGGGCTGGAATGCGAGATGCACCTGGTCAACCTTGGTAAAGGCGATCAGTTCGCGCCCGAGTATATCGCGATGAATCCGAACCAGAAGATGCCGGTGCTCGACGACAACGGCTTCGTTCTATGGGAATCAAACGCGATCCTCTTTTATCTTGCTTCGAAAAGGCCGGAGACCAGTTTGTGGCCGCCGGACCCAAAGCGGCAGGCGGACGTTCTCCGCTGGCTGTCATGGGAAAGCGCACATTGGGATTCCGAAGCGTGCGGCGCGGTCGGTTACGAGAAAATTTCGAAGACTGTGCTCGGATTGGGTCCGGCAGAATCGGTCTTTGTGGCTCGAGGAGAGCAGAATTTTAATCGATTCGCTTCGGTGCTGAACGGATCTCTCAGAGAACGTAAATGGCTGACCGGAAACGATCTCACTATCGCCGATTTCTCCGTCGGTGCATGGGTGCCTAGCGCGCTAAGGCTTGAGCTTCCAATTGCAAGATATGTCGAGATTTTGCGCTGGTACGAGGGCCTCGCGTCGTTACCAGCATGGCAGGAGGCCTTGGTGCAGCCTCGAACCTAGCTGTTGATCGGATGCGGTAGCTGGGCCATTAGCGTCTCGTTCACGCCGGGCAAACAAGAGAGTCAGGCCAATGAAGCACTGGACATGGTTGAGCGGATGTCCGCGCAATAAAAAAAGCCGGCAATCGATGTCGATCCGTGCATGGGGTTTTCGACTATTGGTTAAATGAGCTTGTTTCTGTGGGAAAAATCATGCGAACGCGAAGAACCGAATATGCGAGTTTCAACGTCTGGACCGTTCACGGGACCTGGTTTTGGTCGCTGGTCTATCCAGATCGGGACGGCGGTGCGATTGGCGCGGCCGCATCTCGAGCAGAAGCGGTAGGAGAGGCTCAGTCCGCAATTGAACGGCTTCCGCAATTGGGTGGTGACACCGGAACTCCGCTCAACGGTCCAACGCTCACCCGAACGGTCCAGAACTCGAAAGATTCACCGTTTCATGCCGGTTGCAAGATTGATAGTGCAAACGGCGATTTTTCATCCTCACGTGCCTCACGTTCGCGCAGTTCAAAGGTGCCGGCAGTGGGCGAGAGCTACAATAATCTTTGGCAGTTCACGCTTCAGCAGTATGCAGCACGAGTCGCTGCCGCTGCGTGAGGCGATGCATTCGAAGTTACGGAAGTTCAATTCATTGGAACGAAAGGAGTGCACAATGGCAGTCAAGGCTATCCCGGAGGGTTACCATTCAGTCACGCCGTCACTCGTGGTCAAGGGTGCGGCCAAGCTCATCGACTTCGTCAAGGAGGCGTTCGGCGCAGAGGAGGCCTTCAGAATGCCTGCTCCTACTGGGGAGATCATGCACGCTGAGGTCAAAATCGGTGATTCAGTTGTGATGCTGAACGATGCGATGCGCCAATCGCCAACGACCTCCTCGTTGTTTCTCTATGTAACGGATGTCGACCGCGTCTACCAGCGTGCGCTCAAAGCCGGCGCCACGTCGTTATCCGAGCCGGCCGACATGTTCTGGGGCGACCGGATGGCCCAGGTGAAAGACGAGTTCGGGAATCAATGGTCGATCGCGACACACGTCGAGGATGTGCCGCCGCAGGAAATGCAGAAGCGAGCCGAAGCCGCAATGCGGCAGTAGCTGGAGAACCGTCCATTTCAGAGTAGAGGAGGGATACGATGAAGCTTTACCATTTTCCGTCACCCAATCCGCAGAAAATCACCTTCGCATTGCACGAACTGGGGCTGGAATGTGAGATCGTTCCGGTCGACCTGAGCAAGGGCGAACAGCGCAAGCCCGAGTTCCTCGCGCTCAACCCGTTTGGGCGGGTACCGGTACTGGTAGATGGCGATCAGAAGCTGTGGGAGTCGCACGCGATCCTGGCCTACCTTGGCGATAAGACTGGCAAGCTGTGGCCCACTACTGCGGCAGGACGCGCCGACGCTTTGCGATGGCTGTTTTTTCTATCGAGCGCACATCTCGCCGTCAGCGACTGATCTGGTGTTCAACCGGATCGCGGTGAAGCTGCTCGGGATTCCCGGTGACCAGGAGGCCATCGCGCGCGGCGAAAAAGCGTTGCCCGGCGTGATCGGAATCGTCGAAGGCCAGCTCGGCAAGGACAAATGGATGCTGGGCAATGAGTTCTCGCTGGTGGACTGCGGCTACACCCCGGTTCTCAACGCGATCGAAAAAGCTGGCTTCGGCTACCGGGACTTCCCAAAAGTGCAGGCGTACCTCGACGCGTGCCGCGTCCGGCCTGCATGGAAGGAGACGCCCAAGGTTCCCGGACTGTAGAAGGCGTGTTGGCGGTTGGCGGGCGCGATTTTCCACGCCCGCCGACGCGCGCGGGCTTCTAGTTTTATGCGCACCTCGCAGACTCGTTTCCCTTCGGCCTCGCTCAGGACTTCGGCCAGCTACGCTTGGCCTCGGCTCACCCGCTCCGGCTGCGGCTTCACTAGTGTGCTAGGCTGCAACCATGGGCAATCGCTTCGACGACAGGCCGCTCGGCGAGCATGATTGGCATTCGCGCGAGTATGTCGATAACTGGATCGAGCGCGACGTCACGCGCGACAACGTGCGCCGTCCATTACTGCAGCAAATGCTCACCGTGGCATCGTTTGCGCCTGAGGCAGAGATTAACGTGCTGGATATCGGGGCCGGTTACGGACTGGTCAGCGAACAGGTGCTGAGAATCTTCCCACATGCGCGTCTGACGTTGCAGGATTATTCGGCTCCGATGTTCGAGCATGCACGTAGCCGCCTCCGACTGCATCGCAATCAGATTTCCTATGTCTTAACGGATCTACGCGATCCAGGATGGACCGGCGAATTGCAAGCCCCATTTGATTTGATCGTTTCGGGATTGGCGATTCATAATCTGCGCGAGCAATCTCTTATACAGGCATGCTATCGCTCCATCTACGAACTGCTGCGGCCGACCGGCATTTTTCTGGATTACGACCTATTCGGTCTGATTGAGGGAGGTGCAGCCACTCATCGCGGATGGCTGCACACGGCCGGATTTGAAAGAACCGAATGCACCTGGCAAGAGCCCCCGTTGGCAATTATCGCGGCGTGGGTTAAAAACGCCTGAATCGGTCGCGCACTTCAGAGAGAGAGTGAGTGGCCGACGGCTGCTCAATAACCGGTCGTTAGCTCTATCAGGATTTCGTCGGGGTCGCGGACATATATCGAACCGGCATCCGGCGTCCCATGCATCGAGTAGGAGATGTGACGCTCGTCGAGCCTGGCTAAAGTGGCGCGCATCTGCTCGGGTCGCGTCTTAAGCGCGACGTGATGCATACTGCCGACACCGCGCACGGTGCGGGCTGGTCCCTTTTCCGGGAAATCGAAGAACGCCAATTGGTTGCGGCCGCCCATGTCGAGAAAGATATGGGTAGAGGTTGGCTCGTCGCGATTCTGCACAATCCGCGTCAGGCGCATCCCCAGCACTTCAGTGTAAAAGTCGATTGTTCGTTCCAATTCGGAGCAAATGAGCGCGAGGTGATCGACACCGGCGGTCTGCGCTGGCTGCGGCACAGCCTCTCCAGTCGCCAGGTAACTTCTTTTCAGCGCTTCCCTTCGCTCGTGGTAAAAGCTCAAGTCTCGCATCAGCCTTCTCCCTAATGAAAACTTGCGTTTAGACTTCTCCTAGTGAAATAAAATCGCCGACTGCGGTCTTTGCTCTAATCGCCACACCAGCAGGTAGTTCAATGGCGCTACGTGCGCCAAATACCATTGACGACAAATGCCAAGGTTTGAGTGAAGCTTGGATCTTCATCACCACATTACCTCGGCCAAGAAAGACAATGTCGATGGGAAAAGTCATGAAGAACGTATGTAGCCATATCAGCGGCAGAAAAGGCTTGGCCTCGAATAACATGCCTTCATCAGGGTTCAGTTGACGGCGCCCCAACAATCCACGCCTGCGGTCTCGGAAGCCGCGCGCTAGCGTCGCCCGCCGGCACAGCACCGTGTCCCGCGTCTGATTGCGCACGCACAGGACGACTGGAGCAACGGGGGTCTTCATTTACGTCTTTCTTGAAACCTGCACTAACGAAGCACCTGATGAGCCAACTCCTCCAGTTCAGCAATCACATCATGCTGCTTAGCGCGCGTGAGCCAGATAGTCGCATGCGGGATGCCGGCCGTCTCCAGGGCCTGAATTTCCTGCTTGTTGGTGAACTGCCCCGGTTGGCCGAAAGCGATTATATTCAGCGAGCGCGGATCGCGTCCTGCCTTCTCGGCCAACCCGTTGAGGGTTGCGCGGCCACGTTGGATGCCCTCGACGGAGACTCCAGTCGGCAACCACCCATCGCCCCATTCGACGATTCGCTTGAATACGTATTTAGATGATCCACCGAGCAGCACTGGCGGATGTGGCTTGGCAGCAGGTTTGGGAAACGAGCGTACCGCCGGAAAATTATAATATCGCCCGTGGTATTCTGATTCGTCTTTGGTCCACAGCTCCTTCATCGCCAGGATGGCGTCGCGGGTCTGGGTCCAGCGGTGAGCAAAGTCGCCTCCCATGATTTCGGTTTCTTCCTTCAGCCAGCCAGCTCCGATACCGAAGAGGAAGCGGCCGCGCGAGTAGTAATCCAGCGTCGCGATTTCTTTGGCTAACAGCAATGGATTCCGCTCTGGCACCAGGCAAACACCCGTTCCGAGCTGAATAGCTGAGGTCACTGCCGAGGCCCGCGCCAGAGCCACAAATGGGTCCGCAATAATGCCGACCGCGGTTGGAATGCTGCCGTCGGGCGAGCCGGGATATCCCGACGAACAATGCACCGGCAGAATAGGATGTTCCGGCACCCAAAACGAGGCGAAACCTAGTTCTTCAGCCCGCTTGGCGACTACCGCCGGATCGGCGGACTGTTCTGAAGCCAACAGAAAAACGCCAATCTTCATGGCAACCTCTTTTTTGGCAATTTGCCCTGAGTATGCTCAGTCTGTGAGCGCTAGACTCGTTGCCACCTATACATCTAGCCGAAACGATGATTGCGTGGAAAGGACTCTGCCATTACGTGATTGGGTGTTAGATCCTGAGGCGACGTGTGTCTGATCCTGAGAGACGGCTTGTAGCCTCGCTGTTCGCATGCGGGCTCTTCGGCTATGCCGCAGTGAGCTGCCTGGTATTGTACCGGCGGATGCGCCGGCGAATAGCCGAGTACAAAGATGCGCCGCTGGAGCGGGTGGTACAATCCCCGCAATATGGCCTGACAATGTGGTTGACCGGAGCGATCGGTGTAATCGGTTTCGCGGTTGCCTCATGGCAATTAGTGCTGAGTCTGTTCGCAATCCTCCGCGGGAACTGAGCGCGCATACGGTTTAGCTAGCGCTCGATTAGGCCGTCGCGCGAGATGTCGAGGCGGAGAGCACGGCCGTTTGGCACATCGTGCCGCCCTGTCCGCGGAAGCAACGATACTTGACCGAACGCCTGGACGAGCTGGGCGAAACCTGCGTCGGCAAAGCCGAAACGCTCAAAGTAATCAACATGTGTAGCCGGCGCGGTTTCATACAGGCGACAGCGAGTTCGCGAGGAACTCGGCAGCGATATGCGGAGACCGCTCAGCGAGGTGATTAAGTATCTCAACCCGATACTGCGCGGCTGGAGCGAGTATATCGCTGGTTCAACAGCGCGCAGCAATAACGTTGCGTTCTAGTTACTGCAACTTATGGGACACAAGTACTAAATACCCAACCTACGGCGGAAGTACTCTCGAATCTAATCTCCAATAGCCTGAAGTTTGCTCGCGCGACCAATCCGTTGATCTTGCCGTAGGCGCGGTGAGTTCCCCACCTAGCATGGCGTCCCGGAAATACCTTTGCAGGCATGTGAACCTCCGGCGCCTGTCATTCTGCGCGTGGCTGCCGCGCAAGAATCCCGGGCTCCGACGGACGGGTCGGTAGCAGTTACACCGCCCAAAGATCCTCGCGCGCGGCAGCCACGCACGCGGGAATGACAGAATCCGGCGGCAGGTAAAAACACCGACCCAATATCGTGAGTTACTTGCGGGACACTACACTAGAGATTTCTGTGCGCGATAGCGGGCCTGGGATTAGGCAGGAGGAACTGCCCCATCTTTTCGAACCCATTCGCGACTCTTTCCAACAGACCGACCGCCGGTGAGTCCGGTACTGGGCTCGGTTTGTCGATCGTCAACCAAATCGTCGAACTGCATGGTGGGCACGTCTCGTTTTAGTGCGCATAGGGCAGGATACGACATTCACACTGCATCTGCCATTACACTATCCGCGCGCGGTAGCAAATTGCACCGGTTCAATCTGAACGCGGTTGGATCAGCAAAGCCTGCTTGTGAGACAGCACCCACTGCCCTGGTCACTTTGGCTGACGAGGCGGACATGCAAGAGCAGCACGCGCGAAAAATCCTGCTCGAAATCAGTCTGAAACGAGGATCCGGACGGAAGTTCGGCAACGGCACCCGATCTGGTCTTGCCGCTGATCAGCCACGCCCCGCCTGCCTTCCGCACCGCACGCTCAACCAGTTGGCGGGCTCGCAGCGGATCGTCAGCCAGGCAGCGCGCCGTCCGGGTTCGGCTGCTTGAAGTAGTATTTGAATGGCACCAGGAAAAACCCCTGCGGAAAGCCGTCGTTCTCCTCTTCATCAATCACCCCCTCGGGCGAAAAAAAACCGGCTTCGAAGAAAATCGTCTCCTGCACGTTGCCTGCGGCCGAGATCCGCTTCGCGATCTTGCGCCAAGGCTCATTCCGCGCCGCATAACTAAAGGGCAGCAGTATTAAGAAGAGAGCGGTAATTGCGAACGCAACGTCGTTGCGAACGCGCGGCCTCTTTGATCGACTATCCAGGCCAGAATCACGGCGCCTACAGCGAATGACGGTGCAGCGTAACGGATGGTGAACATCGGCCGAATCACGATCGAACCAGCGGCTAGTGCGAGCAGAGGAACCACAGCGGACAGCGAACAGCGCAGGCCTGTTTCAGAGGCCTCGCCAGCTCGCGAGCGCCCAAGGCCAGCCACAAGAGCACTGCTGCAGCCAATCCTGCGACGAGGAAGCGCGTGGCATTCGAACCGTGATCGACGCCGACCCAGTCCAGCCAGTGACCGAACAGCAGGGCATGACTCTGCACCGCCGCCGCCGGCATAAATGGCATAAACAGCAGCAATGCGATTGTCACTGCGGGCCAACTCACGCTTCGCCCGTCACGCCGGAACTCGCGTACTACCACGATCAGGTCGGCGGCAATAAAGAAAACCGCCGCAAAATGACTGTAGAGCATCGCCGCCCCAAGAACGCCCGCGATAATGGTCCTTGTTATGGTCGCTCGGCGACGCAATTTTGCCATCGCCAGCAGATGCGCGAGGGTGAAGGCCACGAACATGCTGTACATTCGCGCCCAGCGCGCGAGAATCAGCGCGAGCGGATTGAACGCCCACATCGCAGCCGCAGCCAAAGCTACCTGGGGGCCGAAGAGTTCGCGAGCGTAAGCGAAAACCAATCCCAGGCTGACCAATCCAAAGATCAATGAAAATCCCCGCAAGGCGGTTTCGCTGATTCCGAACCACCCGCAAAACCAATGGAGCAGCAGGTGATAAAGCACCGGCTTGCCGGGGTCGAACTGCATCGCATTGTGTGCGACTGCCCTGACGGTCGGTTGAGCTGCCGCAAATGCGCTGTAAGCCTCGCTCGCGCCGAGCGCCTTATAACCGAGGTGATAGCTGTAGAGTATGGCCGCGGCTAGAGTCAGAACCGCAGCCCGCAGAATTGGTTGATATTGTTGCGTCCGTTGGGTGATTTTCCAGCCGCTGGTCACGCCAGGGAGCTGCTTGCCCGGACAATCGACCGGCGGAGCAGCTCGTGACAACTTCACTCTGCTCAGGTCACGGGGGCTAGACTCCATCCGTCGATCCTCGACTTGCTTTGCAGGCAGACTCCAGCGTGGGGTTTCTTGCCGGAGCCGGTCGTTCCCATTGAAGCTATAGCGTTTCAGTGTGCCGCGCTATCAGATAGTTATAGCCAAGTGACTCGTCATCTGCACATACATTGCCTTCGAAAGGCAGCAAGCAATTTCCGGTACAGCGATTGCTGGGTTAATTGCGTCATGCGACTGCCAAGGCTCCCTGTTCTGCATGGGCACCGTAAGGGCCAGATAATGCCCACGGTCGCCCTTATCGCTATCGTGCTGCTCGGGATCGCTGCGCTCGGTACTGACGTGTTTCTGATGTACTGGACCCAACAGAATCTTCAGCGCGCGAGCGATGCCGCGGCGTTGGCGGGCGCCACGTATTTGTCACACACCACGTTTAGTGGGGCTAACGTGTCGTGCACCTATGGCGATCCGAATGGGCAGGCTAAGCAGGCGGCCTGTACTTACGCACTGGCCAACGGTGTTCTGGCTAGCGAGATCCAGAGCATCACGGTCGTCTCGGACGGAATATGCGCCACCCCGGCGGCGTGCACGATTGCCATAGTTATCTCGCGCACCATAGCGGCGACCTTTGCCCGCCTGCTGGGCTTTACCCAGTTCACTGTCAAGGCGCAAGCGGTCGCCGGCCTAGTGGCAACCGGCCAGACCTATAACATGATTCCGATCGGCCTGGATGGCTCCACGCCGTACACTTATGGCCAGGCAATGGTGATGCACAGCGGCAACTGCGGGTCCGGCTGCTGGGGCGGCAGTGGATTACGCCGGCTCAAGCGGAGCGAACACATTAGGTTCCCAGCTTACGAGTGGCTGCGGCTGCACTGTTATGGCAGGCTCGACTTACAGGTTGGTTCCTTTACTGGAGCAAAAACCGGACCTGTGGGCCAAGCGATTTCACAGCGAATCAGCAACGGGCAAGGCCCTGATCCATCCGGCACCGCGCAGTCTCATTCCCCCGACGATCCACGTGTGGCGACCGTCGGCCTGGTGACCTGGGGCGGCGGCAACGGCGCCAACCAGACTGCAACAGTCACCAGCTTCGCCGAAGTATGGCTGACCGGAACCGGAAGCCCCCCAAACCAGGCAGATATCAACGCCATTTTTATCGACCAGGTTGTGCCGGGTGCCTCCGCACTTCAGCGTCAACGCTGGTGCAATGCGCGCGGTGCTCCAGCAGTAGGCCGCGGGGATGAGCGCATCAAATTGGGACAGTCCGGAACATCGACTTGCTGCGCCGTCTTGCCGGAAGTTCCAAACTATTGGGCCTGCCGCTGTACTTTCTCAGCGCATTTCTAGCTCAGGAAAGGCGCGTAGCAGCCGGGTGCGCGCCTGTTCGAACGAGAACCTGGTGAATGGCTTGATGATATAAGCCAGTGCGCCCTCATCCGTCATGTTTTTGCTCGTCTTTGCGAACGGCACGGCGCTCACCACCAGGATCGCGGCGCTCGGGTTTTCCTTTCTCATGATACGGAAGGCCGAGATGGCATCGATGCCTTCGACCGCCGGCATGATCAGGTCAAGGGTAACGAGTTTGGGCTTGTGTTCGCGGAACAACTTGACTCCAAGCGCCGCGTTTTCGGCTTCCGCTACCACCTTGCAGCCGATCTGTTCCAGGTGGTGGCGTATAATGCGCCGCGCGACCGGCGAGTCATCAATTATAAGCGCTTCGACCGCCAACCCGTTTACCTCCTGCCATACCCAGCGCTAACACACAGTATGCCAGATCGCTCAGTCTCTCAAACGGCCAATCGACGCTCATGCACAATCACCTTACCGGACCTCATCCCCGGAGATCGGCCCTCCCCTCCGGCCTTAAACAGTTGTATCGAGATGATCCAGCTGATGCGGCCCTTTGGAACCAGCTCCAACCAACATCGGCCCGTAGTATGTCCTGCTCAGCATTTTGTCAACCGCTTGGCAGCAGATGCGCTTGCGGATCCCCGACTCATTTCGTGCCTCTCATGTGCCAGTAGTTTGGCGGTAACACTGGTTTTTGCAGTAGTTGGCCCATGCGAAAGTGGAACTTAGTGACTAACAGCGCGGCATGGTAGTTGCGTCCGTCAATAACGCTAACAAGGCTAAAGCGCCTTCAACTAGGAGGTAACAGATGAATCGGGTTTATCAACTGTGGTCGCGTTATGGCTGCCGACAAGAGCCCGGACAGACTATGGCCGAATATGGACTGATCCTGGCGCTGGTAGCGATCGTCGCAATCAGCACTGGTCCTTACTTGGCACGAACGTGAGCACGATTATCAGTAGCATCGCCCACAACTTATGATTCCGCACGGCGCGAGATATGAATCGGGTTTGTCAACTATGGTCGCGTTATGGCTGCCGACAAAAGCCCGGAC
>CAVWAA010000019.1:0-107986 GCA_963752805.1 Binataceae bacterium (SeqCode)
CGATTGTCCGCCTGCGTCAGTAGTTCCGTCTCCAAGGACTGCAAACGAGAGGTCAATGCGGCTCCGCGTTCCCAGATTGGAGAGGCGGGAGGTCGTGTCACATTATTAACTTAACGAATTTGAATCGATGAGCGCCTGCGCTCCTCTGCCCTGTAGGGCGACACGCATGCGATCGCACCGAAATCCTCCGAGCGAACATTCACTACCTCGGCGAGAGGCCGGCTAGGGCCGAAAAGGCGAGACATGACCCGGCTTCGCTGCGGGGGCATGGCTTGCGGGAGGACTGGACGCACAACTTAATGTGATTCCCGTTCTTGGCGACGTGCGGTCAGAGCGCGAGGCAGATGACAAACCACGCGGTTGAGCTGCCTCCGGGAGTTCGCGCACTTTGGCCATACAAATCCCGTTTCGTGAACCTTACGGGTTTCGGTCGCTGCTATGCTCAGGGCCAACACGATAGATTCTTCACGAAACGCAATTTACGGATGGCTCCGGTATCGGATTGAGCTAAAAACTCGACACAATCAAGAACTTTTGGTGGAGGCGGGGGGAATTGAACCCCCGTCCGAAGATGTTCAAGAATTGGCCACTACACGCTTATTCCGCGATTTCTAGCTCGCCCTGCGGACGCCCACGGACAGGCTGCCGCAAAGCCAGCCGATTTAATTTCGGACGACCATCCAACCGGCGAACGATGGCCACCTAGCCCACTAAATGACGCCCCGACCCGCTGCCATGGGCGAACAGCGGCGAGACGCTAGCGGCCCTTAGGCCGCTAGAGCGTAACCGTTATTGTCTGCGGATAAATTTCGCAGTGCTGTTTGTTTAACGGGCCAACAGTACCCCGGCATGCGACCAAAACCCTCATATCCTCGTCGAACCCGGTTCGCCCCCAAGTTCTACGAAGCTTAATCGTAAGGTAATCAAAACGGCTATAGTAGTAATCTAAGGCCGGATTACCACTCGTGCAACCACCCAGTTATCCCATCCCCGGGCAGACCACAAGGCTGGAATCGTTCCCACTGAACAGATTCAGCCTCGCGTTTTGGCGAAGATTTCTTCGACTTCGTTATCTACCGGAAATCGGCCAACTTCTCCCTTCGAGAAGATCACTCTGCCGTCAATCACGACATCGAATTGGCCAGTCTTCCCCGGCTTTACCTGGACTTTCTCACCGAAGCGGGCATTGAGTGACGCGGCCAAACTAGCCGCGCGTGGTTTGTAGCCTCAAACCTCGCAATACAAAATCTCCGTTGGCATACTTATACGTTAGCGCGCGGTGCGGTACGTCTCAACCGCCCGTATATAACGATCAACGGCTGACACCGGGCGGCTCAACGGCGGCACGGACAAAGCAAATCAAGAACCGGGGTGTCATCGGCCGTTGGGCAAATCGACAAACACCGCCGCCGCTACCACCGAGGTCCATAACCCGTCGCGGTCACCGATTGCGGACTGCGTTACGTTTCGCGTCGTAACGATCTTGTCGGACACTCGCCAAATGTCTTTTCGCTCGTCATAACTGGCGTTGGGATCGAAGTCGACGCCAAGGATGGTTGCTAGCATCATCGCCGCCATATCTTCCGCATAATCCCCCGATTTCTGCTCAGTTTCGCCGAAGCTGTGATGCTCAGACAGATAGCCGTAGTGGCTCGGATTCGCTGGGATCGCCACTCCGACGGAAGCAGCCAACAGCCGATGCGGTTCGTCGGTGGCATTATCGCTCATCACGGCAAACACGATTTGGCCCGGAGACAGATAGCGCAGGCCCTCCTGGGGAGTTATCAGTTTGCAGTTGGGCGGAAAGATCGATTTGACGCGGACCAGATTGAACTCAGCGATCGCTGCCGAACGTAGCGCCAACTCAAACGAGTTGAGCTTCTCGCGATGCTTGCCGACACCTTTTGTGAGAAAGACGCCCTTAGGAAACGGCCCCATTTAGCTTTGAATCTCCCGATGACGTGCTGCGCCGCCTCCCCGAAGCGAAACCCGTCTGGATCCAGTGTACCCAGACGACAAGCCTCAATTAAACTACTGACGTGTTAAATCCAGGAATTTCTGCCGTGAGCTCAACCAGCAACACGCTTACAATTCGTTGGCCGGCTGATATTCGCCGAACACCCGTCGCATGGCGTCGGCAATTTCGCCCAGCGTCACCCAAGCGCGCACCGCGTCGATGATCGGCGGCATCAGGTTGCAGCCATCGCGCGCTGCCTGCTCCACCGCCGCGAGGCTATTCTGCGCCGCCAGTTGGTCGCGTTCTGCGCGCACCCGTGTGACCCGGCTTCGTTGCTTCTGCTCAATGGCCGGATTGACCTTCAGGATATCGCCAGGCGGTTCATAGCCGGCGGTGAAACTATTAACCCCGACGATAATCCGCTCTTTGGATTCAATCTCGCGCTGATAAGCGAAGGCGGCATTGTGGATCTCGCGCTGCATGAAGCCACGCTCGATCGCCGCGACCGCACCGCCCATATCGTCGATTCGGTTGAGGTACTCACGAGTTCGCTGCTCGAGCTCGTTGGTCAGCGTTTCGAGGTAGTACGAACCGCCAAGCGGATCGACGGTGTCGGTCACTTCGGATTCGTAGGCAATCAACTGCTGAGTCCGCAATGCGAGCAGCGCCGAGTTCTCACTGGGCAGTGCCAGCGCCTCGTCCTTCGAGTTGGTATGCAGCGACTGCGCGCCGCCCAATACCGCAGCGAGTGCTTGCAGCGTTACGCGGACCACATTGTTGTCAACCTGCTGCGCGGTGAGGGTAGAACCGGCCGTCTGCGCATGGAACCGCATCATCATCGAGCGCTCATCAGCAGCCTTGAATCGCTCCTTCATAATCCGCGCCCACAATCGCCGGGCAGCGCGGAACTTGGCGATCTCCTCGAAGAAATTGTTATGGACGTTGAAGAAAAATGACAGGCGGCTGGCGAACTCGTCAATCTTAAGCCCGGCCTTGAGCGCCGCTTCAACGTAGGCGATACCATCGGCCAGGGTGAACGCAAGCTCCTGCACGGCAGTCGAGCCGGCTTCACGGATGTGATAGCCCGAAATTGAAATAGTATTCCAATTGGGAACTTCGCGGCTGGCGAAAGCGAAGATATCGGTGATTATCCTCATCGATCCGCGTGGCGGATAGATATAAGTACCCCGGGCTACATACTCTTTGAGGATATCATTCTGGATAGTACCATTAAGCTTGTCCCAGCCGACGCCGCGCTTTTGCGCAACCGCAAGATACAGCGCAAGCAAAATCGAGGCAGTCGCGTTGATCGTCATCGAAGCCGAGATCCGATCCAACGGCAGCTCAGCCAGCAACGTTTCCATATCTTCGAGCGACGCTATCGAAACGCCGACGCGCCCCACCTCACCCCGGGCCAGCTGATGATCGGGATCACGGCCCATCTGGGTCGGTAAGTCGAAAGCGACGGAGAGGCCAGTCTGGCCATTGTCAAACAGATAGCGATAGCGGCGGTTAGACTCTTCGGCATCGCCGAAACCGGCGTATTGGCGCATAGTCCACAGGCGCCCGCGATACATCGTTGGCTGCACGCCGCGGGTAAACGGGTAATCGCCTGGAAACCCGAGGTCATCGAGGAAGTTGAAGCCATTGAGATCGCCGGGGTCGTATTCGCGCTTGACACCGATGCCCGAACTGGTGGTGAAAAGTTCACGCCGCTCCGGTCCGCGTTTGAGTGCTGGTGCGACTCGTTTTTGCTCCCATTGGGTACGCGCGGCAGCGATCGTGCGTTCGTCGTTCGCCATTAGCAGCCCTCATTACTCGATTATGACTAGCAAGTCGCCTTTTTCGACTGTCTGGCCGGGGGATACCCTGACGTCAACGATCTTGCCCGCCTTAGGCGACTTGAGTTCGTTCTCCATTTTCATTGCTTCAACCACGATCAATCCCTGGTGATGCATGACCTCGTCGCCCGGTCTTACCAGCACGTTGACAATTCGTCCGGGCATCATCGCCTTGACTTCAGCCGGCCCCGCCGCCAGGGAACGGCCTCCTGCCCGGACCCGATTCGCGTCTCGCGCGTCTACCAGCGTTACACGTACCGAACCGCCGCGCGACGCAACAATCAGCTCGTCGCCATCGCGCACGACGTCGAGGTCGAAGGAACGGTCGCACACCAGGATTGAAAAGGACGTCGGGCCGATCCGGCGCACATCGAGTTCGTGCTCGGCACCAGCCAGCTTAACTCGATACGAAAGAGCCGTAAGCTTGGCAATCTCCAGTTCGTGCTCGATGCCTTCGAGCGTCGCTCTGTACCGCGTCAGCATCCCTCTTATCTCTACCTCTTCCCTCTTTTCCGGCTAAGACGGAAGATCCGTGCACGGCTCAACTCTTCGCGACAAGTTAGTGACGCTCGGCGCTGACGGGTTCCTCATCACTTAGCGTCGCAATGTATCTATTCGGCCGAGTGTCTTCCAGGCCGATGGGGACGTCGGCGGCGCGCGCAGACGGTCCCATCGCAGTTGCGTGATTGGTATCGCGCGACGCGATGAACGCTGCCGCCAGGATGGCAGCCAGGCGTATGGAATCGTGGTCCGTCCCGCCAGCCTGACCCTGGTATTCCTGGCTGATGAAGCCGGTATCGAAGTCTCCGTTGAGAAAACGCGGATGGCGTACGAGCCAACGATGGAAATCCAGGTTGGTCACAAGATCGCCAGTGATCCTAAACTCGTCCAGCGCCCGCCGCATCCGCGCAACCGCTTCGTTGCGGTCATGCCCCCAGGCAATGAGCTTGCAGATCATCGGATCATAGAAGATCGGGACCTCGGAGCCCGCACACACTCCAGCGTCAACTCGAATTCCCGGGCCATCCGGCAAATTCATCGTTTCAATTTTGCCGGGAGCCGGGGCGAATCCTGCAGCCGGATCTTCGGCGTAAACTCGGCATTCGAGCGCCCATCCACGTTGCCGCAACTCTTGTTGCGCGAACGGCAACGGCTCCCCGGCGGCAACGTGAATCTGCAATTTCACAAGATCCAGACCGGTGACCAGTTCAGTGACAGGATGTTCTACCTGGATGCGGGTATTCATCTCAAGAAAATAGAAATTTCTCTCAGCGTCGGCCAAAAACTCGATCGTCCCTGCACCGAGATAGCCCACGGCGCGCGCGGCTTTTACCGCCACCTCGCCCATCAAAGCGCGCATTCCGGCGCTGACGAAGGGCGACGGTGATTCTTCTGCGACTTTCTGATGGCGGCGCTGAATCGAGCATTCGCGCTCGAATACATGAACTGTATTGCCGTAGCGGTCTGCAAAAACCTGCACCTCGATGTGGCGCGGCTGCTGGACGAACTTCTCGACATAAAAACGGCTATCACCGAACGACGACTTTGCCTCGTTGACAACTCTTCGGACAAGTGAGGCTAGATCATGATCGCTTTCGACTAAACGCACTCCCTTACCACCCCCGCCTGCCACGGCCTTGAGCATGATTGGGTAACCAACCAGGTTGGCAACCGCACGGACGTCGTCCTCACTTTCGAGCGTCCCGGGCGAACCTGGCACCACCGGCACCCCCGCAGCCATCATCAGCTTGCGGGCTGCGACCTTGTCACCCATCTGTTCGATCGCTGAGGCCGGCGGACCGATGAAGACCAGACCAGCGGCTTCAACTGCGCGAGCGAAATCCGCGTTTTCGGAGAAGAAACCATAGCCGGGATGCAACGCCTCAGCACTGGTCCGTAAAGCCGCGTTAATGATGCGTTCGGTGTTCAGATAACTTTGGGCCGCAGGCGGCGCGCCGACGTTAACCGCGAAGTCGGCTTCACGCACGTGCATAGATTCACGATCGGCATCGGAGAAAACGGCGACTGATTCGACACCCAACTCGCGGCATGCACGGATAATGCGTACGGCAATCTCACCGCGATTGGCAATCAGAATACGTTTGAACATTGTTTCACCGATCCGGCCGATGCAGTCGCTGCTTGCCTTGGTGGCACGCTCGGGGCAACTATCGCGCGCGGACACGCCTACAATGGAATATTACCGTGCTTGCGTGGTGGATTCTTTTCACGCTTGTTCTGCAGCGCCTTCAACGAGGTTATCAGCCGTGGTCGGGTCTCGTGCGGCATCAAGACTTCATCGATATAGCCCAACTCAGCGGCTTTGAACGGATTTGCGAATGTCTGGCGATAATCGTCAGCCAGCCGATTCCTTTCGGCAACAGCGTCTGAGGCGTGTTGAATTTCATTGCGGAATACGATGTTAACCGCGCCATCGGGACCCATCACGGCAATCTCGGCCGTGGGGTAGGCATAATTGAAATCGCCTCGGATGTGTTTCGATGACATTACATCGTAGGCGCCGCCGTACGCTTTGCGCGTGATCACGGTGATTTTTGGCACCGTCGCTTCGCAATAGGCATAGAGCAGTTTAGCGCCATGCCGGATAATACCGCCGAACTCTTGTGCGGTGCCCGGAAGAAAGCCAGGCACATCGACGAACGTGATCAGGGGAATATTGAAGCAATCGCAAAAGCGCACAAAGCGCGCGCTTTTTACCGAGGCATCGATATCCAGACATCCGGCCAGGTACGCCGGTTGATTAGCCACGATTCCCACGGAAAAGCCGCCCAGTCGTGCAAACCCAATCAGGATGTTCTGCGCGAACTCGGGCTGGATTTCGAGCCAGTGACCTTCGTCCACCACGCGGGTAATTATGTCGCGCATGTCATACGGCTTGTTCGGATTTTCCGGCACGATCGAGTCAAGAGTCTGGTCCTGGCGGTCATGCGGGTCACCGTTGGCCCGAAATGGAGGGTCGTCGAGATTATTTGAAGGCATGTAAGAGAGCAGCCCGCGAATCGTCAAAAGCGCGCTCTCGTCATCAGGCGCTTCGAGATGGCACACCCCGGATTTCATTGAATGGGTGTCGGCGCCGCCGAGCGCCTGCATCGACACCTCTTCATGGGTGGTGGCCTTGATAACGTCGGGGCCAGTGATGAACATGTAGGACGTATCGCGCACCATCACGATAAAATCAGTCATCGCTGGCGAATAGACCGCGCCACCGGCACAAGGACCCATAATCGCTGAGATCTGCGGCACTACCCCCGATGATAAAACGTTGCGCAAGAAAATATCGGCGTAGCCGGCGAGCGAAACGACCCCTTCCTGGATGCGGGCGCCGCCAGAATCATTAAGTCCAATCACGGGGCAGCCAACCTTTGCCGCCAGATCCATCACTTTGCAGACCTTTTCAGCGAATGCGCCAGAGAGGCTGCCGCCAAAGACAGTGAAATCCTGCGAAAAGATGCAGACTTGGCGCCCGTCAATGGTGCCGTAACCAGTGACTACCCCATCGCCGGGAATTTTACGGGCAGCCATCCCGAAATCATCGCAGCGATGAGTTTTGAACTTATCGAGTTCGACAAATGAGTCCTGATCGAGCAGATGTTCGATGCGCTCGCGCGCGGTCAGGCGGCCCCCTTCACGCTGACGCTTGAGCCGTTCCTCGCCACCTCCCAATTCGGCCTGGTGCGACAATGACCGGATTTTATCGACGTTTTCCTTAAGCCCCATAAATAATCTCAGCGTCTTTAATCCCGCAGCGAGCACTTAACGGATAAACGCGCCAAGCCTCGGTCTAACCCAACGGCAGCACGGATGTTCGCTGAGGATACGACGGATACGCAGACTATATCAATTATACGAGAGCAAGCTAAAATTCGGTTGTGGGCGAAACACTATCGAATGATGGCGTCTCGCTCCAGCCAACGCAGTGCAGTACTTCCGTGAGATAACTGGTGGCTGAGGGCGCTGAAGAATCGCAAATTTGCATGCCCCGAACCGGCGCCAAACCTCCGGCTACGAGAATGCTGCGTGCGTTAGTTACCTTCATCGCCACCGGGGCATTCGCAGGATACGCGCCGCTCGCGCCCGGAACAGCCGGCTCGCTGATTGGCTTGCTGCTCGTGAGATTTGCTTTCGCCTCTATCTGGAAATCCTCGCCAGCCGGGTTTTTGATGCTGTTCGGAGTAGTCTTCACTTTGGCGTGCTATGTGGCAGATTGCGCCGAAAGGATTTTCGCCGAACGGGACAGTTCCTCGATTGTGCTCGATGAAATCCTCGGCATGATCGCAACCATGTTCGGCAACCCCGCGAGCTGGACATGGCTCATCGCCGGTTTCACGCTCTTTCGGCTTTTCGATATTATCAAGCCATGGCCAGCGTCTTGGTTCGACCGCATGCAAGGCGGGGGCGGCATCATGCTCGATGATTTGGCTGCAGCTTTCTATGCCAACATCTCATTGCAGGTGCTTCGGCGGATAACGTAGGCGAACAGCGAAGGGTTGCGACTAGTACGGTTCGCTCACGAACCTGTGCGAGGAGGTCTGCGGACACAACGCTCAGAAATTAACCCGGCGGCTCATACCGAACCGGCCGTGAAAAACGCGGGCGACAACTGGATCGGCAAAAAGGAGCCAGTGATGATTGAACGGGCTGTTATTCTGTCAACGGGCGATGAGATCACCACCGGCAAGGTGGTTGACAGTAACTCCAACTATATTGCAGACAGGCTGAACGAAATCGGCGTTGATTTGGTTGGAGTAATCACAGTCGGCGACGTGCCAGAACGGCTCGAATGGGCGTGGCGCACCGCGGTGCAGATGGCTGACGTGGTTATCTCGACCGGCGGTATCGGTCCAACCACAGACGACCTCACTACTGAAACCATCGCGCGAATTACCGGCAAGAAACTGTGGCGCGACGAGCCCTCAGTCGAACATATGAGACGGCTGTTCGCTGCCCTCGGGCGTCCAATGCCCGACAACAACCTTAAGCAGGCATTATTTCCCGAAACCGCAGAGATTATTCAAAATCCGCTCGGCACCGCGCCCGGGTTCCGGATGGCGGTACCGCAATCCAGTCACACCGCCAATCTGGTGGTGCTTCCAGGTGTTCCGCGCGAGATGAAACCGATGCTTGATCAGCAGGTAATCCCCTGGATTCGGGCGAACCGCGGTAGCGACAAGATTTTCGCCACTCAGATTTTCCAGACCTTCGGCATTAGCGAATCCGGGCTGGACGAAGCGGTCGCCGGGCTTATCCGACCCGATGAAGCGAAGGTTGGCTTCCGTGCCAGCTTCCCGCAGATTTCGCTCAAAGTAATGGTCGAGGACTACCCAGGTGCGGCTGAGAAGCGTCTTGCTGAACTGAGCGAACGGGTTCGTGACCGAGTAGGCAGCTACATCTATGCCGAAGGTGACTCGACCATGGAAGAAGTAGTCGCCGAGCTACTTACCCAAAATCGTCTCAAACTCGCGGTTGCCGAATCGTGTACTGGTGGGCTCATTGGCCATCGTTTGACCAATGTCCCAGGTAGCTCCGCTTTCTTTATCGGCGATTTCGTAACGTACTCCAACGAGATGAAGTGCGAGTTACTCGGGGTTAGCGAAAGCACCTTGAAAGACTACGGTGCCGTCAGCGAGCAGTGTGTGCTGGAGATGGCAGCTGGAGCTCGGGCGCGCGCCAGAGCTGACGTCGCTGTCGCAACCTCCGGCGTCGCCGGGCCCGAAGGAGGCACTCCTGAGCATCCAGTCGGCACAGTATGCATTGCCTTGGTAGCTGATGGTGTTAAGGCTGCGCGCAAACACCAGATGCGTGGTAATCGCGACTGGATCAAACTGTTGACTTCGCAGGTCGCGCTCGATTGGTTGCGCCGGCATGCGCTCGGCCTTCCGCTTGCGGAATCGGTACTCTTCCGGCGTTAGCCATACAGCGTCAGCTTTTCATTCCCAAACGCTGGCGAAGCTGATGTTTCTACCGCATCGTGCTGATCATCGTTGTCGGATTGTTGGGGCATTACTCGCCGGCTTTATCGGTCCGTTCTTAGGATTGGACGGCGTGTGTTCATCGTTCCAAACCTAGTGATTCTCATTCACATGCCTGATGCAAGTCGCCATAGGCGCGATCCTTATCTCAGTTGTGGCCACCAGTGCGGCGCCAGTTCGGCATTCTCGCGCGACGGATGGACCAATTTGCACGTCGCAATAATCTAGTAACGGTTACCGGTGAGGCATGACGCTTAGACTGCTATTTGTCGTAATCCTGCTTATCATAACCGTAGAAATGGCATGGCGGGCACTCAGTGGGATTTGATTAACCTGCTGACGCCAACGAGCAAAGAGGATCCAGATCCTCCGTGCTATGACCCCGCCTATCCTGTGTACGCTATTGATAATTTCGGCGACAGTGCAGAGGGGAGTCGTCGGCACCGGGCAATTACGTGCGGCATTTCCACGCTGCTCAGCATGGCAGAAGCCATATTCGGCAGGAATGGTCCCAGTTGGGCGACGCGGCATTAGAAGGCGACCCTCATTCGACAAATGACGATTGGCCTACTGATCCTGACCCCGGTGCCGTTGGGCCGCGTCGCCTTTACCTTCATCTTGTTTGTCAAAGAACGGGATCGAATTTTCGCGCTGGCGACCGCCTATGTTCTCAGCAGCGCGGCTAGCCGGTGTAATGCTTGGCCGCATTGGTTAATGGCCCTGAACTCCGGGGCTGCCTTCCGTCAAAACCATGGGCGTGAAAACGTCCTGTTGCAGAAGGGCCAAACCGGTGTGCATGTCCCTGCCTGGTTCGAACTGTCGCATTCGCTCATCTCAACCCCTGGACGCACACAGCACGCGCATGGGCGAACGTCCGGAGGTGTCGATATGCGCTAAAGCTGCGGGATTCGTTCTCAATTACTTTGTGGCTCTTCCGCCGGCTTCATATTGCGCTCAAGGCACCAGCGATCAATGACTTCAGCGTTAAAGCGCCAATCCGTTCCA
Organism: Binataceae bacterium (SeqCode); assembly: GCA_963752805.1. Classification (GTDB taxonomy): domain Bacteria; phylum Desulfobacterota; class Binatia; order Binatales; family Binataceae; genus JAMXLL01. Next base: position 10,794 of record CAVWAA010000019.1, read on the forward strand.
ATGCGGAAGCCCGGCAATTCCCCGCGTCGTAGAAGCTTGTAAATCGTTAACGGATGGACCCGAAGGTAAGCCGACAACTCCCGCACGGTCATGACGCGAGGCAAGGTGTATTTTGGTTCAGGCACGTTCGTTCTCCCTTGGCTGTTGGCCGCAGCGTCCGCCGGAGTCGGCCAGTTTTTCCACTTGTTTTGACGTGAACTGCTTCCCTCTGCCTAACTTGACGACATCGAACGTATAGAAGAGGACAATTAGGGTCAATAGGCGACATGATTCAACGTTTGGGTCTTTCAGAGCCAAAAATTACTGCATGCTCGTTAATGCGATGTAGATTCTTTCTATATTGTCTAGACGCGACGCGCTCAACCCAATCGCTGCGAGGTGTGTCCACATGCGCCTTATTTCTGCCGGATTCGTGACAGTTCAGGTCATCGGAATTGCTTTAATCCTGCCTCTGCGAAAGATCGCGGCTGGCTGGCCCAGAAGCAACTTTGGTTCTCACCAGCTCCGCTTTCGAAAATGGCGGCACTATCCCAGTGCGGTACACCTGTTCCGGACACAACACATCGCCTCCTTTGGAATGGACAGGCGTTCCCAACCGCACACGCTCCCTGGCACTGATTCTCGATGATCCAGACGCGCCCATGGGCACATTCGTCCATTGGGTAGTCTATAATCTTCCTCCGGCGGCCAAAGGATTAATCGAAGGTGTGTCTGAGTCGGCCTCGGCGGTCCACGGTGAAGAAGGCGTAAACGGGCGCAGCTCGCAGGGTTACACGGGACCGTGTCCACCGCCGGGCACGCCGCATCACTATCATTTTCGGCTGTTTGCTTTGGATAAAAAATTAGAGCTTAAGCCAGGGGCAACGGCGCAGCAAGTCGAAGCAGCGACTAAAGGGCATGTTCTTGAGAGAACTGAACTTGTCGGAACTTTTAATCGTTGAGAGACCGCGGGAGCGGACGGGAAGCAAATGAGGCTTGATGCGGAGTTCCTGTGCTCGGCTTTGACTATCGCGGAATGCCCGCGCTGGAAGCGCGTCGAAGTTGCATTCGCGGGGCGCTCGAACGTAGGCAAAAGCTCGCTTCTGAACGCTTTGGCCCGACGGAAAAATCTTGCTCGAATCAGTAAGACGCCCGGACGCACGCGCTGTTTGAATTTTTTCACAGTCGGCGAGCGGCTGGCCCTGGTCAACTTGCCAGGATATGGTTACGCCAAAATCGCGCATTCGGAAGCCGAGAAGATCGCCCGGCTAATAGAAGAGTACATGCGCGAACGGCGTGAGCTGAAGGCGCTTGTATTGCTCGTCGATCCGCGTCGTGGGCCTCAGCAGGAGGAAATCACAATTGCGCACCTTCTTCACTATCCGTCTCCCCGCGTTGGAGGCTGCTGTCATCTGATCGTCGTTGCGACCAAGTGCGATAAGCTCAAGCGTGGCGACCGTGGAGCTGCCTTACGCCGCTTCGAAGCGATGGGGGCCGCTCCTTCTATATGCTCTTCTGTTACTGGCGAGGGTATCGACCAGTTGCGGCGCCAAATACTGCGCGTTGTGGCTGCCCATCGTGAAGACTCGTTAAGTGCGACAGGACCAGACAAGACGCAAACTGGTGAATGTTCTCGATGAGTGACGTCAGCGTTATTATTCCCACGTTCAATCGATGGCCGATGCTGGCAGAGGCGGCCGCTTCGGTAATGGCGCAACGCCTGGTGGATTTCGAGCTGATCATTGTCGATGACGGCTCAACTGACGAAACTGCCGCGCGATTGCCGGGCCTGGCAGAGGCCCTGGGGGCTGCGCAGCGTCCAATTCGGATTCTGCGTACGGACAATTACGGGCCCGCCGCCGCAAGAAATCGGGGCGTCGCTGCGGCCAGTGCGCCGCTAATTGCCTTTCTGGATTCCGACGATCTATGGCAGCCCGACAAACTTCAGCGACAACTCGATCACATGAGACAACAGCCCGAATGCACAATTTCGCAGACCGACGAAATCTGGATGCGCCGCGGGGTTCGCGTAAATCTTGGCCAGCGCCATCGCAAACGTGGTGGCGATTTTTTTTTGATTCACTCCGCACCTGCCTCGTCAGCCCGTCGGCCGTGATGATGCGCACCAGCATCTTCCGCGAGCTAGGCGGATTCGATGAGCAAATGCGCGCGGCGGAGGATTACGACCTATGGTTGCGGCTATTGCTCGAACATCACGTCGAACTTTTGCGTCAGCCGCTGGTCATCAGACGCGCGGGCCATCCGGGGCAACTCTCGGCCACGGTGCCGGCGATCGATCGCTTCAGGATACTCGCATTACTCAAACTTCTCCCGCGCAACAATCTCAGCGGCCCGCAGCGCCAGGCTGTCTGCAACGTCCTGATTGAGAAGTGCGGCATTTACGGCAGCGGAGCCGCCCGCCGAGGCAATACAACGGAAGCGAATTTTATCGCCAGTCTCGCCGAGATGGGCGACAAAGCCTGGAGACGATTGCCCGACAGCTCACTCGAATGCGCTATTGGTGCGATGCGCAGTAGTCTGGCCCGAGATCACGCCGCCGCCAACAGCTCGAGGAACCAAGCTGATGAACTCGCCCGATGTTGAGCGTAGGCTGCGCCGCTGGGCGGACGCTAAGGCATTGCCGCCGGCGTACGTGCAAAAATGCCTCACCCTGGATGAGCCGAGCCAGAAGGGACTGCTCCAAATCGCCGAGAGTCTCAAGATGCACACCGGACAGTTCATCGCCGCCCTTACGCTGCTTGAAGAAATCGCCATCCGCGAAGGCCGACAGGTTGACGAGATCCTGGCTTATCCTTCGGTGCGCCGCGTGCTCAATTCGGCAGGTTCGGGTCCGGGCCGCGCCCGGATTTTGCTCGACGAACTCCGCACGCTGCGATATCCACGGCTGAAGCGCGCCGGCCAACGCCTCGCCGAAGAGGTGTCTGCAATAAAGCTGCCGCCTGGCATTAAGATAACCTTGCCCCGCGACCTCGCCTCTGATGAGGTCCGGGTAGAGATAGCCGCGCGGACTAGCACTGAAATGAAGCAATTGCTGGAATGCTTGACGGCGAAATCCGGCGAAATTGTACGGCTGGTTGCAATGCTGGATGGTGCGGATGGTGGCGGCCTGGAAGTCGAATGAAGCGCAAAAATGAATTTTGAACTGGACACGGTCGTAATTGAAGAAGGTTGCCGTGCCAGTGCGCTGGCCACGCGGATAGTAGGTGCCGTTCCCGCTTCGGTTCAAGTACGCTACGTGAGCGATGGCCGCCTCGAGGTGCGGCCGCCGACAGGTACGCGCGACCCGTTCGGCGCCGGTAAGCGCCGGATGGTGATCATGCCGCGGCGTGGTCCTTTCCTCATGGGGTGTCCTGCCAGTTCAACCCAATTCGCCTGTTGCGGTTACCTAGTCCTGGTATTGGCATCAAATTGCCCGATGGATTGCAGCTATTGCTTCCTACAGGAACATCTCGCCAATAACCCCGGTCTCCAGCTTTACGCAAACTACCACGACGCATTCAACGAACTCGACCGTCTCGCGCACACTGGTTGCGAACGCAGCTTTCGGGTTGGCACCGGTGAACTGGCGGATTCGCTCGCGTTCGATTCGCTCACGGGTATCAGTCGCGACCTGGTCAGCTACTTCTCCAAGCATGAAGCCCTGATGCTGGAGCTCAAAACCAAAACTGACGAGATTGACAACTTGTTGGCGATCGACCCACGTGGCCGCACGACCGTGTCGTGGAGTCTTTCGCCGACGCGGGTGTTCGCTAGTTCTGAACATCGCACCGCACCACCGCAGTCGAGAATCAATGCGGCGCGGCGGGTGCTCGACGCTGGCTACAAAGTTGGCTTTCATCTTGACCCATTGATCGCGTACCCGGGCGCGGAGCAGGATTACCTGGAGTTACTGGACAATGTGTTCGATGCGCTGCTGCCCAGAACCATCGCCTTCTTCAGCATCGGCGGGCTTCGGATGACTCCCGGTCTTCAGACCGCCGCGCGCCGGCGTTTCCCCAAAGATCCGATGCTCGTCGGGGAAGAAGTACTGGGAGAGGACGGGCGCTACCGGGCCTTCACTCCATTGCGATTGCGCCTCTTTTCCAAACTTTGCGACCGCATAAAGAAAGCGTGCCCCGCTTTGCCGGTTTATCTGTGCATGGAGACCGCCAGCGCGCATCATCGCGTATTTGGCGCTGCACCGCTGACTCCGGCGGCGCTCAGTTCGCGGCTGGCGGGTAATTGGTGACATGAACTCCCATCCGGCGCAGCCAATCCCAGCAGCGGTCCGTAATGCAGGTTCGCGCGCCAGAGTTCCGGCCGTAGCAGTCAACGGACGGCGGCGAACTGGGGTTGCCGCGGCGGATAACCGTGCGCGTCCGATTGGCGTCTTCGATTCCGGAATCGGTGGTCTCACAGTATTACGGGCGCTGACCGACGCCTTACCGCACGAAGATTTCATTTATCTGGGTGATACCGCGCGGCTGCCATACGGAACCAAGTCCAGCGAAGTGATTCTCCGTTACTCGCGCGAGAATAGTGAATTTCTGCTCGCCAAGGGAATCAAAATGCTGGTGGTAGCGTGCAACACTTCGAGCGCAGTAGCGGTGGCAGAAATTTCCCGCCTAACCGTGATCCCAGTAATCGGCGTGATCGAACCCGGTGCAACCGCGGCGGCCAAAGTGTCGCGCAACGGTAAGATCGGTGTAATTGGCACCGACGCGACGATCGCTTCGGGCGCCTACACGCGCGCCATCCACGCGCTCCGTCCACGCGCCGAGATTTATACGCGTGCTTGCCCCCTGTTGGTGCCGTTAGTGGAGGAGGGATGGACCGAAAACGAGATCGCGCAACGCACGGTCGCTTTCTATCTGGAGAGCCTCAAGCAGAGCGGTATAGACACGCTGCTGCTCGGCTGTACCCATTATCCGCTACTGCGCGGGCTGTTCGAGCGCGTGCTCGGCCCGGGTGTGAGGATTGTTGACTCCGCCGGTGCTACCGCGGTGGCCGTTAACAATCGGCTGACAGCGCTAAGATTGGCACGTCCAAGTGGCACCGGCTCTCAAAGCTTTTTTGTCACGGAGACCCCGGACCGCTTCGTGCGCGTCGGCCGGCGGTTCATCGGTGACCGGGTCGAGTCAGCGGTGCGTATCGACCGCTGAAAGACGCAATCCAAAGCGCTACAATAATGAATTTCGAGCTGCCGGCAAGGTCCCTTTAGACGATTTCGCTTAAATGGCATCAGCGCTAACCCAAATATCGCACAAGATCTTCGGTTCCAAAAACGACCGTGAATTAAAGCGGTTGCAACCTGCGGTCAGGCGTATCAACGAACTCGAAGCCCAGTTCGAGCAAAAGAGCGAAGACGATTTGCGCTCCCTGATTGCGCAATGGAAAGAGCGCATCAGCGTGATCGAAGCGCAGGAGGACCGCGAAGATGCACTGTGGGACCTTATCCCCGAGGTCTTCGCTGCCGTGCGGGAGGCCTCCAAGCGCACGCTCGGACAACGCCATTTTGACGTTCAGCTAATCGGCGGAATGGTGCTGCATCAACGCAAGATCGCCGAGATGAAAACCGGCGAAGGCAAAACCTTGGTAGCCACCTTGCCGGCTGTGCTCAATGCGCTGTCCGGACGCGGCGTCCATGTGGTCACGGTCAATGACTACCTGGCCCGGCGCGACGCCGAATGGATGGGCCGCATTTACAACTTTCTCGGTCTCAGCGTGGGCGTAATCGTGCACGGACTGACCGACCAGCAGCGCAAGGACTCGTACAATTGCGATATCACCTACGGCCAGAACAACGAATTCGGGTTCGATTATTTGCGCGACAACATGAAGTTCAACCTGGAAGATTACGTCCAGCGCGAACATCATTACGCGATCGTTGACGAAGTCGATTCGATCCTGATCGACGAAGCCCGCACGCCGCTGATTATCTCCGGCGCTTCCGAAGAGTCCACGGACACCTATTATGTGGTCGACCGTGTGATGCCCCGGCTGCGGACCGAGGAGCATTTCACCGTCGATGAGAAATTGCGGACCGCATCCCTCACCGAAGACGGAGTCACCCGGGTCGAGCAGTTGCTCGGTATCGATAATCTCTACGATCCTCGCAATATTCTGCTGCTCCATCACATCACTCAGGCGCTGAAGGCGCATACGTTGTTCAAGCGGGATGTCGAATACGTCGTGAAAGACGGCCAGGTCGTGATTGTCGACGAGTTCACCGGACGCCTGATGCCGGGCCGGCGATGGAGCGACGGCCTACACCAGGCAATTGAGGCCAAAGAAAACGTCCGAATCGAAACCGAGAACCAGACCCTCGCCACCATCACCTTCCAGAATTATTTCCGGATGTATAAAAAGCTGGCCGGGATGACCGGCACCGCCGACACCGAGGCCCGTGAATTCAAAGAGATCTACAACCTCGATGTGGCCGTCATCCCGACCAACATGCCGATGATCCGCGCGGACAATCATGACGTGGTGTTCAAGACCGAGAGCGAGAAATTCGATGCGGTAATTGAAGAGATAAAGGACTGCCATGAGCGCGGACAGCCGGTGTTGGTCGGCACCGTCTCGATCGAGAAGTCCGAGCGGGTCGCCAATCAACTCAAAAAAACCGGCGTCAGGCATTTCGTGCTCAATGCCAAGAATCATGAGAGCGAAGCCGAGATCGTCGCTCAAGCTGGCCGCTTCAAGGCAGTAACGATCTCGACCAACATGGCCGGGCGTGGCACCGACATCGTGCTTGGCGGCAATCCCGAAGGGCTCGCGGCAGCCGAGGCCGGCACCAGGGATCCGAATGATTCAAAGTTCCAGGAGGCGGCGGCCAGATACCGCGCGCAATGCGCCGCCGAACGCGAAGAGGTGCTCAAGGCGGGCGGTCTGCACATTCTCGGCACCGAGCGGCACGAATCGCGCCGGATTGATAATCAGTTGCGCGGCCGCTCTGGGCGCCAGGGCGATCCCGGCTCTTCGCGCTTTTATCTATCCCTCGAGGACGACCTGCTGCGGATTTTTGGCGCCGATCGGCTTAAAGGCCTGATGGGGCGGATCGGGATGGAGGATGGCGTCCCGATCGAGCATCGATGGATTTCGCGGGCGATCGAGAACGCGCAGAAAAAGGTGGAAGCGCATAACTTCGATATCCGCAAACATCTGCTCGAATACGACGACGTCATGAACAAGCAGCGCGAAGTCGTCTATCACCGGCGGCGCGAACTGCTGGGGGATGCGGCACTCAAGGAAGATATCCTCGATATGTGCGACGAACTGATCGATGCGATCGTCGCCGCCCACGCCGATCCGGAAAAGGATGCTGCCGATTGGGACTGGAAAGAAATCGAAGAAGCCTTCTTCCGTCAGTTCAAGTTCCGCCCCGGGTTCCGCGAAGGCGACGGCGCCGACATTAATACGCCGGACGAATTGATCGATCGTGCGATTGCTCGGGTCCGCCAAATGTACGATCAGCGCGAGGCCGAATTCACCGAACCGGTGATGCGGCAGATTGAAAAAATCGTCTTGCTGCAAACGCTCGACTCGCTGTGGAAGGACCATTTGCTGGCGATGGACCATCTCAAGGAGGGGATAGGCCTGCGCGGCTACGGCCAGCGCAATCCGCTGGTCGAATACCAGAAAGAAGGCTTCGACATGTTCGAAGCAATGATGCGGGTAATGCAGCAGGACGTGGTCGAGAAAGTCTTCTCGGTGCAGGTGCGGCGCGAGCAGGACGTGCAGCAGATCGAGCAACCGCAGCAGCGCCCGCAGCGAGTGATGATGAGTCATGGCGGCGAGACTGTCAGCAGCGAGCCGCAAACCGTCAAACGCGACGTTAACAAGGTCGGGCGTAACGACCCCTGTCCCTGTGGCTCAGGCAAAAAGTACAAACGCTGCCACGGCAAATAGCCGGGGCCGCTCACCCCGGCGCATCAGTACTCAGCTCTAAAACTAAGCTACCGCACACCGGAGGGTCTTATCATTCGTCCTGGAGCCAAGGGTTGCGCCACTCGCAGGCGCGGGTAATAAATCACGGCGGGAGGGTAGCTGATGGAGGTACGACTCGAACCTGCGGTGGTGCGCGGGTTTCGGTTTGCAGGGGTTGCTGCCGGATTGAAGAGCGAGCCTGGGCGCCAGGATTTGGGAATTATTGTTGCCGATGCACCAGTTGCCGCGGCAGGTGTGTTTACCACCAGCCGGGTTAAGGCGGCGCCGGTGATTGTCGCGCAGGAACATCTGCGCAGCGGGCGCCTGCAGGCAGTAGCCGTTAATTCAGGTTCGGCCAATTGCTTCACCGGCAAAGCCGGCATTCGCTTGGCACGGGACTCATGCGCCGCTCTCGCCAGCACTGTCGGATGCGGAATCCAACTGGTCGCGCCTTGCTCGACTGGCGTTATCGGCCATCTTTACGATTTGGACAAGTATCGCGCGGGCATTGCCGATGCCGCCGCCACGCTCGAACCTGAAGGATTAACTGATTTTGCAAATGCAATCATGACCACTGATACGCACCCCAAGATAGTTTCGACGATGATCGGGGTTGGCCGGAGCCGAGTCACAATCGCCGGATGCGCGAAAGGGGCGGGGATGATCGAACCCCGGATGGCGACGATGCTAGCCTTTATCATCACCGATGCGGCGGCTCGTCCTCCACAGCTCCGCACCATGCTGAAAAACATCCTTCCACGCAGCTTCAATGCGATCACAGTAGACGGCGACATGTTGACTAACGACACTCTGCTGCTGATGGCGAGCGGCGCTGCCGGAAATGCGGCGCCAGCGGGCCGTGACCTTCAGAACTTGGAGAAGGCAATCGGCGATGTGGCCGGCGCGCTCGCGCGCGAGTTGGTGCGCGACGGAGAGGGCGCGAGCAAGCTCGTTACGGTCGAAGTTCGCGGCGCTCGTTCGGAAGCCGACGCCAACAAAATCGCTCGCTCGATCGCAAACTCGCCCCTGGTGAAGACCGCCTTCTTTGGCTGCGACCCGAATCTCGGCCGAATTGCGATGGCAGCGGGCAAGGCGGGCGTCGATTTTGACCCCGAACGGCTGGATGTTAGCCTCGCTGGCAGCAAAATCGCCAGCCGCGGCGCACTCAACGTCGGGGCGCTTGCCGGGGCCGCCGCCCGCATGAAGGAACGCGAGTTTGACCTTACACTCGACCTCAAGATGGGCAAGGCGAGCGCACGCGTGACCACCTGTGACTTAAGCTACGACTACGTCAAAATCAACGCGGAATATACCACCTGAGGAGCCGACCAATTTGGCGCAGTTCATAAGGGCCGCCGGGCGCGGCGAGATTCCAGAAGGCAGCGGCAAGATGATTGAAATCGGCGGCCAGACGCTTGCGCTGTTCCATTCCAACGGCCAGTTCTACGCCATCGACAATGCCTGCATCCATCGCGGCGGTCCGCTAGGCGAGGGCGAAGTTTATGGCACTCGGGTCGTGTGCCCATGGCATGGATGGGAATACGACTTTTCGACCGGCCGTAACGTTGACGACCCATCGATGATGCTCACCTGTTTCGTAGTCAAGGTCGAGGGCGAGGACATCTTAGTCGAAATTTGATCATTCATCGATGGTACGCAAAGAGAATCAGCCGCGACAAATGCCGAACGCTATCGCCGTGGGCGTCGGCCGCTCCGGTACCACGTGGCTGCATGAGATGCTGGTCGGTCATGTTGGCTTGCCGTATGGCGTCAAAGAAACCGATTTTTTTTTGCGCAACTATGACAAAGGTATAGATTGGTATAAATCTTTTTTCCGCCATTGTGCTCCCGGGCAGCCAATTGTCGAAATCTGCCCAACCTATTTCAGTTCGCCCCAAGCGCGGCAGCGGATGAAGCTGCATATCCCCGATTGCCGGATCATCTGCACGTTTCGCGAGCCGGTCGAGCGAGCCTATTCGCACTATAAGCTCATGCGTCATAACGTGTGGACGCGCGCCAGCTTCGAGGAAGTAGTCGGCCGCTCGCAGGAAATCGCGGAGATGAATCACTATGCGCTGAATCTCACGGAATGGCAGCAGACCTTTGGGCCCGCCAACGTGCTGGTCTGCCTCTACGATGACCTCGAGCATGATGCTCAGAGCTATCTCGACGCGATCTGCAAATTTATCGGTATCCCTAGCCTGCCGCTCGCGCGTTCGGTAGCTTCGGTGCGCTTGAATTCTTTTCCCAAAGCGCCGCGCAATCGGCGCCTCGCCCAGAACGCGCGTCACGTGCGCGATTGGCTGCGAAGCCGCCGCGCCTATTGGCTGGACCGCCTGCTCGAACGGGCCGGGTTATGGGGTTTATGCTTTGATGGTGGGGAGACGTTCCCACCATTGGAACCGCAACTGGAGAAGCGGCTCAGGCAAAGGTTCCTGCCGGAAGTGGAAGCGTTGGAGCGATTAATCGGACGCGACTTATCGGCCTGGAAAGCCGGCCGCGGCAGTATCAGGCGAGCCCAATCTGACCGCGCTTCGGGCGACCCGGCATAATTGTGCTGGAGATTTTCGGCGATCATCGCGCGGCGGTTGACTTTGTCGACGCGTGGTTGACATGGCATGATTAAGGTCTCTGCGATCATCCCGGTGTTCAACGGTGCGGCCACCCTTCGCCAGGCGATTAACAGCGTGCTGGACCAAGGCTCATGCGGCCTCGAACTGATAGTGGTCGACGACGGGTCCACAGACTCTACGCCGGCGCTTATCGAATCTTACGGCACCCGGGTGCAGCAAATTCGGCAATCTAATGCTGGTCCTGCCGCGGCCCGCAATGCCGGTGTCAGGAGCGCTCGCGGCGAATATCTGGCGTTCCTTGATGCTGACGACCAATGGCTGCCGGGGATGCTTGACCGCGCAATTGTGATGCTCGACTCCGATCCAAGTTGTGTAATGGCTTATGGCAATCTGTTGATGGTTGATAGCGAGGGCCGCAGTTTGGCGAGCTATTTGATTGGCGGAGAATATGCCCACGCTCCTTCGATGGAAGAAATTCTCGGGCGAATGTGGCCGATAATGCCGAGCGCGGCGCTAATCCGCCGCTCGGCGTTCAATGCCTGCGGAGGCTTCGTCGAGGAATTCAAAGGCGCTGGCTTTGAAGACGCTTTTCTGTGGCTGAGGCTGCGGGAACAAGGCGATTTCCGGTACATTCCCGAAGCATTGGCGACGTGGCGATTTTCCTGGTTTCCCAGGCCGCTTAAAATTCAGCCCTACAAACGTGATCCTGAAACCTTTGCGCGGCTCGTCAGGCAACGTTATGGCGTCGATCCATCAAGATTGGTCGCAGCGCGCATCCGCGCCACCCGGAGTATCCTCGGCTACGCCGGGCTGAGGGCGCTGCAGCGGGGTGATCGCCAATCGGCACGCCGCGCGTTTGCCGGAGCACTGAAGCTCGACCCTTTGCGGGCCAGGAATATTTTCCGTTTCGTCAGGACCTTCCTGCCTGTTCGACTCGCACGATCACTCTCCGGCCGCACTGGCCGCGGTGCCGAACGCGAGATAAGTAAACCCCTGCGATAAGCGCCTTGTCCTCTGTCGCACCCACGGACGATTCTCCCTTACGCATCATGATGCTCTGCGACTCGTTTGGCGCTTTGGGCGGCGTGGCGCAAATCGTTGAAGATGTAGCGGCCGAATTCGCACGCGCCGGCCATCACGTGGCGATTGTTTCGAACCCGCACAAGGGAAAGAGTACCACGCGCCGGCGAAATCCGGCGGTCGAGCAGGTGTGGGTCGATTTGCCGCGCGCCAAACCGTTCTCTTTGCGGCATCCCGAACGTCTGTGGCGCCGGCGCACCGCGTCAGGTTTGGCCGCCTTTATACAGCGATGGGCGCCGGACTTGATTAATATTCATGGCGGCCTGCGCGATCGCTTTCCGGCGGTGCTCGCCGCTTGCAGGCAGACGAAAATTCCAATCGTCCTGAGCTTCCACCTGGTGCCCGAGCCACTCCGCGAAGCAGCGGAAGATGCCCGGATGAAAGCCTTTTCCGGCATGGCATTGCGTGCCGCCCGCGCGATTACCTTTCCTTCCACTGCGGTCAAGGAGGGATTCAAACAAATCTGGCCAGAGGCTGAGCGGGCGCGAATCATTCGTGGCGGCGTGAGTCTCGAACAAGCGGCGCGTGCGATACCCTTTAATCGTCGGCGGCCGTATATCTTTTCTGCATCACGGCTCGACTTGCGCCACAAGGCAGCGGACGCGTTGATCGCGGCTTTTCGCCTGCTCGCTGCAGAGTTTCCCGAAGTAGACCTGCTAATTGCCGGCGATGGGCCGCAGCGAGCACGAATCGAAGAGATGATTGCCGCCTGGCGCCTTGAAGCGCGAGTTCATTTGCTGTCATCCCTACCGCACGACGAATTATGGAGCCTCTACAAAGGTGCTCTGGTCTTCGTAATGCTGAGCCGGATGGCGGAGGGGCTGCCCCTGGTCTTCTTTGAGGCAATGGCTTGCGGCACGCCGGTGATCGGCACCAGGACCGGCGGCACGCCCGAAATCGTGATCCAGGAAGAGACTGGTCTCCTGATCGAACGAAACGAACCCAGCGAGGTCGCCAGTGCCATTCGAGGGTTGCTCGCAAATGCGGGCGAGCGCGAGAAAATGGGGCGGCGCGGCTGCGAACTAGCTAAAAATTATGACTGGCGGGCGGTTGCATCAGGTTACCTGGAGCTTTATCAAAGTTTGCTCGCCACCGAACGCCGGCAGCGTTCCAACTGCGCCCAGGTTTAAGAAGGTCGTTTCCTGGTACGTTTCGTCGCACCAACGGTAACTGGGTTTGGGCCTCCAGCAATACCAGTCGCCGAGTCCTGTATTGCGACCGCCCCTATTTAGATTTTACGCCGACCGAGCTATCAAACCCAAGCTTGAGAGGTTATCCGCAGCTTGAGACGCCCGGTGGATAACTCTCGAGACCCACCCTCCTTTTACGCTTGTAATTTCGAGCTCAAGCCTACTATTAAACGCAAAAATACATCTGCAATCAGCGTAGACGCGAAATCCTATAATAATCGGGGCAGAAAAAAGATGTATCGACCTGAACTCACCAAATGATGGCCTGAAGCGAGCACCACCTCGCTCATTTTCAAAGTTGCGCTATGTGCTCGTATGAGAACTTTTTTCAGCAGGGAGGAAGAAGAACAATGCGGCTGAATAACGGCCTTCCAGCGAGAATTGCGCCTCAGCCCGGAGCGGGGAACAGTTTCTCTGTGACGTGGCTTGCACTAATACCGGTTCTCGTCTGCGTGGCGCCGCTGTTCGCGCCGGTGCCGGAAGTGTTTGGGCAGGTGATAGAGGTTCCACCGGGAGTTTTACCGGAGCCAATCAACGACAACGACGCAGTGCAGATTTTGAATGCAGGCAGGCAGGCTGAGTTGCCGCCGCTCTCGACATCTGAAATCCCGTTCTTCACCTACAGAATGGTTGCTAGCAGGGATGGGCATATTTACGAGGGCTCGATCGTGGGCGGAAGTCCGTTTAGTTCCACGACGAACAACACGGCAACAACAGTACATTTTGTCATCGTCCCGGTTGTGCTCAAATTCAATTTCGGCGGTGGTTTTGTTATCACTTTCAGCCCGACCGCGGGCGACCCGGGCTGTTTGGGGACAGGCAATACCGCGCTTAATTTGACCCAACGTTCCCCGCTGTTTCACCCCGTCTCTTTCACGATGAATGGTGTCAATGTAGGCAGTACAACCTACCCGGATGCTTTTCAGCGCGGGGAGTTCTTCAAGAAAATCGGTGCCAACTACCACCTGGCTTTCAGCGTTACGGCCCTAGCCGCACAGACTGTGACTCTGGCGACATCTGCCACATCCCCGGCACATGCGAGTGTGTATCAATTTTCCGGCGTTTGCGGAAACAACACCGGAACTACCAACATTTCCGGGGGTTTAGGGGTCGTGGATATAAGCACTTTCGACCCGATTGCCCGAGGTCTTATCAGTAGATTGAGCTTGAACGCCTCCGAGTTCCCTTTTTTCGTGTTCTACAACTCAGTTCTCTCCGTGAACGATTCCGCCAATTTCAACAACTGTTGCGTTCTCGGTTACCACAACAGCGAGACCGGCCGAGTTACTAACCCCGGCCAAACGTATGGCGTGGCGGACTTCGAGGGTCGTGACCGAACCGTGTTCAGAGGTGGTGCAGATATATCCATCATGACGCATGAAGTGGGCGAGTGGATTAATGATCCGAGTATCCACAATTTTGTGCCGCCGTGGGGCCATATCGGACAACAGCCGGGCTGCCAGGATATCCTGGAGGAGGGAGACCCCTTGACTGGCACATTTTTCTCGAACAAGACCCTCAATGGCTTCACTTACCATCTGCAGGAGTTGGCTTTCTTCTCGTGGTTCTACGGCAGACCTTCGATTGCGGCCGGTGGACTGTTTTCAGACAATGGGACCTTCAAAACGGATGCTAGTGCGGCCTGCCACTAAGCCATTTGAATGACCAACTAGAGCAACATGTCTCCGATCCGAACGAATTCTGAAACCGGAATGGGGGGCATGAGCCCCTCACCCTCGGCTCTAAAACCGATCGCTCTCGCGCGGACCGGTCAGAACTCGATACGATCGAGCATTCCGCGGCTGAGAATTGCAGCCAGGTAGGTGATTAAGCGGGATCGCTTAGGCATGCAGAAACTTCGAACAGTGTGGCCCTCCGAAGACAGGCGGCCTGCTCCTTCGACCCAGTGTTCATAGAATGTCGTCGCATCACAGTACGTGGGTGTGCCGAAGCCCAGATGAAGAGCGATTTTCTGCAAGGTGCCATCCAATTCTGAGGCCACAGCAACTGCGTCAATTCGGCTCTCTCCCGACGCGAACGTAACCGGCGGGGGTATTAAACGCGTCCGGCGGAAGCTTCTCAGGGGTGATCTTCGTCACCTCCTCCCGCGTGACCTGCGGCGGTATTTTCGCGATTCTACTTTTGAATCTGGCCGCTTCCTCCTTCGTAACATCTGCGGGGACAAAGGAGGGGTTAACTCCACGCGTCAACTCAATGATAAGCGGAACCCCGGCCGGAAACGAAATCGCTCCGCCGGACTTTCCGGACGCGCCGAAACATCGATTGCATAAAGTGGGTGAACTCATCTGAACCCGCCGCGTCGGTAGAGAAGCAAGCGGTCGTCGCCGCCATGAGAGGTCCGCTGTATCTTGCGCCGGTATAGTCCCGGCACTTGAATCCCAGCAGCTCGCGTGTTTTGTCTGTGCTCTTGAAAGGCACATTCAGAAGATGGTTCGGATTCAGGGTTGAGCCTCTTACTATTTTGAACGGCAATTCGCGGAAGCGTCTTATGCCCGTGATCAAGCACCGTCACCGTTCGATCAGTGGCATCGATCACAACCGACACGTGATCATCAACCTGGAATTTTTCCTTGTCGTCCTGCAGCATCAGCGTGCGAGTGCGGACCGAGCGATGCGCGCCGGGAGCGCAGACTGTAATTCTCTGTTCGATGATGACGCCCGCTCGTGCGATTCGGGGATTGAGTATCGCAATCAGCAAGATGATCGTGATGGCGATCATTTTGCGATTTACCCTACTAAAAGGACACGCAAAATAAGATTGGCTAGGGTCACTCTTCGCCATAATCAGGCACAAAATCACGAAGCTATTAAGCAGCGAGATTGATGTTCCTGTGTCACCCTTGCGCGTGGCTGCCGCGCGAAGGGTCCCGCGTCTGCGCTTCCGGGATTCCTCGCGCGCCAGACACGCGCGGGAATGACAGAAACGACTAAGCTCGAACCTTCAAGAAAAGAGGCGCGGCCCGATTGCACCGAAAACTAGCCCTTCCCACGCCCTGCGCCGGTTGAGCCGGATGACCGAATTTAGATCGCTGAGGAATCGAACAAAGATGATGCCGCTGATAGCAGAAGCAAGGCCGCCCTCGCTTCCGAGAGCGGCCTTCTGGTTTGATTAAATCATGTCACTTCAGGCAGGTACCATGTCCTGCGTCATTTGCGAGAAGGCTATTAGCGCTGGCGAACTCGGCTCTTATCACTGCGATACCGGTGGCGTCCTGCATATTCCGCAACCCAATCGCGGTCTGATCTGTAAAATTCGGCGGGCAAGCCGGCCGGGATTCGTAGCCGCCGCCGTCCAAACCAGCTGTTCAAAACCAGTACCGTCCGCAGCGATATTGTAAGACGACGCCGCGATGTCAAGGGTATAGAATACAGAAGTTCATCGAAGGCGGCAGTACCAAAGGGTCCGCATAAACGGTCAGACTCGCGACTAGGGTTCCGGCCGAATAGGCACCGGCACCATTCGGATTGTATTTGATGACCGCGGTTAATGAATCACTACGGCCTGCGTCCGTGCAGGCATAGCGACCCACGTAGTTCGCATTCGAGAAAGTTACGACCTGGGCGCTTACCATCGGGGCGGAAAGGCCCAGCATCAATCCAACGAGCCCGAGGGCCGTAATTAGTTTCGATCTCCGATTCTCGTTTTTTGACATATTCTCTCCCCTCATCCTTGTTCTCTTCTCGGCACCGTCAGACGACCAGACGAGGCAGGTTTATTTGGCCGAAACCGCTCGCCCGCCTTCCGCGCTTTGCTATCATTTCAAGCAATAGCCATAGCCCGCGACATCCTCGTCTAGCAAGTTATTCGAGGTGATTTCCGTCCGGACCACTGCTCCCGATGCTCTCGTATCGAACGTCCGCAGCACGATCGCGTCGGACATCGTGAAGGTGCCGCCAGGACCATCGGGACAAGCGGGGCTGTTGGTAATAGCCCCGGTCCACGAAAGCACTTCAATGCCAACACCGTGTACATCTACGGAGTAGCTTGAGCCGGCGATGTCCAAAGTATACATGCAGAAATTGCCGGGCGGCGGCAGGGCGGGATTAAAAGCCGTGAAGGCGCTAACCGGCGCCTCTAACGTTCCCGAGATGTAAGTGCCGGCGCCATTCGGGACGAGCTTCATCATCCCAGTGAAGAAGTTCGAGCCGTCGGTCACGTTACAGACGTAGCGAGCGAGGTAGTTCGCGTTCGAGAAGGGCGGCTGAGCGCTCGCCCTTGGCACGCAGACGCCAATCGCCAGCCCTGCTCCACCCAACACCGCCAATAGTTTCGCTCCTACCCACCTTCGCTTTGACATACATTCCTCCTCGTTTCTTTCTGGCGCCTTCAACTCATCTGCGTACGATGAGGCATTCAGACGCAACTTTCCCCATTTGCCAGTTGGCGCTATCATAAACGGACTGACGGTAACAACGGTTCTCCCGCGTGTCAAGGAAACCCCTCATAGAAATCCACAAGTCGATACTCCCCTTTACCGTCGGCGAATTGCGCGAACGGTTAACACCCCGAACGTGAGATGTCAACAGGCGCATGACCCTGCGAAATTTTTCACGCGCCCGATTCTTTTAGATAACAAGCAGCCTTCTGCGGAAACTCGCAGCCCAGCGACCGGTGATGACGCCCTCAGGAACCTCCATCAAAACTTTTTCGACCAAGCCATGTTGGTGGAATCGCTCGTCCCCCGACGTCGCGTGCAGGAAACTGGCCGCCCAGCGCCGACTTAACCACCGGTGACCGCTCCAAAGTTGCCAAGAGCGCGGAGTTGCCTAGACAATGATATAGTCAGGGCGATGACACAGGTCGTAGTTGTAATCCCGGTGTTCAATAGTGCGGGCACGATTTCGCGCGCTATCGACGCTGCGCTCAGCCAAAATTTTGACGGCCAGTTCGAAATTGTCGCGGTCAATGATGGCTCAACTGATGACACTAGTGAAGTACTTAAGCGGTATGGCGGCCGCATAAGAGTCTTGGACCAGCAAAATCGGGGACCTGCGGCCGCGCGCAACGCCGCGGTAGCGCAGTCGAGCGCCGAATACATAGCATTCCTCGACGCTGACGATGCCTTCATACCGGACAAACTGGCCCATACTGTGCCGCGCCTGGCAAGCAATCACAACGCAGTCATGCTCTTCCATGATGCGATCGCATTGGACCGGGACGGTCATGAAGTAGCTCATTCCTACGTCTGGCCGGAGCGGGCGCACGCGCCATCGATGGATGAAATGCTGATGAAATGGTGGCCGATCGTGCCGAGCACGGTGCTGATGCGCCGCTCCGCTTTTGAGCGTTGCGGCGGCTTCTGCGAGGAATTCAAGACGCCAGGCTACGAAGATCCCGACTTGTGGATTCGCGCGCGCCAGTATGGTGACTTTATTTACCTGCCGGAACGGCTGACCTATTACACGACGAATGAAATACGCGCCGAACGCATGGAGAAATATATGAGTTCGCGCGATCTATTCTTTCGGCGCCTGCGGCAGCTCTATGGACATCGCGCCGACGAGCTGATTCGCAGCACGGTTCGTAATTACACCAACTGGCTGAGCTACCAGGGACTTCTCGCGATGCAACGGCGGGATCCGGCGACGGCTCGCGTTTATTTTGCGCGCATTCTTCGCCGTCAACCGACTCATCTGAAATCGGCTCTGCGTTGGCTGAGAACCTTCCTGCCAGCCCCTGTAGCGCGCGCGTTGAGTGGGCGCACGGCAGGTGCAAAATTGCCCGTAGGTTGACCGGTGTTTCCCGAGCACCCATTTCGACCCGCGATCGCAGGCGTACCCGGCTTAGCTAGTGAGGGCTCCACAAAACCAAACATCGCGGCGGCGCAAGCCAACCAGGATAACCCTCGACACTTTCCACTTCGAGCTCATATCCCGAAATCGTGTTGCCGCCAATCCAGCTATCGACCGACTCCACGGGACGCGCTTGAGGTTGAGGAGTACATGACAAGGCTCATGCGATGACTCGTGCGGCGGTCCTGATTCCGGTGTTCAATGGTGCAAATACCGTCGCACGCGCGATAGACAGCGTCCTCTATCAGCGTTTTGACGGCGAGCTCGAAGTGATCGTGGTCAACGACGGGTCAACTGATGGTACTGCCGCGGTGCTTACTCAGTACGAGGGCCGCATCCGAGTCTTGAACCAGCAAAATCGCGGCCCAGCACACGCTCGCAACGCAGCCGCGGCGCTTTCTTCAGCAGAGTTTATCGCATTTCTGGACGCGGATGATGCATTCATGCCCGACAAATTGGCACGCACGCTGCCGAAGCTGGCAAGCGACGACCAGGCCGCGATGCTATTCCATGACGCGATCGCATTGAACCGAAACGGCCGTGAGGTCGCGCCGTCATGCGTGTCGCCCGAGAGGGCGCATCCCCCATCGATGCACGAAATGCTAATGCAATTGTGGCCAATCCTTACCAGCACTGTGGTGATGCGGCGCCAGACCTTTCAGCTCTGCGGCGGTTTCAGCGAGGAATTCAAGTTTGGCTATGAGGACCCTGATCTCTGGATTCGTGCGCGTGAGCACGGGCACTTTATCTACATGGCCGAATCTTTGACCTATTACACACTTATTGAAGAGCGCACGGAGCGGATGGAAAAATATTTGACGTCGCAAGCCGTTTTCTTTCGTCGGCTACGTCAACGGTATGGGGACGCTGCGGAAGAGTTAATCCGCCGCACAGTCCGCAGTTACACCAACTGGTTGGGCTACCAGGGTCTGCTGGCAATGCAAGCGGGTGATCGGGCAGCGGCGCGCGGCTACTTCGCTCGCATACTTCGCCGCCAACCCACTCATATGAAATCGGCGCTTCGTTACCTCAGGACGTTTCTACCCGCGCCCATCGCAAGAGCGCTGAGTGGCCGCACTGCCGGCGCCAAGCGGTGATGAAAAGAACCGCCTTCAAATTCGGAAGGGAAGCTCTCGCGCGGCAAATCGTCGAGTTTCTGCGTCAGCAAATGGCCAACGGCGTTTCCATTAGGGTTGTTCTCGTCACGTTCCGCTCGAGGTGGTGAACGAATTCTAGATACGTCTGATGCCGCGATTGCTTGCAACTCCAAGCGGACGGAACAGCTCAACCGGCGCTCAAAATCGAGCAACTATGAGATGCTCAGGGCTTTTGACCTGTATGACTGTTCTCGCTGCGGGTACGTGAGCGCACGGCTTCGTCTGCCGCAGGCGACCGAGAGATTGGGCGGAGCAGGACCAAATCCTCGCGGTCGTGGGGGATGCGCGCCACCGGAGTCAGGCCGGAGGTATGCGCGCTTGTGCGGTCCCACGTGCTTTCGGTCGCGATGGTGTAACCAGTGGGGGAAGCGCAGAGCGGCGAGCGCAACGGCTGGACGCAGCGACCGAGATAGAAGACGAATGGCTCTAGCGCATCCCGGATGCCCAACACCCCGAGCGGCCCTTTGGAGTAGGTGAGCCGGTTAATCTCCGCCGCCGCCTCCCGATAAGACTCAGTCTGGCCGGAGTCCACGGGTGACTCGCCGGCAAAGCCCGCGGAAGGCCATCGGAAGAACGCGCCCGGCGTGAACGGCGCACCGCATCCATGAAGTTCATACGCCGGGATAAACAGAAAATTGGCGGCAGCGAGCAGCACACAGGCGCCCACGGCGGCGCGATAGATGACGATGCCGAGAGCCCGGCCGAATCGCGGGATGATGCGATTGACGACCCACCACGCCAGCAACAGAGCAGAAGCGGGCCACAGCGGCAGCAGATAGGCGCGCCGCTTAAACGAGGCGAACTCGAAGAAAACGACTGTGAAGATCCAGAAGATGGCGAGGAAACGCGCGGCAAGCGTGGCGCGCTCGGCCTGCACGAGAGTCGTCTGTAGGCACGGCGGTTCGAACGAAGAGGCTGCCGGTGGGATGCTGGGGCGTAGTGCACTTACCACCGCGACAGGGACGAAGAGGCTCAACGGCAGAGAATTGAGCAGTAGCGGTTGCAGGTAATACCAGGGCGCCATCGTGCCGAGGCTGCCGAAAAAGCGCCCGAAGTTCTCGGTACCGATCTGCAGACTAAGGAAATTCAAGCGGCGGCCGACGAGACAGGCGAGGTACCAACTTGATGCGATAGCGGCACCGGCGATAAACGGGCCTGGCTTGAATAGATCTTCGAGTGCTGTCCAGGCTTTCTCCGTCATGAGAAAGAGCAGCATCGCCGAGCCAGGAAGGATCACGCCCACGGGACCCTTGGCGAGAACGCCCAGACCCATCGCGATAGCCAACAGATAGTGCAACAAATTGCGTCGGAACGCGACGGCCGCAGCCGCCCGATCCAGCATGAACCATCCAAAGAAGGCATAAAGCGCGAGTGTCTCGAAAAACGTCAGGGTCATATCGACCAGACCGATGCGGGCTTGGCTGATGTATTGGTAGGAGCCGCAGAGAATAAGCCCTGAAAGAATCGCGCCGCGGAAGCTCAGCAGATTTGCCGCGAAAGCCATCGTGAGGATAGCGCTGGCAATCGCGTAGACCGCGGAGGGCAGGCGCAGGGTAAAGGGGGTCGCGGTTGCCTGATGGAAAAGGAGGGCGAGCGCGGTCGCGGTCCAGTGGTACAGTGGCGGCTTGTACATCGGGATGCTGCAGTTATCGAGGGGGAAAAGAAGTTGATTGCGCTCTACCATCTGCTGCACGTAAACCGCCATCGCAGCCTCGCTCCCCCCGCATACGTCAGCAGCACCGAGCCGGTTCAGCGTGAGAAATGCAAGCAGTAAAACGATGGCAGCCAGGGGGAGCAAAAGTAAGGCGCGGCTCCGTACTGGCGGCGAGGTCATTGCCATAACTGACGGTATCTGAAGAGGATCAGCCGAGCGCGGCGGCGTGGCCGAGGACATCTTCGATGGTCCCGTCGGAAGACAGCCCAAGTACGTGATGACTATGCCAGAGCGCGTAGAACAGCAAACTCCACGCGGCCTGATGGTGCCTTTTCAAGTTGGCGAAGGCGCAGGAGACGTGCTCTTGGCGGAACAGCTCGCGAACGCCAGGCTGGCGTGCAACCAGATTTTCGACAAGTGGCTGACGATCAGCGATCCATTCGCCCACCGGCGGGTTGAAACCGGTCTTCCTCGCATAAGGCTCGGCGGCGGACATTGACCGCGACCCAATCGCGCAGCAACCGCTTGGCCATCCTGCGTGTGGCCTTCATTTCATCGGGCAGGCGGAAGGCAAAATCGGCGACGACCGCATCCAGGAAAGGCGTGCGGCCTTCGACGCCATGAGCCATCAGACAACGGTCGACTTTAATCAGAAGATCGTTGGGCAGCCATTCGGCGCAGTCAATTGCCTGCAAAGTCTGGATGAAGGTCCGATAGCCGCGCGCCTGCTGACGTTCAGCGCGATTCAGGCCGTCGCGCCAGGCGTCGAAGACACCGTCCATACGGCCAAGCCCGTCGAATTCGCCGCGTGAACGCGCCTTGTGCGTGAACAGCCCCCAGAAGCGGCGGGCGCGGTAGTAACGGCCATAGCCGCAAAAGATTTCGTCGCCGCCTTCGCCGGTGAGGACGACCTTTAGTTGATTCCTTGCGGCCTGGGCCAGCGCGTAAGTGGGTAACGCAGCGGCGTCTGTGGTGGGGTCGTCGAGAGCGGCGGCGACGCGGGGTGCCATCTGCCAAAATTCGCGCGCCGTCAGCTCAACCACGTGATGATTCGCACCGACTGAGCGCGCGATGCGTTGGGCATAGAGATGCTCGTCGGCAGCGCTGCTGCCGGGAAAAACCGCGGTGAAGGCGACCAGCGGCTTTGCGGCTAGCCGCGCCATCAGCCCAGCGAGCGCCGATGAATCGATGCCGCCGGAGAGGAACAGACCATAGGGAACGTCGGAGCGCAGATGATGTGCGACACTGTCAACAAGTACACTGTCGAGCTGGCGCAAGGCTGCGTCATAAGTCAAGGTGGACGCAGGGCCGTCGCTTAGCGCAGTGCGGCGCCGACGCTCGACGATGCGGCCATTCGCGACGATAAGAATCTCGCCGGGAAGCACACGGCTAATCTCGGTGAAAATCGTATCGACGCCCGTGCTGAACTTAAGTTGCAGCAGTTCGGCGCACGCAGAGCGGCGAAGGACCGGCGGGCGAGGCCAGCGACGAGCAAAGCTTGCGGTTCGGAGGCGAAGGCGAAGCATTCAGTAGTTTCGACGTAGTAGAGCGGCTTGATACCGAAAGGATCGCGGGAAAGGATCAGGCGCTTGGTGGCGGGGTCATAGATCGCGATTGCGTACATACCGCGGAGGAAATCTACAAAGGCGGTCCCGCTGCGGCGATAGAGGTGAAGCGGTATTTCGCAGTCCGAGCGGGTTGTAAAGGCGACATCGCGGAGCTCATTGCGGAGCTCAGGGTCATTGTAGATTTCACCATTAGCGATCAGGACGGCGCCCTCTTTTTCATAGAGCGGCTGATCGCCGGTTTCGAGATCAATTATTGCGAGGCGGGTCTGGACCAGACCGACATCGCCCGAAACATAGTGGCCGTTACTATCAGGACCCCGATGCGCAAGAGCGACCATAAGACGATCGAGCAGGCGAACGTCCAACGGCCGGCCGCGCCGCATCATTATTCCCGCGATGCCACACATGCGGCCTCAGTCATATTCCACAGACGTGCATGACGCCAACATTGGTGATTTCGGAGCGTCGTAGCTCGCGCCCCGTCTTGAGTCCAGTAGACTTGCCCAAATCGGCAACTTCTTCCGCGCTAGCGTTCGTCATTGAATCCTTCAACGCTGGGCAAACGACCCATCGAGCCCAATTCTAATGGCTCGCGCGATACGACGCACAAACGACCCGTCAGAGACCCAAGCGACATCCCACACCCGCAAGGGCTCGCATCAACGATCCGGTGACTTTTGGTGCACGCTGGAGAGTTGCACCAGGCCTTCCCGGGGTCGTGTATAAGCGCCGGATTTAGCGAGATGTGCAAGTCCCAACTCTGCTGCGGGCAAGGATTGCCGGAGAATAGACGGAAAAACGCGTACGGCCCATTCGATGGCTCTTCCTTACCGAGGCCTTTGATCATAACCTCGCCGAAGCACTGCGGAACAGAGTGTTTGGTCGCAATACCGATTGCATTTTACGTCAAATTCACCTAGTTGGTGCTCTTGAGTGCATTCGAACCCATCGGATGATTGCAACCGTTTCCCTGTCACTGCTCTTGGTTCGTTATCTTCAGAGCTGACGCCTACATCGATCAAGGCAGCCCAATGATCTGGCCCAACTTCTTTATTGTGGGGGCCGCGAACAGCGGAACCACTTCATTGTATGGTTATCTCAAGCAGCATCCTGACGTGTTTATGCCGGCGCTTAAGGAGCCGCACTACTTTGCGCAGGTCAGCCCTTCGCATGAGCAACGCTACCTGAGGACCATCATCCGAGAAGAGGCGGCGTATTTGAGACTTTTCCACAGGGCGGAAGGTTACAAGGCGATCGGAGAAGCAAGTCCGTCCTACCTATGGGAGGCGAACGCGCCCTATCGAATCCGTCGCGCCATTCCGCATGCGAAAATCATCATCCTCCTTCGAGACCCAGTAGAGCGTGCCTACTCCCACTATCTCATGGACGTGCGCGAAGGTCTCCAGAACTTACCATTTCACGAGGCATTGCGGGAGGATCGGAACCAACGGAAAAAGGGTTGGAGCGTATCTCACTTGTACGTCGAACTGGGCCTCTATGCCGAACAGGTGCGGCGCTACCTTGAAGCCTTTGGCTCGGATCGAGTGCTAATCTTGATGTTCGAGGAGCTAACGAAGTCGGCGCTTAACGGCAAATCGGTTGTGGCCAACGTTCTTCGCTTTTTGGGCCTGAATATTGCGCCTCTTCGTGAGATCGACACGCGTCTTGCGGAGAACGGTTTCGCCGCCGCCCGATGGTCTTGGGCAAGACGCATGGCTGGCGCCAACTGGGCACGACGGGCCGGACAGATCTTGGTTCCAGCTAGTCTCGGGAGTAATCACACCATAAAAAGGCTGGTATATCAGCGTTACTTTGTCAAAGCCGTCCCTAAGCCTCCGATGAATGAACTGGCCGGGGAGTGGCTCCGCTCGATATACCACCCTGACCTGAGCGCGCTCGAAGCGCGCGTGGGTCGCGAGCTTCCGGAACTGCGGCGCTCGTGGCCGGTATCTTCGGGCCGGTCGGCTTCGTTCCGACTCGGCGACGCCTAGTCCAACAGATGAGCCGACCGGCTCTCCGGATAATCTCGGGTTTCATCTTCGCGCTGGTGTTCCTGGGACAGGGAATAACGGCACCATTTCAAAATGACGAGGAAACAAGACCTGCGGGAATCGTGCTCGACATCGTAAATCACGAGGACTGGCTGATTCCCGTTGATCTGCACGGCGAGTTGACTAGAAAGCCGCCCCTCTTCTACTGGACTACCGCTGCTATTGCTGAAGCACGCGGCCGAATAGTCAACGAACCGGGCACCCGCGTCGTTTCCTTGATAGCCGCGGCCGCTACCGCAGCGGTTGTGATTGAACTCGCCAGCGCGCACTTCGGAATTACTGCTGGATGGCTGGCTTACCTGTTCCTGCTTGGAACTTACGGCTTCGCATCGCGAGCGGGATTCGCTCGAACTGATACGCTGTTCACCTTTCTGCTCTTCGCCGCTTACTGCACATTCTACCCACTCGCAAGAGGACAAGAATCGACTCTGCGCGCGATCGCGGTTGGTGCCTTGCTCGGATTCGGCATCCTCACCAAAGGACCGCTTGCGCTTGTTCTTTGTTTAGTTGGGATCGCTGTGTATTTCGCCTTCATGGGCCACAATCCCTTCCGGCTTTTGACCAAACGTCAGCCTTCGATAATCCTGGGCCTTGCCTTAGTTATCGCTGCGGCCTGGTATATCCCCGCCTTTGTGCGGACTCCGAAGCTGTTTCAAGTGCAGTTCGTTGAAGAAAATCTCGGGCACTTCCTGCCGGCAGGCTTCGGTGGAACAGGAGAGGCTGCGCGACCCATTTATTACATCTGGCTACGCTTCATCGGCGCAACGCTGCCCCTGAATTTCTATCTCCCGGCAGTCCTTCCCAGGGTTCTGCGCGAGCGCAAATCGGGTGGTATGCTTCTATATCAATTAGGGTTCCTCATCGCCACGCTCGGTGTCTTTACAATTTCCAGCGCCAAGCGCGACGACTACATCCTGACTGCGCTTCCGTCCTATGCGATGATTATAGCTGCTCCGTTTGCGGAAGACACTGCAAGGGAGCCCACTTCAGCACGCCTGGCCGATACCGCGAGCTGCGCGGCCGCGCTTTCACTCCTGACGCTTACACTTGCGGGGGTTATTGCTTGCAGGTACGCGCGCTTTCTGCATGGGATCTCTGGTAAGTTGCATTCAAGCGACGCTGCGTACGTGAGTTTCTTTCTCGCTGCGGTCGAGGATCGCCCCGTAAGGATCGAGTTGACCGTAATCGTAATTGTGGTTGCTTCGGCATTGGCGTTCCATCTTGCTTGGAAGCGATGCGGCCCGCGCCGCGGCTTTGTGTATCGCGTTCGCTGAGCTCGCCGCCGTCAGTCTCTGGACGGGGCTTCTTGCGCCCGAGTTCGCAAGGCAGCACACGCTTAAGACCTTTGCTCTAGAGGCAAGAACGATCATCGGGAATCGCGAAGTCATGATCGCTGGGGGACGCAACTATGAAGTCTCGTACTATCTTGGCCGTGGCGTGCCCGCCTGGCCGAAGCACTTGGGTGCGGCTGATCGGCCAAGCAAAGCGGCGTATTTGTTTGTCTGGAGCCAGCAACTCGAGCACCTTCGTTCAAACGAGAGTCTTTTCCAAAGCTCAGTAGTTCTCGTCTCGCATGCGATTTCCAGCCGCGGTCGAATGTTGTTGTTGAGTCTTGATCGTACCACGCCTATCGAAATGCCGCAGTGATCCTGCTCGGAGGCTATTGAATAGCTCGCGGAGCCGTCACCCGCAGGGAAATACGAGATATTCACGGCTTCGCTTTTGCTGCTGTCTGTCATAGCCTGCGCCGCCGAATCTGAGCGTCCGTTCGGTCCCGAAAATCCCGGCTAATATTGGGCAATGCCGCTATGGTGTAAATGCCTACAAGCAGGCAGCAGGGTTGTAGCGCGAGGCGCCTCCGATGATGTAATGTTGGCCCGGTTCGGTAAACCTGGCGGGGAGGTCTTATCAGTGGTTTCTACGGCGGGCCGGGCGGCGGAGACCCTTTCCTGAAACCAAGGCTCAAATTGCGGGGGCCGGCAATTCTATTGTCGGCAGCTGCTACGCTGGCACCAGCCGCCGTGTGCGCGCAGCAGGTGTCGGCTTCGTCAATGGTCCACCGCCAGCATCAGGGGCCGCTGAACGTAACCGGCCGCAATTTCGTTTACGATTACAAGACCAATAGTTTCGTCGTCACCGGCGATGCCGTTGTCACGCAGCAGGCGACCATTCTCACGGCAGACGAAATCGACCTGGCGCGCGGCAAGCGTGAACTCCATGCGAAGGGCCGCGTGCACCTGGTTGATCCGCTGAGTGAAATCAGGGCCCGTGAAGGGCGGCTAAATCTGCCTGATGAAACCGCCGATCTGACCGACGCCACGATCTCCAATTACAACAGAACTATTCGCTTGGAGGGCGCTCGCGTACAGAAGTTTCCGGGTCAGCGCTACTCGGTACTGGATGGCGTGTACACGACTTGTGGCTCGGAGCCCGGCACGCCGGACTGGAGCATCTCGGCCGATCAGATGGATGTTCATATGGGCGACACCGCCACCGCGCACGATGCGCACTTTAACGTTCTCGGCTACCCGGTGTTGTACTCGCCATACGCGGTTTTTCCGGCCGATACCAGCCGCCATTCGGGGTTTTTAGCGCCCCGCATCGGCGAATCCGGCTTGCGCGGATTTACGTTGCTGCAGCCCTACTACTGGGCAATTGACCGGAGTTCCGATGCATCCCTCGCGCTCGACCTTGAGACCTCGCAGCGCATTGGCGGTTTGGGCGAGTACCGGCTCGTTACCGGTTACGACAATTATTTCGCGCTCGACGGCGCATTTTACAACGAAAGCCTGCGCAGTTCCCAAAACCGACAAGGCGACATAATCGACACCCAGATTGCTGACCCGTTCATCCCGGTTGACCGCTACGACCTTATCGCAATGGCGCGGCAGCACATCACTGATAATCTGGTAGCTTATGGCGACGCCACCACCGTGAGCGACCCGCTGCTGTTGCGCGAACTGAACGTTTGGACAATCTCGCGTTCAGTCTCGTCGAATATCTTCTTCCCCCGCCAGTTTCAATTGATGCGCAATGCTCTTTCGGACTTTGGACTGATCGATGGTTACCAGGACGGCTACCTGCAGGTGGGGGGAATCTATAATCAGGACCTCATTCAATACCAGCCTTTCGCGTTGCAGACCTTGCCCGAAATCGTGCTGAGCGGGCGCAAAGATCTGCTCGGCGGCCTGCTCTACACTGACTACGACGTTACCGGCGACAATTTTTATCGCCGGCAAGGTCAGGATGGGCTGCGGCTTGATCTGAATCCGCGAGTCACCCTTCCGTGGCGGCTGGGCGACTATCTCTACGGCTTCGGCACTTTAGGCTTGCGTGAAACGATGTACGATACCTCCGGGCACCAGATTGAGATTACGCCTGTAGGTGAAGACGGACGCACTTACAACAATGGGCTTTCGCTCGGCCCGCTGGCACCGGGCGGCTTCCAATCGCGCGAACTGATCTACGGCAGCGCCGGGGCCGCGACCGAAATCGAAAAGGTCTACGACCTTAATTGGGGATCAGTTGAGAAGTTAAAGCATACGATCGAGCCGTTTGTCACTTACACCTACGTTCCGAATCTTGACCAATCCTCGCTGCCGTTGTTCGACGAGACCGACCGGATCGAGGGGCGCAGTTTGTTCCTCTACGGCGCGACCTCGAGGATTTTTCTAAAATTATCTCCGCACCGAGCAGTACAACCCGAGAGCCAGGAGACGGCGAGCGCAGAACCGCAGGACGAGGGGCCTCCCCATC
This sequence comes from Binataceae bacterium (SeqCode), assembly GCA_963752805.1. Taxonomy (GTDB): domain Bacteria; phylum Desulfobacterota; class Binatia; order Binatales; family Binataceae; genus JAMXLL01. The sequence continues at coordinate 39,545 of CAVWAA010000019.1, forward strand.
CTTTCATGGCACGCAGCTACGTCAACGGTTCCGCAGTCGAAGAGATATTGCGATTTTCATTGACGCAGGCTTACGACACTACCCATGCAGTCACAAAGGGTAGTAGCTCACGTCTCTCGGACTTGGACTTCATTGCCACGGCTTTCCCGAACAGCACCTTCGCTCTCGGAGGTCAATTAACTTATTCGCCGCAGGGTTCGGCCCTTCATTACGCGAGTACCTATCTGACCTTCCAGCCCTGGTGGATCAGGCATAGCAAAGTCTCGACTGGCTCTTACCTCCAACTCAGCTACGTCTACATTGGCCCGGGTCCGAACTCCCAGCCGGGCGTCAACGCCGACTACAACCAGTTCATGACCGTGCGGGCCTATTACGAATTGTTCAACCGCGTGGCTGTTCTGTTCGGCCCCGGGTACGACTTTACTACGCACCGACTGCTTTCGACCGAATATGGCGTCCGCATCAAGCCCCCATGCAACTGCTGGGCGTTCGATATGGGCATAACCAAGAGCGTCAATCCCAGCGAAACTGCGTTCCAGTTCCAGGTCACCTTGGGCGGCCTCGGCTCGATTGGCAAGACTCCTTTTGCCCGTCTACCCTTTCAGTCACATATGGGCGTGCTGCCCGCCTCTTATTTCTAGTTCACACCGCGCGCGTGATGCACTTCGGCTGATTTTGCGAATGAATGGCCTCCGGATCGCCATCATAAGCACACCTCGGTGCGGCAACACCTGGGTGCGCGTTGTTCTGAGCGACATTCTGAAGCTTGAGCAGCTCGCGGTGCACAATTACTCGGAACTCGAGTCAATTCCGGACCGCGCTATTGTGCAACTGCACTGGTATCGCGAACCCCGTTTCCAACGCTTCTTGCGCGATTACGGCTTCAAGACGCTGGTGCTCTCCCGTCATCCGCTGGACGTGCTGGTGTCCATTCTGAATTTCATTCGCCACGAACCCCTAACGGCCCGTTGGCTCGAAGGCAATGCCGAGATCCCGCCGAGCCTCATCGGGCAACCGCCTACCTCGAGCGAGTTCCTCCAATACGCGACGAGCTGGGGGGCGGAAAACGTGCTCGCCATTTCCTACCAGTGGTGGCATGATGCCACCGCCGTAAAGGTTCGGTATGAGGATTTGGTTCAACGGCCCCGCCAGGCGCTGCTCGGCCTGGCTCGCGTGTTCGACCCGGCCGCGTGCGACGAAAGCGGAGCTATTGACCGATTCAACTTAACGTTCTTTCGGAACTTGCCCAACCAGCATGGCTGGCAGGGCCGGCCGGGTCTGTGGCGCGAGCTAATTGTCTATTTCGACGCGCGGAGTATATATAAGCGGCATAAACGCGTCTTTGACCTAATGGATTATTCTGTCCGGCCCTACTTGCTCACGCGCGCTGGCGCTCTCAGACGATGGAAGGAGCTAACGACGAGAACCCCGTCAATGAACGGTCCTGGAGGCTGAACGCAGTAGACCCCATTCCGTCATTCTTGGCACAAAAAACCGGCGCCGAGCATGCTCGGCGCCGGGTAACGGAGGCGGAATCACGGTTCCGCCCTCACAAAGATCGAGCTTTCACTCTGCTTAATGCGTCGGCCGTTGCGGCGGCGGTCCTGCCGGGCTCGCATCCCACAAAACGAAGCCCGACTGCGTCCCTGCCCCCTGCGTAGTGCTGCCAAGTTCCTGATCTTCCGACGTGTCGCCATCTAAGGTCACAGACGAGCTCAACACGCCAAGGAGACCCGCATTTTCGGAACCTACGCATTGGGTACTCAAGACCCCTTGCACTTGCAATCTAGCGTTGGCCGTTCGGAGCGTGCCATACGTGAAGTTAGAGCTAGCGACGAATCCAGCCGGCGCATCCTCCGGATCGAGGCCGACTTTCTCGACGCTATCAACGCACACGTAGGCGCCGGTATACATAGTCTCGTTCGAATTCCAGACATTAAACTGGAGCTTCGTCAGGTGCAGTAAAAAGTCCTGCCGGAGGTCTTGGTTGCAGCTGACAAGACTCAGATCGTTGTCTGCAGTGTACACGGGACCTAGGCGTGAGCCCGTACCGGGCAAGATACCCTCACCGGGCATGAAGCTGGCTATGTTGTACAGCGGGCAGGCATCGTAGGTACCAGCACCGTTGCCCGTTAGCAACAGGTTGCCCGGCTTTCCCATTATAGTGTAATCGTTCGGTGGAGCGAAACTGCCCTCTGCAGCGAAGGCCCACCCGTTGTACCTAAACGCCTGTCTGGGCTGAGTCGCATCCGAGTCAACCAGGTGGATCACGGTCGCGGTCCCGGTAAGGTGATTGAATGCCACCTGGTTTGCGGCCGCAAAGTCAACCGCGAAACAGATCAGCTCACCACGGTTGGGATTCCCGGTGGGAAATGTGCCGCCGCTCGGGAACGGTGGTGGATTAATCGTCCCGTCTCCGCTGAAGACGTCCCACGACGCCGTCGCTTTGGGCGTGAGCAAGAAACCAAAGTCGACCCGATCTTTCCGCTCGTTCACATAGTAGCATTCGAGCTGGACTGGCAGGATATTATCATTCGTGATCTCGATGAGTGTATCTGAAGCATCTACGGGATCTATGTCGATTGCGGGAAAAATCAGCAGGCTGCCCTTTTGCGACGTATTGCCCACGTTCTTGGCAGCCAAAACCGGGCTGCTAAACAGCGCAGTCGCCAGGATCATTGCGCCTAAAATGCGTTTATTCAAGATTAGTTTCCCCTATGTCAGTATCTTCCAGCGAACGTTAATCTTATCGACTGAAGAGCCGTCGAAGCCTGGGACTCAAGGCAACCAACGGGATAACGAATACCAGCCGGTAAGGGTGCGGCGGCGGACGCGGTCGTGATTTGGACTTATGCCGCTCGAAGTCGACGAACTTGTGTGCGCCGCGGCGGGGTTTCGCAATGAATAGTAGTATTAGCGTCAAACATCTGAAGGCTCCGTGCCTTACCGCGTCCACTTGTAGCTCTGCCCCCAATTTGCGCAACAAATCGCGTCAATCGAGAGCAGGTAGCAAAACCAATACCTTTGAGTCTGTTATATCGGTTTCGATATAGCTTATTGTAGTTTATGACGGTCAAATACAATAATTCATTACTTTTATCTGTCCCCAGACATCAAGCGGTGAGCAAATTAGCTAGCGAATCCTAACGCAGTCGCTTCCAGAGCGCGGCAAAGTTGTGGCGCTTTTACGTCAACGCGGCGCCACCGCCATAGCGCGACGGGCGGGCTAAATCCAAGCGAGCCGAAGTTGTCAGATATTCACTTGGCTAAGGCAAGCGCGAATAGCCAAACGTGTCGAACTCCTCGCCGAATACCTCATTGATTCGGCGTAGTTGGTCCTTTGAGAAGAATTCGTGCGGATCCAGCCGACCCGACCTAAGGCCGGCCTTGGCTTGGGGCAAATGAGGCAGCTTACTAACTCCGCGTGAACTGAGGAACGTTCGCAGGTCGGCTTCGAGATTTTCGTGGCGCAGCGCGCGCGCCGCGACGCGCCCGTCTTCGCCGCGATAAAGGTCGATGTTCTTCACTTCGGCAAACACACCAGTATCAAAGATCCTGTCCACGGACGATCGTAAAACATTGAGATCGGTTTGCAGTTTCCCGCCCGAGAGATAGGCCTCTGAGCTGGCTAGCCAATTCGCCCATGACAAGATTTTGGCAAACGGCGATCTTTCCACGCACAGGATGTCAAAGGAGGAAACCGATCGGCCGTACACCGCGATAACCTCCCGCAACGGCATGTGATTGTAATAGCGCTCCTGCGGCACGGATACCTGTGCGAGAGCCTGTCGTGGGGTGGTTTGAATCTGATGGATATACGCGTCTTCACGTTCTCGTACCGCGGCATAGTTCCGCGCGCGCGCGCCGAGCCGCATTCGTTCGAGTTCATCGACCGGCGCAATTGGACTAATGATGTCGCGGGAGCCGCAAATCGTGGAAAGAGCCATTTCGACGCTGGTTCCGCCGACACGCTTGCCTTTTATGAAAACAAACCTGAACTTTTCGGAGAGAATCAATTCTCGCCCCTCTCCTGTCTGGGTTGGGAGGGTTTGCGCAGGTCCCTAAACGCGCTGCCAAAGCCGTGAGCGTACCGGTGATAGTGCCCCCGGAGCAATTGCCGTGCGATGTGCGAAATCCGTTGGAAACCTGGCGGCGGAAGCTGCGAGCGTGCAGAAGAATATTCCAGCCACCCATCCAACACCGAGGCTATTTTTTTGCGCGCCCGCGTCGGCATCTGCTTGACCGCCAGCAGAAGCGCGCCTTCGTCAGCCAGCACCGACACCTGGTTGCCGCTTTTCCGATTAACAGCCAGCCGCTGTAGAATCGTGCGCGCCGGATTATCGCCTAACCTTTCGCACATCCTTTGGTAGAGCAGCCTCATCGTCAACGCAGCCTTGGGCAAGTCCCGCAGAGCCGGGGGCATTGCCTGCGCGTAAGGCGTGAGGGCCTGCAACTGCTCGGGGTAGTCGAGAGGGACGTGCGGGCCCGACTCATTCCAGATGCGATACCACGCAAGTGGGATTGGTATCACTTCCATCCGACAGTGCATGAGCGCGGCACGTGCCAGAAATTGCCAGTCGGCGCAATCTCGTCGAGCGTTGACGGGAAAACTTCCCAACCGCAAAAGTGCTTCCCTTCGAACGAAGATAACCCCTAGACCAAAATGATTGCGAAACACGCCGGAAAGAACAGCGTTGCCAAGAAATGGATAGTAGCCAAGGCAAGTCTCTTCAGCCGGCTCTTGCGCACCAGTAAAAAGAGCGAGAAAGCAGGTCAGTACATCCGCGCCAGTGTGGCTCGCCACCTTAACAAAGGCGGCGACAGCGTCGGGCTTGAGGTAGTCGGAGCCTTCCATGAAGAGAACATATTCGCCTCTCGTATCGGCCGGATGCGTTTGACCGGAACTGCAATCAGGCTCCGCGGTCCGAAATTAATCGCCAACCCTTCGACTCGAAGTCGTGCGTCAGACACTTCAGCTCCGCCTCTGCTCCGGCTTTATAATTCGACAGTAGCACTTCAAGGTTGGTGTAAGTCTGGCGCCGTAGTGACCCGAGACTCTGGCGGAGCAACTCGCAATCGTTCCGATAGTTCAAACACACCGTGACGAGCGGCGTTGCCGGCGCCGAAAAAACATTCTCCTTCGGCGGTTGCATGTCATCACAGTGAGATGCCAAAGCGGCATGCCAGTTAATCCATCGTTGTCTGTTCTCATCCGCGTCGATCGCAGGCCGCGCAGCCGGGACTCCATCCCGTATCGCGCGAGCGAGGTGATCGGCGAGCTGGCTGGCATCAGGCAGAAAAGTCACCTGTTCCAAGTCGGAATGGGCGATAAGCTCGGGAATTCCGCCGGCGCGACTAGCCAGAAACGGGATGCGTCCGGCCAGACACTCGATTACGGTATTCGGCAAGTTGTCCTCGAAAGACGGAATGATTGCGATGCGGCGGGCATCTTCGGAAAGGAATTGCAATGCCGCTTCACGCCCGCGATCGGTCACTATCCGATACGGGAACCCCCAATGTTCCGCTCTGGCCCTGATGTAACTGACCGCATCGCGCCCCGCTACCCGGCCATTCCTGCCCAGAAAGGTGACGCTGAAGGGGGGGAGGTTGGCACCTTTTATGAGGTCCAGGGCATCGCAGAACAAGCCAATTCCCTTGGACGTTTCGAGCCTGCCAAAAAGAACGAGTTCTGGCGGACTCTCTGAACCCCGCCGCTACTTGACCGGGTTGCAACGGTCCTCGATTCAGTGGGCGCAATATTCTGTTGCACGTAGCACGCCGCGGGTAGGAGCCAGCCCTGGTTTTGCATCCAGCCAAGCATATATTGGCTGGGACTCACGACGACGTCGGCCAGCGCCACAGATTGGCGCTCCATGAAATCCATTTCGAGTTCCTCAGGACTGTACGGCGCCTCCTTGTTCTGCTCTCGGATCCACGAGATTGGGCTGTGAGTGCCGATGCACAAAACTGTGTGGTTGAAATCAAGTCCCTGATGCTTCGCCAGAACGCAATAGTACCCGTGGCCGTGCAACTCCGGAAAATGAACGACGTCAAATTGCCGCTTTCGCAGCCAGGCGTGTGCATCGAAGGCCGTCAGCATCGGATTCGGCACACCCGGCGTCCCAGGGGATGGGGGAAGCGGCACAAACGCAATGCCAAGGGTGCGAAAATGACTCTCCCAGTATCGCATTTCGCTCTCATCCGAGCGCGCTGCCCAAAGATACAGAATGGTTACGTGGTGGTTCGCCGCGGCCAGAGTTGTAGCAAGTGAATAATATGCGGTGCCGATACCACCGCTTGGCGACGGTCCCAGAATTTCGTATGTAGCGATGCATACACGTGCGGCGCGCCGCTCGCGGCCGGACGGCTCAATTGGAAGATTTAGAAACACTTACGTCCTTTGCTACGGGCTACAGCAATTCCGAACAGATTACACAGCGCGGGCCCTGGAGTGCTGTGCGGCTCGCGGCGTGAGCCACACGCAATATGCACCGCCGGCCAGCGGAGCGCGGTCGCACCCTCAGCACGCAGCATCACTGTTAATTAGTACGATTCGCGATGGCGGGAAGAGATTCAGCGGCCGCAGTGTAGCTGGTCCCGAGCCGCCCATCTCTCGATTCACGCCGCGCTGCGCGGGGCTGCCGTTCGACGCTGCCACCCTGATCTGCTGGAAAACCGGTCCCACGCCCATCGACAGTTCCATGCATCGATGCGTCAAAGGGGCTGGGGTGTGTCGGCTGCCAGCGCTTATACAGTCTTCCTTCGAGCACCACCTGCAACAATTGCTGTGTGCTTTGCTGCCATGTTAACCATGGCATCAGGCTTGATTTTGGGTGTTCTCCGCGCCGGTACAGCTCCAACCAACTGCGAAGTGCGCCGGCCAGATCGGTCGAATCAGCCCCGGAAAAATAGAAGGCATGTTCACCGGCGACTTCTCGAAAGACTGCAAGGTCGCGGGTAATAATCGGCAGAGCGTGGCGTGCAGCCTCCACCAAGGGTAATCCAAAACCCTCTCCTTCAGAGGACATCAATAGAGCTGAAGCAATTGAGTACAATTGCAGCAAGGTTTCGTCCGTCGCCTGCTCCATCCAAAATAGCCGCTGGCCCAGTTCGCGATGGGAACGAAGCCGTTGTGCAATCGAGTCGGCCATCCAGCCCTGCTGGCCACAAATTACCAGGTTCAGGTTCTCGCCCGCCGCCCACAGGTGCTCCATTGCGGACAGCACCTGGCTGTGGCCCTTGCGCGGCTCAACCGTGCCGATCATCACGAGTACTTCGCGGCCTTTGAGAGCATCCAGAAGCTTCTGATCATCCGGACTCAACCCCTGGGTTGCCCAGCTCTTTTCCAGATCACTCCCCAAGTGAAAATAACCAATGTCAAAGGCACGAGCCGCAGCCGAATGCGTATCGAGCCAACTTATCAGGTCATCCGCCACCGTGCGCGATATGCAAGCAAAGCCGTCGGCGACCCGGCATATTGCTGAGAGCCAGCCCTGAAAAACCGACTGCATCTCGGATTTAAACCACTCAGCGTGCTGCAGCGGCAGCAGATCGTAAATTGTGAAAACGGTTCTCATTCCGCGCTGGCGGTGATGAAGCAGCCAATTGGTTGCCTGATCGTCTATTGCTATTCCGGCATCCCAATCCAAACCCAGAAAAACGTCTCCAGGATTCACCGCCACCGGAGCGTCTTCAAGATTCAACCCTTCCAGGTTCAGACCGTTGCCCACGAACCTGCGCGCATAGCGATACGTTTGCCGATGGGTTCGAAAAACGGGCTCCACGCGATATCCTGGGGGAGGACTTTCTAAAAGTTGGGCCAAAATCGCCCGGGTAACTCGCTGAATGCCAGTCCGATAGTCTCCCACCGAAACCAGTATAGTGACATCGACAAAGAGCTGACGGATATCGCCACCGCCAGTGCTCTCGGCGATAGAAGATGCTACGGTCGCCAGCTCTTCGTCAGATGGCCCTGCCTTGGCCGCCAGCTCGGCGATATTCACCAACACGCGGTTGGTTACCGCAACTGGATGATCGCTCGCGAATTCTTCGATTGCCTCTGCATATTGCCGTGCGATTAGCGCCGGAGCACGTTTGGCTCGAACGTACTGTTGCCCACGCCGTCCGAGCTGGGCGCGATATTCCGGCTCGCCGTATAGCCTTTCGAGCGCTGCAATCAACTCTCCCGTGTCACAGCTCTCGGAAAGCTTCAGCACCGAATCGGCAGGCAGATCAGTAAGTGCCGGATGAGAACTCACCACCGTAGCAAGACCCCGGGCCATCGAGTCCAGCACAGAGCGCGGAGTCTCCCCCCGCGACAGCTCTCCTCCTCGCAATTGAACGCCGACGTCGGCCGCAGCCAGATAGAGTTCATAGTCTTCTTTACTCAAGTAGCCGGTGGCTCGAACGTGGCTCGATGACGCGCCATTGACTTGATATGGCTGACCCGCGCCGTCACCCCCGGCGAACACCAGGCAGCAGTCTTTGCGGTTGGCCAGGCTGGATCCGAGCCAGCTCTGGAACAGCAAATCGTTGAGCTTGGCCCGCGCTAAGAACCCGAACGAACAGACGAGAAACGTATCGGGCGGGATACCAAGAGTTCTCCGCGCCTTCTGCCGATCGAGCCTAGGCGGCAGCCGCCGGAGCTGAGGAATTACCTTACAGCTCTCAGTCGATATGCCAACCCACTCGCGAGCCAGTTGCCTGGCATGTTCCGAATGGACAATGATGCCAGCGGCGTGCGCAAGCACGGTCAAATTGCAGGGATAGGCCCAAATCGCCGCCTCAGCGCCCTTGCGCGTACGCGCCAGCAAGCCTGGATAGCCGTGAGACACATAAAGGTTGCGCCACAAAGAGACGCCGTCCATGGTCTCGAGATAGTTGAAAAGGTGGCTGAGAAAGAAGTCATGCAATACCACGGGGCCGGGGAACTGCTCGAGCAAGGACGGTATTTGAAAGTGAAACGGCGAGTTACCAATATGGTAAAGGATGCGCTCGTAACCGCGCGCCGATTTTTCGAATTGTCTGAACGGCACGCGGCGAAACTCTCGCTGCAGAAATGGATCCGCAATTTGGGAAAGATCAGTAATCAGCTCAATCTCATAGTACCTGGCCAGTTCAGGCAGCAGCTCAGCGCTATAATCAGCTATGCCTGAGCGTTCAGGTGGCAGCGGCGACAGGTAGGCCATTCGTGGCCGCTTCTTTGCTGACGGCGGATGTGGTTTGGAGCTTCCCGAGCGGGTGCTACATAGCCCCTCCAAGGCTTCGAAGCTTCGGCGGGCGCTCGCCCTCCAGGAGAATCGGCGCGCCTGCTCTACAGCATGTATCTTCAATTTTTTGCGAAACTCGGCATCCGCAAGCACCTGGCCAATCTTGTTGCTCAGGTGACGTGCGGAGCCCGGATCGAAAAGCGCCTCGCGGGCGTCTAGAACCTCTGGAATGCCAGTGTGATCTGGACCCAGGACCGGAGCCCCGCAGCTCATCGCGTCTAACGCGTGTTGGGCAGACGCTTCTTCCACCGCAGGCAAAACAAAAAGTTTGCACTTTTTGTAAAATACTGCCCGCTCATCATCACTCATCTCACCGGCGACCACCAACTCGCCATCAGCCAGACCCTTCGAACGCGCGAGCTGCAGGAGCCGACTAGTCTGGTCTCCATCTATAGCGCCTATCACCGCGAGCCGATTTGCTTCTCGCAGTTCGTTCGGCAGATAACGCGTATGCCTCGAGCAACCGCTCGACGCCCTGATGGGCGCCCCCGGCAATCGACAGGATAAAATCCTCATTGAGTGTGAACCTCGTCGTGACGGCACGCGCTTGCGCTTCTGACACCGCTGCCCGTCGAAATCGCTCGTCCACGCCGGGTGGAACGACAACGACACGTTCGGTTTGCAGCTCCAGCGCGTCCAGCAGCAGGCGTTTGCAGTATTCGGAAACGGTCAAGACAAGGGCGGGCTGCCACTGTTGCTTTAGGTGGACGCTGCCCCGCGACGGTTCCGGCACAGTGCTGACATGCTGCTCCGGGCTTGTCTCCGGACGTATCGCGGAAGGCAGCTCGGAGAGCGCGATCGCGGTCGGGAATGCGGGTACAACGTAGATGCGAAACCAGCACGGCGCCGCCTGCCCCCGTCAGCGAAGCGCATAGAACAACATCGGGCTTGAATTGTAAAAGCGCGTGTTCCCGCACAAGCTCGGCTGCTGCGCGATGCCAACTACCGTCAGCTTTTGCCGTGTCCAGAAATGGAAGACGCGATACCCGAAACGCACCTTTGCGGAACAAATCCGGGAATTTGCCCTGCAATTTCTCAAGAAACTCCTCGGACGAGTGGTTTATGACGACATGGACGTCATGATTGCCCGCATGCCTAAGGATGGCGCAGGCGAGCGAGGCGGCATAATGATCAATGGAGCCGCGCGGCCTGGCTGAGCCCGGCAATGCCTGGAGATCGACAACCACCCTCATATGCGTCTCTCTCCCAACATACGCTTTTCCTTCTCCCATCGGCGGACGGCCACAGTGTCGCGCAGATTACGGTAAAGCAATCGCGCCGGTTCGTTAAGTCGAGCGGCAACTTCATCAGAGGCAGCCAGGTCTGAGCTGGCGAAAGCCGAGGTCGCGACATCCGAGGGTGGTTTCGGCCGGCGGAACAAACCAATAATACGGACTGCGGCCCGCCGCAGCTCGCGCAGCGGACTGGTAAGTTTCCAGGAAACGGATGAACGCATGGATCTCAGCCGATGTTCGGTCTTTGCCAGTTTCGTTTGCAGGCCGCCGAGCTGCCGCGCACGCTCTGCCACCGCCTCCTGCAGGCTGCCGAGCAGGCGCTCGCGCTGCGCCACCGCTTCCTGCAGGCTGGCGAGCTGCCGCTCCCGCTGCGCCAACGCCTCCTGCAGGCTGCCGAACTGGCGGTCACGCTCGGCCATCGCCTCTTGCAGGGTCTGCTCGCGCTCGGCCATCGCCTCCCGCAGGCTTTGCGCCTCGGCTCGAACGCTCTGAACCTCGGCCAACATATGATTTAGAGAATTGACCAGGGCATTGCGCTCTGCCGCTTGCACCTCGTGCAATTCTGCACGAGTGCGCCAGAGCTCGTAGCTGACATATTGATCAAACCAGTTCGGCGGGCGTGAAAAATGTCTCGCCAAATCCGCATGCTCCTCGGCCGCATAAAAGCGGTTTAGTCCATCGAAATAGATAAACCGGTAGCCGCGGCGCTAGGAGCAGATCCTCCCACTCTGCGAAGACTTCGCGCTCGGAGTTGGGTTCGGTGGCCTCAACCACTACGAGCCACGGGCGGACCGTTTCAAATGAGAACCCTTCGAGCACCCCGCGTTCGGAGCCTTCAACGTCGATCTTAAGAAAATGGACCGTAGCGACACCGTAGTCGGCGCAAATCCTGTCGAGCGTCGTGCAGGGCACCTCGCGGCGTGTAACCTGACAGCCAGCTTCCGAACGGCGTTGGGCGTATTCCGGATTGGTGGTCGAGTCACCCGTATGCGCCACCTCGTAGAAACAGATGGAACCTGGTTCGCGTCCGACCGCGGTAGCCAAATTGATATCGTGCGGCCGCTCGCTCTGAAGCTTCTGGGAGTATTCCTCGCTCGGCTCGATGTTGATGCCGTGCCAGCCGCGTTCATAGAACGCCTTGGTAACTGAAGCGATTACCGGATCCATCGCTCCGACGTCGATGTAAAAACCGTTCATCCACATCCCGGAGGGCGCGGTAAAGCATGACATCTTCCTGATTCTGTGCGTATGAAATGAAAGTCATTAAACTCCCTTGCAGCCGAGCACTTCGCGTATAGCACGACGAGCTGCCGCCATGCACATGCTAAACCTGAACCGCCCACCAGACGTTCACACCGGTGTCGGTTCGAGTACCGCGGTCAGGCCGATAGCTGCCAAAAGAAGCATCCAATCAATGCTTGGTCAAGTAAAACGCGAGCAGGAAAGCCGCCAGTTAGCATGCGCTAGTGCGGCCGGTGCGATCGCGTTCAACGCTGCCTGAGCGCGCGCCGCCGGCGTATCCGCCTCGCACTCGATGAGGCGATTGTCTCTCAGTTTTGCAATCGCCGAATCGAACACAAAAACTTCGGGTCATGCCGATACCAACACCTCGAGGCACCTGCAGCTTGGCTTGAGCCTGGGCTGGTACCGGCGGCCTTGCTCGCTGCTCGCTGAAGGCCTTCCGGCGTGAAAATGATTAGTAGCTGGCCATTGCCCCACTTGCGTCCTGCCCCGAGTCGCTGGGGAAAAGGGAAGAAAATGTCCGTGGCGTCCGCGCCGTATTCATCGACCAAAGGCTGAAGGCTAACGTAGTCACCGGCGATGCCGATACCGACCATTGATTCGCCCCACGGGCCAAGCCACAGATTGTGCCATTGGCGTAAATCGGCCGGGAGTGGCGCCGCCGACGGAGGCAGCGCGAGCAGACTCAGCCGTTGGGCTTGCCACGGGCTAAGCGTTGGGAGGGGAAAGCCCGCCGCCAGATATTGGCGTGCGGCATTCAGCAGAGCGAAAAACGACACGCTTGCCTCCCTCTGTGCCATCTCGCGCGCGGTCGCACCCTGAAATTGCGCGACTATCGGCGGCGTCACCCGATAAAAAAGCACACCCCCGGTTTTGAGCGGAACCAAGCCCGCTTCCGCGAGCAAGCGCTGCCAAGGTCCGCCGACCTGCGGGTCTACGATGACGGCTTTAACACGGTGGGCGGAGAGAAACGCTCTGAACTGTTCAGTGAAATCGAGGATCTCATCACCGCCCTCCAGCGTCAACAACACCGGCCAGTCTGAGAACTCAGCCGGAGTAAGCCCCAGTCGCGCAGTGGCGAGCCGAAAATAGAAATGCGTCTGTACCTGCCAGAGCAAGCCGTCTTCCCGCTCCGCATATGGCAAGACCAGGACATTGTCATTTCTGGCAAGATAGCGTTTGTAGTTTCCGGACTGAAAGAACTGGGGAATCCTGAAATGCGTTACCATTGACCGGAACATTGCAAGGTCTGGCGCGAGCGACAATAGGCATAAACTCGATAACAGTAGTTTTGACCACCAGGAAATCAAGCTTTGGCTGAGGTATAGACTCGCGATGACTGCGGCCACCAAAAAGAAGTACATACCAAAGCGATTCGGCAGGGCCTGCTCGATAAGAGGTAACTTACTGAACACGCGCCAAGGCGCTGGCCCTATGTCTATTCCGTCTATGTGCAAAATCGGCCCGAGCGACATCAAGCCGATGAGGATCAAGCTGACGAGGAGAAACCTACCAGTCTGTGTGGACCAGCTGGACTCGGTGTACAGGACGAGAATTATCCATAGCCCCGGTCCCAGGTAGGCAGCCGTTTCGACCGGCCCACTCCTAAACTGGCGAACAACCTCGCCGAATGCGCGGCCGGCATAAAGCCAGGGAGTCGGCACCGCAAAAGCCAACAGGTCATTGGAAAAGATAGTGCTGGGGTTGATCGGGGCCGGCACGCCACGCGCCAGCACGTAATACAGGTAAGGTGCCGCCAGTACAGCGGTGAGCAGGTAAGCGCATCCGATCTCGATCGCGACATCTCGGATATTGGCCGCGAGTGGAGCTCCGTAAATCAGCCAAGACAACGCTAAAGCGGCAGCGCCGAACATCGCCGTGGTGGCGAAGAGCTCAGTCGAACCGAAAAACTGGACTAACAGAACAATAACAAGCAGGGCCAGAAACGCGGTCCTGCTAATCTGCCGATTGAGCCGCAACAATACCAGATATATAGCGAGCGGAACGGGGAAGATAAGCAGCAGAACCAGGTGACCCAGCATGCGCGCCAGCACGTACTGGGAGAAGCCGAAGATATAGCCGCCGACAAGTGCCGGCCAGAACTGCCCGGTCAGGTAACGGCATAAGGCGAAAGCCGAGAAAGCAGCTAGAGGCGGGTACAACAGGCAGAGGATATTGTAGGAAACTATCGGGCCGAATAGCCAGGTTATCGAAGAGAGGACAAGACTGGGACCGGGAATACTGGTTCTCCAAGCCAGATTGCACCCAGTTGGGGGCCAAACGGCTTGGCTAATGATCGGATGCTGGCCGCTGGTGAGGGCATGCGGCCACCAGGCAAGCATCCACATATGGAGGAGCGGATCTGCTCTGTCGCCGATAAATCGGTGGCCGAAGTGGCCCAGCAGCGGCAGGCCGAAAAACAAGACAGATATGATCAGATAGATTGAAAACGCGCAGACGCTCTGGAACCGCTTCGCGCTCAGCCTGCCCCGTAACATCACCCGCGCGATCATTTTGTCTCTCTTTGCGGAGGAGCGTATTGATTCGTTAGGAGGAAGTAAACGGATATCGAGCCTAAGGTGATTCGGGTAACTCAACCATGCAGCAAAACAGGAAACAAAAGCTTGTGCTCGCAGTCAATACCCGAGCGGTTATCGCGGTGGTGTGACTGCTGCGTTCGACCTTGCGAACGCGGTCTGCCGACAAATCGACAATACCTTCGGCCAACCTTGGCGTTGAATTCAAAGGTGATCGTCGTTATTGATGGGCGCACTTGGCGGGACCCGCAGGATCTGAATTGACGGTCCACCTGAGCTTAATTGTCTTCATGAGGTTGTTGATGCCTACTTTCTTTGAAGCCAGCTATGACAATCTGATCGAAGGGCCAAATGGCCGTTCCTGGTGGCATAGCATGCCCCTCCCTGACGGCAACCGCATTGCTGGTGGCCACGCCGACAGGAATGTGCAACTTAAGTTGTGGGGGAACTTGTATTTAAATACTTCCGACCTTGTCAGAAAACACGTACTCGACATTGGGGCGAACGACGGCTTTTTCACAATTGCAGCGTTGCTAGCGGGAGCCGGCAAGGTGACCGCAATCAACACGCCAGACGAGCCTACCTTTCCAGAAAATCTCTTCTTCGCTTCGAAGCAGTGGGACGTTGCGCCGGAAGTCATCGTCGATGATTTTCAGGTTCACCAGTTCGACTGCCGCTACGATGTCATCTTCTTCCTGGGGGTGCTCTATCATCTGGAAAATATCTTTGCTGCAGTGAGGCGCTTGCGCGAATTGTTGAACGATGGTGGCATACTGTACCTGGAAACTCAGATGTCGCTGATTGAATCATCGCTGCCAATTTACGAGGCCGCGAGCGACATCTATCCGACGATTGCCAAACAGTACAAGGAACATCTGCACGCCACTGGCATCAGTAATTTCCTGTTCCCCAATGAAGCGGCGATCCACAACCTGGCCTCTTCGTATGACTTCACATGCGAGCGGCTGAGGGGGACCTACACCCGCGACTATTCCAGCCGCGGCGTGTTTAGGCTGGAGAAGCTGATGAAGTAGGTTAAGGCAATGCCGGGCATTAGTGCGCGTGCTACCGCCGGACTCTCTGCGACGGTCGGTTCATCATTGAGGGATGCTGGTCGGCTCGGAGGCTTCGCTAGGGCCGCCGTTGCAGCAGACGCATCGGGCGCCTCGCAACGCCGGGTTTCGGAGACTCGCAATTGATGCGCGCTTCATCTTGTTCGCGATCTTGATCACCGTCGTCTGGTTTCCTCCAACGCGCGCTAGAAATCTTTCGAACATGCGGAAAGCTAATGGAATCCGCTGCGCCGCCATTACCATCGAGGAACGGAGAGACCGTGGGGCGGAAATGACCTGTGATTGTAGAGGCGACTGGCGGCGGTCAAACTCGTCACCTAACAAAACCCAATTGAAAAGAGCCCAAAATTGCTTACTAACGTTGTGAAGATCGGGAGTGCTCGATGCCATGATGTGCCTCGCAGAGTCGGGGCGAAGCTGCCGGAAGGTCCGGCCTGCCAGCACGAGGTAAAGTTTTGACGGATACCGAGCGATGGGGATTTAAGGGTGTCTAACACGCGAAAATTTGCAAGATGTTGTAGACGACATCAATCGTTCAGGGGGTATCTACCATCAAATTGACCTGGGCGGCGGCTTGGTGGTCAATGGCGAGTACGACATGACCAGGTACATCGACTTTTACGGGATCCCAGCGGACCTCAGCGGGCGAACCGTTTTGGACATTGGCACCTCCTCAGGCTTCTTTGCTTTCGAGTGCGCTCGCCGGGGGGCGTCAGTGACTGCGATCGATATTTGGGACGGAAGTCTATTTAATACTCTCAAAGAAGCGCTCGGTCTGTCCGTCCAATATGTACAAAGGAGCATCTATGAGCTAGATGCTTCATTTGGGCGTTTCGATATCGTGATATGCACCTCCTTGTTACTGCACTTGCCTGATGTTCTGGGAGCTCTGCAGAGAATTTCATCCGTTTCCGCTGAGGTGGCGATCATCGCGACCGCATTCCTGGATGCTGAGGCGTGTCGAAGTCGTCCCCATATGGAATTTGTCGGCGAGATAGGCAAAGCTGCCGACGGTTCCGAGTATGGAACTTACTGGTTGATGAGCCCCGTCGCTCTACAACGCATGCTGTCAGCGGTGGGGTTCTCCCGAGTTCAGGAAATGTCCCGGTTCTCTCTTGCGTCGGAACCTGGAAGGAACAACTACGACACGCCGCACATCGTCCTTCATGCCTCACGCTAACGCTTGTGCCCACAAGTATCGCAGCGAACCAAATCCTCTCTGGCTGCTTTTTCGCGAAACCACGCTGGGCGTTGTAGTAGCCAGTGAATACTGCGCCGCGGACGAGCACGCATCTTAGATCTTAGACTTAGAGACTGGACAAATTACAAAGTAGCCTGTTAGAAGAGTTTCGCGCAGACCGCCGAAGCAGGTTATGGACAATGCGCTGTCATCCGCACGGTTGAGTTCGTCGATGTAAGACCTAGCCGGGTTTTCCAGACCAGCGCCGGGACGGCGACGTATTAGACACAACTCTGTGCATGAATAGCCTCGGCTACCCGATAGCCACTGTGCGGAGGGGCAGCTCGGAAAGCTCGGGCGCGTAGAATTGGAGATCACAGAGCCTGCGGTAAGCGCCATCGAGCGCGATCAGTTCGTCGTGGCTACCCTGCTCGAAGATTTCACCATTTACGATTACGTAGATCCGGTCTGAGCGGCGGATGGTCGAGAGACGATGCGCGATCACGAGAGTCGTCCTATTCTCCATCAGCCGCTCGATGGCATCCTGAACCACGCGCTCGGCCTCGGAATCGAGGTTGGAGGTCGGCTCATCCAAAATCAGAATTGGCGCATTCTTCAGGAGCGCGCGCGCTATTGCGATACGCTGCCGCTCGCCGCCGGAGAGCCGGACCCCCAGTTCGCCGACCATGGTGTCATAACGGCCCGGCAAGCGAACGATGAAGTCGTGAGCATTGGCCTGCCTCGCGGCGACCACGATCTCGTCCATGCTCTTGCCCGGTCCGCCATAAGCGATGTTCGCGCGGATCGTGTCATTGAAGAGGAAAGTGCTCTGCGATACGACGGCGATTTGAGACCGCAGCGACCTGAGCGAGAAGCGTTTTATATCAACCCCGTCGATCAGTACTGCCCCTTCTTCGGGATCATAAAAGCGAGGGACCAGATCGGCCAGGGTGGACTTGCCACCGCCGCTCATGCCCACCAAAGCTGCTGCCTCGCCCGCTCCGATCATCAGGTTGATATTGCGCAGCACCAGCTCACTCTTCGGCGCGTAGCGGAAGCTGACATTACGCATTTCAAGGCTGTGCGGACCGGCTTCGAGTTCGAGCGCGCCGGGCGTCTCGTAGGTTTCGGGGGGATGGTCGATGACTTTGAAGACGCGCTCGGCGGAGACCAGTCCCTGCTGGATGGAGTTATTGGTGCCGGCGATGCGCTTGAAGGGCTTGTAGACAATAAGCATCGCGCCGATAAATCCGGCAAAGGTGCCGGGCGAACGGGCGCCGGCCAGCACCAGGTCGGTGCCGTACCACAATGTCACGACCACGGCGAAAGCCCCGAGCACTTCGATCAACGGATCGGTGAACGAGCCGACCCGCAACACCCGCCGCAGCATACGAAGTTGACGCGTGAGCTGAGCGCGAAAGCGGGTGCACTCGTATTCCTCCATCCCGAACGCTTTGACCACTCGGCATCCTTGCGTCGCCTCCAGCATGAGCCCGGTGATGTCGGCCAGCCTTTTTTGCGCGCCCCGATACATCTTGCGTACGCGCCGGGCGACCCCGATCACTGGAAGCACGGAGAGCGGAAACACCACAAACGCGATCAGTGCGAACCGCCAGTCCATCCAGAAAAGACCCACCACCAGGGCAAGCAGCGTCACGCTGTCGCCGACGAGCGAAAAAAGCGTGTTGGTGACAATCGACGAAGCGAGTTGAACATCGCTGAGCGCGTGCGCGATAAGTCCGCCGGTGGACCTCCAATTGAAAAAGGATAGCGGCAGGCGCTGCAAGCGATCGTTGAACTCGCCCCGCATATCCATCGCGATCTCCATCCCGAGGTACGTGGTCAGGTAATCGGCAAGAAAATCGGTGATCGCCCTGGCCACGAACACAATCAGTATCTCAACCGCCAGCACGTGCATCGGGTGAATGCTTGCGGCCGAAACCTTGGCGTTGGGAATCGCCGCGATCGTGTTGATGATCTTCTTGATCAGGAGTGGGATCATTCCGTTAACCGAGCCATTCAGCAGCATCGCGCCAACCGCCATGGCAAGCTGCGGGAAGAGGTACGGCCGAACATAGCGCAGGACGCGCTTGTAAAGCTCGAGATACTGGCCGCGGTCAGAATCTCCATCGGTTGGACGCCACCAAAAGAGCGTCTCGCTGACCGTACTCCAGAGTTTGCTCCTCATCGTCCCTGGCACCGGTTCGGTTTAGGCTCCCGGCTTAGCGCGCTGGCAGGCGTGCGGCCTATCACGTTTGCGATACTGTGCACCGGAATTGTGATTGAAAGTCGCCTCATGGCGAGCACAATAGCCCAAATTCGATGGGCTTTAAATGGACATTGCATAGCACTTTAGTGACCGCATTGGACAAAAAAAGATGCGATCTAGCGAAAGAAAGCATCTTTTCCTAATACAGCGCCTCAGCAGTTATTTGCATTGGCGATGATTCGCGGTACATGGTTGACTCGAAAAATAGCTTCTTATTAACTAAGCTGCACTAGGCGACATACGACGGTAGGTGGCTGATGGTAATGAACCACCGTCGCTAATTCCGGAAAGCAATGAACACTGTCTAGCTACCTCCTCTAATCTACCGTAGTAATTTGAAACGCCGTTAGCTTGCATTTGCAGAACCTTCAGGGGGGAGAGACTATGCGACCCAAACTGGTCAAACCGGTTGTGAGATATCTCACGTTCGCTGGCTTGATTTTCGTTTTTGCGTTCGGCCCCGGTACCTCGCTCCTCATCGCCGGCGGACCCCCTCCTGCCGAAAGTGTTGCGACCGATCAGACCATAGCCCAAGCGGTGGTTACACACGCTCACCCGCCGCAAGACTTTCACCCGCTTTCAGCATCCGGCGCAGAACTCGAGCGCTACGGATTTCCTCCGCGTCCTGATGCTGTCAGGGCGCGGACGCCTTATGCCCATTGGAAGAAGATCGTGTCGGTGCCACGGGTTGCAAATCCAACCTTGCAGCAAACCACGATCTACAATGGACCTATTCGAAATATGTCGATCGTACAAGCGCTAAAAAATGGCATTGTTTCGGCAACTAGCCAAAATTGGAGCGGCTACGCCATAACCGGCGCGATCGGCACCTTCGTGGAAAACAACGCTTATGTTTTTTCGCAGTGGGTCGTGCCGAGAGCGCAGCAAGCCTTCGGCGTCTGCAGCGGTTTTTGGGATTATTCTTCGCAGTGGGACGGATTCGATGGCTTTGGTTCAAGCGACGTCCTGCAGGCCGGCACCGAAGCGGACGCGTACTGCTCAGGTTCTACACCAATACCGTTTTATTCAGTTTGGATCGAATGGTTCCCGTTCCCGGAGACCAGGGTAAGCATTCCTGCTGTCCGGCCAGGCGATCTGATGGGCTCGGAAGTTTGGTACACAACTGCCCCCCCATTCGGACACGCTTATCTCGTCAACTACACTCTCCAGCAAGCTGGTGCATACTCGTTTAATCCGCCATCCGGCACCGCGTTCCTCGGCAATTCCGCTGAATGGATCGAGGAACGACCTGTGATAGGCACCGCCCTAACAGATTTGACCAACTATGTCGCCGACCAATTCAATGTCGCTTACGCCTACAATACCGGCAGTTATTTCTTACCCCGCACAAGTCCGGCGGGTACAACAACATACGCCATAAGCATGACATGCCCAGCCTGGACACCAGGTTCATCGTGTCCGTCAACAACTACAATATCGGCACCTTACCTCTACGGTCCGTGGAGCTTGTGGTTCTATGATTTTCCGCCAGCCTTCTGAACCCAAGAATCATTTGCTGGGATACGAGTGGCCGAATGTGCAGTTGTCCGGGTTAGAGTGGCTTGGTCATTGGCATAGGGGTTCACCGCATAATCATCGTTAGACCGCTGGGGGTCGTGTAGCGCGTCAGGTCCAGATAGCTCGCTGGGTGCCTGCTCATTCAGATAGAGGGGATGTCCCGCAGGCGGATCGCAAAAAAATGTGGCGTGATGCCTCTGGATGTCCCAGATCGATTCGTCATACGAAAGCGCCTCGTCAACCGGGCCGATGCCAGGGGCCTCCCGCGCGGGCCGGAAGACGGCAAGAAATTTCCAGGGCTGATCTTGCGGATCGTACAGATCCTCCCAAAGCAGGCCATAGAAATGCTTGTCGACGTACATCACCCGCTTGCCGTAACAATAGCCGCGGGCGAACACTGGCAATTTGCTAACGCTGAGCACATACACGTCTCGCAACTGCCATTTACCCCATGAAGGCGATGGCCACCCAAGCGGCATGTCGAAGTTGTTGGGAAACCCCGTGCTCGGCATGTTGAAACCCATCAGGTTGAGAATTTTTTTCTCCCCGACAACGTCGACCCTGATTTCCGTCATGTTCGAATCGTAGCCGCCACGAAAATCCTCGGGGGTTGTGTCGCTGCCGAACGACGGGGCGCATCGCGCCAATGCGGAGACTGGTTGATAGCGGCGCATGGCCGGGATAAAGACATAGCTGTCTTCGGGCCGTGCTGGATCGGCATAATCAATCTTCAGGTTTGCATTATAGCGATCCTGTTCCGGCTCGACCGTTTCGAAATAGTCAGTGAAGTACTTACCCTCTCCTCCAGGAACAGTCGCGGATACATCGCGATCAGTATTGAATGAGAGCTGACGAAAAATAAGTACTCCGGCGTTGCAGTTGATATTGTGGTAACCATCCACATAGCAGCCTTGGCCGTAGGTATCGACAGCAAGGTGGGGAATATAACGAAACCAAAGATTGGCAAGGATTTTCCAGCCCTTGTGCGGTTCGGCCGGCGCCGGAAAGGGAATTCCACCCTGGTAGGCAGTCAGATTGAGACCCCCGCCGGCCAGTTCGATAATTCTGACCTGGCCAGAATATTTCTCAGTGGCGGCAAGGTAGTTAGGCGGCAGCGGATGGATAATCGTCGGGCCCACTTCCATGCTGACATCGGCGGGCATCTTCCAAAAATATTTACCCTCAAACAGACCAGCCATTCCATCCGGCATATATTGCTTGAACTGCTGCCAATTCTGCATCGTGATAGTCGTGCCGGGTAAAATCGCGCCGGTTATGCTGCCATCAAATTGGCTATTTCCTGAAGCCGAGGTTATCGGCACTGATGCTGAGTCGCGCGCATTAGGAGATTTGTTGTTACTTTGTGCGAAAACAGCAACGGAACCAAACAGAAGCGTGAAACCAAAGGTAAGCAAAAAAGGAACCCTGAAACCCAACATTTTCACCAACCCCAACGTGTGCCGGGCGAACAGTTTCCGCTCAGCGAAGCCGAATAGCCTTGCGCAGCTCTTCTTGCATGGTTAAGCGCTCAAGCCTCGCAACCCCGTGCTCGGCCATCGTCAATACTTCTTCTTCAATAACGCTCTTCTGGTACGGCCTGCTCCCCTCTCCCATGTCAGATGAATGGGGAGGGGAGCGGAAACGCCTATCCCCCAGGCAATGGCAATTCAACTATCTCTGATCGTTCGGCAGCTTGCGTTGCGTAAATCCGACAACCATACCGAAGGCCTGGTCCTTGCCGAGAACGATCGATTCTGTTCCGTCCGGTTCGGGCCTTAGCTGCTTAGACTTAAGAAACGCGTTCGCCCGTGCCAGATCACGGGTCGTGAACGTGACAGAATAAATCCCCTCGCCATTGCTTTCCATCTCGCGGCCCTCTGGGCTCGTTTGGGAGAGCGGCTGGGCGAGTTCCACCACGGTATCTTCACCGACCGCAACGAAGGCGCTGCGCTTGCGGCTTGCGGTTTCTTCCTCATGAATCGGTTTGCCACCCAGGATATCGCAGTAGAGCCGCTTCGCGTTCGGCAGGTCACGGACAACGACTGTGATGTGTGAGGCTCGCTCGATTCCGAGCGGATGCTGCTGCTGCCAGAAGCTGTTGGACCAGGCCGGCTGCAGACGAGGGTCTATCGTGTATTTGCCGATAGCGGCGAATTCGAGCTGACCGCAGGTGTCCTTCGGATGGGTCCAGATCGCGAAACTCTCCTCGCCGGGCTTCACTTGTTTGCCCACGATGTTAAACAGGCGCAGGCCATTGCGGTCGAGCTGCGCCGAAATCTCCCGGACATCGTCGACGTACCAGGCGATTGAATGGAAATGCTGGCCAAAACGATCGTGAAACTTTTTGACTGACTGGTTTTGGAGATTTGCCACCCGCGCGGGCATCATCGGTTCCATGATGACTTCGCCGATTGCAATCAAAGAGGCGTCGCGCCCGGCCAGCTTCTCGTATCCACGATAATATCGCGTGACCGCAAAGACCTCGTCGTACCATTGGTCGACCGCGGCCAGATCACTCACTACGTGAGTTAAATGGAATAACTTGCCAATTTTGAACATGTCTCCCTCCGTGTTGTCCTCGCGGCACTTTTCAGGCCTTCAAGTATTGGTCATAACATTCGACGGCTTTACCCAGCGCAATGCTCAAACCAGGCTCCCAATAGACGTCTAGCACGTACATATCGAGCAAGGTCAGGCTCTTGGGCTCGCGCGCCATCTCGTAGGCTTCGACGATCTGCTCGATTGGATGGGCATCGTCGTCCTTGGTCGTGATAATACTGAGCGCGCGCGGCGCGATGCGATCGATCACGCTGGTCGCACTGAATTCGAGCGCCTTCTCGACTGATTCGAGCAAGACATCAGTGGCACCCGGCGCGAGCGGCGGCTTGCCCGTCTTTTCCATTGCTGCCCTGGTCCTGGCGACCATGTTCTGAAGCAGCGGCCGATAACAGAACGTATCCAGAGTGCTAACCGGAATGCGCGCACTTTCGCCGCTGTCGTAGCGCCGTTGACGGTCCTGTTCGATGCGAGCCAGCAGCTCCCACCATTCACGCTGCGACCGTAACCAGCGCATCCAGCGGTAATGATCGACAACCGGCACCTGAGCCACCACGGCCTTAATTCGGCGATCGACTGCTGCGGCGTAAATTACAATGCCGCCCGAGTTGCTGGTGCCCCAGATTCCGATACGTTCGGGATCAAGACCAGGCAGGCGCTGCAGACAACTCACCCCGTTGCGGAAATCCTCCACCTGGATCAGTGGAAAGAGCTGACCGCGAGGCTCGCCCTCGCTTTCACCGAAGCTTCGGTAATCTATTGCCAACACCACATAGCCGGCGCGCGAGAAAAACTCGCCTTGGTCGACCAGGGACTTCTTGGTCTGCGCGGTGCCGTGACCGATGACCAGGCCGGGAAATTTCCGCGATTGGCTGAAACCTGGCGGCAAATACAGATCGCCGGCACAATTGATTCCGCCGCTCTTGAACTTCACTGGCTGTGGCATAGTGCTCTCCTTCTGGCGTTTCGCACACGCCAGGGCATTTCCTCCCCTGTATCGCTGTGAAGGCGGGGCCGTCAACTTTTTGCGGCCCGCGTTCTCCGACGCTCAGCCTATCGAGCTGTCCTGCGTGACGAACAATCAACGGGGCCGCGCGCTGATATTGAACGAAACCAAGAGGATGGCGGTTGCTGTGGAAGCGAACGCGATCCTATCGTGAAGCACAATTTACCCTGCTAACGGAGGGACAGTGCATGCGTGCCGCGGTAATGCGCAATAAAGAGATTTTGGTCGATGACATTCCGGTTCCAGCGCCGGGTCCGGGCGAGGTCCTGGTCAAAACCCTGGCCTGCGGAATCTGCGGTTCGGATCTCCACGCGCTCAAACATGCGGAAAAACTGGTAGAAGTTTCGCGCCGTTCGGGCGGACCGTTCATCATGAATTTGGCCCGGGATATTGTTATGGGCCACGAATTTTGCGCCGAACTGGCTGATTTCGGCCCAAATACACCGCGCAAGCTTAAGCCTGGGACACGCGTGTGCGCGATGCCGGTGCTGCTGAAATCGTCGGGGGTCGAGACGGTCGGGTATTCAAACGACAATCCGGGCGGCTATGGCGAGTACATGCGCCTTACCGAGAGATTGCTGCTTGAAGTGCCTGACGGCCTGTCCACCGAGCAGGCCGCACTGACTGAGCCGATGGCAGTCGGATATCATGCGGTGCAGAAGGCCCGTCTGGATGCGGAGGACGTGCCGCTGGTGATCGGCTGCGGTCCGGTCGGTCTTGCGGTAATCGCCGCGCTTAAGCTGAAGCATGCTCGACCGATTATTGCTGCCGACTTTTCACCGCGCCGCCGCCAACTCGCACAAGCAATCGGCGCTGATGTAATCGTCGATCCGAGAACGCAATCACCATACGAGAGTTGGAAGCAGATGGCGGCCTACACCGATCCAGCGAAGGCACCCCAGTTGCCGCCCTGGCTGCCCGGGCCAGCGCGGCGGCCTGCGGTGATCTTTGAATGCGTCGGCGTACCCGGCATGATCGATTCGGTCATGGCTGCCGCACCTGGTAATACGCGATTGGTAATCGTCGGGGTCTGCATGGAGCGCGACCAGATCGAACCGATGCTTGGAACCAACAAGGAGCTGAATATCCAGTTCGTGCTCGGCTACTCCGGCGAAGAGTTCAGGACCACGCTGGGCAATCTGGCTGAGGGTAGAATCAATTGCGACCCGCTTATCACTGGGAAGGTGGGTATTGAAGGGGTTGCTGGTGCATTCGAAGCGCTCGCCTCGCCAGAGCAGCATGCAAAGATACTGGTGGAGCCGTGGCGCAGGTAATCTGTGTCCGATTCCAAAGGATTTCTAATCTCTTCCTGACAGTGGGAGAGTTCGCCAGATGGATTCGATCTGAAGGAGCTAAAAAAATGGCAGGTATTCTGGACAACAAAGTGGCTTTAATCACCGGTGCGGGGTCCGGGATTGGACGGGCTACGGCGAAGATTTTCGCCCGCGAAGGCGCACGCCTCGTGCTGGTTGATGTCGTCGAGAAGGGCGGGCACGAGACCCTCCAAATGGTCAAGGAGGTGGGCGCCAAGGCCATTTTTCGCAAGGCCGATGTTTCGAAATCCGCCGATGTAAACGGTGCCGTCGCGGACGCGGTGGCAGCCTACGGCCGGCTCGACTGCGCGTTCAACAACGCCGGGATCGGTGGAGCCGGCCGCCTCACTCACGAATACAGTGAGGAAGAATGGAATCGCGTCATCTCTATCAACTTGACTGGCGTCTGGCTCTGCATGAAAGCGGAGATCACCCAGATGCTGAAACAGGGCGGCGGCGCGATCGTTAACACGTCATCGATCATGGGGCTGACCGGCGCGATCCGCGTCCCTGCCTATACTGCGGCCAAGCACGGAGTGGCGGGACTCACCAAAGCTGCAGCACTCGAATATGGCCGGCACGGAATCCGGATTAACGCAGTCTGTCCCGCCCCGATCTACACTCCTCTGTTGATGAGCGGGTTCGACAAGCGCCCTGACATTGAGCAGCGCTATATCCGCTCGGAGCCAATGAAACGGCTCGGTCAGCCGGAAGAAGTGGGCGAGGCAGTGGCCTGGCTTTGTTCGGATCGCGCGTCATATGTGACGGGGCTGCCGATGCCCGTGGACGGCGGCTACATGGCACAGTAGTCAGAGCATCGACAATGACGGGACTGTCTTACAAGTTGGCTTCTGACGAATCTTGCCCCCCAGTGAGACTCTCGCGCGAGCGGCGAACTTGACAGCAGAAGCTGTGGACCGCAGCGACTAAGAATGTGGGGAGTGCCGAAGGGACTCGCAAAAATGTATTCTGCGCTATAAGAATAAGATGAGACATGATAAAAGGTAGATCGCGTCCGGCAGATCTACTTGCCCGAGGTAGAAATGAATTCTTCAGTCGAGACTTATCAGAAACGGCTGCGAGACGAGGTCTCGCTGGTCGAGCAGGATATCGAATCGCATAACCAGCAGATCGAGACTCTGAACAGACGGCTCGGGGGCCTCAAGCGGGCGCTCGAGCTCTGCGATTCTGAGCAACCTGCGGTTGCTGAATTGTTGCGCACTGGAGTACCCGGTTTGGAGCTTGCCGCCGCGAAACCGTCAAGAGCATCGGCCGCCACTTCGCAGAGGTCAGCGCCGAATCGCAAGGCAGTGCCGATGCGGCGGCAGCCCCCCGCGGCGATGCGAAATGCTCAACGGGGTGGCAAAGCAACTATGGCTGCGGCGCGCGCCAGCCGCAACGGTGCCATGAAGCGGGTGGATATGATCGCCGCGGTTCTGAAGCGCCATCCCCGGTTGAGCGTGCGCGAATTGATCGCTGCACTCGACCGGGAGTTCGGCTGGAAATGTGGCGAAAGCAATCTGACGGCGCATCTATATACCAATCCTGATCGCTTCTCTCACACCAGAGCCGACCGCGCCGGCAAGCAACTCGTCGCGTGGTCACTACGCTAGGCGTATTTTTCGCAACGGTGGCCATTGACTACCAATGAACTCGTTTTGCCTGATGCAATTCTAGCAGCGGATTTCCGAGCAGCGTGAGATATGGCCGAGACCGATAGCTCGCTTTTAGCGGGGAATCATCCAGCGCTACACCGTGCATCGTCAAGGGTGAGTTTCAGCGGCTGGGTACCGTGGATGTTCACGGCCCCCGTTGCACTCTCACTGCTTGCACTGCTGTTCCTTGGCGCCTGCTGGTTGGCTGGCTTAGCCGGAGCGGAGAATCTCGGCCAATGGATCCTGCTCACGGCTGCCAGCACGTTTGCGATCGGCTATCTAGCAGTCAAGTACCAGATACAGCCGGCAGTCACTGTACATCGGCGGTTTAGAACGAGCTCAAGAGCGGCTGCGAGCGGCACTTGCCGAGCACGCCCGTTCTTCTCAGATTGCGCAGCAGGCTGCCGAGGAAAATAGAAAAACCATCTGGAAGGTTTTTAAAGCGAGCCCCGATCCGATGGCCGTGCTGGACGCCGGCCCCGATGGGATTTTCCTGGCGGTTAACCATGCGTTCGGAACACTCTTCGGCTACGCACGCCAGGAGGTCTTAGGCAAGACCCCGGTCCAACTGAACCTTCTGGCAAATCCCGAAAATCTTGCAGACTTCAGCCGGCGGCTGGAGCCCGAAGGCTATGTGCCAGATGCGGAGACGGCTTTTTGCACTAAGGACGGCAGGATTGTTTGGGGACTGCTCTCGGCAGTGACAGTGGAGGTGGCTGGTAAGCCATATGTCAACTGGATCGTGCGGAATATCACTGACCGCAAACGGATGGAAATCGAGCTGATCGCTGCGCGCGAGACCGCCGAATCGGCATCCCGCGCCAAGTCAGAATTCCTGTCGAGCATGTCTCATGAGATCCGCACGCCGATGAACGCCGTACTTGGAATGGCCCAGCTACTGGCCGAGACCGAACTGTCCGAAGATCAGCGGCATTATCTCGATTTGATGGTAGCTAACGGTAACTCCCTGCTGGACTTAATCAACAGTATTCTTGATTTGGCAAAGATCGAAAGTGGACGCATGCAACTTGAGCACTGCGAGTTCGACCTAACTGAGTTGGTCGACAAGACGATTGCGACCTTGGGTGTGCGCGCTCACAGCAAAGGGCTCGAGTTGGTCGCGCGCATCGTTCCAGGCGTACCAGAGCAACTAATCGGAGACCCATTGCGCCTGCGCCAGATCCTGACGAATCTGATCGGCAACGCGATCAAATTCACCGATAGCGGCGAAGTCGTGCTCGAAGTGGACCACTCTGCGCTACCTCACGACCTTTTAGAACTGCGATTTACGGTTACCGATACCGGAATCGGGATCTCGCCCGACAAACTCGACTCGATCTTCCGGAACTTTACCCAGGCCGACTCCTCGACTACGCGCAAGTACGGCGGCTCCGGACTCGGGTTAGCGATTGTGCATCGGCTGGTTGGTCTAGTCGGTGGCCAGATGTCAGTCGAAAGTGAACTCGGCAAAGGAAGCCGCTTCTCATTCACTGCCTTCTTCGGTCAGGCACTAAACGCAAATGTTTCGGCGGTCAAGACTGCGATAAGCTTAGATGGCTTTCGGATACTGATTGCCGACCAGAGCCGCATTAACCGCCTTGTCCTGCACGAGATGCTCGCTGATACGGGCGCAGAAATCGACGAAGCTGCGAACGGGAATAATGCGCTTAATGCGATCCGCCAGGCGGCGGAGGAGGGCCACCCGTATCAATTCATCTTATTGGACATGGCGATGCCGTCGGTGGATGGGTTCGAAGTGGCGCGGCGTCTGCGCAACTACAATCTCCCGGTGAAATCGGTGCTGCCTATGCTTTCTTCCGATGAGCTTAAGCCTCAGATCACGAGACTGCAGCAACTCGGACTTGTTACCTATCTGGTCAAGCCCATCGCTCGGAAAGACCTGCTCGAAGCGATTCGCACGCTTATCGATGAAGCGCAACGCGAGCGCGGTCCTGCCTCCCATGTGCGTCCAGATACACAGCAAACCGCGGCAAGAAGGATTCTAGTGGCGGAAGACTCACCCGACAATCGTCTGGTAATAGCGGCTTATCTGCGCCGTGAGCCCTATCAGGTCGACTTCGCCGAAGATGGCAAGCAGGCGTTCGAGAAGTTCGTCGCAAATCTGTACGACTTGGTGTTGATGGATATCCAGATGCCGGTAATGGACGGGCTCGACGCGACCCGCGCGATTCGCGGATGGGAGATCGAACACGGACGTGT
The DNA here is from genome assembly GCA_963752805.1 of Binataceae bacterium (SeqCode). Classification (GTDB taxonomy): domain Bacteria; phylum Desulfobacterota; class Binatia; order Binatales; family Binataceae; genus JAMXLL01. Next base: position 68,618 of record CAVWAA010000019.1, read on the forward strand.
ACCGATACCAATTGTCGCGCTTACGGCTTATGCGCTCGAAGAAGACGTCCGGCGCGCCCTGTCAGCAGGCTGCACGTTGCATATCAGTAAGCCGCTCAGAAAGCAGCCGTTGCTCGAATGCATCCGAGAGACGATGCAAGTGGACGGCATGAGTGACTTTGACCAACGAGCGCGACCTTCACCGTACTATACGTAGTACCGAGTGAACCAGTTTTAGTCTGGCCGCTGGGGCGAATCCTTTCACAGTTGCTTGACAACTTCGGCCAGTACCTCCAAGTGCTCCAATTCGTCAAACACCGGGTTCAACATTAAATGGTGCGCTCCTGCGCGGACTAGTTCATTCAGCTTGTCAATGCATTCCCGCCTGCTGCCCCAAATCGACACGCGCGTAGCCATCTCGGCCCGCTTGTAGCGCACCCCGAACCATTCCTGCAGACGGCGCTCGGCGCGATTGCGATTATCGTCCACCGCGAGGTATACGCGCTTCGAGACCCTGAATTCAGCCGGATCTCGTTTCTCCTCGTCAAGCAAACGGCGCAACAAAGCGATTTGTTGAAGAAAGTCAGTGGACGAAGAGGAACCAGCCCCCATCCAGCCCTGGCCGTGGCGTGCCGCCCGCCGGAGCCCTATCGCATCGCGCGCCCCGAACCATAACGGCGGGTGAGGCTTTTGCACCGGTTTTGGCTCCATCGGCACGTTTTCAAATTGCCAGAATTCACCCCTGATACTCGCTCGCGGCTGAGTCCATAAGGCCTTGATCACCTCGAGCCCTTCGACGAAGCGCCGCGCGCGGCGCTCGCCGGAGACGCCAAACACGCCTTCAGGTACGTGTGCGCCCCCGATACCAACTCCGACCGTAAGGCGGCCATTGCTCAGCTGATCCAATGTCGCCAGGCTCTTGGCGAGCTGCACTGGATTACGGATTACCGTCAACAGCACCGAGCTACCGAGACGCGGTTTGGTAGTCAGTGCAGCCACATAGGTGAGCAGCGTCACCGGTTCGAGGATCGCAGAATCAGAAATAATCTGTTCTTGAACCCACAGACTGTCAAAATTCAGCGCCTCTGCTCTGGAAACAAACTTTCGGATAAGTTCGATGTCTACCGAATTGGTGAACGCTTGCGGAATCGCTATCCCGCAGGGAATGCTGGCCATCAGAGAATCTCCTGCGAAAAGATGCTTGCAGTGCGGGTATGAGTAATCACTCGCTTTCGCTCTTTGACGATCAGGGAACCTCGGCATAGAGCGCGGCGGGGTACTACTCCCCTGCCACACCGAGAAACGGCGCCGGGCAAAAAAGGGAACCGGCGCCGTTCTCAGTTCAGTTTACCGGCGGACTAGGTAATCTCAGCCGGGATGCCGACGTCGCCTCGAAACGCGGGCATCCGCATACCGTCCACGATCGTGCCATTCTTGATTAACAGATCGTATTCCGCCGTAGCCGACCATCCTTTTGCTCGAATTGGCGAGCGTGTTAACGATTGTTTCTTCCTTAGCACAAACTGCCGACAAGCGTATCAGCATGCTGACATAGGAGTTGCGTTTGTGGCTGAGCTACGAGCCCTCCACGCGCAGCCGTCCAGCGATGCTCAGCCAATTCCCTCGTGATCGGCCTATTCCGAGAAATAAGGGATGCTGAGCCGAATGTGCGGCAACGGCTTCAGGGTTCCTCTGCCAGGATGACGCGGCCGAGGATTAGTTCTTGACCATTCGAAAACTTGAGGGCCAGGCGACACTGAGCGCGCACAACTGTTGCGGTCGACTTCGGAGCGACCGTATGGAGGCGGGTGACTGGTTTTTTTACGTCGGCTAAGATCGGCGCGATATGGCTGGATTTGCTTTTCTTGGCTTCACGGTCGCCCTGCGGACGATTCATCGCCGTGCCCCCGGCGCTCCGAGGAATCCAGTCCGCAACCTCGATCTCTCAGAAAACTACGCTTCTGGGCTGCCGGCTTCCGAGGAGAACTCGGAGGGCAACGATGGCTAACACACCGAACGCGGCGGCGAGCGGCGTCAAATCGTCCGGCGAGATCGACCCGGCTACGCTCGGCTCAATCCTGGATAGAGTGCGCCTGCAATCGGCCGCCGACCCTTCCAGTAATCCGATTCTTCTCTTCGCACTTGATCTAACCTTGCGGATCGACCGCGGCCAGATCAGTCTCGACGGCCTCGAGAGCCTCGTGCAGCGGCTGACGGCAGAGGCGTTTGCGGACCGTGCCGAGCGGCTGGCGAATTACCTCGGCGAAAATGCGATCGCGGCGAACGAGCGGGAGATCGCGGCGCTGATTGAGCGTAAGGCGCATGAGGGCGGCTTCAACGAGTTTCGCGCGGCGATGTCCCGCAGGGTTTTCGGAATCGTTTTCACTGCTCATCCGACCTTCTCGATCGCGCTCGAGCTGGCTCGCAGCCTTGCGGAGCTGGCAACCGGGCAGACGATTGCGGGCGTTCCTCTTGATCAAGCCGCGCGGGATCAGCGTATGGAGGCGGCGTTGCGCATGAAGCATCGGCCGCCCGCGGAACTATCGCTCCAGGTCGAGCACGCATGGGCGGCTGAGGCCCTCGATCATGCGCATGACGCTCTCGAGGGAGTGCATCGCACGGCCTTGCGAGTGGCGCGCGAGCGTTGGCCGCAGCTGTGGACCAGCCTCGAGCCGGGGCTCGTGACGCTCGCTTCGTGGGTCGGGTACGACCAGGATGGCCGCACCGACGTGACCTGGACGCGGACGATTGCGGCGCGTCTGGCCGACAAGTTCGCGATGATTGAACGCTATCGCAGCAAGGTTGCGGCTCTCGAGCGCGGAGCCTGCGGCGATCTCCTGAAAGCGCTGGAGCCGCTCGGGGCGACGCTGGCGGCCGCGGGCGCGACCGTGACTCATCAGATCGAATTATTGGCAGAGGCGGAGCGCGATCCATCGAAGACGGCGGCGTTCGGGCGCGCGATGGCATCCGGGAGGGACAGGGCGCTGGTCGAGGTGCCGCCAATCGTCGCGATGATCGAGTCGGCGCTCCTCGCGGCGCCAGATGATCAGCGGCGTGAGGCGCTGCTGGTGATGCGCGCAAGCCTGAAAACGCACGGCCTGAGCCTCGCGCATATCCATGTGCGGCTCAATTCTTCGCAATTGCATAACGCGGCGAGGCGGCTGGTGGGACTTGAGACAGAACCGAACGATCCGGCGAATCGGCGATCGTACTTTAACACAATCAATGACCTGCTCGGACGGGTGCGGCCGTTGGCGATCAGCTTCAGATCGCTCATCGAGGAGAGGGCCTCGGCCAAGCGGCTGATGATGACCGTGGCGCAGATCCTTAAGTTCATTGACGCCGAGACCCCGATCCGCTTCTTGATTGCGGAAACGGAGACCGGCTTCACGCTGCTGGCCGCGCTCTATTACGCACGCCTGTTCGGAGTGGAGGATCGGATCGAGATCTCGCCCCTGTTCGAGACCGAAGAGGCCTTCGAGCGAGGTGAGCGGGTGATCGAGGAGGCTTTGAAGAGCCAGCATTATCGCGCCTACCTGGAGCGGCAGGGGCGGCTGGCCGTGCAATTCGGATTTTCCGACTCAGGGCGATTTATCGGTCAGATGGCGGCGACCTTCCGAATCGAGCGCCTGCGCATGCGGATTGCACAACTGCTCGAACGCCATGGACTAAGCAAGCTCGAAGCGATCCTGTTCAACACCCATGGCGAATCGATCGGTCGTGGAGGGCATCCACTAACGCTGGCCGATCGTCTGCGTTATGCGGCGCCGCCCACGAGCCGCTTGGAGTTCGAGCGGCGCGACGTGCTGGTCAAGGAGGAGATAAGTTTTCAGGGCGGCGACGCCTTTCCTATATTCTTCACGCCGGCCGCCGCGACCGCGAGTATCCGGCAGATCCTCGCCTTCGCGTTCGACGTCAGCGACGAGGCCGGCAACGATCCAATCTACGCGGCGCCCGACTACGTCGCGGAATTCTTCGCGACGGTGCAGCAGGAATTCACCGAGCTGGTCGATGATCCTGATTACGCGTCGCTGCTAAGTCTGTTCGGCGCGAACTTACTCTATAGAACCGGGTCGCGCCCTGCGGCGCGTGAGGCGGAAGAATGGGGCCGGCCCTCGACGATTGAGCATCCGTCGCAATTGAGGGCGATATCGAACAACGCGATTCTGCAGCAACTGGGTTTCATGGCGAATACCCTGCACGGGATTGGGCGCGCGATATCGAAGGACCCTGAACTGTTCCAGGCGATGCGCCAGCGCTCAGCGCGCTTTCGTCGGGCGATCCAGATGGTTGCGGCCGCGCTCGATCGCACGGATCTCGATGTATTGCGCGCGTACGTGAATACGCTCAATCCGGCGATGTGGCTCGATGGAGTGGGCCGCACGCGGAGCCCGAGCGCGGGCGAAGGCGTTGCGTGAATTGGCGCGTCTCACCGAGCGCTTGGATCGGCATGACCGCCTGGCGCGCCTCGTACGCCGGCTGCAGGCGGATCAATTGTGGCTGCTCGACGCGTTCGAGCCGGTTGATACCGTCCAGCGGCGACGCCTGATTCTGCTCCATGGGATCCGCGTCGCTGTGATCCAGCGGATCTACCTGCTGGCGACGGAGATTCCGAATTTCAGTCCTCAGTTTGGGGTGACCCGCGATGACATCCTGGCACGAATCCTCCGGCTGGATGTAACTAGTGCGGTCGAACGGCTGCGCCTGATTTTTCCGCATGACGATGGCGTAGCGGAGTCGCACGATGATTTCGGCGAGGAAGCGCAATACCGGCCGGAGCCGGCGCTTTCTTACGCGATCGAGCATGACGCGCTGTTCGGTCCCATGCTGAAGCTGTTTGATCTGGCGCGGCGGATTGGAACGGCGATCACCTACGAAATTGGAGCGCTTGGCTAGAGTGCCCCGCTCTGGGTATTCGCCCGTTGTATAGCACATAAAGCGTGACCTAACATCCCGGTGTGCGGCTCTGTAACGACACTATCCAGCAGGGTTAGGCCGGTGTGGCAGGCATCTTCGCCAGCAGTGGCAGCGAGTAAACATCCTCGTTTTGGCGCGCCCGCGAATAGGCATGCGGTCATCGAGCAGGATAGTCGCGATGGAATGCCGCAGTAGGTGCGGATAGACACATTTCTTTATTCCAGCGGGTGCGGGTACAGGTCGTTATGATCGATAGGAGTGTCCGGTGTTCGACGCGTTTCGGAGTTGCTGGTAGAAGGCTTCCGAAGCGCCTGTGTATAGTGCCCATCTACCGCGCATGTTGAATGAAAATAAGGCACTTTCCGCCACTCGGAAGAAATAAAGCTCCACCGATCGGTTGAAAACTAGTTATAAACAACCGGGGCATCGTCCTTGCTCCCAACGGCAAGTTAATCGCGTGAAGGTCTCGAGGTGACCTCCTCGCGATAGTTTCACTTTTGGAGAACACGATTTTGAGTGGCAGTTCAGGTCGTCTTCAGGCTATCGAGGCTGTAACTACTTATCGTCCAATTTCACAACCACTATCGTTCTCAAAGCTCTCCGCCACGGAGTTCTTCGGCATCAACGTCTTTAACAAAACGGTGATGAAGGCGCGGTTGCCCAAGCCGGTTTACAAGTCGTTGCTGAAGACTATCGATACAGGCTCGACCTTGGATCCGTCGGTCGCGGACGCCGTCGCCGCGGCGATGAAGGACTGGGCGATCGAAAAAGGCGCTACCCACTATGCGCATGTGTTCTACCCTTTGACCGGGTTTACGGCCGAAAAGCACGACAGCTTCCTGTCGCCCGACAACGACGGCGGTGCGCTCGCCGAATTCTCCGGCAAGACGCTGACCCAAGGTGAACCTGACGCCTCCAGCTTCCCGAACGGCGGCATTCGCAATACGTTCGAGGCGCGCGGCTATACCATGTGGGACGTAACGAGCCCAGCCTATATCCTTGAGAACCCGAACGGAACGACGCTATGTATTCCGACCGCCTTCGTGTCGTGGACTGGCGAGGCGATCGACAAGAAGACGCCGTTGCTGCGCTCGATGCAGGCCCTGAATACGCACGCGCAACGCATTCTCAAGCTCTTCGGACACCAGTCGGTTGACACAGTGGTTTGCTACGCTGGCGCCGAACAGGAATATTTCCTGATCGACCGGCACTTCTTTTTCTCTCGCCCGGATCTGCTCGGAACAGGACGGACGCTGTTTGGAGCGCTGTCGCCGAAGGGCCAGGAGTTCGAGGATCACTACTTCGGCGCGATCCCTGAGCGGGTGCTCGCCTTCATGCTCGACAGCGAGCGCGAACTGTTCAAGCTCGGGATCCCGGCCAAGACGCGGCACAACGAGGTGGCGCCCGGGCAGTTCGAGCTTGCACCGGTCTTCGAGAATGGAAACCTTGCAACCGACCATCAGCAGATGACGATGGTCATGCTGAAGCGCGTGGCAGAAAAGTACGGCATGGTTTGTCTGCTCCATGAGAAGCCCTTCGCCGGCATCAACGGTTCGGGCAAGCACGTCAACTATTCGCTCGGCAATGCGACCCAGGGCAACCTGTTTGATCCAGGCGACACCCCGCACGCCAACGCGCAGTTCTTGGTCTTTTGCGCGGCGGTGATTCGCATGGTCCATCGATGGAGCGGGCTGCTGCGCGCGGTTGTGGCAACCGCCTCCAACGACCATCGCTTGGGCGCCAACGAAGCGCCGCCGGCGATCATCTCGGTCTTCCTGGGGGATCAGCTCTCTGACATCTTCGATCAGGTGACCAAAGGCGGTGCCAAGAGTACAAAAAAGAAGGAGACGCTCCAGGTCGGGGTTGATTCACTACCCAAGATTCCGAAAGACGCCGGAGACCGGAATCGCACGAGTCCCTTTGCCTTCACGGGTAATCGTTTCGAGTTCCGCGCGCCGGGATCCGGAATGTCGATCGCCGGGCCGATGGTGGCGATGAATACGATCATGGCGGAGTCACTCGACTTTATCGCGACCAAGCTCGAGAAGGCGGTCGGCGACGATGCGACCAAGCTTAATGGCGCCATTCAGAAGGTCCTCGAAGAGATTATGGCTGAGCACGGCAGCATTGTCTTCAACGGCAACGGTTACGCGGAGGAGTGGCACAAGGAGGCTGAGAAGCGCAGTCTGCCGAACCTGCCCTCGTGCGTGGAAGCACTGCCGCTGCTAGGAACCAAAGAGGCGACCGAGCTGTTCTCAAAATACGGAGTCCTGAACGAACGCGAGCTGCACAGTCGTATGGAGGTGTACATCGAGCAATACTGCTTGGTTGTGGGGCTCGAAGCGCGGACCGCGATCGAGATGGCGAAGACCATAATCTTCCCGGCGGCGATCCGTTACCAGGGCGAGCTCGCTATGACTTGCGCGAATTTGAAAGCAGTTGGGTACACCTTCGACACTGACACGCTCGACAAAGTCACCGAACTCGTGAAGGAGCTCCAGAACGGGGTAGTAAGGCTCGAAGCGGCGCTGGCTGAACACGGCGGCGGCCATAGCAAGCTCGCCCATGCGAAGCATCTTTGCAAAGAGGTGCTGCCCGCGATGGCGGCAGTACGCAGGACCGCCGACACGCTCGAGGGTATCGTCGCCGACGACTTGTGGCCGCTGGCAACGTATCAGGAAATGCTCTTCATCATGTAGGCTTTCATTAACAAACAGACTGTAGACGCAAACTCGGCGCGGAGGGCTCTAAAAGCTTCGCGCCGAAGCATGCTCAGGGGAGCGTGACAAGGACCAGTTCGACTTAAGTAGTAAAAGCACCTCAGGCGCTGAGTCGGTTGATCCCGTCCAGCGCCGCATTTTTATAGCATTCGGCCAGCGTCGGATAATTGAAGACCGTATTCACGAAGTAATCGATAGTACCCTTCATCGATAGTATCGCCTGACCGATATGTACCAGCTCAACCGCGCCGTCGCCGACGATGTGGACCCCCAGCAGTTCGTGAGTATCCCGATGAAATACCAACTTGAGGATTCCGCTGCTGTCGCCGACTATCTGGCCACGTGCGACTTCCCGGTACGCAGCCTTGCCAATTTCGTACGGTACGCCCTTGCTGGTCAGGTCCTCTTCGGTGGCGCCGACGAATGAGATTTCAGGGATCGTATAGATTCCGTAAGGGAACAATTCCGGCAAGTGCAATGTCGGAACATTGAACGCGCGGCAGACCGCGACTCTTCCTTGCTCCTTCGACGTGGATGCGAGACTGGGGAATCCGATCACATCACCGACCGCATAGATATGCTCGACGTCGGTCTGGTACGAGCTATTGGTCTTCAAGCGGCCGCGCGCGTCAGCCGAAAGGCCGGCGGCAGCCAGATTGAGTTCGCTGGTAGCGCCGTTGCGGCCCATGCTCGACAAAGCCTTGTCGGTAACGATCTGTTTTCCGCTTGCGAGGCAGGTACGCACCCGTTTGATACTGTTGTCCTCGAACACCTCGATCGATGAGACTTCTTCTCCCAGCCGCAACGTCACGCGCCGTTCGCGCAAGTGATAAACCAGCGTCTCAATGATTTCCGCGTCTACGAAATCCAGCAGCCGGGACCGCATGTCGATCAGGGTTACACGCACTCCTAAGGCGGCAAACATACTCGCATATTCGCAACCGATAACGCCCGCGCCGATTACGGCAAGCGTGCGCGGGAGCTCGTCAAGCTCCATGACGTCATCGCTGGAAAAGACCTGTTGGCCGTCCAGCGGAGTTCGCGCGTCGCGAATAGCCTGTGTACCGACCGCCAGCACTATCGTTCTCGCCGATATCCGTCGTTGCAGTCCACCCAATTTGTCTTCCAGGAGGAGGACATGAGGCTCAACGAAACTCGCGCTCGCAGTTACCAGTTCGACCCCGTTGCGCGAAAGCTGATGACGCAATACGTCGATCTCGTGGCGCACGACGGGATTCACCCTCACCAGGAGGTCCTGCAGCGTGATCTTTTCCTTGACCCGGTAGGAATCACCGTAAATCGCGTGTTCGCGATAACCTGAAAGATACAGGATCGCTTCGCGCATGGTCTTGCTCGGAATTGTTCCGATGTTGATGCAAACGCCGCCGACGAGCGGCTTGCGCTCAATCATGATCACGCGTTTGCGCAGCTTGGCGCCTTGAATCGCCGCATGATGGCCCGCCGGACCTGAGCCCACTACCGCGAGATCGAAATCGAAGTCAGGCATCGTGATTCTCGTGACTCCTAACTCTTATGTGCGCGTTGCCGTAAGGGTGCCACACGACCAAATGCGAGACTACTGCGGATAACTTCCGGGCTCGAAGGGGCCGTCGAATACCCCGATAAACCCGAGCAGGTGTGGAGCTTGAACGCGTCACCATTATAGACGGGTGCGTGAGCCAGCCCGTCTATCGGGGCGAACGCCTGGTGCGGCTCCCACTCGCCTGACGTAAACGAACTGGGCGAGCGCCGGGCTTTTTGAGGTTAAAGCGCCGGCAGCGGATTAACTGCGCTGTCGACATTCTCCATCGTATCGCAGAATTTAATTCGGTCAACTTCGTCGAGCGAAATCTCATTCGGTTCGATCATAAAGTTTAGTTGTACGCGGTGACTGGTGTGCGGCGATTTGCTTAGCGTGTTCGAGCGTACCGCCGGTTTTGCAGATAGGCCGTAATTTCGGTCGCGCGAAAAGTATGACAGCAAGTGGGAGCAGGGTAGTGGCGGCTCCTTTGGCCGCCGCTTTATCATGTTTCAGCGGTCGATGAGTAGAGTGGCGAATCTCAAAGCCGTTATCTGTGAGGACCCCTGCGAAACTGCCGAGGTCTTCAAAGGCCACGTGACGAATGGCAGTGACTCTTTTCATCGTGTGACCTTCGCCGGCGTGAATTTATCTGCATCCGCAACCGATAGTAGGCGGGGGCGTCGGCCGCTTGCACCAGAACGTGTTTTCAACGTCCGTGGCTTGCTGGTCGCTAGCAAGAGAGACGGTAATGGAGCGGCGCACGACACGATCACGGCCTCGGCACCGCGCGGCCCGTTCGCCGCCAGACGATGTGGCGTGCGAGATTCGAAATGCGCTGAATCTCCCGGCTTCAGCAGGTGTTCCCTGTCCTCGAATATTAGGCGTAGATGCCCTGACAGCACGTAAAGCCATTCCTCGCCATGGTGGTGGTAGAAATCTCGATGTTCCCGCTTCGGGGGAATCATCACATGGACAGCGTGCAGATTGCTCTTAGGCGCGGAGCCGGAAACCACACGAAATTGTAACCCATTAGCGTAATGCTCGGACGAACTCCCGGCCTGAATCACAACTGGATGCGATGCTGCCGCCGGCACTTCTTCGAGCAGCGAAGCCAGCGGCATCGAATGGGCACGGGCCAAGGTCAGAAGCGCCGCCAGCGAAGGTTGGCGTTGTCCACTCTCGATCCGCGATAGAAACGGTTCTGAGAGGTTCGTACGAAGGCTCAATTGCTCGAGCGTCCAACCCTTCTGATTGCGCAAGGAGTGAAGGCGCGCGCCCAATCCAGCGAGCAACTCGCCAAGAGGTTTGACTGCGCCACGCATCGCGGATGAGTTAATAGCATATATGCCCCCTTTGCAATCAATTATTTCAGCGAGCGCGCGCCTGTCGCTGAGCGGATATCGTTGATTCGATCATACAAAGCTCACGGAGTCCCCGCTGTTAATCGTCCCTCCGCTCACGACCGAGGCGTACACTCCGACGTGACCTTCGTTGTACTGGGCGGCACAGCGTAGAATACCGAGATCCTTGGGAAGGATTCCTTGCGGCAGGGTAGTCATTACACAACGGCCGGTCTTCTGGGTAATCAATAAGCGCACCTCCGGACCGATCGCGATTGTACGGCCAACCCACGAATTCTCGACGAAGCCCTCTTCCGGTGAGTCCAGAAAAATATTTGGTCGAAAGCGCCGCAAGTCGAAATTGCCTTCGGGATAGAATTCGCCGAGCCGTTTCAAGGTCGCGGCCGTCAGCAGATGCACCATGCCGCAATCGAAAAATGTAGTCGACGGCATCGCTTCATCGGTCACTTTTTCTCCATCCGCTTGAGCTTTCATGTCGGGCCAGTATTGTTCGAGAAATGGTGTTTCCGGAACCTGCGACTGAAGCATGACCTCGCGATCGAGTAACCTCGACAAGATTCGATCAACCTCGGCCGTTCCGCTGACTATCTTCTTCCCATCCGGCGTCGTGATCTGCACTGGCGGTATTCCAAAACCCTCGGGCGCTGCTGCCAGCGCCGCGCTGAATTTGAAGATGTCGGGCCATTTCCGTGGATTCTTGCCACTAACTACTTTGCCGGTAGCGCGGTCGATCAGCGCATACGACCGATCACCGAACAAACCTTGTTCTCCTAGTAGCGTGGTGCCAAGTTCCTCTCCCATCATTGATTTCACCGGGTAACGCCACAGCGAAACAACCGAAGCTATCGTCATCGTCATTCAGAAATCCCCTAGTGTTGGACCGAGTTCGTGTCATATATGCGCTTTTCTTCCGCCGTTGTTTCACGCCGCTGGCATGCTCGATCGCTCGCGTTTGAGCTGAGTCACCTGGCCCCGGGCTGACGGAGCATGATCGACATAGATCGTTTGCCGCACCTGCTCCGTAAATCCAATTCGGCGGCGTAGGATCATGAACCACCCGATACCGATCAACAGATATCCCACGAAGACGTATGGGAAGATGTTTACTGGCCACGACGGCACCGGATAGACGCTGCCAACTGCGGGAACCAGCAATAAAAGAACGGAGGCCGCCGAAAGTGCTTTGTCTCGTCCACGCAATATACGGGCTCTCTTCAGATAAGCCGGTGCCGCGAGGGAAATCAGGAAGTAGGCTCCAAGAAATCCAAACGCGCCGAAAGTGCCGGCGTCGTTGAAAGCGTCGAGAATGTCAAGTTTGAACACGATCGTCAAAATTGTCGCCGACAGGAAAATAAGGATTGCCATCACGGTAACGGCGACGTGAGGCGTCTCATTGTGGTCGTGGGAGTTCCCGATTGCGCGATGAAAAACGCCCAGCCGCCCCATCGGGTAGAGAATGCGTGCGCCCGAATTCATGCAGGACAGCGCCAGCGAATAGAAGCTCAACATCGCTCCGGCGGAGATTGGCACCTTGAGCCAGCCGACTTTCATCATGTCGGAGAGCACGTTGAGTGGCGCGTCGATCTTGTCCAGAGTCGTCTTGTGGCCGGTGAACCCCAGGACCTCGCTGTAAGTGACGAATATGAAGAATACCCCGGTCAAGAGCAGACTGACGATGACTGCTCGCGGAATAGTCTGCAGAGGATTTCTTGCCTCCTCGCCAAACGCGGTCGCACATTCAAACCCTACCAAACTGAAAATAGCGACGACCACCCCGAGGCTGATTCCAGAGAATGACGCTCCCTGCAGCGTTAGCTGCTTAGTATCGAAAATCGACTTCTGGCCAAACAGCACGATGCTGCAGAGCAGCAGAATCAGGGCCACCGATAGCCCCTCAATTACCAACATCAAGCCGCTGGAGAGCCGGATATCCTTGTATCCGAGGTACCAGATGCTTCCCGCGCAGACGATAAAGAGCGCCATCTGCGGTACGTGGATGCCAGCCATTTCGAGCAGCGTGCTCGCGAAGATTGTAAAGCCAGTCATCCCGGCCGTTCCTATAAACAGGTAGGCCCAGATCAGGCACCAACCAGCAATATTCCCGGTGGTCGTGCCCAAACCCATGACGCTGTAACCGTACATCGAGCCGGCCGAGGTTGACCGCCGGGCAAACTGATTGAGATTCAGCGCGACGAACAGCAGCATCACGGTGCCGAACAGGTACGCCAGCCAGCTTGCATTGCCCGCATTGCTGTACATCAGCGGGATGATCAGAGCAGCCGTCATTGTTGGCGATATCAGCGCAATCGCCATTGCCGTCACACCGCTAAAACCGAGGCAATTGGCGCGTAACCCCGTAAGCGTATCTTTGCTTTCCATGACCCGTGTTCTCCAGAACCGATCCACGGAGCGCGAGGCGTCCACCCCTTGGAGACAAGTCGAAGCGAATTCTTGCCCCAGAGGCATGCGGCAAGGAACATGCCTGTGAGGTAATTTCGGCGGACGCTCTTAATTCCTAGGTTTGCGCTAGTGAGTCGCGCGGCTGCCTGCGTTCCCGATAGGCAGATGCCCCGGATTTATACATTCTGCAAGATGGTTTTTTTGGGCGTGGCATGCATTCATATTCGGGGGGAGATGTTTCATTGCCAAGTTAGTGCTGACGCAAAGACAATATAACCATTTCCGCTTCGCTTCTGGCCAACACTCAACTACATGCCGAGTTCTGTCAAAGATGAGATCGAACAAGAAGGGATTCACTCACGCTCTGACGATTGCTGACATTTGTTTTCGATGGTCAGTACGGGAACGGCAAAAGTAAGTAAGTCAGCCCACAGGCAGATTAGGACCGAACGATCAGACCGTGGCTGAGAAGACAATAAAGATTCGTTATTGCCTAAAGGGCAACAACGTAAGGATCCTGCGGTGTGAGAACTGTTGCGAAGGCCCCAAAATTCACATCACAATCCTGGGGGCGTCTTCTCAGCCCTCCTGGCCACGTATTCGACATGGCGCTTGTAGTTGCCCCCGGAGAGATCGCGGCCTTGAGGAGTCCATTCTTGATCTTTTCCAAGGTCAGTCCTCAGCCGGCGGCGTGTTTCGCCCATGCCATATCGGCGCGATGAAGAATCACCCTTTACCCCGCTCTCCTCCCCCGAACGTCAGGGATGGCCGTGCATAAAGGTGGTTATGCAGTATAAAATGGCGTGCCTCCGGCCCGCGCGGAATCTAGCATGGTCCCACTCGAGCGCCTCAATGTCTCGCTGCTACCGCCACCACGTCTTCTGCACGCGGTGCTCAAGGTCCATATACCGTAGGTAATGTTCTGGATTACACACGCAAATTATGGGCTCTTCCGTAGTCTTTCATTGCCGGTAATAGTCCGTGGCATTGCGTCGGCATTCAGGACACGAAAATACTCACCGCAGAAGAGGCCTGGCCGGTATCGAGCACGATCCGGACGGCCTCGTCATGGAGCGGGTGGCGCTGGTCACCTTTATATGATTCGTCTTCTCTGCCAGATCCGAAGCTTGCACATATTCCCGCCGACCTGTTCCCGTTGGGACTTCAATGATCCCGCTATTCCGAATACGACCCGAGATACGTCGGCGACTGTTATTGCGGCAACTACGTTAATATGCCAGATGGCAGTATGGCTGCTGATATGGACGAACTGCTGGAGCCCTATGCTCATGATCAGCCTGAATACGCTCGCGCATTCGGGACTTTTCTCACGCATACCGATCAAAAAACCAAAACTATCGGATGGCTGACCGACTTGGTCAATGGACTCCGATCGCATGGCCTCTTCGTTGACGCAGGGGCTGGTGATGGTTCCATGACTGCCGCGTTGGCGAAATTGTTTGACCGAACAATCGGCATCGAGCCCAACAGCGCATTGCGGGCGGAACTCGCGCGGCGCTGCCCGGAAGCTGAAATCGTGGAGGCGTCAATCGGCGAATCGAGGATCGCCTCTCCTGCCGATTTCGTGCTTTGCTCGCACGTCCTCTACTACATCCCGCAAAACGACTGGACTGACACACTGGAACGGTTGACCTCATGGCTTGGCGCTTACGGCGCTGCGGTGGTGCTCTTAGGAAACTCTAACGCCGACGTTATCGCCCTGCCTCGTGAGTTCTTTGGCAAAAATATCGATCTGGCTCCGACTGTGCAGGAATTCAAAGCACGCCATGACGACTTCGAAATCCTAATGCACACGCTGAACTGCGAAGTCGTGGTAGATGATCTGGAATCCGCCTGCACGTTAACGAGGTTTTTTCTCAGCGATTATCCTGACTGGGGCAGAACCGTCACACGTCGTAGAGTCGAGGAATACGTGCGGAGCCACTTCACTGATCCGCGCGGCTATCGGCTGTCCTGCGACCAGGACGCCCTCTCGTTGCTGCGCCGCTGAATGGCCACAAAGGGCCGGGGAGGATTACCGAGAAATGGCGACTTCAAGGCGCAACAATTAATGTCGGATGAATTACCGCCGGTGCTCCCCACAAGTGGGCTCAGAGCCTTCGCTTTCCGTTGACAACGGGCTAAATCTCGCGAACGCCTTCGCGGCGCTCGAAGAGAACGGCCGGCAGCGCATTCACCATCATCGCCAGAGATGGCAAACTTATTGTTGGAAGCGTGACAAGGAGTGCCGCGGCAGGAGCGAGCCCCAGTGCGGCGGCCATCATGGTCTGCACGATAGGAATCTCGGCGGCAGTCGGAATAGCGAAAAGCGCCCCCGCGCTTGCCAGCAATGCTGTGGACCAAATTTCGCTAAAAACGACGTGACCCTCTAGTGGATGTGGGAAGAGCCAGGCTCGCGCCGCGCCCAGAAGGACAATCAGAATAATGTGTTCGGGAATGAGCGAAATCGATAGTCGCCGGAACTCCGCAAACCATCGGCGCCCATCCGCGAGTTATCAGCGCCTGCACGCTGGTTCCCAAGAGCAAGCCCAGCACCAGCGCCTTCCAGATGTCATGCCCATACGCCCATGCGTACGTCCATGCCGCCTGCAATGACACATCAGCATTTCCCCCAGCGATCAAGATTGACCCACCCATATTACCGCCGGCAGCGATCAGCTTGAGCCGATGCCAAGATGGACCCCATTTCACATACTCGAGCCCAGCCACTGCGAGCAGCGAGAAACCTGCTATCGCGATCGAAGACCGTGTCAATCGGCGGTCGCCCTGTACAAAGGTCTCCTTATGCTCGTCCATAAACGTATGCTGCGTTTCGCGCCCTCAGACGAAATGATTTAACTGTAGAGTTGGTCCGATGAACCAGAGACGGTGGCTCACCCGTTTACAGTGGTTTTCCTCAAGCAAAGCTCTAAGCGCTACGGCGTGAGGATTCTTGCGTGGTGCTGTTAAGGTTCGGTTCAAATTAGCTCGTGTGGTGAGTTTTTAAAAACCATGAGCAGCGAATCGGTCGCCAACGCTCGGACAAAAGCACAAAGCCGCACAAGCCTGGGACCAAAGAGCCCGCTGACGCAATCGGTTGCGGCATTGGAGCAATACAGGTGGGAAAATAATGCCGTTAGCACGCTGGCTAATCCGCGGGGCAAAACGGTCGGCTGTCAGTGGATGGAAAGGCAAGCAGTGATAATCTACATGAACGCAACGTCGGCACTTGGTGATTCCGTTAGCTTGTCGTGGCGCACACGTTTACCCAAGTGGCGTCAGGCTTATCCAACAGATGGAGCACCGACAGGACTTCGTTGCGCGCGAGGATGACGCAGGCGGACAATCGTTATCGCAGACTATCACCGTTGACGGCAGACATCGGAGGATGGTACTCGGTGGGCTTCAGCAGCAGTCCCAACTAGCAGGCGTGCTCTATCCCACTCTGGAAGCGAAAGGGACGAAAGATATGTCAAAACAGTCTCCCATACCCAATGCGTTGGACAAGCCCTTCTACGACGCTTGCAACGAGGAGCGGCTGGTAGTCCAGTATTGCACCAATTGCCGTAAGTATCAGTTCCCGCCGCAGTCAGCCTGTACCCGTTGTGGCAACAACGCCTCGGTGGAATGGCGGCAGCTTAGCGGCCGCGGCCGGATCATCAGCCGTGTGGTGGTGCATGACACCCCGACCTCCTCGCTGATTCCGGAGCAGCCCTTCAACGTCGCGGCCATCGCGCTGGATGAAGAGCCCGAGGTGATCATGTTGTCCCATCTCCCCGGGACTCCGGTGGATCAGGTGCCGATCGGGGCTGCGGTCGAGGTGATCTTTGAAACGACCCCTGCGACGGGCCAAAAGGTGCCCGAATGGCGGGTGGTAGGTTAGACCCCCCTTTGGCATGGGCGACACGGCGGAAACGCGAAGCAGGAGGTAAACGATGCCGCATCCGGGAGTTCCTCGCGATTGGTTCCGAGGCAGAGATGGCATGGGGCTCTGGGAGGGCCGAGGCAAGGTTGTAGCTACTGGCGTCGGAACCTCCCCCACCGCGCGGCGCTGGGACGAGAAGCCCGAGACCAGCATGGGCGCCATGACCATCATCGCGATCCGGAAGGCCATCGCGGATGCCGGGATTTCGCCGGGCGAGATCGACGGACTGGTTCTGACTCCTGACTCAACGACCGGGGTTTCCAACGATCCGAACACCCCTCCGCCCCCGGGCTGGGAGCAGCACTTCAAAATGGCGTCTTTCCCCCAGGCCGGCATTACTCGGGGAGACATTGACTGGCTCCTCTTGAACATGCCGGAGCTGAAGAACGTCAAGTTCATGATGAACGGCGCCATATGTATGTCCGTGTCTTTTGTCGCCGCAGCGGAGGCGGTGGCGCGAGGACTCACCCAGACCTGCCTGGTGGTTCGGGGCTGGCACAACCTGGCCGGCCGCTACTATGTGGGCGTGGGGGCTAGCGCGCTGAACACAGCTTCTGGCCGGGGCAAGTACGGCACCATCTGGGGCATGCCGGCTTGCGGGACCACGGCCATGGTCTTCGAGGAGTACTGCCGGAAGTACCGCAAGAGCCACGATCAGATGGCCAACTTCGTGGTCACCCAGCGCCGGAACGGCCTCATGAATCCGGACGGGTACTACAGCCAGCACCGGCCGGAGATGATCAACGTCGAAGACTATCTCGCAGCGCGATGGATCGCCAAGCCGGCGAACATCTACGACAACGACCTGCCGATCATGGCCGCCTTGGCCGTTGTCTTCACCACCCCGGAGCGGGCCAGGAACCACAAGCAGAGGCCCGTTTATATCTTGAGCCATGGCCAAACCCGGCCGGAATCTCCGGGCGTTGCGCCCACCCTGGAGCAGTGGGAACAGAGCACCGACCGAATGGGGCGGATTCTCTACGAAGGCGCGGGCGTCGGTCCCGACGATCTGGCGTTCGAAAACATGTACGACGGCTTCACCCTGTTCCACCAGTTCCACCTGGAGGGGCTGCGGTTCGCTGCCCGTGGAGAGAAGCGGGGCTACGCTCTTGACCTCTACGAGACGGATATCAGCATTGAGGGGCCAAATCCCGTTTCCCCTAGCGGCGGAAACAACGGGAACGGACGCACCCGCTGGTGGAACCATCGGGACAGTATCCTCCAGTTGCAGGGGCGGTCGCCTTCGCAGATCAAGAAAAAGGCCGAGATCGGCGTCTCCGGCGCTCCCATGCCCGACGCTTGCGACGCGCTGATTTGGAGCGCCACTCCCTCCGTTTAGGCCCACGGCCTTGAGCGTGGGCTGGCCAATATCCCCCGCTGCCCGCCTTGACGGGCAACCGGGGATGTTAATACTAGAGGACGATGCCATACGGTCGCGAGGGAGGCGGCTGCACCTGCGGCAACCGGTCGTATCCGGAACCTGCCCATCCATTTCTCCAATGCGGCAACGCTATTGGACGATTCCGGAGCGCATGACTGAGATGGCTTCTGTAGAAGCCAGGTTGGCGCTGTATAAGCGCGAGGAGGACGAAAGTTGGCTTTCCTCATCAGCTTTGACATCGATGGCACTATGGAATTCGGCGACCCAGCCGGCGGTGTTACTGTAGAAATGGTCCGAAGAGCCAAAGAGTTGGGATTTATCGTCGGCAGTTGCTCCGACCGTTTCCCCTCCTGGCAGAAGAAGGTATGGGATAGTCACGGGATCGCTGTCGATTTTTGGGTGCCAAAGCACATGCTGTCTGACGTGAAGGCCCGTTTTCAGGCGGACCGATACGTTCACATCGGCGACCGGGACATCGATCGCCAGCTCGCCGAACAAGTAGGGTTCCATTTCTGGTGGGATCACGAGGCCGTTGCTGAGCCTTGGCTTGCCTGGCTAACTGACCAGCGTTGAGGAGGCTCAACGCCAGTATCTCAACGGCGGTATGAAGATTGGCCTGATCTCAGACACCCACATCCCATCGATGGGTGCCGAGCCACCATCCCAGGTGGTCCGGGCGTTTGAAGGGGTCGATCTCATCCTCCATGCCGGGCATGTTGAGATCGCCTCTTGCGTAAAGTGGCTGGAGCGTATCGCTCCGGTTACAGCAACGACTTCGTGGCTGGTGGGTACGGGTGAGGCTCTCCCGAGGGTGAACACCGTTAAGGTGGTGGAGGCAGAGAACCATACGATTGGCATCTGCCATGAGTTGATCTTAAAGAGCTTAGGCGACGATGTTATCCCGGGTGCGATCGGGAGGGCATTCCCTCCTGGAGAGTCGCTGCCCGACGCGTTAGTGGGCATCTTTGGCAAGCCGGTGGACATTGTGGTCTTCGGCTACACCCATCACGCTATGGTGGAGACTCACCAAGGGGTGCTTTTCGTCAATCCTGGAAGTCCCAGCTTGGTGAAACAGAACATAAGGCTCGGCACAGTAGCCATCCTAGAGATTACGCCAGAGAGCAGGGCTGCCCGGATAATTGACCTATCCGCACTGGACGCGTGAGGTGTATTCGTTCGCATCTCCGCGATAGGGCGGGGGCGGGGTTTCTCAGGGTCGGACAGGCTCGGAATACCATGGAAAACGCTCGAGAATCTTATCGACTAGTGTAGTGTCCCATTAATAAATTTACAAAGTCGCTGAAGTTTAGTGAGAATGGAATCGGCGATGGCAGTCCATACGAAAGGTCGCTGGTGCAGATTGTAATTCGCCACATAGGCGTCGATTTGCTGGACCAACTCGCCGACGCTGCGAAACGAGCCGCGCCGAATTGCCTGCTGAGTGATCAGCCCGAACCAGCGCTCGACCTGGTTGAGCCAACTGGCGTAGGTGGGCGTGTAATGGAAGTGGTAGCGCGGCCGCCGCGCGAGCCAAGCCTTAACCTTGGGATGCTTACGAGTGCCGTAATTGTCAGCGACCAGATGGATATCGAGTGCAGGCGGGACGTTGCGGTCAAGGTGATCAAGAAACGAGAGAAATTCCTGGTGACGATGGCGCGGTTTGCACATAGTAATCACTTTGCCATCGAGCACGTCGAGCGCCGCGAACAGAGTGGTGGTGCCATGGCGGTAATAGTCATGGGTTACTCCTTCGGCGTAGCCCAAGCCCAGCGGCAGCACCGGTTGGGTGCGCTCCAGCGCTTGCACCTGGCTCTTCTCGTCCACAACAGCACCAGCGCCTGGTCGGGCGGGTTAAGGTACAGCCCCACGATGTCGCGCACCTTCTCCACAAAAAACGGGTCGGTAGAGAGCTTAAAACTCTTGCTGCGGTGCGGCTGCAGCCCGAACCGTGCGAAATACCGGAGCGCCACGCAACATCCTCCAAATGATCGAGCGTAACCTTGAGCGGCTGACGCCTGACGAGCAGACCGTGCTCGAAGCGGCGAGTGTCGCTGGCGGGGAGTTTTCGGCGGCAGCGGTCGCGGCGGCGCTTGGGCACCCCGTGAGTGAGATCCAGGCCTGCTGCACGCGGCTATCGAGGTGCGAGCGATTCGTCAACAAGCAGGGATCGACGACGTGGCCTGACGGCACAGTCACGGCGACTTTCCGCTTTCATCATGCCCTTTATCAGGACGTGCTTTACGACCGCATACCGGACAATCATCGGATCGAACTCCATCGTCGCATCGCAGAGCGGGAGGAAACGGCGTATGGCGAACGCGTGGGTGAGGTTGCCGCCGAGCTGGCACATCATTACAGCCGCAGCAACAAAGCCGAGAAGGCGGTAGAATAGCTCGGTCGCGCGGCGCAGCGAGCGGTTTCACGGTCGGCCTTCGCCGAAGCGCTCACACGCGCGCGCGTGACTCGCGCCTATTCCTGCGCTGGCGGCGACCGCGGAGCGCAGCCACCGGGAATTCGACCTGCTTGGCACCCTGGTCCGCGCCGCAACGGCTATCGAAGGATGGGGCTCGCCACAGACGACACCGGGCTATGAGCGAATGCGTGATCTCGCACGCGAATCGGGTGATGACGACGAATTGACGGCCGCTCTGGCGGGCAGTTGCACCGCTCATATTGTCGCCCCGCGTTACAATCAAGCGCTGGAAATGGCCCGACAAATGTTAGTGGTGGCCGAGCGCAAAAAGAGCTCAGGTGCCTTGGCCGATGCGCATGCTGCTGAGGGGTGGACATTATTCTGGACCGGGGATGTCGGCGATAGCTTGACTGCATTAGACCGGGCGATCACGCTGTGCCCCGATGGCGCGGGCCGAAGAACTCTTATCGGCCTAGACCCTCTGATAGAGTCTTTCAATTTCGCCGCGTTGGCGAACTGGGCCCGGCTACCCTGACGGTGCTGCTAACTTCAGCGAGTCCGCCGTCAAGCGGGCGCGCGCGCTGAAGGAGCCGTTTTCACTCGCTCTATCGTTTCATTGTGAAACTTGGGTTCGGGCCTGGCGGGGCGAGTTGCAGGTGGCGCGGCGGATTAGCCAACAGCTCGAGGCGCTGGCAAAAGAGCATGGCTTCGCTTCGGCGCTTGCGATGAGTCGAATCAACGAAGGCTGGGTCGCGAGCCTGCAGGGAGAATATCAGCTTGGCTTACCCCTGATTGAGAACGGGCTCGCGACTTGGGTTCCCCAGATGGCGGAGTGGCACCACGAGTGCTCCTTGCGGAAGCGTGCATGCATGCAGGATTTTACGAGGAGGCGCTCGACGCGCTTACCACGCATCGCGCGAAGACAGAGATAACCGGCGAGCATTTTGGCCAGCCGGAGGCCGAACGCTTAGAAGGCGAGATTTTGCTGAGGAGCGCGACGAATATCGCGGCGGCCGAGCAACATATGCGGTGGGCGGTGGCGGTTGCCGTCCGACAAGGTGCGAAGTCATTCGAACTGCGCGCGACGAAAACTCTGGCGCGATTGCTGCGCGACACCGGTCGTCGCGACGAGGCGCGCATGATGCTCGCTGAGATCTACAACTGGTTCACGGAAGGCTTCGATACCGCCGACCTCAAAGACGCAAAATCCTTGCTTGACGAACTAGGCAACTTATGCGTATCGGGTTGTTTCAGCAAACCGCTACCGGTAGTGTAGCGGAGTGCCGAGGCCGATTTTTCCGAAAACCCTGCAAGAATTCCAGGCCTCGGGGGATTTGCTTTTCTGCAACCTTGGCTTCACTGATCGCCAATTCTCGCCATTCTTTCGTGAAGAGCTGACCTGCTTGTCGAAAATTGGCCAGCGTGTCCGCATGCTGCCGCCGCTCCCTGTAGGCTTCACCGCATTTGAACCAGATCATTCCGTCCTCCTCTCCGTATCTGCGAAAAAGATCGGCGAAAACCTCTCTCACGGAAATCCCCGGTTTCGAAGCTCGTCTTCTAGCCTCCTCTGCCTGACGGAACACCTTCGTCCATTCTGCGAACGGGCGCCCGCTGTGATCAAGTACTTCGAGGCTTACCCTTGCGCGGTCGCACGACAGCGTAATCAACTAAGATAGGCGACAGCTAGGCGGTTCGACGGGTTGACCAAGAAATTCAGTTCGTGAATGTCTTTTTCCTGAAGTTGGCGTGCCACCCGATGAGCTTAACGGCTTATTTTCCTTGTCACTCAGGTCCACACCGCCTGACAGAATAAGGTCGTCCTTGTCTACAAGACCGTGTCGGGCCGTTAGGAGCAACAGAGGTATGCTGTGATTGTTGGCGAACTTTTCAGCGTTCTTGACTCGGACCGTTCCCCATCGCTGGACTGCGGGAACTATCTCAGACGGCGAGCAAGTTTCTATGGAGCAATAGGTGCAGCAGACCTTCATCTTGGCATTTCAGATTGCAACGACTTTAACCACTTTGAACGCCGGCGAGAGAGGTATGATGAAGTCTTCGATGATCCTTAGCTGCGATTCGTGAAACCTGTCATTCGTTGTCTTCACTTCGACGAGCAATAGTTCGTTTTGACGGTATAGTGTGAGATCGGGCCAGCCCGCGCGGTAATCGTAGGGTCTTGTAGTCAGTTTTCTCCTCGTTTGCTCTAGTGTCCCGGTGGCGACTAATGATTGCCAGATTCCTAAACCTGCATCCTGCCTGACGTCGCTGTTGAATGCGCCATGCACAAAACCCGCGTCAAACATTCTTGCAGTGTTCCGAGCGACACTCTCTTTATCAGCGGCAATTACAGCGCGTACAATCTCTGCGCTCTTGTCACAATGTATTGTGAGCTGTGCTTCCAGATAACGGTTGCAGGCGTCAACCTCCGAGCGGAACGTGTTTATTGCGACTAAGAAATCGAGACAGCATGCCTTAATGACCGTCTGAATCGCACCGCCTTCGCAAGCATTCCCGTAGTAACCCTGTCCCTGGAAATATCGAAATACGGCATCTTCAGGCCGTCGGAAAAATTCCCGACTGAAATACCATCCGTCGTCCCGCTTCCTAAGATCGATCTCTACCGTCTCAAGTCCCAACTCACGGCAGAGGCTGTCTACTGATTGATTACGCTTGGACTCTGGCATCTAATTCCCGCTATCTCTGCGCCAGCATCGGCCAGTGTTCTGGGTTATTCGGAGAAAGATGGTCATCCAAGAGCGTGAACCAGCAGCGAATTAAGGCCGACCTTACGCTACATTCGGCGCACAGCTCGTCCGAGGTCGACAGCTCGTACAAACCCGTCATCTGTGTCCATATGAGCGCTCTTCCCTTTGGGTGTTTTCGGGCTAGGTTTGAGGTAGTCGCCCGGGCGACACGTAAAAACAACGATCTGAAAGCTGCGGGCCTTCTCGGCGAGCAGCGCGCGGAACCAGTCCATCCGCGTACCGTCGCTTTGAACTAGTTGGTCGTCGAGAACAACAGTCGTAGATAGGTACTCTGCCAGCGCCAATCGGTACAAGGTCGAAAGTTGCTCGCGAGTACCGACGGATATGCGTTGTGTTGATCTCACCGCGCCGGCGACCACGACACCTTCTGTGCCGAGTTGCGCAGTGAGCCGGACGCTTTCGTAACGGCGCTGCGTCAAAGCCTCGAACCGGCCAGCGATCGCGGGCGCGAGCGTCTGGCCGAGGTTGCTCGCCTGCGCCGCGTCGGCCTGCTTCATTTGGTCAAGCAGCAGCGACCACGCATCGTATTCTGCCTCGATTTCCCGCTCCTGCCGCTCCGCCAACTCGAACGCGTCGACCGCGTCGCGTAGTCGCTCGCGCGCAACGGCGCCGCCTACCTGCTCTAGCGCGCCGTGAGTGCGCTCGATCTCGCGCTGGATTGCACTGAGTTCGGATTCAGCCATCGTCTTGGCGTCCAGCGCTACTCTCAGGTCGGCTTCAGTCACGATCCGCTCCGGGACCGGCATCGCGGCCTGCCTGTCCGATGCGCTCTTCAGCTTGCTCTCGGCGGTGGCGAGGTCTTGTGCCTCTCGCAATCTTCGGAGTTCCTCAAGCCGACCGACCTGTAACGCGTGCGCGGTGATCGCGTTCGTTCGCTCCGCAGATGCACCGTCTAGCCCGGCTTGTGCTTGTTCCGCGATGGCGCGAGCTTCGCGAATGGCCGCTTCTACGCGCTCATTTTGCGCTGCGATAGTGCTCTCCAACGATGCGAGTTCCGTCGCGACCTTCTGTTGCTCGTCCAGTGCTCCCGCCAACTTAGCTTGAGCATCGGACAGGGTCGCAGCCACACCTTCAGAAAAAATGGCCAAAGCGGCATCCCGCGCGACGACCGCGGCGTTCAACGCTGATGCCGAATTCTTAGTGCGTTCTTCCGCCAGAGTGTGGGCGATGCGGGCCTGATGCGCCTTCGCAAGAGCCTGCTCAATGTCCTTAGCTGCGTGCTGTCGGCGCTCTCGTAACGTATGTGATGGCTCAGCGCCAAGGGTTGCGAGATCCGGAAGGAGTGTTTCGAGAGATACGTCCCCGAGCGCGGCGCGGCACGCCTTTTTTCGCTTGAGCGCCTCGTCCAGCTTTTGCATCGAGTCGGCTAGCGAATCGATCTGCGCCTGCAGCGATTGCAACTCCACGTCCTTCGCCCTGACGCTCGCATCGAGCGCTTGAGCCTCCGCGATCTTCGCGCTCAGGCCGTCAAGATCCTCGACGTTGGCAGCCCTAAGGTATGGCTGGACTTCGCTTCTCCAACGAACCTCCATGGCTTCGGCCTTCTGTTGTGCGTCTCGTCGCCCGCCCCGGATACGCACGTTCGCGATATCGCCGATATCGATGTCCACTTCGGCATTCGCTTCGATTTCCAACGTTTCACCAGGTACCGCGGGCCTCACAGCCGTCCCGTCCTTCTTCGCGCGAATGTCGACCGGGCGACTCGGTTTTACCGTTACTACGAGACCGACGTTGAGCGCGCCGCGAGCTCCCGCGAGATCGTTGCCAAGGCGACGCATCGGACCAAACGTATCTGCAGCCGGGACGATGATTGCGGCGCGTAGTTTCTCCAGCGCTTCGCGTTCGCTCACTTCCATTGCCAAGCGCGCTTGGACGTTCGCGAGCTTGTCCACGTCGGCCTCCCCGGCGGAGACGCGATCGTCGGCATCGCGGGCGTCGAGCGCCCGTTCGAGCAGATCTATTGTGTGAAGCTGCTCCTCGGCGGAACGCTCTTTGGCGACCGCGTCGGCGAGCTCTGCTCGTGCCTTCTCGGCTTCTGTCTGTTGCGCCAGATGCTCACGATTTGCGCTGGCTACGGCGTCGATGAGCTTTTGCGCGCTCGCCGCGTCGTCGATCCGTTGTTGTGCCTCTCTCGACGCCTGGTTTGCCGCGACTTTCCGCAACTCTAAGCGCTGGCGAGCGACCGTATCGGTCATGGTGGAATCTGATCCGGCAGGCCTAGCAGCTTTCTCAGCGGATTCGAGGGCGGCATCGGCTTCTTCCTTTTTCAACTGCGCGACCTTCAGCGCCTCCTCTGCTGCTTCCAGTTTTCGAGCGAGATCTCCGACGTTTCGCTCTGCAGCCTCCACGTCGGAGCTCATCTTCTGGATGCGCAGGACCTCTTCGCTTGCAAGGAGGACCTGTTCCTCCACATCGTGGAGAGCGGCAGCCTGTGCCGCAAGCCGTTCCACCATCTCGAGCCGCGCCGTCGCGACGGCCACCGCCTCTTCGCGCTGACTTCGCCTCACCGTCAGCTCGCGCAACTGCTGCTCGACACCTTCCGAATCGTCGACCAACCTCTGAAACTCCTCCCTTTCGACCCTCGCTTGGTTCACGCGCATCGCGGCGACCTGGAACACACTTCCCTTCGCGGTCTTTTTCGAGCCCTTGTCTGTGAACGCTTCGTCACGCCTTGCTTGCGTGGCTCGTAGCATCGCGGTGAAGAGCGGATCCTGTGCCACCGCCTGCAGCGCAGCCGCGATCAGTTCCCTTCCAGTGCCGCTCGGATCACCTTGCAAACTGGCCTCAAGGACATCGGTCACGTCCGATTGCGTGGAGAGTAGTGCGGTCGCCAGGAAGCTCGTCGGAAGGCCTTTGCCGCCGCCCGCGCCGCCCGGCTCGAAAATACCCCATCGCAGGAGGTCCCGGATCCTCCCGTCCACTTTTCGCCCGCGCTCGACATCGTCGAAATCCTTGCCGTTTTTGGACTCCTGCAACAACGCGGTGCCGCCTCTTCGGAATTCCTTCCTGACTCGCCAGATCCGCTGCGGCCCCGTCTCGAAAGTGAGTTCGACAACCGGATCGCGACCGCCGATCCACGGCACATAGTCGTCGATGTGGGTCGACGTGTGAGGAAGCAGAAACGCCAATCGGATCGCTTGTGCCAGCGTTGACTTTCCGAGATCGTTCGGCCCGTACAGCACGTTGAGGCCCGGACCGAACTCGATATCCGCCGCCGCGACCGCCGCAAAGTCGGCGACATGAAGTCGATAGAGCCTCAAAGCGCGCGACCTGGGGAGGTCTCCTGGCTCTGCAGGAGCTTGTACAAATGCGCGAGCGCGCGGGTCGCCCGCGACTTCTCGGTCTCGTCATTAGCGTCTGCGATCAGGCGGTCAAGGCGCGCGATGGTGTCCTTGAGCACCGGCGGCAAATCGTCGGGAAATATTCCTCCGGAACCGGGTTGCAACGTGAGGTTCGTTCGGTCCACCAGCAGCACGCCCGCGCGGCCGTGGGTGGCGTCGGTGCCTTGAAGGTCGCGCAAGATGCGCTCGACCTCGCTCTCCTCGGATAAGGATACGGTCATGTCGAGGTGGAGCCTGACCACATGGCGGTCGAGGTCTGGAGTAGTCAGCAGTGTGCGCAACTCATTGAGGTCCCGGCATCGCCGGTCGATCCAGCGCCAGAACGCAACCGGCTCACGCTCCACGCGAGGCCGCAACCCGTGCCGGAACAGCGCAACGAGTGCCACGCAGCCCGCGCCGGGCTCGTCAAAGTTCGTGGCCTCAGGCGCACCGGGGTAGACAGTCGGGACGGACGAAGTCTCGGTAACGTCACGAAACGAATGCGTGTCACCAATCGCGAGATAGTCGAGCCCGCGATGCACGCCCGCATCGCGACAAATCGGGAAGTTGGTCTGATAGCCGTCCATGTCGAACGTGCTGCCATGCACGCATCCGATGCGTATTCGCGCGTCACCGGGTTCGCGCGCGGGAAGCGCCATCGTTAGGTCGTTCTCTCCGGCCTTGGACCGGCACGGCCTCGCATAGAGGATTGCACCAGGCGCAAGTTCAAACGTGAAATCATCGCTATCGACAACATGCACCCACGCCGGAAGTTGCGCACGAAACGGATGACCCGGCGCCCATACGGACTCAGATGTAAGCGGATCGTGATTGCCTGGAAGCAGAAAAACCGGGGGATGAGTAGTGTCGGCCCGATTGCGAAACGTCGCGGCCAGGCCCTCCCAGAAGTCCGAGGCGGGAGTGGGGTCATCGAACAGGTCGCCGGCGCATAGCACCGCGTTCACTGAATTGCGCCGAGCGACGTCGAGAATTCTCGCGATCACGTCCATCCGCGCCCGCGACAGCTTCTTCTGCGCCTCCTCCGGGAAAGACGGAAACCGACGTCCCAGATGCCAATCCGCGGTGTGCAAGATCTTTAGCACTACGTCTACCGATTCGCCGGCGCGATCCGGAACGCAACCTGGAACAGCCGGGTTGCGGTGGGTGCCCTGTACCGAAGCTCGTGATATTCGTTTCGCCATTTTCGGTAGACCTCGTCCTCCCTGGAATCCAACGCGGCGATACGCCGTTCGAGCAGATCGTGCTTGGTCGCCAACCGAGTAATCTCCTCCTCGACCCGCTCTCGCGCGGTGGAACCGACGACCGCATCACGCCGAGCCTTCGCGGAACCCAACTTGTCAGCGACACTCGCCCGTTCGCGTCGGCACACCAGTACCTTGTCGTCGACGAATCGCTCGAGCTGACCAATGGCCCGCTCGAAGTGCTTTTGCTCACGCTTCTCCGTCTCGCGTTGATCGATGAAGATGGCCTCTTCGACCGCGTCGTCCAGCTCCTGCGGATCAACAGTGATGCTGACTGCCTGACTATCGGTCGCCTTCAGCCGCGCAATCCGGGCTGCCACAAGGGGATCGATCGGCACACCTGCAGCTACGCCACCGAAGATCACGCGCTGGACCGGCTCGAAGCCGGAGTAGTCGACCATCGCCACGGCGAGGACGCCAGCCCTTCCAGCCATCGCAGCGAGGTCCAGAGTGGCGTCGCGCGGAAGCAACAACTCGACCGAGCCGCCCGGCCATGCTCGAGCGTCGGCGATGGCCGCACGAACCAGCGGATGCGCGAGATTCAACGGCTCGGCGTCGGTCAAGCCTCTGGCATCACCGGTCGCGAACCGACGACCTTCTCCTATCTCTGAAGCTAGTTCGGCGCCCGGCGCGATTTCGAAGACCACTCGGCCCGCCTTGTCGAAACGCTTATGAGCAATGGCGCGAGAAGCAAGGTAGCCTTCCACGAGGTCGGCGAGGTCACGATCCAACTGTACGAGTCCCTCAGGGAGATCCTCCCGCAAGCGTTTGAAAACCTTCCGCACGTCTTCATCAAACCGCGACTCGATAATCTGCGATGTGCGCTGGTATTCCTTTTCGTAAGCGTCCCTTCGTGCCTCGATCTTGTCCCGCAGCGCCGCAATCTCTCGCGTCACCTCGTCCAAGGTCCGCGACCGGCTATAGATGTTGCGGAGATCAGTCTCGAACTCGAGGGAGAGCGCCGACACGACGATCTCGGGCGCGTCAGTGCGCGGCTCGTGCAAGACCACATCGGAGGCATCGAGTACTTTTCCAAACAGGTCAAGTTTCTCGCTCAGGATTTCAAAAGTCAGACGGTGCGCTTCATTGTCCTTGGCGATAAAGTTAACGACGGTGACATCGCGTTGCTGGCTATAGCGGTGGCACCGCCCGATCCGCTGCTCGATACGCTGCGGGTTCCACGGCAGATCGTAATTGATGACGGTCTCGCAGAACTGAAGGTTAAGCCCCTTCGCACCAGCCTCGGTGCACACCATGACCTTCGAGCGCGTGCGGAACTCGTGAACGAGTGCGAGCCGTACGGCGACCTCTCGGGTCGGTCGAGAACCCGGCGCAAGTTTGCTCCCCTCTTCTCCTGACCACCTGGCGTACGCTTGCTGCGCGCGGGCGCTATCATTCGTACCGCGAAACAGGGTGATTTCCTCGTCATCGAGGCCCATATCGAGGAGCAACTTTTTCAGATATTCCTGGGTAGTAATGGACTCGGTGAACACGACGGCCTTGCCACTGCTGCGACCGTCGCGACCTAGATCGAGCACGACGCGGATTGCGTCCTGAAACGAGCGCGCTTTGGCATCGTGCGGAAGGGATCGGGCTCGAGCGACAAAGTCATCCACACGAGCCAACTCGGCGGCGACCGCTCCACGATTGACCGGGACGGGCGCCTCCTCGCTGGACTCTTCTACATCCTGATCTTCTTCCAGGTCGTAGAGCACCTCGATAGCTTCACCCGCAACTGGTTGATCGGTGCCGAGGCGGCGGAGCCGCGTGGCAACGTTCTCGAGGCTCGCAGCTAGGGCTGGAATTGATGACGCCATACGGCGATGAAATCCGATTAGAAGCAAGCGGCGCTGCCGGCCGGCGAAAGCATACAATGAGGGCTGCAGGAGGTACTCCGTCACGTCATCGTAGAGCGACCGTTCGTCCTCGCTCATCGCGTACTCGTAGAGGCGGCATCGGCGTTGCGTGAAAGGCCGATCGAGAAACTCCTGCGCCTGGCGGCGCAACGTCCGCTGGAGCACCATTGCCAACCGCCGCTGCAGCTCGTGCTCCTGGCCTGGGATCAGCGTTCGGTCATCTTCGCTACAGAACACCTGGCGGAACGTTGTGATGTCGCCGAGCAGAGTGCCCGTTGGTTCCACATACTGCACGAGGCCCCATAACTCAGCGAGGGAGTTCTGCATCGGAGTCGCCGTGAGCAGCAATACCGGCGCGGTACGCAGGAAGTGACGGACGCGGTGCGCCATCAGCGCCTCATCGGAGGTCTCGTCATACAGTCCGTCGCGTCCGTAGCGCTTGTGGAGGCCCGCGAAGATCTCGTGGGCCTCGTCGATGACCACCAGGTCAAATGGTGAGACGGCGCCTAGTAGCTCAGCGCCACGTTCGCTTCCCGCGAACTCGCGGCCAACTAGGTACACTCCGTGTCCGAAAAAATTGGTCTGGTCCTCGCGAGCCTGAATGCCGAATAGATTGAGTAGCTCGTCCTGCCACTGGCCGATTAGCGACTTGGGAACGATCAGCAGGACGCGCTCCGCACCTTCGGCCAGGCTTTGCGCGAGCACCAGTCCCGCCTCGATCGTCTTTCCCAGTCCCACCTCATCAGCAAGGATGCAACCGCCCTCGCGGAGGCGTCGGAGCGCAAAGATCACAGCGTCGATCTGGTGGGGATTGGGGTCGATCCGCGCCTGCCGTTGTGACGCGGCGTAGCGCTCTCGGTCATCCGGACGGCGGATGCGGACCAAGTCCTCGGCTAGGACGCGTCGGTTGAAAGCGTGGAGTGTTGCATTACTTCGTCCCGCCGGCACTTTCGTACTCCCTGAGCGCATTCACAATTATTATAGATCACAGACGCTGCCATGCTCCGCCAGCGCGGGTTCAAATCGATCCCCAAATTCCATAATCCCTAAAGCGCATCCTCCGCAGCGCGTTGCATTCCGGGGAGATGGCGAAGTGGCGCAAGTTCGCCGAAAGTGATCGAATGATCTATAAGCCCGCGTGCAGTGCGTCACTGCGGCGTGGCCCGCCCCCGCGGCTTTTGTTGTTCGCAGTCGCGCACCGTGTTCGCACGTCTGTGCTGTTTCATGCGCTGCGATCTTGCGTCCTCCTTCGTTCTCGTCGTTCTGACGAATCAACCTACCCAGTCCCCTCGCCTGTAGAGCTCCGATAGCCGATTATAAGGACGTTATAACAGAAAAAAGAGGCAACGGAGTGCCGTTCAGAAGACGGACGGTTAGCCTGAGCTGAAACTCGTCGCGGCATTCGCGATGATCGGGCTGAGTAGCAGTCTTTTGTTGGATGCGGGCAATCCGTCGCGTACTGCCTGAGAGCAGCCGTGAAGCTTGACGAGTTAGATCAACGGCCGGCAGCTCCACTATATCGACGAGGGGCCGTTGATCGTTGTTTCTCCGTTGATGATCCGAACCGTCGGCTCCCCAACTGCTTCGGAACAGGGATCGGCGGGAGATCCGCGGCAAATTTCCTCCTCGCAGCGTGCAAAGTTGATACGGTCAGCAGGAGGTAGGCCGTCGGCGGATTGACGCCCATCATTGCGAACTGGTTGATGTCGCCGTGCGGCAATGGCCGCAACGAGGGCCGCGTCTTGATACGCTCGGCCCAGATAGGAATTGCTCTCTCTGGTCCAGCCCAAACTCCGCTACCGATGCTCAAGGGATCCACTGATTGAAATTGACTGTCCCTTAGGGACGACACGCGGTAGATCCCGGTACTTTGCGGGATGCACACGCCGCAAAAGGTGCCGGAAAATCTACCTTTTCTTACTGAGATCTCCCGTGTCCGGATTTTCAATTCCCCCCGCCTTCACCAAAAGTTCTTGATTATATTGAGTTTTTAGCTCAATCCGATACCGGAGCCATCCCTAAATTGCATTTCGCGAAGAATGTATCGTGTTGGCCCTGAGCATAGCAGCGACCGATCGTTTAGGTTCACGAAACGGGATTTGTATGGCCAAAGTGCGCGAACTCCCGGAGGCAGCTCAACCGCGTGGTGTGTCATCTGCCTCTCGCTCTGACTGTCGGACTACCCAAACGTCCGCCGGGAATCTACGCATACCGACGCTCGATATCCTAATCGATCGGGTGATATTAAAGGCCGCCTACTGCTGAACACGAATTGCGCAATTGTTGGAACAGCTCAAACGAGCTTCGTTCAACCCAGTTATGACAGAGCTTCCCATCTTGTCGCACTGCCCAAACTGCGGTGCCTGTGAAGGAAATGGGCTGCTGGTCTGCCGGGCTCCCCAGTATCCCGTTGTTCTTCCCGGTAATTCGCCATCTTGAGGCGACTCGGCTCCCATCCTCATTCTGAAACGTTTCAATCACCTCAAATTGAAGATCGTTGATCTTCGCTATAAAGGCA
The DNA here is from genome assembly GCA_963752805.1 of Binataceae bacterium (SeqCode). Lineage (GTDB taxonomy): Bacteria > Desulfobacterota > Binatia > Binatales > Binataceae > JAMXLL01. The sequence continues at coordinate 100,957 of CAVWAA010000019.1, forward strand.
GCAGCCCATTCTTTGAACTTTGTCCTGGAAACGACATCCACGCCTCCGGTGGTAATCACAAAATCCTCGATCACGAAGTCGTCGATCGCGGCGGGGTTGCGAGCTTTCCACACGCGCTCCCAGAATTCCTCAACAATCTTGACTGAATTCATCGTCCTTTCACGCCTTTTCCACCGTTGGTCGCGAAATCAACTATACTGCCTGAAGCGCTCAAGCGCTTTGGATGCACGGCAGCAGGTCTCGTCCTGGCGTCCTCGATTCAGCGGAACGCCGGGATCACCTTGGATGCGAAGAGTTCGAGATGCGTTTGAGCCCATCGCGGCGGCAATCCAGGCGGCAGCGTCCACGAATAGAAGTGTGTGATGGGGACGTTGTTGGCGAAGTCCCGAATCAGCTTTATCGCGGCGTCGGGGTCGACCACCTGGAGCAGCCCGCTTCGCCGCAGTTGATCACGATCGTGCAGATGCTCGGAAAGGGGACTGAGTCCAGCCGCAGAAAGCCATGCGGAGTAGTTGTTCGCCTGATAGATGATATGGTCGGCGGCTTCGGCGAAGGTTTTCTCGGGATCGTTGGATACGATGAGGCACCAAAAGGCGCTTGCGAATCGAATGTTCTCGATCGGCCGATTCTGCTTCTTCAACTCGGCTACATATTGGTCGTACACGTCGCGGGTCGCGCCTGGCACCGTGAAACCATCGCCGTAGCGAGCAGCGCGCCGCAGGGCAGCGGGGGTGAAGCCGCCCAGCCATACAGGCGGACGAGGTTTCTGAATAGGTTCGGGCGTAACCTTGACGTTCTTGAAGTCGAAGAATTCGCTCTTGAAGGTGACGCGTCTCTCCGCCGAGAAGACGACGAATGATTTCGAGTGATTGATTTGTTCGCGCTCCGCGTTCCTTGAAAGGCACTCCGAAACCTTCGAACTCTTCGTGCTTGAAGCCAACTCCGACGCCGAGCTCGAAACGACCGCCGGAGATGATATCGACTACTGCTATATCTTCGGCGAGGCGTACGGGGTTGTGAAAAGGCATCAGGAGCACGCCCGACGCGATGCGGATCCGTTTTGTTCGAGCGGCGATCGCAGCGGCTATCGGCATAATCGAAGGCAGATAGCCGTCTTCGATAAAATGATGCTCAGACAACCAAACATCATCAAATCCGTGGTTCTCGCCCCATGCGATCTGATCGAGGGTTTCGGCGTACAGTCGGTCCGTGGACTGGTGCCATTTCGATGGGTTTCGGAAATCGTACCAAAGACCAAAGCGTATTTTTCGATTATCCCGACTCATGGCTTACATCTCCTGACTAACCTTCCGTTCGTTGGAGGACGCTGGATGGGACACTTAAAGAAAGTCTCAGTGTAAGCCGCCCGAAGCGTTGATTCGTTCGCCTGTCAGCCACGCCGCACCGTCCGACGCGAGAAAAAGGATAACCGGCGCTATTTCCTCCGGTTTGCCGAATCTCACGCCGAGCGGTGTCGCCGATACTCCCGCGTTTCCCGCTTCACTGCCGACAAACCCGCTATCTCTGTTGCCTTCGGTATCGACCAGACCTGGCGCAACGACATTAACCCGGATGTTCCGCGGCCCCAGTTCCTTGGCCAACGCCATCGTGAGGGTGTCCACCGCACCCTTGGTCGCCGAATAGAGAGACGAGCTCGGCACGGGATTCTCACTCGCGATCGAGCTGATATTGATGATGCTGCCTCCACTGGCCGGGAAATGCTTCAGAGCTTCCTGGATAGTGAGGATTTGGCTCAGGACATTGGTGTCAAACTCGCGATGGAATTCTTCTTCTGTAATGGACTCCAAAGGCTCGAACTTGAAAACGCCGGCGTTGTTCACGAGTACATTCGGCGATCCAAAAGCCTTCTCGGTCTCCTCGAACAAGCGTTTCACGTCGATCGCTTTGGATACGTCAGCCTGAATCGCGATCGCCTTGCCGTCTTCGCGCGTGATTTGCGCCACGACGCGCTCGGCTCCTTGTTTTCCCGAAGAGTAGTTGACCGCGACTGCAGCTCCCTCAGCGGCGAGCGCCTTGGCGGCTGCGGCTCCGATTCCCTTGGAAGCGCCCGTTACGATTGCCACTTTTCCAGCTAACTGTTTCATTTGATCATCCCTCTGTTTGGACATTTGATTCAGATCAGCGGCCCTCTACACCACTCTCCTGAGCGTGTCCTCTGCCGTTGGCATTTCGGTTGACGTTGCAGCGGATGGACTTGTCTCTCGGTATTGCAGTGAAAGCCTCAGCAAATCCTGCTTCAGCAGGTACAAGGACACCGCGAGGAGCACGAAGTCCTTCATCAAGAAGGCGACTTTCTCCGTCATTGCGGGAAAGCCGCCAGCAGATGCTGCCCAGCCGCCGGGCATAAAAGGAATGATAGTTGTGGTGGACACAAACGAAGCGATTCCGCCTAGCGCGCCAAGCACGCCGGCCGTCTTGTTCCAGAATCCGATGAAGAGGAGCGCGCCAAAGGTCCATTCCGAGACGCCCAGGAACCAACAGGCTCCTCTGATTCCGAAGACTGGATACATCCAGGCGATGAGCGGTCCGTTACTGATGTACGGAATGAGCGCCTGGGCCTCATACTCGAACCACTTCTGGTATCCGAAGAAGAGGAATATCAGGACCATCGAAGCTCGGAGCACGTGATAGTCGATTTCGCTGTGAAGGATCCCTAACTTGTCGCACAATTTGATGAGATAGTTCATTGGTTCTCTCCTCCTCGGAACTCATCGCGCCGGAACGTTAGCCAGTAGTTGAGCCAATCCCTCAGACATTGTCGGATGTGTCAGGATCGCGTCGCGCAACACCGTATAGGGCAGGTGACCGAGCATCGCGGTTTGCATCGCCACCATCAGCTCGCTCGCTTCGAATCCGAATGCGGTGAAGCCCAGAATCTCGTCGCTGTCTTTAGCGACCAGCGCCTTCATGAAGCCGCGCGGCTCGGAGATCGTTTTCGTGCGCAGCACTTCGGCCATCGGCAACATGGCCATGCGATACCCCATGCCGTCGCGATGCGCTTCGACTTCGTTGTTACCGACCCGCGCCAGTTCCGGATCGGTGAACATGCAGAAAGGGATCAGCCGATTGCGCTTGAGGCGATTGCCGCCGCTCAGGTTCGCGTGCACGATGCTGTAATCATCGAGCCCGACGTGCGTGAATTGTGGACTGCCGGCGCAATCGCCCATCGCCCAGATGCTTTCCGCGGTTGTTTCCAGCCGGTCATTGGTCTTGATGTAACCGCGCTCGTCGAGCTGAACGCCGGTTTTATCGAGACCGATTGCGTCGCTGTTTGCCTTGCGGCCGGTCGCGACGAGAAGATCCGTGCCCTCGATAGCGCGATCGCCGCGCGAGTCGTTGACGTAGACTCGAACGCGATCGCCTGAATGTCCTTCGACGCGGCGAGTCGTGGCATCCAGCACGACCTCGATTCCCTCATCGACGAACAAATCCTTGAGCGCGGCGGCGACGTCAGGATCCTCGCGGCTGGCGAGCTGCGGACCATGTTCGATCACGGTCACATCCGAGCCGAACCGACGAAACGCCTGCGAGAGTTCAAGGCCGACGTACCCGCCGCCGATCACAATCAAATGCCTGGGCAAGCGATCAAGCTCCAGCGCCTCGACATGCGTCATCGGGGTAGCCTCGGCCAGGCCGGGCACTTGCGGAATTGCTGCGCGCGAACCGAGGTCGAGAAAGACGCGGTCTCCCTGGATGGTTCTCGTGCCGCCCTCGCGCAGCTTGATCTCCACGGTGCGAGGAGCGACGAATCGCGCAACGCCATAGATCAATTCCGCGCCGCTGGTTTTGGTCTGATCGGCGTGTATCTTGCGAAGTTCTCTGACCATCTTGCGTTTTCGCCTTTGAACAGCCGCCATGTCGACGCTCATCGAATCAGTCTTGAGCCCGAACTCCATGCCGCGACGGGCCAGGGAGATTACCTTGGCGGACCAGATCATGTTCTTGCTTGGCAGGCAGGCGACGTTGGGACAGGCACCACCAAGCAGCCCGCGCTCGACAATTGCCGTTCGACGACAGCTATCGCGGGTCCATGCGGTAAATTTGCCAGCGATTCCACTTCCGATAATCAAGTCGTCATAACTCTCAACGTTAGCCATTTGATTCGCCTCCTCAGCCTGATATCTCGCGTGATTCGTGTTGCGGAAAGTCGATTGGGACACGCGCGACGTGACTCATGTAGTTCTCGAAGATGTTCAGCGCGACGTTGGCGACCGTCTCGACGATCTCGCCGTCACTCAAGCCGCCGGCACGGGCTCGAGCGATGTCTGCGTCGGAGAGTTCACCACGCTGAACGACGATGCTGCGTGCGAGTTTCAGGATGGCATCGGTCCTTGCGTCGGCCGCGCTCGCGCGAATCGCGTCGTCGATTTCAACGCGACTCAGCCCGATTTTCCCGGCGATGGTCGTGTGCGCGTTCAAGCAGTAAGCGCAAAGGTTGCTCTCGGCGATCGCTAGCGCGAGTTGCTCGCGAGTTTTTTCGTCGAGGGCTCCGCGAGCGAGCGCCGCACTCAGACCCATGAGGCCTTCAAGCGCCGCCGGCGCATTCGCAAGAACGCGAAACAGGTTCGGCACCAGCGCTAATTTCGCTCGTATCTCCGCGAAGAGTCGCGTGATCGCGCCGGTTGCGCGAGCAGGATCAACTGGCTGGATACGATTCTGGTCTCGGGATTCGGTCATCGATACCTCCGGCCGATTGGGTGAGACACAAGCACACCTTTCGTGCCAACCGGCGCACTAACGAAAAGCGCGTCCAGTACGAACTTTTTCGTGGTTGCTCGCGAAGATGCCGGCTACGAAGAATCGTAAAATTACGATTCTTCGCCAGTCGTGCTCTGCAAGAGCATGGCGGCTGGAATTTCGTGTCCCGCCCGGATCATTCGACGAATCTCGACCTGACGTCTGCTGATGGGATCTGGCAGACTTCAGTTCGTCCGAACCACTGGTATCGATGGCGGACGATGAAGCGGTAGCAGGCATCGCGCGCTGGACGGGGAATGATCCGTAACAGCGCAATCCAGGACCAAGGCGGACTGAGCCGCGCAAGGATTTGGAGGACCGCGTCAGACTCCGTGGAGATCGCGTTGTCGTCGATCAGAATAACGCTGGACAACGGGCTTGCGCCGCTCAGGTGCTCTTCGATTATCGCCTGACCTATAGGTGACTGCTGCGCGACCAAGCGGAAAATGCCGGCTGGATCGCGCCGGACTACGAATCTCACCCAGGCGTTGCACAGATTGCAGACCCCGTCGAACAGGATCAGTGGCGCTTTTGTCCTGGCTATCATCACCTCGAGCCTCTCGCGAAACTGTCCTCGGCTCAACGTCAGCGAACTTGTCGGCTCCCGATTCGCGGAAACGTAGCCTGCCGCAATTCGTTAAGCACGTTTTGCATGCCGTGCTGGTCTCGTTGTTTTCCTTGCTTCGCTCACCTGCACACTTGGACACGTTCGTGCGGTGCTGCGAGTTGCCCGAGGTGATGAAAAGGAAGAATATTCGGAACGACACCTGACAACGAGAGAGCCAAAGGGGCTCCGTAAGAATCACAATCGGCGACCGCCCGCCGCGTGAATTTGTGAGCTGCTCGGGCGTTGGTGGCATGAAAACCGAGCTCCCCGAGAACGAAGCTGAGCGCTTGAACGCGCTCCGGCGCTACCAAATCCTCGATACGCCGCCGGAACCTGCTTTCGACCGCATCGCTGAGATGGCAGCGAATTTCTTTCACGTGCCAATGGCTGGTGTCAGTCTAGTCGACGAGGACCGCGTCTGGTTCAAGTCTCGCGTCGGCATTAACGTCCATCAGACAGCGCGCGATGCCGGGTTATGTTCTTCAGCGATGCTCGCGCAAGGAGTTTACCACCTGAGCGACGCTGCCCATGACCAGCGCGCAGTCGGCCATTCGTTCGTTGCAGATCTCGGCATCCGCTTCTATGCGGCTGCTCCGCTGCGGACCCACGAGAGCATTAATCTTGGGACGGTTTGGGTCCTCGACCAAAAGCCGCGTGAGCTGGCACCGCGCGAAGAAGAAATGCTGCGCGCATTGGCGGCACTCGCGATGAACCAGATGGAACTGCGTCTCTACGCGGAGAAGGTCGCCCGACTCGAAAGCACAGAACGGTCGATTGGTGTGGAACTCCGCCACGCCAATGAGCGGCTAGCGCAGAGCGAGGGAAGATTCCGCGATTTTTTTGAACAGGCGCCAATTGCTTACGTGGTCGGTTCTGCTGCAGGGATTATCCAGGCGAATCGGACCGCAGCGCAACTCTTCGGTGTCAAGCCCGAGGAGATGGCCGGCCTGCACTGGCGATCTCTGTTCCCCGATACACCCGAAGCCCAACGCCGTCTGCGCGAGGCGTTAAAGCTGGTTGAAAGTCGGACCGACGCGTCCGGGTCCAGTCTTGAGTTGCGTCGCAAGGATGACGGTCGTCCGGTGTGGATTGAATGGTGGTCGAAGCGGGAAGCAGGCGGCAAGTACGTGCGCGTGATGTTTCTCGACATCTCTGACCGGGTGCTATTGGAGCACGAAAAGGCGCGACTCGAAGCTCAGAATTCTTACCTGCTCGACGAAATCCGAACCGAACAGAGCTTCGGCGACATTATCGGGCGAAGTTCCGGCCTGAGAAAGGTGATGCAGCAGGTTCAACTCGTTGCGCCGACCGATGCTACCGTCCTAATCACTGGGGAAAGCGGTACCGGAAAGGAGCTTGTCGCGCGGGCCATCCATGAGAGAAGTGGGCGACGCGAACGCGCGCTGGTCAAATTGAATTGCAGCGCGGTGCCCGAAGGTCTTTTCGAAAGCGAGTTCTTTGGGCACGTAAAAGGGGCGTTCACAGGCGCACTCAAGGACAAGCCGGGCCGTTTTGAACTCGCCGATGGCGGTACGTTATTTCTCGATGAGATCGGGGAAGTGCCGCTCCCGATGCAAGCCAAGCTGCTCCGCGTCTTGCAAGAACAAGAGCTTGAACGGGTCGGCGACACCCGCACGCGCAAGGTTAATGTACGAGTCATCGCCG